>JBGUIA010000021.1:0-18705 GCA_045112595.1 Prevotella sp. | reverse complement strand
CGCCAGCCGAGTGTTCACCAAGTCGAGCAACGACGACGGCATGGGACAGGATTAAAAGAGTTCGCCCCCTCGCGGGGCAACTCTTTTAGAGGTAAGAAGTAAGAGGTAAGAGGTAAGAAGTTAAAGATTATGAAGAACAAGCGATTTTGGGATGTGCTGTTGAAGGTGATAGTAGCAGCCATCACGGCGGCCGCCACGGCCCTGGGAACCACGTCATGTATGGGATTCGGACCGTTTTAGACGAACACGGATAACACGAGACACAAGAAGAGTTAAGAGTTTTAAAAAGGTGGGCTGATGTTTGGTCAGCTCACTTTTTTTTCGTACCTTCGCAGCCATAAACCAGATCAAGTCCTAAAATGATGAAGCAGATTGTGATGTTTGCGTGGCTGATGGCCATGTCGCTGGGCAGTGTCAAGGCCCAGGACGTGAAGGTGGAGTTCTTCACGCCGAGTATCGTTCATGTGGTAAAGGGTGAGCCTACGAAGACGTTGGTCATTACTGCCAAACCGGAGCATGTTCCTGTGACGCATACGGGTAATTCGTGGAAGAGCAGCGAGCTGACGGTGAAGCTGGAACCCGAGACGCAGACCCTGGTCTTTATGACGAACAAGGGTAAGGTGCTCCTGAGGGAAAAGGGCATCAGCATGGTGCGTAAGAACACGGGTGAGTTCGAAGTCAGTCAGAGTTTCTTCCTCGACAAGGACGAGGCCATCTACGGTCTGGGAACCATCCAGAACGGCAAGATGAACCGCAGGGGCGAGAAGAAACGCATGGAGCAGTCGAATCTGGAGGACTTCCAGAACGTGTTGCAGAGCATCAAGGGCTGGGGACTCTATTGGGAGAACTATTCGCCGACGCTGTTTGAGGATAATGCCGAGGGGATGTCGTTTACCTCTGAGGCCGGTCAGGGCATTGACTACTACTTCATGTACGGTGGAAGTGCCGACGGTGTGATAGCCCAGATGCGTCACCTCACAGGCGACGTGCCGATGTTCCCGCTGTGGACCTACGGCTACTGGCAGTCGAAGGAGCGTTATAAGACTGCCGCTGAGACGGAGAGCATCGTCGACCAATACCGTGCCTTGCAGGTGCCTCTGGACGGTATCATTCAGGACTGGCAGTATTGGGGCTCGAACTATCTGTGGAACGCGATGGACTTCCTGTCGGAGGACTTTGCTACAGGGCCTCAGCTCATTAAGAATGTGCACGCCAAGCACGCCCATTTTATGATCTCGATCTGGGCCAGCTTCGGACCTCAGACGCAGCAGTTCCGCGAACTGAACGAAAAGGGGTTGCTGTTGCCTTTCGAGACGTGGCCACAAAGCGGTATCTCGCATATCTGGCCGCCCGTCATGAAATATCCTTCGGGTGTGAAGGTCTATGATGCTTTCAGTCCTGAGGCCCGCGCCATCTATTGGAAATACCTGAAGACGCTCTACGACTACGGGTGTGACGCGTGGTGGATGGACTCTACCGACCCCGACTTCTTCAATCCCCGCGAGAGCGACTATGCGCACAAGGTGTATGGCGGTACCTGGCGTTCACAGCGTAATGCCTTCCCGTTGGAGACCGTTCGCGGTATCTATCAGGCCCAACGTAAAGAAGCCAACAGCCAACAGCCAATAGCCAAAAGCGCGTGTTCATCATGACGCGCTCGTCGTTTGCAGGTCAGCAGCACTACGGCTCGAACATGTGGAGCGGCGACGTGAACTCGTCGTGGGATATGTTGCGCAAACAGGTGCCTGCAGGACTGAGCTTCTCGCTGACGGGCAATCCCAATTTCAATACAGACATCGGTGGTTTCTTCTGTGGTTCCTACAATACCCAGGGCCCAGCCTCGGCACCGAAGAATCCTCAGTTCCAGGAGCTGTATGTGCGCTGGATGCAGTACGGACTGTTCTGCCCCGTGTTCCGCAGTCATGGTGCTGATGCACCTCGCGAGATCTGGCAGTTTGGCAAGAAAGGCGAGCCGGTGTATGACGCCATCGAGAAGATGATTCGTCTGCGCTATCGTCTGTTACCTTATTTATATAGCACCGCCTGGCAGGTGACGAGCAATAACGACAGCTATCTGCGTCCGCTGTTCGCTGACTTCGCCCAGGACAAGAAGGTGTGGAACATGACCGACGAGTTTATGTTCGGTCGTAGCATCCTCGCTGCACCCATCGTCGACCCACAATATACAGAAGAAAAGATCATCCGCACGGATGCCATGACGGGGTGGGACCGTCAAGATGTAGGAAGTAAGAAGGATGATGGAAGAAATGTTGACTGGACGGCCACGAAGAGCGCTGTGAAGTACCTGCCGAAGGGTGCTACGTGGTATGATTTCTGGACCAACAAGGCATACAAGGGCGGACGGAGCATTACCCTTGAGACGACGTTCGACCGCGTGCCGATGTTCGTGCGTGCTGGTAGTATCCTGCCGCTGGGTCCAGAGATGCAGTATGTTGGCGAGAAGACTTGGGACAACCTCGAACTGCGTGTCTATCCTGGTGCTGACGGTAGTTTTGTGCTCTATGAAGACGAGGGCGACGACTATAACTACGAGAAAGGCATGTACAGTGTCATCCAGTTTAGCTGGAATGACAAGAAGCACACGCTGACCATCGGTGCAAGGAAGGGTGAATATCCAGGAATGCTTCAGACGAGAGCATTCACAGTTGTTTGGCCTGACGGCACAACGAAGACAGTAAACTATCAAGGACAAGAGATTAACATTGAACATTGAACGTTGAACATTGAACATTAAGAAATATGAAGAAGTTATTAACGACAATGGCAGTCTGTCTGTTGGCATTGACTGCTACAGCCCAAGAGCATAAATTATGGTACGACCAACCCGCCAAGAAATGGCTGAAAGCGCTGCCCATAGGCAATTCCCATCTGGGGGCAATGGTCTATGGTGGCGTTAAGACAGAGGAAATCCAGCTCAACGAGGAAACCTTCTGGAGCGGTTCCCCTCACAACAATAACAGTCCTGAAGCCCGCGAACACTTGCAGGAGGTGCGCGACCTGACGCTGATGGGTCGTGAAGAGGAGGCCCACCAGTTGTTGGATAAGTATTTCTTCCGCGGTCCTCACGGCATGCGTTTCCTGCCGTTGGGCAGTCTGAAACTCAAGTTCGACTATGACAGCGATGCAGAGCCTGTCAATTACCGTCGTGAACTGAACCTCGGCAATGCGCTAAATACCACGACCTACGAGGTGGATGGTGTGAAGTATGTGCGTACCGTCTTTGCTTCGCAGGCAGATAATGTCATCATCGTACGACTGGAAGCCTCGAAGAAAGGCGAGCTGGAGTTCGACATGAGCTTCGACAGTCAGCTGAATGCACAGGTCTTTTCGGTTTACGAACATGAAGGCATAAATGGTCGCGTCAACGAACTGGCTGCCGTTGTCGACGGTGTGGAGCAGGAGGGCATCAAGGCCGGTCTGAAAGCCGAGTGCCGCATCCTGGTGGAGTCGGACGGTAAGATAGCGCATAAGGCAACGTCGATAGCTGTGGACGACGCCACTACTGCGACGCTGTATATCACCGCCGCCACCAACTACGTGAACTATCACGACATCAGCGGTAACCCCGTGAAGAAGAACAACCAGACGCTGGCTGGCGTCAAGGGCAAGGCATACAAGCAGCTGCTGAAGGAGCACCTGAAGAAATACCAGGAGCAGTACAACCGCGTATCGCTGAAGTTGGGTGAACCCGCAGGAAAACCTGCGGAAACAGCGGCTTTGCCTACCGACCAGCGCCTGACGAATTTCGACGGTAGCGACCTCGATATGGTGTCGCTGATGATGCAATACGGCCGTTACCTGCTGATTTCCAGTTCGCAGCCTAGCGGACAGCCTGCCAATCTGCAGGGCGTTTGGAACGACAAGAAGAATGCCGCCTGGGATTCAAAGTACACCATCAATATTAATGCTGAGATGAACTACTGGCCTTCAACGGTTGGCAACCTCGTGGAAAACCAGCAACCGCTGTTTGTAATGATCAAGGACCTGAGCGAGACGGGTGTCAAGACCGCACAGGAGATGTATGGTTGCAAGGGTTGGGTGGCTCATCACAATACTGACCTTTGGCGTATTGCCGGACCCGTCGACGGTACCACGTGGGGAATGTTCCCAACGGGTGGTGCATGGTTGACGACGCATATCTGGCAACAGTATTTGTTTACAGGTGACAAGCAGTTGCTGGCAGACTACTATCCTGTGATGAAGGGTGCTGCCGACTTCCTGTTGGACTATATGCGCATTCACCCTGAATTTGGTTGGCTGGTCACGGTGCCTACCGTATCGCCAGAGCACGGCCCCGTGGGTAAGAACACCACCGTGACGGCTGGTTCTACGATGGACAACCAGATTGTGTTTGATGCCTTGAACCAGGTGGTACGTGCCGCTCAGGTGTTGGGCATCAGCGACGATTCTACTGCCGTCTATCGTACTGCCCTCCAGCAACTGCCTCCCATGCAGATTGGTCGTTACGGACAGTTGCAGGAGTGGATGTGGGATGGTGACAATCCGAAGGACGAGCATCGTCATATCTCGCACCTCTACGGACTCTATCCCTCGAATCAGATTTCACCATATTCCCATCCGGATTTGTTCTCGGCTGCTGCTAACACGCTGAAGCAACGTGGCGATATGGCTACGGGTTGGAGTTTGGGCTGGAAGATTAATTTCTGGGCACGTATGTTGGATGGCAACCACGCCTTCCGCATCATCAAGAATATGCTGACGCTGATTCCCGACTCAGTGGAATGGGGAGGTCACGGCGGTACCTATCCGAACCTGTTTGATGCCCATCCGCCCTTCCAGATTGACGGTAACTTCGGCTGTGCTGCCGGTGTTTGCGAGATGCTGGTACAGAGTCACGACGGTGCCGTACACTTGTTGCCCGCCCTGCCTGATGCTTGGACTGACGGCGAAGTAAAGGGCCTCAGGGCTCGTGGCGGTTTTGTGGTCGACGAGAAATGGAACGGAGGGGACCTTCGTTCTGCAAACATACGCTCGACGATTGGTGGCAAGCTGCGCCTGCGTTCCTATGTGCCTCTGCAGGGCAAGGGATTGAAGGAAGCCGTTGGCCCTTGTCCCAATGCGCTGTTCGAATCGGCTGACGTCAAGCAGCCCTTACGCTCTCCAGAACTGAAAGCGTTCGAACAGTTGGACATCCGTCCTGTCTATGAGTACGATCTCGATACCAAGGCAGGGGGAGTGTATGAGGTAAGAAGGAAGATGTAAGATGGATGATGTAAGAGGTATGATGTAAGATGTAAGAAGTATGAAGTAATATATAAAACCAAAAAAGAACTATGATGAAACGAATGATGACTGCTGCAGCATTGGCATTATGTCTGCTGACAGCCCAAGCAACTGAGAAGACATTCCAGAGTCCCGACGGCAAGATGGCCGTTACCGTGAGTGACCAAGGCGGTAAAGCCACGTATCAGGTTACGCTTGACGGAACCGTATTTATCACTCCCTCTCCGCTGGGTGTGGTGATGAACTTCGGTGACCTGTCGCAGGGCCTTACCCTGAAGGACTGCCAGACGACCACCGTCAAGGACGAGTATTCGCTGAAGACCATCAAGCAGAGCCACGTCAACTATGAGGCTACGGAGGCTGTCTGCCAGTTTGAGAAAGACGGTAAGCCCGCCATTGACGTCATTTTCCGTGTGACAGGTCGTGACGTGGCCTATCGCTATAAGATCTATGGTGGGAAGAAGGATATGTTCAGTGCTGTCGTCGAAAGCGAGGCCAGCAGCTTTATCCTGCCTGAGGGTAGCACCACGTTCCTCTGTCCGCAGGTGAAGCCGATGGGTGGTTTCGCCCGTACCTATCCCAGCTATGAGACCAGCTATACCTGGGACGACGAGATGGGTAAGAACGGTTGGGGTCAGGGCTATACCTTCCCTTGCTTGTTCAAGACTCCTCAGGGTTGGGTGATTATTTCTGAAACGGGTACTGATGGCAACTATGTCGGTTGCGCGCTGAAGAACGATGGCGGTGCCAAATACAGCATCGACTTCCCGCAGGCATCAGAGATGGACGGTTGGGGTACTCCGAATGCTAAGGTCGCCCTGCCTGCACAGACTCCCTGGCGCACGATGACTATTGGTACCACGCTGGCTCCTATCGTGGAGACCACCGTCGCCAACGACCTCGTGCAGCCCAAATACAAGGCTTCGAAGGACTATACCTATGGCAAGGGTACCTGGTCGTGGATTATCCGCATGGACGGCAGCTGCAACTTTAAGGAGCAGAAGGAGTATATCGACTTCTCGGCCGCTTTGGGCTATCGTTCGGTATTGGTTGATGCCCACTGGGATTCACAGATTGGTTACGACAAGGTTGCCGAGCTGTCGCGCTATGCCCAGTCGAAGGGCGTAGGTTTGTTCCTGTGGTACAACAGCAACGGTTTCTGGAACGACGCTCCTCAGGGTCCTCGTCATAAGATGAACAAGAGCTCCGTTCGTCGTCAGGAGATGAAATGGATGCAGGAGAATGGCATCCTGGGTATCAAGGTCGACTTCTTCGGAGGTGACAAGCAGGTGATGATGCAGCTCTACGAGGACATTCTGACTGATGCCAACGAGTTTGGATTGCAGTGTATCTTCCACGGATGCACGCTGCCTCGCGGTTGGGAACGTATGTATCCGAACTACGTCGCCTCTGAGGCTGTGCTGGCTTCCGAGAACCTGAGTTTCGGACAGGGTGCCTGCGATGCTGAGGCCAAGAACGGCTGTACGCACGTCTTCATCCGCAACACCGTAGCCTCGATGGACTGGGGTGGCAGTGCTTTGAACAAGCGCTATAGCACAGGCAACGATCGTGGCACCTATCGTCGCACCAGCGATATTTATGCGTTGGCTACCGCTGTGTTGTTCCAGAGCAGCGTCCAGCACTTCGCCTTGGCTCCCAACAACCTCGAGGATGCTCCCGCCTGGGCTATCGACTTCATGAAGCAGGTGCCCACGAACTGGGACGAGGTACGCTTCATCGACGGTTATCCTGGCAAGTATGCCATCATTGCCCGTCGTGCTGGCGATACATGGTACATAGCCGGTATCAATGCTGAAAAGCAGCCGGTGAAGAAAGTCATCTCGCTGCCCATGTTTGTGAAGGACACGCAGCTGACCGTCTATGCTGACGATGCTAAATATACCAACGATCCTAACGTCGTTGGCAGCGTGAAGACTGTCAAGCAGAACAAGAAACAGCAGATGAACATTGTCATCCCTGAAAATGGTGGCATTGTGATAGTCGGAAAGACGAAATAGTGAAAAAATGAAAGAAAATGGCGTGTATTTCGAATATTTTGATTACCTTTGCACCCCAAATAATAATATTGGAAAAGAATTAGGCTTATGAAAGTAGCAATTGTGGGTGCCTCAGGTGCCGTAGGTCAGGAGTTTTTACGCATCCTCGACCAGAGAAATTTCCCGATGGACGAACTTGTGCTGTTTGGCTCAGAACGCTCAGCAGGCACGAAATACACTTTCCGCGGTAAGGAGTTGACTGTGAAGTTGCTCCAACATAACGACGATTTCAAGGATGTCGACATCGCCTTCACCTCTGCTGGTGCCGGCACGTCGAAGGAATTTGCCGAGACCATCACGAAGTATGGTGCTGTGATGATTGACAACTCCAGCGCTTTCCGCATGGACGACGATGTACCCTTGGTTGTGCCTGAGTGCAACGCTGAGGATGCCCTGAACCGTCCGCGCGGCATCATTGCCAACCCTAACTGTACCACCATTATGATGGTCGTCGTGCTTCAGCCACTGGAGAAAATCTCGCACATCAAGCGCATCCACGTTTCTTCTTATCAGAGCGCTTCTGGTGCTGGTGCCGCCGCTATGGCCGAACTGCAACAGCAGTATAAGGAGATGGTAGAAGAGGGTGAGGTAAAGACCATCAAGAAGTTTGCCCACCAGTTGGCTTACAACGTCATTCCGCAGATTGACGTCTTCCAGCCCAACGGCTACACGAAGGAAGAGATGAAGATGTATAACGAGACCCGCAAGATTATGCATACCGATGCCAAGTGCTCGGCTATGTGTGTGCGTGTCAGTTCGTTGCGCAGTCACTCTGAGAGCGTTTGGATTGAGACTGAGAAGCCCATCAGCGTTGAGGAAGCTCAGAAGGCTATTGCCGCTGCTCCTGGTTGTACGCTCGTTGACGACCCTGCCAACTTGAAGTATCCCATGCCGTTAGAGACTGCTGGCAAGGATGACGTCTATGTGGGTCGTGTCCGCAAGGACCTCAGCGATGAGAATGGTCTGACCTTCTGGCTCTCTGGCGACCAGATCCGCAAGGGTGCTGCGCTGAATGCAGTTCAAATAGGAGAGTACCTCATCAAGGTTGGAAACGTTAAGTAAGATAAACATAACATCATAAAAGGTAGGCTAACTCTTTGCAGTTAGCCTATTTTTTTGTATCTTTGCCGCCTGTATGACGTATGTTGATGTGATTCTGCCAGTTCCCCTGCATGGGATGTTTACCTACGCTGTGCCTGAAAGCATGACGGTGCAGGTAGGTGTTCGTGTGCTGGTGACCTTTGGACGTTCGAAAACATATGTCGGACTGGTTGGTCGCGTTCATACGACAAAACCTGAGGGTTATGCGGTGAAGCCCATTCAGCAAGTCATGGACCAGACATCTATCGTCACCGAACAGCAACTGCGTCTGTGGCACTGGATTAGTGACTATTACCTGTCGCCAATTGGTGAGGTGTACAAAGCGGCACTGCCAGCAGGGCTGAAAGCTGAGGACGGCTATAAGCCACGCACGGAGACTTACATCCGTCTGACCCTGCAATACCGTAACGTGACGGCCCTGCATGTGGCGCTGAACGTATTGTCGAGGGCCAAGAAACAACTCGAGGCCTTTATCGAGTATTTGGCTTTATCAGGGTGGGACCAAGAGGACTGCCATCCGCAGGAGGTCACACGCGAAGAACTGATGAATGCCAGTGGCGCTTCTGCCGAGACCATCAACCAACTGGTGAAGCGTCAGCTGCTCGAAACCTACGAGGTAGAAGTCGGTCGTCTGAATCATGGTGGCGACTATCGCCCTGACCTCATCCAACCCCTCAGTGCCGCTCAGGAGAATGCCTACAACGATATTCTGATGCAGCAGATGAAGAAACAGGTGACGCTGTTGCATGGGGTGACGGGCTCTGGTAAGACGGAAATCTATATCCACCTCATCCGCCAAGCCCTCGAACGCAAGGAACAGGTGCTCTACCTCCTGCCTGAGATAGCGCTGACGGTGCAGATGATGCAACGTCTGCAACGTATCTTCGGTAATCGTCTGGGCATCTACCATTCCAAGTATTCCGATGCCGAACGCGTGGAAATCTGGCAAAAACAACTCTCGCCCAATCCTTACGATGTTATCCTCGGTGCCCGTAGTGCCGTATTCCTGCCTTTCCAGCGACTGGGACTGGTCATTGTCGACGAGGAACACGAGACCAGCTACAAGCAGCAGGATCCTGCTCCACGTTATCATGCCCGCAGTGCCGCCATCATGTTGGCGCATCTTGCTACTGGCAGTTGGCAGTTAGCTGTTAGCCCTGAGCCAAAGGCTAAAAGCCAAGAGCCAAAAGCTAAGATACTGCTGGGCACTGCGACGCCGTCTATGGAAAGCTACCACAATGCCAAGACGGGCAAGTACGGACTGGTGGAACTGACGGAGCGTTACAAGGGTATCGAACTGCCTGAGATACAGGTGGTAGACACGGCCGACCTCCAGCATCGGAAAATGATGGCAGGAGCATTCTCTCCCCTGCTGTTGGCGCGTATGCGTGAAGCCCTGGAACGTGGTGAACAGGTTATCCTGTTTCAGAATCGTCGCGGTTTTGCTCCTGTCATTGAGTGCCACCAGTGTGGCTGGGTACCCACCTGCCAGCATTGTGACGTATCGCTGACGCTTCATCGACAACTGAACCAGTTGACATGCCACTACTGCGGTTTTACCTACCGTATACCTACGGAGTGTCCCTGTTGTGGCAGTACAGACCTGCGTACGCGTGGTTTTGGTACGGAGAAGATAGAAGAACAGGTGCGCGAGGTTTTTCCTGAGGCCCGTATTGCTCGTATGGACCTCGACACCACCCGTACCCGCAATGCCTACGAACGCATCATCACCGACTTCGGAGCAGGGCGTACCAACATCCTCATCGGCACGCAAATGATTTCGAAGGGTCTCGACTTCGACAATGTCAGCGTCGTAGGTATCGTCAATGCCGACAGCATGATGAACCAACCCGACTTCCGCGCCTTTGAACACTCGTTTATGATGATGTCGCAGGTCAGTGGACGCGCAGGACGCAAACGTCGTCGCGGACTGGTCATCCTACAGACCAAGCAGCCCCAGACACCCGTTATCCGTCACGTGGTACACAACGACTACATTTCTTTATACAAAGGCCTCGTTGCCGAACGCCAACTGTTCCACTATCCGCCATTCACCCATTTGATTTACGTCTTCCTGCGCCACCGCCAGAATGCCGTTGTCGAGACTGCAGCTACGGAGATGGGAGCCCGTCTGCGCCAATGGTTCGGAGCTCGTGTGCTGGGACCCGACAAACCCTCCGTCGCCAAGGTCAGTGGACAGAACATCCGCAAGCTGGTGCTGAAACTCGAACTGGGCATCGACATGCCTCGTGTGCGCCAATATCTGCTTACGGCACAACAGCAGATGATGGCCGACAAGCGTTATTCCTCGTTGCAAATCTACTATGATGTCGATCCGCTGTAGAAAGGTAAAAAAGTAAAAAAGTAAAAAGGTGAAAAGGCAAAAAAGTGAAGGGTAGAAGAAAATTTTTCATTCTTCATTCTTCACTCTTCACTTTTTTTCGTATCTTTGTCGGCTGTAAACGAAATAAAGTTAGAAACGATGAATAGAAAATTACTTTTTCCCCTGTTCGCCCTGCTGTTGGCATTCTCTTTGCCAAGCAATGCCCAGCTCCCATCTGTGACTATCAAGACCATGGATGGTAAGGCCGTCAACGTCGATACGCTTTCCAATGGTGGCAAGCCGTTTATCATCGATTTCTTCGCTACGTGGTGCAAGCCTTGCAATCGCGAGCTCGATGCCATCAGCGAGGTATATGAAGACTGGCAGCAGGAGACAGGCGTCAAGATATTCGCAGTATCCATTGACCAAGGACAGAACATCAATAAGGTGAAGCCTCTTGTCGATAACCACAACTGGGAATACGACGTGTTGCTCGACCCCAATGGTGACCTCAAGCGTGCACTGGGCATCCAGATGATACCTTATGTCCTCATTGTCGATGGTCAAGGAAATATTGTCTATCGCCATGCGGGCTATACCGATGGCGAGGAAACGGAACTCATTGAAAAAGTCAAAGAGCTTATCAGATAAACGCATGAGAAGTCTATTGCTATTGTTGGTCGCATATTGCTGTCTGGCTGTAAATGCTCAGGAAAAGAAGCAAGGTGTCACGCTTCACGGAACGGTGCAGAGCGATATGTTGCTGCCTGAGAACGACAAGGAGATAGGGGCTGAGAAAACGGAAGACTTTCTCACCAACACCTATATCGACCTGCAGTTGCAAAGCCAGTACGTCGATGCTGGTGTGCGCATGGAATATCTCGAACATCCCCTGCCCGGCTTCGAAAACGACTTCAAAGGGTGGGGTGTTCCCCACTTCTGGGTGAAGGGACGACTGGGGTGTGCGGAACTGACGGCAGGAACCTTCTACGAGCAGTTTGGCTCTGGTCTCATCCTGCGCACTTACGAGGAACGCTCGCTGGGCATCGACAATTCGCTCCTTGGCGGACGTCTGGTGGTGAAACCCATGAAGGGCGTTACCATTAAGGCCCTCTCAGGCAAGCAGCGCCGCTATTGGAAGTGGAACAAATCACTGGTCAGCGGTGCCGATGCCGAGGTGGCGCTGAACGAATGGATTCCCAGTCTGCAAAAGTCGGACACCAAACTGACGCTGGGTGCTTCGTGGGTCAACAAATACGAAAGTCAGGAGGATATCTTCGTTGATGCTACCCACAAACTGAACCTTCCGGAATTTGTCAATGCCTGGGACGTGCGAGCCTCGTTGAACAGCGGACCGTGGAGTCTCTTGGCTGAATACGCGCAGAAGACGCAGGATCCCTCGTTCGACAACCAGTATAGCTACGACAAGGGTACGACAGCGCTCTTCTCCGGTTCTTACTCGAAGAAAGGCCTGAGCCTGTTGCTGCAGGCTAAACGTAGCGAAAATATGGCGTTCCGCAGCCTCCGTTCAATGATTGGCACCTCGTCGTTCATCAATCACCTGCCAGCGTTCACGCAGGACCATACCTACGCGTTGGCGGCTCTCTACCCCTACGCCACACAGTTGGCGGGCGGCGAGTGGGCTTGGCAGGCAGAGGCGGGCTATAACTTCAAGCGTAAGAGCACGCTGGGTGGCAAGTATGGCATGAATGTCAAGATGAATTTCTCGCACGTCCGTTGGGAGGGTGAGACGTTTTATCAGGACATCGACGTCCAACTGACACGTCGCTGGACCAAGGACTTCCGTCTGACGCTGATGTACATGAACCAGCGTTACAACAAAACCGTTGTCGAAGGCGAAGGCGGCATGGTGCGTAGCAATATCTTCATTGCCGACGGTAAATACCAGCTGGCTTCGAAGACCGCCTTGCGTGCCGAGGTACAGTATCTGACCACTGCCGACGATCAGGGCGACTGGCTCTACGGACTGTTGGAACTGTCGTTGGCGCCCCATTGGATGCTCTCCGCAGGCGATATGTATAATGCGGGCGAAACCCACACCCACTACTATCAGGGTGGTGTGGCCTTCAGCACTGGCGCCCATCGCCTGCAGCTGGGCTATGGCCGTACACGTGCAGGTTACAACTGTTCAGGTGGTGTATGCCGCTATGTGCCTGCCAGCAAAGGTGTCACCCTGTCGTACAATTATAACTTCTAAAAACGATTGCTCATGAACGTCAAGACGTATATCCTCACAGCACTTGCCACAATGGCATTCGTAGCCTGCAGTCACATTGACGAAGGCGACCGCCTCATCTATGTGGAACCGACAGTCCCCAATAATAGTGTGTCGCGCTGTGTCTTGCTCGAGGACTTCACGGGCCAGCGCTGTGTCAACTGTCCGAAGGCCAACGATGAAATCCATGCACTACAGCAGCAGTACGGTGCTGATACCATCATTGCTGTTGCCATCCATAGCGGTCCGCTGGGTTTCCATACCAATGCGAAGTTTCTTGGTCTGAGCACCGATACAGGTGACGAATACTACAACCACTGGAACCTGGAATATCAGCCCGTAGGACTCGTCAATCGTGGCGTTCCCACAGAATATACTGCATGGAACACCCGCATTCGCGAAGAACTGCAGAAACCTGCTCCCGTATCCATCAACATAGCCGTACAGCGTAACGATTACGAACTGACAATCCGTGCCGACGTCGAGGGCATCGAAGGCACTGTCTCAGGACACCTGCAACTGTGGGTCGTCGAGGACAGCGTAACGGCCTTTCAGTTGATGCCTGATGGTTCGCGCAACGACACGTATCTCCATCAGCACGTCTTCCGCACCGCCCTCAACGGTGCATGGGGCGAGGAAATGACGATAAAGGAAGGTAAGCATTCCGTCACAGGAAACTACACGCTAAAAGTCCCTACTGAATGGAAAATCGACGACCTCGCCATCATCGCCTTCCTCTACAACGACCAAGGCGTCCTGCAAGTCCGAAAAAAAGAATTATAAAATATGTATGCGTATGAAGAAACTTTTTACTCTATTTCTGTTTTCCCTGCTGAGCACGCTATGTGCTGTGGCACAGGACAGTTCAACGTTTCAGTTTGTCGATAAGAGCGGCAATACGGTAGCTAATGGAACATCGCTTACTGTCAGCGAACTGACAGAGGACGAAATCATGGGCGATTTCATCAGTACCGGACTTTCTGTCAAGAACACATCAGGGTCCAGTGCCTCGGTGCGCATCAGCTACCAGATTCAAACCCTCGACAACGGAATGTTCCAAATCTGCTTCCCGTCAAGGTGTATCACCAAAAACACTACAGGTTCCTTTGTAACCACAAAGGACGAGATGACTGCTGGCGAGGTGCGCGACTTGCAGTGCGAATGGTTTCCAGAAGTTTACGGCACGTGCAAGGTCACGTTGGCCATTGACGTACTGAATGCCATTGGCACAAAGATTGCCGATGGCCCTGCCATTCAGGTTACCTTCGTATATGCTGACCCGTCCCACGTCAGTGCCTTTAGCACCGAGGCAACCGTTTCGGAACGTTACACCCTTCAGGGCCAGCCTGCAACGAACAGCCATCAAGGTTTCACTATTACCCGTTTGTCAGACGGAAGAATCGTTAAGTCATTCAATAAATAATATTAGCTTATGAGAAAGATTTTTACCCTTATCGCCATGTTCGCCACAGTAGGTGTGCTGAGCATGCAAGCACAAGTGTTCCAGAAAGCACCTGTCAAGTCCGCTACAACTGCGTTAAGAACCCAGCGCGCCGCCATCCAACCAGGAGCAAATCAGACTTGGTGGGGTTATGCTGGTAGCACAAACGAATTAACCGGACTTGGAGTAGGTCAAGCTGACACCTATCACTGCGCCATCTTCATCCCCGGCAATCATTCAATAGCAGGTGGCAAGACCATCCATGCTGTCCGTTTCGGATTGGTTGCTCCAAATGCCAAGGATGCAAAAGTATGGATTGCCAAATCAAAACCGACAACCATCGATGCAACGAACTGCCTGCAGGTTGTTGACGTTCCTCAGGCTGAGTTAGGCGCTCTGAACATTGATGTACCACTCAATGAGCCCTACGCTATTCCGGCTGAAGGTGTCTATGTAGGCTATTCATTCACAATCTCCAAAGTACAATACAGCGCAGACGGATATCCGATTTTGATAGAGTCCGATAATAGCAGCAGCAACACATTGCTTATCAGGACAAACAGTGCTGTTCCAAATTGGAGTGATGAGAGTGCAAATTGGGGAAATCTGTTCCTGCAGGTTTTACTTGAAGGCGATTCGTTTGCAGATAATATCGTGACTCCCAGTGACTTCGGCCCAGTCTATGCTGAGGTAGGCAAAAATGCTACAGCAACATTTAAGATTGACAATCAGGGTGTCTCACCTGTCAGCAGCATCAATTTCGTCATCGGTAATGACAGTCAGGAGTTCCAGGCTGATATTGATCCCGCCATTCCTGCTTACTCAAGAGGTTATATAGGAACGGTCATTCCCGCAGAAGCAGAACAAAGCATCAAGAACAAGACCCTGACCATCACCAAGGTCAATGGCAACGACAACAACGCTGATGACAAGACGGCATCTTTCACATTGTATTCACTTAGCGAAATCATCAGCCGTAGTGCGTTGGTAGAGCAGTTCACAGGTACAGGCTGTGGCTGGTGTCCACGAGGTCATCTCGGGATGGCAAAAATGCGTGCAGCCTTTGGCGACCGTTTCGCCGGTGTCGCCATCCATCAGTATAGCAATCAGTCTTCCGACGCCATGTATATTGACCGTAACAGCTACGCTAAACATGGTCTGAATGGTGCCCCCTCTGCACGCATCAATCGCGGTGAAGAGGTTGACCCCTATTACGGCTCAGGTAGTGATGTCCTGCTGGATCTGGAGGCAGCACTTGCCATTCCCGCAATGGCCAACTTACAGGTTAGCGGTACTTTCGACGAAACGAATACCAAGGTTGATGCCAATGCCAAATTCAGTCCGTTGTTCGACGGAACCTACAAATTGGAGTTTGTACTGATTGCCGATGGCCTGAAAGGCTCGGGAACAGGCTGGAATCAGACCAACTACTATGCTCAGTACAGTGCGTCACAAGCGGGAGAAGAATTTGCAGACGTCTGCAGTGGTGGAAAATATGGCACCAATCCTATTCAGGGATACACCTTCAACGACGTTGCCATTGCCAGCTCATACGTCAGCGGCTCTAACCAAATATCTGCCCAGACCCTTACAGCCGGTGAAAACGCGGAAGTGAGCTATACGCTGAATCTCCCCACCTATGCTAAGCTGAAGAATGCCTTGCAGATGGATCAGATCTATGTCATTGCCGTCCTCATCGCCAGCGATGGCAGCGTAGCCAACGTGGCCAAGGTCAAGGTGGCCGACTACGACCCCACTGCCATCAGTGGCATACACACTGCCACCGCTACCGAGGCAGCCCGTTATACGCTTGACGGACGTCAGGTCAGCGCTCCCCAGCGTGGTCTGAACATCATCCGCCTCAGCGACGGCACCGTTCGTAAGGTGATTGTTAAGTAAATCATATCATCAAATCATAAAAGGGTGGACTGACTAACGTGTCAGCCCACTTTTTTGTTGTCAGCATGGGGGAGGGAATCCCTCATGTTTTATAGGGAAAATCCTTCGCTTTTTGGGCGATTTCCTTTGCACGGAAGGCCTTTTTGTCGCTATCTTTGCAACGTCAAATCATTAAAACGTACAGATTATGAAAAAGATGTTGATAGCAATAACGAGTCTTATGCTGACTCTGCCCGTCATGGCACAGTACGGACGTCCCAGAACGGCGACTGGTAGCCGATACGGCTATTACCACCAGCCACCACGTCACCACACTTACACCGATACCTATTTCGGCCTACGACTCGGAGGTAGCTTTGCTACCGTCAGTTCCGACGATCCCTATCTGGACGGAGGGTCGCTGCGTGCAGGACTGAACATAGGTGCTGTCGTAGGCTTGCAGATAGCTCCCCAGACCCCTGTCTATTTCGAGACGGGTCTCTCGTGTGTCGAGAAAGGTGGCGAAGGCAACATCAATGGTGCTAAGTTCACCTATGGCCTCATCTATCTGGAAGTGCCATTAGTGCTGAAATACAATGCCGTCACCAACAGTGGTCTGTGCATCCAACCCTATCTGGGCGGCTATCTGGCCGTTGGCGTCGATGGCAAGATCAAGGACTTTGGCAATCGTCATGCCTACAGCTCCTTCGACGACGTCGGCTTCAAGCGCTTCGACGGAGGTATCAAGGTGGGCTGCGGTGTCCAGTACGACGACCTCTATGCCGAAGTAGGCTACGACTTTGGTCTTTCCAACATCAGCCGCGACTATTTCGACACTTCCCACACCGGTGCGCTCTATGCTACCATCGGCATTAATTTCTGAGCGGGATGCGCTCCTCTATAGTCTTACGCCAAACGACACGCGGCCGTATGCGTCGAAGAGGTTGACCTTACACTGGTCTTTCTTATAGTTGAAGTTATTGAACTGCGCCTGAAGTCCGATGAAATAGTTGCTCCAGTTGTAGGCTATGCCGAGTCGCAGGTCAACATTGAGCCTGAGCATGCTGTATTCGTTCTCAGAACCTATCTCCCAACTGTCAACTCTTTCACGCCACGTAGGATCCTTGATGTCATCAAGCAGGGGCTTGTGCGTCTTTCCGTTGGCCCACGTGTGCGTTTCTGGGTTCCAGTCCCCATACTCGGCAGACTTCCCGTCATCCGCTGCTACTACATAGTTGCAGTCGTAGTTGTAAACCTTCACGCGGTTGTAGAAGCTGATGGTCGGCATGGCCATGGCGTTGACGACAAGGCCGCGCAGGGGCACCCAGTTGTAGCCGTAGCCGACACCGATGTTGCCTTGAAGCAGTTTGACGCGTCCGATGTTATGGCTTAGGAGTATCAACACGGAGTTCTTGTCATCCGAAAAGTCGAAGGCCGACATATACCAAGTGGCTCCTACGAGCAACGATCCTGCTGAGCGACGCTGGATGACAGACTGGTTGTAGGCCGCAGCCTGTGAGTAGCGGCGCCCGTTGAACACGTAGTAGCCGTTTAAGTAGAGTGAGGCAATGCTTGCGGGAGCATATAAATGCCCATTTTCCTTTTCATTTATCACTTTGTCGCCATCATAGACGGTTGAGGTGAGCGTCACTTCGTCAATGTCAAATCCCCTCAGCCGAAGGTTGATTCCGTATTTTGCCCCAGTGGTGCTGAAGGAGAACGTAGTACCTCTCTTTCTGTGGAGAGACTTGGAGATAGCTATTCCCGTACCACGATAGCCTGCCCACACACCAATGGAAGATGCCAATGGCGGCTCAAAGCACATCTCCCAGTCGATGCCGTCACCTGCCGACGGACTGCCTGCGCTGTTGCTGTAGTCCACGTCGAACACGCTTGCATTATAACGCAGGACGACCCTCCAAGGCTTCTCGGGCACTTCGATGTAGTTCGAATCCACCTTCTTCCTTGCTTTCGTGTCCAAGTATTGCTGCACCTGGTGAAGCCGCGCCTTCAGCTTCGACTTACTTTCCTGCGTACTTACGCTGTCTGTAGTCTCTTGTTGACGTGTTGTCGACATCCGTCGCGACTCGGCAATCTGCAAGCAAGCTTGCGATTGCTCTCGCTGCTCCGTCTGTTCTTGTGCAGTCGCATTCAAGGACAATAATAGCAGGCAGCAGGTGATGATCCTTCCTGCAAATGATAATATGAACTGTTTCCTCATCATCGGCATCAATTTCTGAGCGGAATCAGGCAAGGTTACTCGCCCGTTAACGGAGCCAGCTTCAGTTGTTCCAGTGCGCGACACAACTGATCAGGACACGATGTGTTCTTGATACCACAGCGAATGCCGTCCAACCGACGAATCACATCGTCAATCTTCTGACCTCTCACCAGCTGGCTGATG
>JBGUIA010000020.1:0-6465 GCA_045112595.1 Prevotella sp. | reverse complement strand
AAGAACCCGCAGGGTGGTATCGTGAAGCAGGAAGCTCCGATACATATCTCAAATTTAAGTCTCATCGATCCGAAGAGCGGCAAGGCTACCCGCGTCAGCATCAAGCATGAGGGCAAGAACGTCGTTCGTATCGCTAAAAAGTCAGGGGAGGAGATTAAGTAATGGCAAATACAGCACAATTGAAGAAAGTGTACACAGAGCAGATTGCTCCGGCACTTGAGAAGCAGTTCAACTATAGCTCGAAGATGCAGGTTCCCGTCCTGAAGAAGATTGTCATCAACCAGGGTCTGGGCGATGCCACTCAGGACAAGAAGATCATCGACGTGGCTATCAACGAGATTACCACCATCTGCGGACAGAAGGCTGTGGCTACCTATTCTAAGAAGGATATCGCCAACTTCAAGCTCCGTAAGAAGATGCCTATCGGCGTGATGGTAACACTGCGTCGTGAGCGTATGTATGAGTTCCTGGAGAAGCTGGTTCGCGTGGCTCTGCCCCGTATCCGTGACTTCAAGGGTATCGAGAGCAAGTTCGATGGTCGTGGTAACTACACACTGGGTATCCAGGAGCAGATTATCTTCCCTGAGATCAACATTGACACTGTAGACCGTATTCAGGGTATGAACATCACTTTCGTCACCTCTGCAAAGACTGACGAGGAGGGTTTTGCACTGCTGAAGGCTTTCGGTCTTCCATTCAAGAACAATAAAGACTAAGAAGATATGGCAAAAGAATCAATGAAGGCTCGTGAGGTGAAGCGTGCTAAGCTCGTTGCCCGTTATGCTGAGAAGCGTGCAGCCTTGAAGAAGATTATCGCAACGTCAGAGGATCCCGCAGAGGCTTACGAGGCTGCTCGCAAGCTGCAGGCAATCCCCAAGAACGCCAACCCCATCCGTCTGCACAACCGCTGCAAGATCACTGGTCGTCCCAAGGGATATATGCGCCAGTTCGGTCTCAGCCGTATTCAGTTCCGTGAGATGGCATCAAGCGGTCTGATTCCCGGTGTGAAGAAGGCTAGCTGGTAAATGGCAATTGGCTGTTAGCTATTAGCAGTTAGCTGTTAGCAAGCCAAAAGCCAAAGGCTAAAAGCGAAAGTGAATTTTTTATTTAATATTGTCGGGGCAGTCCCGATTAATTAAACATTTTATTTTATGACAGATCCAATAGCAGATTATCTGACCAGACTCAGAAACGCCATTATGGCCAACCACCGCGTGGTTGAGGTTCCTGCGTCTAACTTGAAGAAGGAAATCACTAAGATCCTCTTCGAGAAGGGTTACATCCTGAACTACAAGTTCATCGAGGATGGCCCTCAGGGCACTATCAAGGTGGCTTTGAAGTATGATCCCGCCACCAAGGCTAACGCCATCAAGTGCCTGAAGCGCGTGTCTACACCAGGTCTTCGTAAGTACACTGGTTACAAGAACATGCCGAGAGTAATTAACGGATTAGGTATAGCCATCTTATCTACATCCCAAGGTGTAATGACAGACAAGGAGGCTTCACAGCTGAAGATCGGCGGTGAGGTGCTTTGCTACGTTTATTAATTGGAGGACCGCACTATGTCAAGAATAGGAAAATTGCCAATTAGTATCCCTGCAGGCGTTACAGTAGCTCAGGGTCAGGACGGTGTTGTTACAGTAAAGGGTCCGAAGGGTGAGCTCTCACAGAAGGTTGACAGTAGCATCAAGATGAACATCGCTGATGGTCAGATCACTTTCGAGATTGACGAGAACAGCCCTGTAAATATCAAACAGAAGCAGGCTTTCCATGGCCTTTACCGCGCTTTGATCAACAATATGGTTGTTGGTGTCAGCGAGGGTTACAAGAAGGAGATGGAGCTTATCGGTGTCGGTTACCGTGTGTCGAACCAGGGTAATCTCATTGAGTTCTCTCTGGGTTACACGCACCCCATTTTCATCCAGCTTCCTAAGGAGGTGAAGGTTGAGACCAAGATGGAGCGTAACCAGAACCCCCAGATTATTCTGGAGTCATGCGACAAGCAGTTGCTCGGACTGATTTGTGCAAAAATTCGTTCTTTCCGTATGCCGGAGCCTTACAAGGGTAAGGGTATTTTGTTCAAGGGTGAGGTTATCCGTCGTAAGTCGGGTAAGTCGGCATCTGCGAAGTAATTCGTTAAACCATTAAAAGATTAAAGAATTATGACAACGAAGAAAGTAGAAAGACGAATTAAGATTAAATATAGAATTCGTAAGAACGTTTTCGGTACTGCCGAGCGTCCTCGTATGAGTGTATTCCGCTCTAACAAGCAGATCTATGCTCAGGTGATTAACGATTTGGAAGGTAAAACTCTTGCTGCTGCATCGTCTATCGGTCTTGAGGCTATGCCTAAGATCCAGCAGGCTGAGAAGGTTGGTGAGCTGATTGCCGCAAAGGCTCAGGAGGCAGGCATCACTGCTGTTGTCTTCGACCGTAACGGTTATCTGTATCATGGCCGCGTAAAGTCTCTGGCTGATGCAGCTCGTAAAGGTGGACTTAAATTTTAAACGATTATGGCAATGAACAAAGTTAAGATAAATAGCGACGTAGAGTTGAAAGACAGACTGGTTGCCATCAACCGTGTTACTAAGGTAACAAAGGGTGGTCGCACCTTTACATTCGCAGCCATTGTTGTTGTCGGCGACGGCAACGGTATCATTGGCTGGGGTCTTGGCAAGGCCGGTGAAGTTACCGCAGCCATCGCCAAGGGTACAGAGGCAGCCAAGAAGAATCTTGTGAAGGTTCCCGTGCTCAAGGGTACTATCCCCCATGAGATGGAAGCCCGTTTCGGTGGTGCTCACGTATTCCTCCGTCCCGCTGCAGCCGGTACCGGTCTGGTAGCAGGTGGTGCTATGCGTGCCGTACTGGAGAGTGTTGGTGTGAAGGACGTCCTCGCAAAGTCGAAGGGCTCTTCTAACCCCCACAACCTGGTAAAGGCTACCATTGAGGCTTTGAGTCAGATGCGTGATGCCTACACTATCGCAGGTACACGTGGTATCAGTATGGAAAAAGTATTTAGAGGATAATAAGGAGAAAGAACTATGGCAACAATTAAGGTAAAGCAGATTAAGAGTAAGATCGGTTATCCTGTAGACCAGAAGCGCACGCTTCAGGCTCTCGGTCTCCGCAAGATCTCTCAGGTTGTTGAGGTAGAGGATACTCCTTCAATCCGTGGTATGATCCAGAAGGTTCACCATCTGGTGACTGTTATCGATTAATTTCATCAAACAATTAAAACGTATTACGATTATGAAACTACATACTTTAAAACCGGCTGAGGGCTCTACCCATTCACGTCGTAGAATCGGTCGCGGACCAGGTTCTGGTCTCGGTGGCACTTCTACCCGTGGTCACAAGGGTGCCAAGGCTCGTTCAGGTTACAAGAAAAAGGTTGGTTTCGAAGGTGGTCAGATGCCTCTGCAGCGTCGTCTGCCGAAGTTCGGCTTCAAGAACATCAACCACAAGGAGTACTTTGCAGTGAACCTCTCTACTCTGCAGAAGCTGGCAGAGGAGAAGGGTCTGACCAAGATCGGTATTGCCGAGCTGGTTGCTGCTGGTCTGACCAATGGCAAGGAGCTTGTCAAGGTACTTGGTAACGGTGAGCTGAAAGCCAAGGTTGACGTTGAAGCAAACGCATTCTCAAAGACTGCCGAGGAAGCTATCAAGGCAGTTGGTGGTAACGCAACTATAATCTAAACAAGACAATGAAGAAGTTAATAGAGACACTGAAGAACATTTGGAAGATTGAGGACCTGCGTCAGCGCATCCTCATCACGATGCTGTTCGTAGCCATTTACCGCTTCGGCTCATTCGTAGTGCTTCCTGGTATCAATCCTGCACTGTTGGACAAGCTGCAGTCACAGACTGCCGGTGGTCTGATGTCGCTGTTGGATATGTTCTCTGGTGGTGCATTCTCCAACGCATCCATCTTTGCGCTTGGAATCATGCCTTACATCTCTGCTTCCATCGTTATGCAGCTCCTCGCTGTCGCTGTGCCTTACTTCCAGAAGATGCAGCGCGAGGGTGAGAGCGGCCGCAAGAAGATTATGACCTACACTCGTTACCTGACAGTAGCTATTCTGCTGTTCCAGGCTCCGAGTTACCTCATCAATCTGAAGATGCAGGCCGGTGCTGCTTTGGCATCAGGAATCAGCTGGTCAGTATTCGTATTCCCAGCTACTATCATCCTCGCTGCCGGCAGTATGTTCATCCTCTGGCTGGGTGAGCGCATTACCGATAAGGGTATTGGAAATGGTATCTCGCTGATCATTATGATTGGTATTATTGCCCGCCTCCCGCAGGCATTCATCCAGGAGGTAACCTCACGTTTCACTGCCATCAGCGGTGGTGGTCTCGTGATGTTCCTCGTCGAGATTATCATTCTCTATGCAGTCGTATGTGCAGCAATCGTTCTCGTACAGGGTGTCCGCAAGGTTCCCGTACAGTATGCAAAACGCATTGTCGGTGGTCAGCAGGTTGGCGGTGCACGTCAGTACATCCCCCTGAAGCTGTTCGCTGCTAACGTGATGCCTATCATCTTTGCTCAGGCTCTGATGTTCATTCCGTTGGCTTTCGTACAGTATGCAGCTCCGGAAAATGCAAACTGGTTTGTTCGTTCCATGCTCGATCATCACAGCTGGACCTACAATATCATCTTTGCGTTCCTGATCATTGCATTCACCTACTTCTACACCGCTATCACGCTCAATCCTACGCAGATGGCTGAGGATATGAAGCGCAACAATGGCTTTATCCCCGGCATCAAGCCCGGTAAGCCGACAGCCGACTTCATCGACGAAGTGATGTCACGCATCACTCTGCCTGGTTCGCTGTTCATTGCCTTCATTGCCATCATGCCCGCTCTCGCAGGACTGCTCGACGTGCAGGATGCCTTCTCTCAGTTCTTCGGTGGTACCTCACTGCTGATTCTCGTGGGTGTTGTTCTCGATACCCTGCAGCAGATTGAGAGCCATCTGCTCATGCGTCACTACGACGGTCTGCTCAATTCAGGCCGTATCCACGGACGTGGTATGAGTGCGTACTAAGCCAGTATGAAGATATTTCTGAAGACTGAAGACGAAATTGAGCTGATGCGCCAGGCTAACCAACTTGTTGGTAAGACCCTTGGCGAATTGGCAAAACATATCAAGCCTGGTGTAACGACCCTCCAGTTGGATCAAGTGGCTGACGAATTCATTCGCGACCATGGAGCAATTCCGACTTTCAAGGGGTTCCCCAATCCATATGGAGGGCCGTTTCCTGCCAGCATCTGTACCTCAGTAAACGACGTCGTCGTGCATGGCGTTCCCAATGCTGAGACAGTGCTCAAGGACGGTGACATCATCTCCATCGACTGCGGCACGCTGCTCAACGGCTTTTGCGGCGATTCCTGCTACACATTCTGTGTCGGCGAGGTCAGCGAAGAGGTCAAAGAGTTGCTCCGCGTTACGAAGGAGTCCCTGTACAAGGGTATCGACAACGCCGTCGCTGGTCGTCACCTCGGTGATATCAGCAGTGCAGTGCAGGACCATTGCGAGGCTCATGGCTATGGTATTGTCCGCGAACTGACCGGACATGGTATTGGCCGCGAGATGCATGAGGACCCCCAGGTGCCTAATTACGGACGTCGTGGAAACGGCGTGATGTTGAAATCCTCCATGTGTATTGCCATCGAACCGATGATTACCATGGGCAAGCGCGACATCTGGCTCGACGATAAAGACCGTTGGACCATCCGCACACAGGACGGCAAGCCCGCCGCTCATTTTGAGCATACGCTGGTCGTCCGCAAGGGCAAGGCAGAGATTTTATCTTCATTCGAAGAAGTAGAGAACATAGAAGGAAAACTATATTAAGTTTATATGGCAAAGCAAGGCGCTATTGAGCAAGACGGAACGATTGTAGAGGCTCTCTCTAATGCGATGTTCCGAGTGGAGTTGGAGAACGGTGTGCCCATCATCGCACACATCTCGGGTAAGATGCGAATGCACTATATCAAGATTCTGCCCGGCGACAAGGTGAAGGTTGAGATGAGTCCGTATGACCTGACAAAAGGACGAATTGTATTCAGATACAAATAAAATAAGGAGACAATAAAATGAAGACAAGAGCATCATTGAAGAAGCGTACACCCGACTGCAAGATTGTGCGTCGTAAGGGTCGTTTGTTCGTTATCAACAAGAAGAACCCCAAGTACAAGATGCGTCAGGGTTAAAAAATTATGTTAAATAAGCATAAAAAGGTAGCGGAGTCTCGGAAATTCTGCGTACCTTTGCATGCTTTTTAGCGGAAATTCGAATTTTTTTATATCATTTATTTATTCATTTAACAAATGGCAATAAGAATTGTTGGAGTAGATTTGCCCCAGGAGAAGCGTGGCGAAATCGCATTGACCTATATCTATGGTATTGGTCGAAGTAGTTCAGCAAAGATTTTGGACAAGGCCGGCGTGAGCCGCGACCTGAA
>JBGUIA010000019.1:0-19761 GCA_045112595.1 Prevotella sp. | reverse complement strand
CCCGTTGAGGAAGAAGTCATGGACAACGCCGTCGTCCCATTTGCTGAACAGCGCGCTGTTGTCACCCTCGTCCTCCAGACGGATGAGGTGACAAGCGTCACACTCGCCATAGTCGCGGAAGGTGTGGGTGTCCTCGCCCGTAAGGTAGCACCATTTGCAGTTGCCGATGCTATGCTTGTCGCCATTGATGACGGAGGCTGTGGCATCTCCGTGGAGACACTCGCTGATTTGGAGATACGCGGCACCCCAGCAGTCGCTGACGCGGTTTTCCTTCTTGCTGCGCCACAGGTTGCTGGTGATATAGACACATCTGTCGTCGCCGAGGGTCAGCGTGCCATTGTTGTCGCTGTCGCCCGAGCCGATGGCACTGGTGGCGTGTTCTCCCTTCTTTGCGATAACAATACCGCCGGTGATGGTTACATTGCCGCCGTCGCCACCCTGACCGCCACCGATACCCGAACCGTAGTCGTTGCCCTCGGCATAGACGTAGCCGCCAGAGATGGTGATGGTTCCACCGTCGGCATCCTCGCCGCCGCCGATGCCCGCAGCATCCACACCGCCGTAGGCATACACCTCGCCACCGGTCATAGTAAACCTACCGCCTTGTTTGCCACCATCCCAGATGCCTTCACAACCGCTGCCGATGCCGGCACCGTTGCCGTCGCCCTTGGCATAGACATAGCCGCCGGTGATGGTGACGTCAGCACCGTTGACATCATTTCCGCCGCCGATGCCAGCAGCGTCATCGCTGCCGTAGGCATATACCTCCCCACCGTTGATGTTGATAATGCCGCTGCGATAAGTCATACCCGAGCCCTTACCGCTACCGATGCCTGCTCCGCCATCGTTGCCATAGGCTTTCACGATGCCGCCGTTGATAGTGACAGTGATGTCTTGGGCATATATGCCACTGCCAATACCAGCGCCTTGCTCACCGCCATGCGCTATAACATTACCGTCGTAGATTTCAATGTTTCCGCTTCTAAGGCCTTCGCCGCCTCCAATGCCAGCACTAGTCCTACCGCCCCAGGCTTCCACGGTGCCGCCGTAAATTTTGATGTTGCCGGCGTCACCAAGATTGCCGCCGCCGATGCCGGCAGCGCCCTCCCCATCTGAATTGCCAGCACCACCTTTCGCGGTGATTTTGCCACCATAGATTATGAGATTGCCACCACTCTGAGCATTTCCCCCACCGATACCAGCAGCTTGTTCGCTACCCTGAGCATATATGTCGCCACCGTGTATCTCAATGTCGCTAGGTATTCTGGTATTTTCATCCGGTAAAAAATGTCCCCATTCATTATGATTCCAGGATTCATGCCATGATATTACACAATCGCTGCCGATGCCGGCAACCCCATCATCATAGCCGCTCTCGGCAATGAGCTTGCCCATCGAGGGACCGTAGGACTGGCTGTGGATGTTCAGTTTATAATTGTCTCCATAACACAGTATTCCGCCAGAGAGGGTGAGCTTGGCTCCGTCGCAGAGGATGAGGTGTACCTTTTTGCCCAACACATTGAGGGTATTGTTGCTCACGTTGCCGGTCACTACATAGTATTCATCATTGTCGTCGCTGTATCCACCCAATTGGAACCAGTCGTCTTCGTTTTTGCTGTTGGTCACCAACTTGTAATCGCCTTCTGTCGGCGTGTCGCTGTAACCAATCTGTCGCGAGAGGATCTTGGTGGTGTTCACCACTTTCTTGTTATGGCTATCCCAGCTGCACTCGATGTAATAGACTGCGCCTTCGGGCAGAATACTGGCTAACTTCGCTTCGCTTTCATCCAAACTGACTGCCATAACACCGCTGATGTCGGGAGTGAAGATCGTGGCAGGGTCTGTGCCGCTGTTGTAGGTCGAGTAGCCGCTGGTGAAGGTGTCGGCTGTGGCTTCCATGTTGACACCCACTGTGCTACCCTCAAGGCTGCCAGTAATGGTAACGACGGCGTTGGTTTTCAGGAACAGATTATTGGTCATACCGCCGGGTCCCGTGTTACCTGTCACGGTCATCGCGCCCTGCATGTTAAGCGTAGCACTGGCTGCCGTCCAGATACCGCCGCCGTTCATCTGACAGGAGTTGCCGGTGATGGTACAGCCGTCGAGTGTCATCATGCCGTAGTTGCAGATGCCGCCACCGCCAGTCACATTGACCGTGTTGCCGGTGATGGTGACACCTGTGAGTGTAGCCGTAGCACCTTCAGTGTTCATGATACCGCCACCACCTTTAGGATCCGTTTGGTCGTTGGTCGTGTTACCGGTGATGCTGCCGCCCGTCATGTTGAGCGTGCCGTGGTTCGATATTCCGCCTCCACGGTCGTCCGCCGTGTTATTCGTAATGTTGACATCTGTCAGCGTCACGGTACCTCCTTCATTGACAAGACCTCCGCCATCGCGACCCCAGCCGCCTTTCAATGTGCCGTTGCTAAGGTTGAGCGTAGCACCCTTGCGCACAGTGATGACCTGACCGCCGCCTTCGCCGCGCATCGTCAGCTTGCGATCCAGCGTGTGACCGCCGAGGTCGATGGTCACCGTCATACCACTTTCGATACTCAGCGTACTGTTGCTGAGGTCAATGTCCGCCGTCACGGTGATATTCGCACCGTCGGTTTGTATCGCCGTGCGCAGCTCGTCGTCCGTCGATACTTTGGTCTGTGCCCATGCAGTCGTAGCGCATATCAACGCTGCCATTAGAATAAATAGTTTAGCCGTTTTCATTATCATAATTTTAAGTTTTTGCATTATATTCATCGGCAAAATTACGAAAAAATCATATAAACCACAATTTTTCAGTCTTTTTTTTTCATTTTCAGACAAGATTTAAAGGCTTCCAGACAAAATTGAAAGGTCTCCTTCACTCAAAGGAGGCCTTTTAGAGGTCTTTCGGACTCATACCGAAGAATCCGCCACACTCACGGTCGATGACTGCCACTTTGTTAGTTACCCATTGTCATTTCCTTGCTACCGACCAGCAACAGCGATATAAACATTGGTTTGGCATTCATCTTGTTTTCGTTTTTTTAGTTAGTGAATATTGTTGGCGTCTTTTTCACGCCACTTCTTAGTTCTCACGGCGATGTTCTTCGCAAGGCACTCACTGTAGAGCCAGGGTTCACAACTGTGGATATCGCCCACATTGATGAGGTCTTTGTAGGGGGAATACTCTGAACCGCTGTAGCCAGTGACTACAAGGACATGATACGCAGGCGACACGGTGACAGTAATGGTGTCGTGGAGTGTTGCGGGTGTGGCGTCCGTGCGCCAGTTTACGGGGTTGATACAGATGTCGGAGGCGGAGATAATGGGTTTGATGTACTTCACATCCTTCACCGTGTTGTAGCAGATGGTGACACCTGTGTCCGTCTCACCCTCGGCGGGACGGATGTGGCTGCACTGTGCCATGTCGGCTTCAGTCACTTTGTATCCTAGAACGTATGCCGCAGCCAGTTGGCGGTAGGTCTCGTCGTCGATGTGCTTCAGCAGTTCCACCACAGCCAGACCGCCCTGACTGAAGCCTGCAATGATGAGCGGACGGCTTTGGTCTCGTTGAGCCTGGAAGTGGTCAAAAGCTGCGCGGACATCATCCATTGCCAACCGTTCACGGCGCATGAGGGTATCTTCATTCTGTGTTACCCAGGCGTCAATGGTTGTGTGACGGTAGTACGGGGCGAAGAAACGGTTGCCTGGCGACATATACGCCGCTACTTTGTTCATCTCCAGATCAGCCATGCGCCTGCGGTGCTCGGGGTTCCACACGTCGGCATAGTGACATATCCGGCCATTCTCTGTCGTCCAGTCCTCCTCCCACGTCGATACGACATAGAAGATGTCGGCTCCAGTGCCGTCAGTGTCGCCGTCGGCAGTAACCCACATCGTCGCATCGTCGTAATCTGGTGCCTTGGGGATAAACTCCGACACCTCAACCGATGGAGCATCTTTATTCGACGTACATGATGTGCACGACGTTACCCCACCAATAAGGACAGCGACACACATCCATTGAATCATCTTTCTCATATACATCAACTTTCTTCGCCTTGAGTGAAGGGGACTACAGAATCCATGATACTATCTATGATACCTTTGATTTCGTTGCTGATGTTCTTAATCTTGTCAAAGACACCTTCCTTGGCGCCTTTGGCCATGTACTTGGCGCAGTCACCTTCCAGACGGCCTATCTTGGCTTTCTCCTCTGGAGTGTAATCAAACTCGTGTTTGCTGATCTTCTTACGGATACTGACAAACTTTTTACCAGCTTTTTCCCACTCGCCGGCATCGTAGTAGCGGCTGTGGTCACGCAGCTCGTAGGAGAAATCCTCCAACTGGTTGATGGCATTTTGTTTCGTAGAGCAGGACATCATCGCCAGTCCCAATGCTCCGCATAGAATGAGGTTCTTAATATTCATACTTAATAGTTGCTGTTCTATAAAGTTCGGTTTACATGATTTGCAAATTCCTTTTGCCCTTGTGGACTTAACTGAGTCACCTGCAAAGATAAGAATTAATTTTGAAACAACAATCGTTTATGCGGATAAATTTAATATAATACTAAATTTTATTTTGTATGATGATAGAAAGAACTGCTTTGGCGGCTCTTTTTTATGCAATCAATATTTTTATGTTTTATGAATAGTAATGTTAAAGCCTACACAGACGATGAACTTTGTAAGAAACTTCATGAATTGATGGAAAACCCTCTTCCTGTAAAGGACGACCCTTATTTTAACTCTGACGAAAAGTTATTTGGCAACACGATTAGCACTCCCACCTTGAAGGACATTAGGAAAATTGAACTATCACTATCAACAAGTGACGAGGCAGACTACACAGACGGCTGCATTATTGTAAGTATCCAGGCTAGGAAAGGTTCGATGATTAAAGAGGGACGTTTCACTTGCTTTGTCTATTCAGACGATTATTCCCCGATGTGCAACAGCGAGGTAACCTATAAGTTCAACCGTGAAAACAGCAGCAATGTGAGTATCGTTATGCTTTCTTTCCGTATTTGGTTGCCAGGAAAATACTTTCTTCTGCTTCGTGATAAAAATAATGGTGCCCTTGCACGTATTGATTTCGAGGTAGATAAGTCATTGAACGTTATGCAGCAACCATTAACGATGTGTCCCATCTGTAGTATCGAGGACATCCTCACCTCATGCGTAGAGAATACTGAGTCGAGTTGGGATGTTCTCTCTACGACTCCTGGCACTTCAGAGTTAAGACGGTATGCTTTGGAATGCCGACAGTTGAAAATCTACAATGAGTTTCGAAAAGGACTGAGTGGCAGAGAACTGAGAGTCAACCGAAATCTCCTGATCTACACTACAAACAGGGACTGGAACGCAGATGTCCTCCAGTCTTTCCAGAAACTCGCTGTGCCGGGCTACTACTATACTCACGTTGACTGTAACACACTCTACAATGCAGCTCTGCAAAATCCTTTTGAGCCACTGAATGAGAAACTGAACAACACGTCCAATCAGGTCTACTGCCTGACAAGTCCTGGAGCTTTGCTCAGCACAGGAGGAAAGGTGGTCACACGACAGATTGTGGAGAAAATCTCTGAAGATAAAGAAAAATACAAGCTTTGGCTGTGTGGTGGTAAACAGGAAATCGAGAGCGTACTGGATGTGTATCCCTCTCTGAAGGAACTGTTTGTAAGCGGAAATGTCCTGAGACAGCATTCATATACAGGATTCGAACTGGTTCAGGCATTCCTCAGAGAATTGGATAATGAACACCTTGATCCCTCTGAAGCTACCATGGATGCTCTTGCAAGAGCAATATTGGAACATCACGAACACGGGTGTCTCTCTATATGGTCAGTAAGTAGCATCCGTCGATATGTTGCTGAGGAAGTCTCTCCTCGTTATCGCCGTCGTGCTCTTCATGGTATTATGTCTGAGGAGGAAGAATTGCCGAAGTTGCCGATTGAGGATATTCCTCTTGACCTCCTGCCCAACTCAACCTCAGAGTTTGAGGATAGCATACGTGAACTCAACGAGATGGTGGGACTTGATGATATCAAAAAGAGTATTACAACGATGGCTAACCAAAGCCGCTTCTTCATAGAGCGCTGCAAAGCTGGTTTCCATACGTCAAACAAGGCTGCGCAACATGCCATCTTCACTGGCAATCCAGGCACAGGCAAAACTACTGTCGCAAAACTGCTCGGTAAGATATACCATTCCATCGGACTACTCTCCAAAGGGGATGTAATTTGTGTCGACCGCACAAGGCTCGTAGGACGCTATATCGGTGAGACCGAAGAGAATATGAAGGCGGTCTTGGAAGAAGCAAGAGGAAACGTTCTCTTCATCGATGAGGCATATAATCTCTATGAGGGTACTGTTGACAGAAAAGACTATGGAGCCAAAGTTATTGACAGTTTGCTGACGGTTCTTTCACAGCCCAATCCTGATATGGTCATTATTTTCGCGGGCTACGAGAAAGAAATGGATGCTATGCTGAACTCGAACCCAGGACTGATGGGACGATTCCCCTACAAGTATCATTTCAGCGACTACGATGCCGACCAATTGATGGAGATTGCCCTGCATCTGTTTGCTAAAGATGAGTATATTCTCTGCGATGAAGCCAAAACGATTCTTCATGAAAGAATCAGTGACACCTTAGCTCAACGTACCAAGAACTTTGGTAATGCCCGTTGGGTGGAACAGTTCATCAGAAATGGCATCATCCCAGCAATGGCAAATCGCGTCACTCTTGAACCCATCAAGGACTACCAACATATCCTTGCCTTGGATGTTGAGGAGGGTTATAAGAAGTTTAATCCTCGCATGATAGAACTGAAGCCCCGCCGCCAGGTGGGCTTCAGTGCCTAAACATAGCCAGCCATGATGAAGCAATTACCATCATTTGTCGATGCGCACAAGGCAATCTGGGGAGGGAAAGATCCGAGGGCTTTCCTTCACCTTGGCATTCTATATGCCCAAGGCATCGGTACTACACAAGATGAAATGCTTGCCCAATATTTCATAAAGAAAGCACTCGATATGGGATGTAAAGAAGCAGAGGAGTGTCTGAAGTTTGAATTTGAATCGGGTATAAAAGACTTTGGGGATGAAATCAATGCTTTCATTGGAGATGCGAATGACGTTTCTCGCGAGACGATTGCAAAACTAAAAGTGAGGATTGAAAAAGAGCGGATAGCCGGAAACATCGGAAATCTTGGCAAGATCCGTCAGCATTTGCAATTGTTTTACCCTGAGTATAATCGGGAAAAGGCCATCTCTGATATTCTGAACAACCGTCATACCGTAGATGCCGACATTCTCTTCACCTTTAGCACAGCAGACAATAGGTCAGAAGTTTATTTGGCTTCTCAGGACACACTTTTAGAGCAACTCTTTGCTCCAATAACAAGCAATACACAGTTATATGATGCTATAATAGAAGCTGATGACACAGATTTGTTGGGTAAGGATGAAAACGAATTGCTTCAGTGTATTGTGAATCTCACTTCTTCTTATGAGGCTATATGCAAAAAATATGGAATAAAGCCCCAATACATCTTTTCTCTGAATTCTTTAAGGCTGTATCCATACATCAAGGTGTCTGATTTGGCTCTTTTAAGGCGACAGGGGTTCAGAGCCTTATTGTCCATCAAAGATGTTGATTCTGCCATACAGGATAAATTCCTGAACTGCTTGGATAGTGACGAAAAGCTACTAAATGTCTGCGAAGAGATTAAGGACCAAGACATCCAACTATTTCTAATATCTTTCGTAGAACTGAACATTGATATCGAATCAGTTGAAATCAATTCTTTGTCTATGTTGAAAGCCTATCGAAGAAACAATCTCTTACCACTTTCAGAGCATCTGAATGCTTTTATAGGCAGACTGAACGAGGCAGGCATAAAGAATCACTTACCATTCCATACGTTGAATAATCTTCCCAGAATTGACCTGCCAGTCAGTTCCCCTCTAATTTTGTGAGCAACCAAATCACCTCATGATTTGGTTGCTTAATGCGTAAGCTCCATATACTCTTGGCCTATGCTACGAGATGGTTAATAAACTGAATAACTATCATCCATCAACAAATTAAGCACATTTTTTATTCTCTCCTTGTAATTTTTCCATAGAAACGCTTGTGGTTTCAAAAATAATTCATAACTTTGTAGCAGATTTATTGCCTGAATCGGGCATAAGAACTCAATTCCTATGGATATAATAGAATTAATCGTATCAGGTCTTATAGGCGCAGTATTAGGTTACATCTTCAATGAGTTTGTTGATTATTTACGTAAGAAGCATCAACAATCAGTAACTTCTCAGAAAAATAGAAATTTGTTAGAAGAGCTCTCCAATAAGGACTATTCCCTAAATGAGAATGGTATTGTTCCTTTAGCTCATGGGACGCCTTTCTATTTTGATGGTGATATACAAGGATATATTACCGATAAAAGATTTTATTTCCCTATACCCCAAACGGAGCCTATTATTGATAAGTTAGCCACATATGGATTTGTACAAGACAGCAGACACAACCCTGATTTCAAATATACTGACGACGTTAATTGTTTAAGTGATGATTTTTGGGGGAAAGAAGTGTTTGATCATGGACTTGGTTTCTTTGGGAATAATACATGGAATAGTGAGACAAAAAAAGAATTAGAAATCGTTGCGGAGGATGTTGCTGAACAGTTTATTTCCGATCTCGATTCTGGCAAGGTACGCTTTAATGGTGCTATGTTTGGCGTTAGCTCTTTCCACCCAAACCGTTCGCTGGGTGAAGAACTACCAACGGCCAAAATATTTTTTTACAAGACCGACTATTTTACTTATCGTGTTTTTTCACAATACTATCTGAATCATCGGACGGCATTTCTAAGCAAAGAGATAGTGCCTGAAATGATAAATCATCTTGCCTTCCCTTTCTTGACATCATTTGGTATTTCTGTAATTGCTGTTATTAGTAGAAACCAGGAGGAGGAAAAGCTGTCTGAGAGTGATGTTTTAATTGTAGGAAGAAGAAGCCAACATGTTGTAGTCGATAGAGGGCTACTCCATTTCACAATGAATGAAGCATTTAGCTGTAGAGACACCATCTATAACAATCCATCTTTCGATTTGTGCGTATCACGAGGATTTAACGAAGAGTTGAAGTGGACAAAAGAGATTAAGGGACTTACATTCAGTAAGTGCAAATTTATGGATTTCTTTTTCGATAGTAATAAATGTGAGATGGGTCTCACTGGATATATAAAGTTGACAATAGATGAAAGTTTGTCAGTCCAGAGACTCTACGAACTTTATAAAGAATCACAAGACGGCATACTAGAAACAGAAGGCCTCGAGTTTGTGGAGATAGATAAAGCGTTTGCCTACTATCAGGAAAATAAAAATAAAATGAGTGCAGGCTTTGCCACTGTTCTTGAGTGTTTCCTTCGACGTTATAATAATGATTTACTATAATTCAGTAACTATTCAGGCCGATAAATTTATAGTTGTGGGAATGGAAATTTTTACTACTTTTGCTGGCGAATTACACTTTCTTTGATAAAACCATCTTCTAAAACCAATCCTACTTGTGTAATATGGGCTATTGTTTGATCCTTATTCGTAATATTTCTGTCGGAACATTTGGAAGTATATATTATTTTTAGTATTTTTGCAATCAATAATTGAAAACAAAACGAATAACATGTGGCAGGTTTTTAAAAATTTAATTTCTTATTTGTGCTTTGTGTTATCATTAGATTGGTTTCTATTGACAAGTACAATTATTGATATTCTTATACTCGTTTCGACTATCTTCATTGAGGATGAAGTGACTTCTCAAACCTCATATTTGATACTTTGGTTTGGTGTCTTTCAGAATTTCGTCTGGCAAATCTTAAATGTAATAGGACATTTCTCTTTTTTAAAAATTAATGACCCAGAATTGCCCTTAGTGACAATGTTAAAAAAGAATCCTGATGATAAAAAAGATTTTAATTTGATAAAGGTAAATAAAGATCTTTTGACAAATAAAGGAGGGAATTTCCCTTATGTTGTTGATTGGAACTTGGGAGCAATGGAAAATCCCTCAATCAATATGATACTGGTTTCTGACAAGAAAATACGGCCAATTTATAGCAAAACTAAAAGAAAGGAAATAGATACTTATATTCATCAGTACAAAGACATATTACTAAAGTTTCTCAATCATCGGTGGTATGAAATTTTCTGGAAAAGAGGGCCTTTTACCAATGACTATAAAATTTGCTTTGTCAGTGAAATCTATCAGGAAAGCCAGACAACGGACATCTTCAAATGGCGAATCACAAAAGGACGTTATTATGTTGGCTTTTTAACTAATTTTATCTATTCTATGTATATTGGAGGTTCTGAATATAAATTATACCCTCCTATAAATATGCGAACAGAGCCCATAAAAGGTTTGGGGGATTCAGATCTTTCAAATCACATTGGCGTTTCAACTTTACTGTATACTGCTGACGGTTATATATGTTATTTCCAGCAAGCAGGTAATGCTGGATACAATGCAGGCAAGCTAATGCCTACAGGATCTGGTTCCTTGGATTATAATGATTATAGGGAAGGCGAGGATTTACGTCAAATGATTATTAGGGGTGCTGACAGAGAATTGGCGGAAGAATCAAATATCAAAAAGTTGCTTGGGGAAAAAGATTTTTTATCGCATATCCATACATCTGTCATAGGTTTTTATAGAGACATGGAAAGAGGTGGGAAACCGGAATTCTGTTGTGTTAGTTATATAGACAAGAGCAAAGAAGATGTCAAAGAATACATACAACCAAGCAATAAAGAAATCGCTAAAGGTACTAAAAGATTTTTCCTGTATAAGGACAAGGAGGACTGGAAAGACCAAATACTTCCCCAGGCTTCACTTTCACTAAAAATGAATATTAAGTATCTGGAAGCAATAATGCAATAAGAGATGGAAACACCGAACCGATATGTTATATTTTAATCATATATAACACAGAACTATTTCAACAGTCTGTTCTTGATACCTGTGCATTTCGTCATGATCTTGCCATTGAGGGCATAGTGGTAATCCTTGCTCTTTGGAGCCGTCTTGGAGAAGTCGCGGATGGTGGCGATAGCATGGTCAATAGCCTTTAAGGGAGGTGTGGAGTTCTTATTAAGGCTGTCTACAGTGAAGATCACTTGAGGGGTGATGGTCTGGAGACAGGTGGAGACATTCTTGTTGAATGCCGCCAGTTTATGTTCCACCTTGACAATGTAATAGTTGGAAACGATGCGGCGATTATGCAGCTCATCGTAGATGTCATTGTTGGGGGTGATGCCAACGATTTCCATATTGATGGGGTAATCGCGATGCAAGGCCTTCTTAACATTGTCCAACAGATAAACTATGTCGTTAAACTTGTAATTGTCGTTTTTGCTATCGTTGTCAAAGACAATCGTTACATGATATTCGCCTAGGAATTTCTTCGGCAAAAGGACGTTGAGGATGCTTTGTACATTGTCAATCCCATTGCCGTGCTTGGGGACTGTGGCAGAGAAGAGGTAGCGATCTGTCAGGAGCAGGGCGTTCGATGGCATGCCCTTGAGACTTTTTAATACTGTATCCCAACCATTCCCAAACGGTTCCCCCTCGTCAATGGTGTGCTCGTCGTTCGTGTCAATCAGGAATTTTGTACTCAGAGCCTTTGTACTCATGCAGATAACACCATATGATGTTTGTATCTTCTCGGCCTCAACAATCGGGATGTCGAGGATAAAAAGAGACGAGGGATTCTCAAGTACCGTTTCCGGATGTTCCCTGATGCCGCTGATATAGTCTGACTTGGAGTAGTCGGCTGTTATTTCATGTTCTGTCTTAAGCGTGTTAGCCCATGCCTTGTCAGGCGTGGTTGCTGATACATAGAGTGTATGCCGCTCCCTCAATACCTTATAAATATAAGAACGGAAGGCTTCTGCTTTCTTACCTTCTTCCTCAATAATTGTTTTAAGGGCGCTCTCTGCTATAAATATATTGAACATACGCTTTCAGTTATTTGGTAGAAATAATATTTTAGAGGAAATAATATCCTGCGGTGCAAAGTTACGAAAAAATGAGTGAAGAACAAAACAAATTCATTTGTTTTTTATTCCGAGTGCATTGTAACTTCGCCATCTTGATGGCAAAGTTACAAAAAAAACAAATAAATGAATAATTTGTGTGTGTTTTTTTTATCGGAACCCCCAATAATATATAGAGTCTCGTAATTCGTTGTTTCTATCAGCTGAAAAAATATATTTTCTGAGACATTAAAATTTACCTCAAAACATTTGGTAGGAATGGGATTTTTCGCTACTTTTGCAGGCGAATTACATAATTCTATCACTAATCAAACTTAAAATTGTAGCAAGAATGAACATGATGACAAAGGAAACAGCCAAGTGCCGAGCGGTTCGATGATGAGGTAAAGTAACTGAATCTGAGCACCGACGGGTGGATTGTACCTTGTCGTCTTGTGCAGTCTGTGAGGCTTGCGCGTTCTTTGAGGCTTTGCCTCGAAGACCTCTGGCGCTCGAAAGAGCTTGAAAGCATGCTTTCGCTCTTTACTCGCTTAAGCGTTCTTTGACATATTGCTACAATGGTTGGGGTTTGTGATAGAGCAATCTGAAAGGAAGGTTCTATGGTATTTAAGGCTGGTGCTTCGGCACTGTGTCTGATGACTCTGGCGCCCCTATCGCTGGGGCTTATACCTTATTTATATAGTATATTGCTGTGATAGAATGATGTTTGATTATGAGAAACAGGAATAGATTGATTCGTGACTTTAGGAAACAGACCAAAACGACTATCTGGAAACACATGGAGGCTATGGCGGTGAACTATGCCGTATATTCGAACCGACTGAAAGGCTTTGCACCGTTCATGAATGATGATGACGTATATTTTTATTGCGATTCAACAAATATGGTGGTAGTGTACATTGACTGCTACGACAACTATGATGACAGGACATGCATGGAATCAGTGGATATGGAACCGATAGTTTATCACCCTGGCTGTGAACCGCACGAGGGCAGGGTGTGGAAACTGAAGGAGACAATGCAGATAGTGAAAGAGCGTCTGCAGAAACAGCACATCGTCTTGAAGGTGTACGGCGTGATGCTGACGGAGGCAAAGATTACGAATGCCGAGGAACTGGAGCTGGTGTGGGAATTCAACGACATGAAGGTGATTGACGGTTTCGTGAGTCTGGGACACCGTAAGGCCGGGGTGAACAACGACGAAGACTTGCGTGGGAAAATCTGTTTCGACGCAGCGGTAAATGATAACCCCAAAGTGGAGGAGGAAGAAGAGGAACCCGCCAAGGAGGAAGAACCGAATGACGAGGAATTCGAACGACTATTGAAGGAGTTTATAAATAGCGAATTCAAGGAAGGAGGTGAAACACCGAAGGACGACGATACTACGGAAAACGACGAATCGACTTCCGAGGAACCAGAAGACGACAATCCGGAGGACATTGTATTACCCGACGGTGAGATAGAGCAGAATGGCACTATCAGTGTGAAGGTGGATATTCTGCGCCCTATCGCCAACCCTCGCGAGGAATTGGACAAGTTGGTGGGCTGCGAAGACATCAAGCAACGCATGGACGAACTGGTGGCGCTGACCAGCTATAACAAGATGATGCGCGAGTTGTTCCCCGAAAGCAAACAGCATGAGGTGTCGCTGCACAGCGTATTTCTGGGACGGCCTGGTACGGGCAAGACAACGGTGTGCAAGATCTTTGGCTCGCTGTTGCGTAAGGCGGGAGCATTATCGAAAGGTCATGTGGTGATATGCGACCGCGGTACCTTCATCGGCACCCTATGGGGCGACGAGGAACGTTCTATGCGGCAAGTATTGGAAATGGCCAAAGGCGGTGTATTGATGATAGACGAGGCCTACCTGCTGAACGGCTCTAATGCAAACGACCCCGGTAAGATGGTGATACAGTTGCTGATGAATGTCCTGGCCGACGAGACTCAGCGCGACATAGCCATCGTGTTGTGTGGGTATAAGGAGCCCATGAAGAAACTGCTCGACCTCAATCCTGGGCTGCAATCACGTTTTCCAAACAAGTTTGAATTCCCTGACTTTACGATCGACGAGTTGTTGGAAATCACGAAACGTCGAGTAGGGGAGTATCATTATAAGTTCACGGCAAAGGCGTGGGAAAAATATGTTCACATGCTATCGTCAGCCTATCAGTTACGTGACCCACAGACTTGGGGAAACGCTCGTTTCATCGGCAACCAGTTGGAGCGTATCTATATCCAACATGCGTCCCGTTGTGTGAAACAGCAGCCAAAAGGAAAGAGAAACTTACTTTTACTGACGCCGGAGGACATCGTTCCTATCGAAATTCCTCGGCAGAGAACAAAGATTGGATTTTAGACAACGATTGACATGAGAAGAAGAATTCCCTACAGGGTGTGCAGTTGCATGCCCAATGGTGTTGTGACTCATCTGGAAGCGCGACTGCTGAAGGAAATTGTAAATAGCGCAATACATCCCATTCGTTGTGCTGAGAATTGCAAATGGAAATTTATGAGAGGGATGCGGATCGGTGACCTCTGTGCTGAGACGGGCCATTTCTGGTGGGCACGGAAGGTCTGGATGTTCACGGCCAATCTCATCGAGAACAAAGACTATGACGACTGGCGCTATGTCTGGTTTGACAATGACCGCGTACGGTTGCGGGATGTGATTTCGGAGACGGAGTGCGAACTGCTTGACCGTCGCTGTAGTGACCTTTGGCGCGCACTGGGATATCCCGAATACGCGTGGTGGGACAAGCGCGTTGAGTATCTGACCAGCCGGTATTTTGGGACGTGCTATTATTACTTGTTTGAAGACAAGTTTGACGGCTACTATGACCAGCTGATTGGTGAATGGGAGGAGGAGATGGAAGGCTACAGGGCCATTCAGGAGACTGAACAGATGTTCCGTGATGGCCAGGGCGACAATCTTCCTTCGTGTTCGCAAGATTTCTATGAGTACTGGCACGATGGTCCTCACATTGAGGATTTCTCGTGGCTTACTTACTAAAAAGAACAAGGGATGGCTGGTGGGCCATCCCTTGATTCGTGACGAGGGGTTGTGACTAACGATTCAGAGATTCATCTTTTTCATTCCGTTCCCTCCATTCCCTCTGGCATTGCTGGTTTCGACCTCCATTTTTATTTGATGATGACACAACGACCATTGACGATATACAGACCTGGCTGTAAATGGTCTTTCATCAGTCTGCGGCCTTGCAAGTCGTAGATGATGTTGTTCTTTTTCGCTACACCCTTAACCACATCTTCAATGCCCGATCCTTCGTCCTGTATAGGCAGGAATTCCGCTGTGGAAAGCAGTTGGGCATAGACATCGAAGGGTTGTAATATACTGGCAGTAGTGAGACGGATGAAGCCCCACTGACCATTTTGCTGAGCAAGGACATAGTCGCCAGCAAAAAGAGACGCTGCCGTGTAGGTGCCACGGAAGACAGCATCCAGAGGCGATGTGCTATAGCCTACGGTGCCTGTTCCCATAAGTACGATGTCACCTTGAGCTTGTAGCAGACAGGGTGTGTGGGCTGGGATGGTGGTGAGCGCTGTGAGATGAAGGTCTGCATCAAGCTGATAAGCCTTTACACCTTCAGGGAGAGCAGCCTCGAAGGGTACTGTCACCATGCGACAGCCATCAACACGGAGCGAGAGCGATGCATGCTGGGCATTGAAGCTGTTGACAGGACGGAAATCACCACCATCGGCTGTCAGTACCAGCGATTGACACTCGCCGCCAACGATCAGATTTTGACCAGCGCTATTGCCTGGGGAAAGATAGGCCACACGATTGCCCGACGTCCAAGGCAGCTCACTGGGTAGTGCCGTTACCTGCGTCATATCTATGCTGGTGCAAGCAGCATCGCCCAGATAGTTAAGCACATAACTGTCGTCAGCAACGAAAGTTCCTGCCAGCGTAGCCGAATAGGGCGACGAGGCGTTGGCGAGATAGACGTCACCAAAAGTAATGGTGAGGTGCGACTGACTGTTGTCGCAGGTCAGCGAGAGCAGTCCCTGACAACCATCTGCAAGTGTAGCAGGCGAGAGGTCAAAGAAGAGACTGAAGTTTTCGCCCTGACTCAGGTCTATACGGCCATAGTTATGTGACGCAGCCTTTCCTTTGGCATTGACATAGTATAACGTGGTGGAACCTGCCGTGAGCGCACTTGTCGTGGTGACCTTCTTGATCTGCATCACCAACTGACTGTAGCGATTGTCCAGCTGCACATAACCCGCAGAGACATTCTTACGACTGGATATCAGCGGATTGTTGGAGTCGAAGGTCTTCGTCTTTCCACTCAATTGATAGCTAGAGCCAAAATTCGAATTGGTGGTTTGCATATCATCCAAACGTCCAAAGCGTACAGCACTGCCTGTCATGTCGGACACCTGACGGTCGCGGCTGCGTATGAAGAGGATGGTGGCAACCTTCTCAGCAGCGATAGAGATGGCAGGACGGCAGGTTTCTGTGTCATACACCAGGTCTGTTTTCTGCAGTGCTTTTCCACTTTTGCCTGTTACGCGGATAAAGCCTGATTGCGTGTAGAACGGCAGGTCGAGTGTCATATCGACATCGTTCTGGTTGGCGTTGGCAACGACAGCCACAACGGTATCACCTGTCACGGAGAGGTAGGCAGACCCCTCGAGTCCCGTATCACCGAAGTCAATGTCAACACGCGTCATGCCCGTCACGAACTTGGCGAAGTGGGTCATGATATTACCGCGTTTGGTGATGGAACCACTGCTACCAGCGCCTCTTGTGCCGTCGCCCATCAGACCGTAGTAGCGCTTGGCGGCATAGTGAATCCAGGCATTGAAGTCACCCAACATACATGTATTGATGGCACGGAAGAAGTTGAAGAAGTCCTTCGAGAAATCAAAGTCGCGCGTATTGCCCTCTACTTCGTTCCAGTTAATCAAATACTCCGTCATCCAGATCTCCTTACCCTTCTGCGCCAGTTTCTTGTACGCCGACTGGATGCCGCCATACTGGTGACCGCCATAGATATCGAAGCCTGCCAACACGTCGTCCTTGTTCAGTGCGTTGGCGTAGCTGTCGCTGACAGCCAACGTCTCCGGAGCCATTACCTTGGTGCTGATGCTGGGACCATAAGTCTTTACGAACTCGGCAATCTCAGAGGCATCCCACAGACAGCCGGCATACTGTGCAGGCCAGTCGGGTTCGTTCTGAATACTGATCGCATCGAGCTCCACGCCATTCTGGCGCAGATACTGCACATAGTCCTCCAAATATTGGGCATAGTCGGGCCAGTTTTCTTTCTTCAGTTTACCCGTTGTGCCGTCTTCGTTCTTAGCATTGCTGGTACCGTTGGTTTTCCACTCGGCAGGCTGTCCCCACGGTGATGCAAAGACGATGAGGCCCTTCTGCTTGGCATACTTGGCCGTATTCAATGACTGACCCCAGGCGTTCTTGCCAATAGGAATGTACAGACGCATGATGTTACAACCTACAGTACTTGACTCACCCCACACCTTGTCAATCTCCGCATTGCTCATGTGGTTATACTGAAACGTAGGCGAGCAGACGAAACCACCGAAGCCTGTGATGCGCTGATGCGTCTTGGTGGCATCAATGCGAACGGTGTTCTGTGCTGTCATTGAAAGTTGGCAGCCTGCAGCAAGAAGGCAGCAAACTATCAGGACTCTTACATATTGTCTCATAATATAAATGATTTAGAGTAATAAACCTATTTTCAAGTTTTCAACGGCAAAGGTATAAAAAAATAAGAATCTAACCAAGAAAAGGGCGCATTTATTTGTTTTTTTAAGAAACCAGCCCCTGTTCCTGCTCTGTGATTATTATAAATCAAGGGATGGCTGGTGAGCCATCCCTTGATTCGTGAAGAGGGGTTGTGACTAACGATTCAGAGATTCATACTCCGACTGGCAGTCGAAACACGGGCAGTCCTTGTGGACGTTGGGGAAGTCGCGGTGACCGACGATCTTGGCCTTGGGGTACGACCGCTTGAGATCCTCCAGCAGAAACCAGAGGGCTGCCTTCTGTTCGGGAGTACGGGTGTCGTCGTTGCGTCCCTTGTCATTGACGCCACCGATATAGCAGACGCCGATGGCATGCTCATTGTAGTGGCGCACGTGGGCTCCGGCATACTTCTCGTTACGGCCTTCGTGGATGCTGCCGTCTTGGTAGATGACCCAGTGGTAGCCTATCATGGCCCAGTTCTTGGCTTTGTGAAGGCGGTCGATGTCTTCGACGGTCCATCTTTTGCTGACCCTTGTGGCTGAGCAGTGGACGACGATGTACAGGACCTCCTTCATGGGTTTCATTTCTTTCTTCATAACGAACACGGATTAGTGACTCATACAACATTGAGCTTTGCTCGAAACTGCTTTTGCTCGGCAGAATCTAAGCGAGCTTAGTTCTGCTCTCGCTTACACGCAGCTTTGAACGGCGAGGGTGCCGAGGACAGAGGTGATGACTGTTGCGACGAGTTTAAGGACTTTCGCAACCTTGGTCCAGTTTACTTTAATCATAATGACACAAAATTTATCAAGAATTTGAGAACTCTTGGAGCAGCGAGCACAAAGCCATGCTTGCATGAGCTATGTCGAGTCGTGACAAGAGTCATCGGAGATAATTAGAGAATGTTCTTCTTTTCGACCACGGATTGAACGGATTGACACGGATCTTTGTATTCCATAAACATCGAAAAACTCGAAAAAATCGAAAATTCTGAATGCAGATGACAATCATTTATGATTGCTTTGTTTGAGAACAAAGGTTATATTTTGTTTGATGAATCTTGAAAGCTCGCTTTGAGTTCCTCGAACCGCTTCGCGACTCGGCATAGTTCAAACGAGTTTGACTCTGCTCTCGCTGCTTTACGCTTTCAGAAGTTCATCCAAGAAAATTTAACTAATCATCTACATTCTTTTCGTATATTTCGTTTATTTAGATGTTATTCAAAAATAATTCTCCAATTCTTTAATTCTTGAAGATAAAAGAGATTCGTAAGATCCGGTAGATCCGTGGTCGACTTGATTATACTGAGAGATTTCGAGATGAAAGAGGGAGATGTAGATGCGCAGGCTGCGTACATTCCAATTGAAAATTGATAATTGAGAATTGAAAGTTGATTCAGTGTTCCCACAGGGTTTGGAATCGCTTTGCCCCGGACACATCAGACATCTTACCTCTTACATCTTACATCGTTAGTCCTGGCCCATGCCGTCGTCGTTGCTCGACTTGGTGTAGATGCGGCTGGTGACTTCCGAGCTTACACCGTCCTTGATGGCGATGGCCTTCAGGGTGGTGGTCTGAGAGAAGGTCAGAGGCTCAGCATACTGGGTGCTCTCAGCGGTTGGCGTGGTGCCGTCGGTGGTGTAATGGATGGTTGCTCCATCAGGACCAGAGATGGTTACCTGAGTGCTCTCGGCGAACTGAGTATCACCACAGAATGTGGGTGCTGCCACGGTTTCAGATCCAGGGGTTTCAGAAGTTCCTGGGTTAGAGCCACCGTTGTTACCACTGCCGCCAGAGTTCGTAGATCCGTTGTTCCCTGAATTCGTGGATCCATTCGAAGATCCAGAAGTCGAAGACTTCGTCTTGGACTCCACCAGGTCCTTGACGTTCATGAAGGTGGCCTTCTTCTTCAGCATCTTCGAAGAGAGGTTGTTGACGTCGGTGCGACTGGGGGCGAAGCAGAGGAACAGACCGTTGATGTTC
>JBGUIA010000018.1:0-64253 GCA_045112595.1 Prevotella sp. | reverse complement strand
CACTTGACCAAATTTTATTAGTTATATTTTGTTAATGTAACTCATTGATTTTCAGACGATTAAATGTATAATTAACTAAGTATTGATCGAGATTTCTTTGAGAATCATGGGGACTCTACTAATCACTTTTTCAGACTCCCAGAACCACAGCAGAGTCGATGTTCAGCTGACGGCTTTTTTGTTATTACTGTTTTTCGCCGGGGGTCCACTGTTGGTTAACGATGTCTTTGGCACGTGGGTAGGCTTCCCACAAATAGAAATAGCCACCACACAGGGTACATGCAGTTTAATGACTCATCGAAAATATTTTTGTCGTCATACGCACGACAATTCAATTTTTTTTCGTAACTTTTTTGCTCCTCGGAGCAGGAAGTTCTTTGACTAAAGGTACAAAGTGTTGCACAAATCCTCCGTCTCGGCAAAAAAAAGAATAAATTCTTTTGTTTTGCTCTCAACTTTTCGTAACTTTGCAGTCAAGGAATAAACGGCTTCACATGCATCGATATATTTTCATATTGATCGGCTTATTGCTCTTAACGGTCTCCGTGCGGGCAGATGATAGCCTGCCCATCGTCGAGGTAAAGGCTGACAGGACGATGATTTACCCGCAACGGATGGAGCTGACGGGTGAGGAGTCGTTGATGGATATCCTGCAGATGGTGCCGGAGCTGCTGATTGCAGGGTATGAGGACGTCATCGCCAGCTATAGCCTCCGCATCGACAACTGTCCGATAAATGGTGACGAGAGATTGATTCTGAGTCAGATGAAAGCCAAGGACATTGCCAAGATTCAGGTGTGTGACAACACGGGAGTGGCGAAGGGAACCATCGGAATAGCTAAGGTGCTGGATATCAACATGAAGATGCCTGAGGGGGTGAAAGGTTTCGTGGAAGGACAAGGAGACTTCGGAAAGGAGATAGCAGGTATTGGAACGGTGAATGCATTATACGGCAGTCAGCATACCGACCTCTATGCCAATACGGCATACCGTCATCAGGACGGGAATGAGGAGTATGTGACGCTTCACATGACGAACCGGTTTGACGACAGGAACAAGCTGCTGACGTATTTCACCCAGCAATTTCTTGACAATCCTTCTGGCACGTCGCGTAAGGTGATGGGCAGGGCGCGATACTTCCACACCTTTAATGATGTGGGTACGGAACTGCTCGTCGTGGGCGGCTATCAGTATAACAGTGACCAGTTTTTCTCCAACAAACTGCCATTGTATATCGTCGAGCTGAATACGCCTTTGCTGACCGAGCGCTTGTCGATGATGCTGGGCGTCGAGGGCGATTTCCTGATGACGAAGCAAAAGGATACGGACAGGAGTTGGGATGTGTTCAATAATGACATCTATCTGCAGTTCACCTATTCCCTACCCCAGTGGAAGTTGACGGTTGGCAATCGCGTGATGTTCTATCGCTATAACCTGAAGGAAGGCGGACTCAGCCAGAAGCATTCTGACACCCGCAACAACACGAATGCCTGCGTCATCTATGTGCCTGACAACCGCAATCAGATCCAGTTGGGCTATTATCGCAAGTACTATAATCCTTCCTACCTGGTTCTCTTTATGGATGCCAATACGGTTTATGATGAAGAATGGATGAAGGCCGAGGGGCTGCTGGATGAATGGGATATCAACCAAGTGAAGCTGGCCTATGCCTATAGTCGGCAGAAGTTGACCGTGCAGACGGAGGCGAGCTATTATGCCGTTGAGGATGGCGAGAATTTTGCCGAGTTGGGGGCATCGGTATATTGGAAAACGAAGGGGTTGAGTCTGGCGGGTGGCGCAAATATGTATGCGGCTGAGAGTGGAACCTACGCTTCCTTCCGATTGGCTCCGACGGCATATATTCCTCATGACTGGCAGATTGGCATGCAGCTGGTATATTATACGAAAAATGTGCTGATACGTAAGACCAATGGCACTCCTGCGTATGGATGTCTGTCAGTGAACAAGCAGTTCGGCAAGAGATGGAACGTGGGCATTGACTGGCATGATATGTTTGAGGCATTCTGCGATGATATACTCATCAACAGGCATGCTGCCAATATAAAGTTACAGTATAGATTCTAATAAAAATAAATAAGGTATGGTAAGTTTTGAACTGGATATGATACAGACGGCCGGCATCGGAGCCTTGGCGCTCATCGTCGGTATGGTGTTAACGAGAAGGGTCGGTTTCCTCCAGAGATTCTGTGTGCCTTCGCCAGTAAGCGGTGGTATCATCTTCTCGTTGCTGACACTGGCACTCTATGGCTGGGGCAACATCGAGGTGTCGTTCGACGGTACACTGAAGGATGTCTTTATGCTGGCATTCTTTACCAGCGTTGGTTTCCAAAGCGACCTGAAAGTCATCAAGCAAGGTGGCCGAATGCTGGTCATCATGCTGGGCCTGTTGGTGGCCATCATCGCCCTGCAGAACCTGATGCCGATGGGAATCACCAAGGTCATGGGCGTTGACCCATTGATTGGTATGGCGGCAGGCAGTATATCGATGACTGGAGGACACGGTACGGCAGGCGGATTTGCGAGTGTGCTGGAGGGAATGGGTCTGCATGGTGCAGGAACCATCGGTATGGCCGCTGCCACCTTTGGACTGATTGCCGGTTCGATGATTGGAGGTCCGTTGGCAGAGCGCATTATCCGCAAGAAACTGACGCACGAACAGATGCAGACACCAGATGAAGAGGTTGACCCAGCAATGGCTGGTATCGAGAGCGACGAGGCTTCACCGACAGGTCGTGCCAAGCGTATCAGTTCGAACGAGCAGGAGTTCCAGCAGTATGCCAAAGCCACCTATTGCATCGTTCTGGTCATGGGCGCCGGCACCATCATGAGTTGGCTGTTGGCAAAGACGGGCGTCACGTTCCCCACCTATTTCGGAGCCTTGATACTTGCCGCCATTGCCCGCAACACGTTAGGATTCATCAGTTTCAAACGGAACGGCAAACGGGTGAAAGCGGACAAGCTGCTGGATATGGATCGCATCATCAGTGTGGGTAATATCTGCCTGTCGATGTTCCTCGGTATGGCCATGATATCGCTGAAACTTTGGGAACTGCAGAGTCTGGCCCTCCCGTTGATTGTCATTCTGGTAGCCCAGGTAGCGATGATGGACTTCTTTGTCTATTTCGTAGCCTTCCGCCTGTTAGGTCGCAGTTACGATGCTGCCGTCCTGTGTGCAGGCATCTGTGGTTTCGGCCTTGGCGCTACTCCCAACGCGATGGCCAACATGAGTGCCGTGTGCTATAAATACCGCTATACGGTCAAGCCCTTCCTCATCGTTCCCATCATCGGCGCCATGTTTGCCGACCTGATCAACACAGGCATGATTACGCTGTTCCTAAATCTGCTGTAGGATGTCGCATTAATCCCAGTTGCGGTTTCTGATAATATCAAAGGCGTTTATCAGTTCCATGCTCAGACGACCTGCGAAGCCACAATCCATACTCATCGAGCCCTTGATGATGTCATACACATCGTCTCTACAGAAGTAATAGCGTGTCTCGCCGTCAGGATTCTTCTCGAAGAAGAACTTCAGATTGCCTTTCTTGTCGTACAGGAACTCCTGATAATACTCTCTGGCAGCGACATTGAACTTGCGCGTAACAAAGAACGGACGCTGAAAGGCCATCTCCGATTCCTCGTCGAAATCCAACCGATGGTAATAGGTGATGACTTCCTTTGTCGGACCAGTCCCGCCCTCGTTATAGTTGCTGCTGAACACGGTCTTGTTGGGGGGCAGTCCTTCACGCTCCAGCTTGTCGAGACCCTCCATTTCCTGCTTGGCCTCGGCATACAGTTTACGGATATCAGCCACATCTTTCTTCATTTCAGGCGACGACTGTGCCTGAACTGCCATTGCTGACAGGAACAATGCGATAGCACACAAAAATTTCTTCATATCTTTCGCCTTTAAACAAAATCCGCGTAAACACTTGGTTTACACGGATTTATTAATTGTTATTAATCTGTCTTTACTTTACCTCCTCGAAGTCAGCATCCTGGATGTTGTCATCCTTCGGAGCCTGCTGCTGAGAACCGCCAGCCTGCTGGTTGTAGAAGGGACCCTGCTGTTGGTCAGCACCTGGCTGAGGACCAGCCTGAGCACCCTGGGCACCCTGATACATCTGCTGAGAAGCAGTCTGCCAAGCGGCATTGAGGGCGTTGATGGCGTTGTCGATAGCAGTGACGTCACCACTCTTGTGGGCATCCTTCAGTTGCTGGAGAGCCTGTTCGATAGCGGGCTTGTGCTCAGCGGGAATCTTGTCGCCAATCTCGTTCAGCTGATTCTCCGTCTGGAAAATCATCGAGTCAGCCTGATTCAGCTTATCTACGCGCTCGCGCTCCTTCTTATCGTTCTCGGCATTCTGCTCAGCCTCGGCCTTCATGCGGTTGATCTCGTCCTGAGAGAGACCAGATGAAGCCTCGATACGGATGGCCTGCTCCTTACCAGTGGCCTTATCCTTGGCTGAAACCTTGAGGATACCGTTGGCGTCGATGTCGAAGGTTACCTCAATCTGAGGGATACCACGACGGGCAGGAGCAATACCAGTGAGGTTGAACTGACCGATAGACTTGTTCTGAGCAGCCATCGGGCGCTCACCCTGCAGAACGTGGATGGTAACCTCTGTCTGATTGTCAGCGGCAGTAGAGAATGTCTCACTCTTCTTGCAAGGAATAGTCGTATTAGCCTCGATGAGCTTGGTCATCACACCACCCATCGTCTCGATACCCAGTGTCAGCGGAGTAACGTCGAGCAGTACGATGTCGCCTACGCCACCTTCCTTGTTGAGGATAGCACCCTGGATACAAGCACCAACGGCTACCACCTCGTCAGGATTGACACCCTTTGAAGGCTCCTTGCCAAAGTAGTTCTTCACCAGTGTCTGAACGGCAGGGATACGGCTCGAACCACCTACGAGGATAACCTCGTCGATATCAGAGGTAGAGAGGTGGGCATCAGCGATAGCCTTCTGACAGGGAGCCAGACAAGCCTGGATGAGGTCGTGAGCCAACTGCTCGAACTTAGCACGTGTAAGGGTCTTTACCAAGTGCTTGGGTACACCGCCTACAGGCATGATGTACGGCAGGTTAATCTCAGTAGAAGTTGAAGAAGACAACTCAATCTTAGCTTTCTCAGCAGCCTCCTTCAGACGCTGCATAGCCATCGGATCAGCCTTCAGGTCAGCACCTTCGTCATTCTTGAATTCCTGTACGAGCCAATCGATGATTACCTGGTCGAAGTCATCACCACCGAGGTGAGTATCACCATTGGTTGAGAGCACCTCGAACACACCACCACCGAATTCGAGGATAGAGATATCGAACGTACCACCACCGAGGTCGAATACGGCAATCTTCATGTCCTTGTTAGCCTTGTCCACACCGTAAGCCAGAGCGGCAGCTGTAGGCTCGTTCACGATACGCTTCACATTAAGACCAGCAATCTGACCAGCTTCCTTGGTAGCCTGACGCTGAGAGTCGGAGAAGTAAGCAGGAACGGTGATGACAGCCTCTGTAACCTCCTGACCCAGATAGTCCTCGGCAGTTTTCTTCATCTTCTGCAGCACCATGGCAGAAATCTCCTGTGGAGTGTACTTACGACCGTTGATGTCGACACGGGGATAACCACCCTCGTTGACAACAGTATAAGGTACGCGAGCAATCTCCTTTTCGGTCTGCTGCCAGTTCTCACCCATAAAGCGCTTGATAGAATAAACGGTGTTCTTGGGGTTGGTGATGGCCTGACGCTTGGCAGGGTCACCGATCTTACGCTCACCATTCTCAACAAAACCAACGACTGAAGGTGTTGTACGCTTACCCTCGCTGTTGGCGATTACTACTGGCTCGTTACCTTCGAATACGGCAACGCAGCTGTTGGTAGTTCCTAAGTCAATTCCAATAATCTTTCCCATAATTCTTATATTTTTTAATTAATAATTGCATGATTTGACACTGACAAAATAGCAAAGTGCGTGCCAAAATAAAAAAAAATGAAGAATATAATGACATTTTGGCATATTTTTATTTGGTATTTTGCTCGTTTATTCGTAACTTTGTCGGCAGAATTACGATAAATGACAAAATACATCATGATGAAAAGAATGATTTTGTTGGCAGGAGTGGCGTTCGCCATGACTACCGCGATGGCTCAGAGCAATGACTACATTGTCAAGACAAAGAACGTGAAGAAGACAGAGGCTGCTGCTGCAATCACAGCAGACAATGTTGCCGCTGAAGAGGCAGAGCCCAAGGATTTCATGGGTAAGAACTTCCGCTACTACAGCATGTGTGACTGGAAGGACGGTATGCGTTTCATGGTGATACCAGAGAAGTACGACCTGCTGGTAGGCACCTTCCGCGACATGATTACGAACAAAGAAGTGAGCAGTGGCGCCCTACGCCATCATATTATGGTTTATAGGGGCCACGAGGATATGCCAAACGGTCGTGTCCATGTTAATTTCTTCTGCGAGACGAACAACAAGAGCTACTACTACGAGTTGCCCAGCGGCACGTTCGACGACTACTGCTACGGCAAGATGGGTGTCCCCACCCTCGCCTATCTGGGTGATGTCGACAAAGCCCGCGAGTTGTTGATGGACCAGCCACTGATTACACGTACCCAGTTCTTCCGCATTGATACGGATTACGATGGTGACGGCTATCAGGAAGTGAAATATCCGAAGAACAGGCTGGTGACGGTGAAAGCTATCGGTGTCGGCACGCGTTCGTTCCCCGTCAAGATTGTTGTCGAGGACGAAAATGGTGACCAGTTCTATCAGAACGTGGCTATGTCGAAGACCAACTGCGGTATGCGCGACGACGAGTTTGACGTTGACAATGCCAAATTCCTGTTTGAAGGCTCGTTTGAGTTCACTGGTGCCGAGATGACAGTGTCGAAGGATATCAAGAGCTATCTGAACAAGACCGTTCACAACAAGTTTGCCACCGCTATGAGCAGTAAGGGTGCCGGCAAGCAGCGTGACGTGAAGGTGCCACGCTTCACAGGTTTCATCATCGACGAAATCAATCGTGACAAGAGCCGTGAAGGTTTCTATACGCTGACCCTGCGTGAAGTGGAGACACGTCGTATCTATTATAAGGACATTACCTTCAACGAGGATAATCGCGGTCCAAGAGAAGAGTACTTCGGCTACTTGTTCGCTATGGGTGAAGGAACAGCCCGCAACACCACCCTCGAAACCCGTACGGCTATCCGCGAAGGTCGTGTGATTCCTGGTATGTCGATGGAAGAGGTTGAGATGGCTGTCGGTGAGGCTACCAGTAAGGTGACCACCAGCGACGGTGTGACAGAATGGATGTATCCGCGTTCGAACAGTATACTCGTTGTGCAGTTCGACGAAGACGGTATCGTGAAGAAAGCTGGAGCCCGTGCCTTGGGTAGCGGTGCTGCAAACACCAAGAAGCGCAGAATGACTGAACAGAGTGCAGGAGGTCAGCGCATGACGGCTAACGGTACACGTAGCGGTAGCACAATATCAATTCAGTAAATAGGGTTTATAAAGATAAAGGCTGCGTTTTCCGTTGTGGATGCGCAGCCTTTACTATATCCGGACAAATGTCCTTACTTGGCTTCGGCCAGTTTCTCCTTAATCTTAGTCTCAAGCTCCTCGCAGAGTTCAGGATTGTCGGCCAACATGTTCTTGACGGCATCACGGCCCTGACCAAGTTTGGTTGCACCATACGAGAACCACGAGCCACTCTTCTTGATAATCTCGAACTCAACACCCAGGTCGACGATTTCACCAACTTTCGAGATACCCTCGCCAAAGGTAATCTCAAACTCAGCCTTACGGAAAGGAGGAGCCACCTTGTTCTTGACGACCTTTACCTTCACCTGGTTACCCAGAATGGTATCACCATCCTTAACGGACTGCGTCTTACGGATGTCCAGACGTACGGAAGCGTAGAACTTCAGGGCGTTACCACCCGTTGTGGTCTCAGGACTACCAAACATGACGCCAATCTTCTCGCGAAGCTGGTTGATGAAAATACATGTAGTATTCGTCTTGGCGATGGTACCAGTGAGTTTGCGCAAGGCCTGACTCATCAAACGAGCGTGTAGACCAACAGCAGAGTCGCCCATGTCGCCCTCAATTTCCTTTTTAGGAGTCAAGGCTGCCACAGAGTCAACAATGAGAATGTCGACAGCTGAAGAGCGAATCAGTTGGTCAGCAATCTCAAGAGCCTGTTCACCATTATCGGGCTGAGAGACATACAGGTTGTCGACATCCACACCCAGATTAGCTGCATAGAAGCGGTCGAAGGCGTGCTCAGCATCGATGAATGCTGCAGTACCGCCAGCCTTCTGACATTCAGCAATAGCGTGAAGGGCTAGCGTGGTCTTACCTGACGACTCAGGACCAAAAATCTCGATGATACGTCCCTTGGGATAGCCACCAACGCCCAATGCAGCGTTCAGGCCTATAGAACCCGTGGGGATGACATCGACATTCACAATTTTCTCTTCACCCATCTTCATGATGGCGCCCTTGCCGAAGTCCTTCTCAATCTTCGCCAAAGCAGCCTGTAAGGCTTTCATTTTCTGCTCTTGCGGAGTCAACTGTTCTTTGTTTTCTTCTTTCTTTGCCATAGTATTTATTTTTGTTGTTACGTTATTTCGGAATTACATTGTTTCGTTATACCGTTATTACGGAATTACGGGATTACGGGATTACGACGTTAAAGTTCGAGGTCTCCGTCGTGAATCTCATGCCAAGGCAGACCTTGCTTGTTCAACTGCTCCATGAACGGATCGGGATCGAACTCCTCAACGTTGTGAACGCCGGGCTTTTTCCAAAGACCCTTGCAGAACATCATGGCACCAATCATGGCTGGCACACCAGTGGTGTAGCTGACGCCCTGCATGCCAGTCTCCTCGTAGGCGGCACGATGTGAGCAGTTGTTATAGACATAATAGGTGTGCTCCTTGCCGTCGTTGCCAATACCTCGAATGCGGCAACCGATAGAGGTCTGACCCTCGTAGTTCTCGCCCAGATCCTGAGGATTAGGCAATACGGCCTTCAGGAACTGCAAAGGTACAATCTTTACTTTGGCCACGCCAGAACCATCAGCCAACGGAGCCTCGTATTCTACCTCGTCGATACGGCTCATGCCGATGTTCTGAATCACCTCGAGGTGCTTCAGATACTGCTGACCAAAGGTCATCCAGAAGCGGGCACGCTTGATGGTAGGATAGTTAATGACCAGCGATTCAATTTCCTCGTGGTGCAGCAAGTAGCTGTCGCGAGGACCAATCTCAGGATAAGTCAGGTCCTTATGAATCTCCAGCGGCTCGGTCTCAACCCACTTGCCATCTTCCCAATACAAACCCTTCTGGGTAATCTCGCGGATATTGATCTCTGGGTTGAAATTGGTGGCGAAAGCCTTGTGATGGTCGCCAGCGTTACAGTCCACAATATCCAAATACTGAATCTCCTTGAAATGATGCTTTGCAGCGTAGGCCGTATAGATTGAAGTTACGCCTGGGTCGAAACCGCAACCCAAGATGGCTGTCAGTCCAGCCTTCTCGAAGCGCTCACGATAAGCCCACTGCCAACTGTACTCGAAGTGAGCCTCGTCCTTGGGCTCATAGTTGGCCGTATCGAGATACGAACATCCGCAAGCCAAACAAGCATCCATGATGGTCAGGTCCTGATAAGGCAGGGCGAGATTGATGACCAATTCAGGCTTGTAGTCGTTGAACAAAGCTTTCAACTGCTCCACATCGTCGGCATCCACTTGGGCGGTCTTGATGTCCATTTTATATCCTGCCTTATGGATATCCTCCACTATCTTGTCGCACTTCGCCTTACGACGCGATGCAATCATAAACTCTGTAAACACGTCAGCATTCTGAGCAATCTTGAATGCTGCCACCGTTGCGACGCCACCAGCGCCAATCATTAATACTCTTGACATAGTCCTATTTCGTTTTTTGTTTTTGTTATTCCGTTATTTCGTTATACCGTTATTAAGACATCTTGTTTAACTCTTCCGACTTGATGCCCAGTGCTGCCATCAACGAATAGCCCAGTATTTCCTGACGGAAATTGCCGCCCTCCATAGGTTGCATTGCCAGTACGGTGATACGTTTCTCGTCGTCAGCATGGCGCAGGCCCTCGCGTACCTTATTATATATATGTTCTGCATCGGGCACCACAATAAGGCGTTTCACCTCCTCAGCATTCGACAGCACCTGCATAGAGTCGACAAACAGGTCGTCCATCGTCGTCAGGTCTTCCACCTTTACACAACTGATGAGGAACTCCCCCAACCTACCCTCGAAAGCCTTACCATCGAGTTCAGCAAAAGAGCCAGGAAGAAAGTTTTCCATCTTCGCCTGCTTATGCAGTAGCACAACCTGACAGGTGGCAGTTGGCTTTTGGCTATTTGCTGTTGGCCTTAAGCCGCCATCCAAGGCTACATACTCCAACCACTGAGCCATATCGGCCTGTGGAATACGGCGTCCCAGCATGCGTTCGAAGTTCACCGTCAAGTCAAACGCAACCTTGTCGACGTAATCAGCGTCGACAAGGATGACATTATCATTCCACTTCGTTTCTTTCATGCAGCAAAGATACGAAGTTTTTCCGAATCCACCAAAACAATTCATAAAAAAAGCGAGCCATAATGACTCGCCTTTATTATAAATTGCCAAGAAGAAAGGTTAGTACCAACGTGGATCACCCACCTTATTCTTGCTTACAGCGTCGTTACCAATCGTGAAGTCACCGCTGGCTGCATTCTTGTACTTGGGATCCTCACCGTTCTTACCGCTGGTATCACCGCGATAATAAACCTTTGGATCAGAAGCCTCGTCATCAGCAGCAAACAGGTTCGTGTTGCATCCGAAGTAGTAGTTGTTGTAGAACTCGGGCAACGATGTCTTGCTCTGATTCGAGTAGATTGCCTTCGTGTTGGTCACGAGGTTATTGGTCCACTTGATGGTGTTACCTACGAAGCGGACGTAAAGCAGACGCTTGCCGTTTGACACGTTGAGAACGTTGTCGATAGTGCACTTGTCAACAGTGATGACAGGTGCAGCACCCTCGTAGTTGCTGGAAGAGTCATCGTAACGGATGAAGTCACGTTCCTGGGCAATGTTGTAGAAGGTACTGTTGGTGAATGTTACCTTCTTGGCATAGCTCTTGCGGAGGTCGAAGAAGTCACCGCCCTCACAAACGATATCGTGTACCAGACAGTTATTGAGTGTTATCGACTCAATGGTGCATACCTGGTTACCGTAACAGATACCCTTCACGAAGTTCTTGATTTCAACATCCTGCAAATCCAAAGCAGCATAGTCAACGTTGGCATCCTTGTAGTTGAAGGTCTGGTCGCCAGAAGCATTGCCTTCACCGTCGATAACAGCCTGACTGATGGCGATGCCGGCACCGTTCTTCAATTCGAAACGGCCTTTGAATACTGGTTTGTTGGTGGGATAGATACCCTTAATGGTAATGCTGTTGCTCACCACTACAGAACCATTTCCTTCATCAGTGGGGTTCATGATATACTCACCGCCATAGGCAGCAATCACAGTACCTGCGGCAGCCTCCTCGATGATAGTCTTCAAGTCATCGCCCGGATGTACGATAGTAGCACCGTTCAGGTCGGCAATAGTCGTTACCACGCGATTACCACGCTCCTTCTTGCCATTGTACATACGGATAGTGTACTGGGTCTCAGGAGTCAGCCCGCTGAATACAGCCTTACCAGCGGCCACCTCTTCGGCTGTCAGTTCCTTCGTAGCCACCAACTTGCCGTTCTTGTCGAAAGCCTTCAGGGTGGTCAGGTCACTGCCAATAGCATCGACGTCCCAAGAAACGGTTACGCTACGGTCAGCAATATCCTCTTCCTTGAAAGAGTTCATAAACTGCTGCGTACTGGTATGGAAATATACAGTGCTCCACTTGGAGTCACGTGAAGCGTCACCCGATGTCACAGCTCTGACACGTGCAGAGTAATCAGTATCGTAAACCAGGCCGGTCAGTGCAACAGTAGTTGCCGTTACAGTAGACGTCTTGGCAGGAGAACCGGCAAAGGTGAGACTGTCGTCAGCAAATATCTCGACGACATACTCCGTAGCCTTTTCTGAAGCCGTCCATTCCAATGTTGCTCTGTTTTCACCAATGCCTCTTGCCTCAAGACCTATAGGAGACAGGTTGCGTGGGAAGTTGAGAGATGTAACCTCGTCAGCAACATCACTGCAGGATGTCAGACCTGCCAGAGCAAGTCCTAACATTAAAGATATTTTATTTAACTTTTTCATGTTTTCAGTCGTTTATTGATTAGTCATTAAGCTGACCATAGTAACCATCATTGTTCAAGTAGCCATTGCTCTTGTCGATGAATGTCTTCCAGATAGGCCAGAGGCAGTGGGTACTAGGCTGTACGGTATAGAGACCGTCGACATAAGCATCCGTCAGCACGTACTGATCACTGCTAACGAACCAGTTCTTCGACTCCCAGGTTTCCTTGATAGAAGCTATGAATTCCTTGTCGTCCTCACCTCTGTTCAAGCCATAGACCTGAATCTTATCTTTGTCCTCTGCGCAATTGATATAAACCTTGTCGGGATAACCCTCATAGGCACCAGAACGGCTCTGAAGAGCCTTCAGCTTGTTTTTGGCTTCCTGCATTTTGCTGTCAACGATACCCCAGCGTACGAGGTCGTGCTTACGGAGAGCCTCACCAGCAAACTCCAGTGCGCGCTGGTCAACAATACCATTGAAGAATGCTTCCTTGCCGGCAGTATACTTGGTCTTCAGCGCAGCCACCTTGCTGGCAGGGAGCACACGGCTCAATACAGGTTCCATATAGTTCCATGCAGTAGAAGTATTGCCCAAGGCGTTCTCTGCCTCAGCAGCCATCAGGTAAACATCGGCCATACGCATGTACTGGAAGTTGATACCGTCGTCATTGGTAGACGTGACGATTCGCTTCATCCACTCGTAGCGCAGCTTGCCGAAGCACCACTTGTTGATGGCACGCAGGGTAACGTGAGCATTGCCGTTCTTCAGTTCCTTGCTCCACTCGTAGGGTACACAAGTGATGTCACGACGGATATCGTCCACATCATAATCGTAGTACAAATAGGCAATAGGGCCGTTCACACCACCCTGAGCCTGTTGGGTATACTGGTCCTTAGCATTGTGCTTCACACCCCAGGTATAGAGCACGCGGCCACGGCCGTCAGAGAAGGGAATCTCCCAAAGGCTCTCGTCACCGGCAGACACGTTGTCCTCACACAACTTGACGAAGTTCTCCTTGAAACCGCCCAGCCTGTTATAACCGGCATTGATGATATCCTCACACTCCTCACGGGCAATCTGATACATCTTCTCAGCGGTCAACTCCGGGTCGCGAGACTGGCGATAGCCGTCACCACGCAGGGCATAACCACCAGCGTAGAGTGCCAGACGAGCACGTAAAGCCTTGACAAACGACTTGCTCACGCGCTCAGTAGTACTCGTGATCTTATTCTCATTGGGCCAGTAGCAGTAGTCCTCAGCCTCTTTCAGGTCTGCAAGCAATACCTTATAGAGAGCATCCTTGTTGGTACGGGGCAGATAGACATTCTCAGGACCATTGGGAGTGAAACGTGCAGGAACATCACCCCAGGCCTTAATCAGGTCGTTGTAAATGACGGCACGCAAGGTCAAGGCCTCACCCAACAGCTGAGCCATATCCTTATTCTTCTCTATATTACCATACTGACGCAGTCCCTCGATAGCGAGGTTGGCACGCTCGATACCCTCGTAGAACTTGGCATAGGCGTTGTTGTCGGTATTCATCTGACCATTCGTGGGAGAAGCATTCCATACTGAAAGGTCATACTTGTTGTCGTCGCCTACCTTTGTCAGGTCGGGAGAGTTCATCACCTCCACGTCGCTGTTGACACCATAGTAGGGCAAGTAACGTCCACGGTAAGAGTTGGTCTCACCGAAGGACACATGGATTGACATCACCTCAGCCTCTGCCAAAGAATAGGTAGAGTAAACCGTTGAACCGTCGAGTGACGAAATGCTGGGTGCGTCCATGTCGCAGGAAGCAAGGCCTACGAGCGACATTGAAAACATTGCTATTTTAATATAATTCTTCATTGTTGTATTCTCTTTCAGATTAGAAATTCAAATTCAGACCCACTACGAACGAACGGCTACGGGGATAACCGGAGTAGTCAACGTTAGGCGTCAGTGCGTTCTTACGAATACAGTCAGATTCAGGATCGAAACCGCTGTAACCAGTGATGGTCAGCAGATTATAGCCTGTAACATAGAAGCGGAGGCTGTTGATGCCTGCCTTCTTCGTGAGGTCAGCAGGAATGGTATAACCTAGCGACAGCGTGTTCAGACGGAGGAATGAAGCATTCTCAACTGCCCAGTCAGTCAACACAAACTTGCTGGTGTATGGACTCCACATCGTGGTGTTGGCATTGAGCTCAGCCAGACGTACGGGGTCGTTTGTCAGCAGACCGGTCTCAGGATCGAGGTTGGTCCAGCGCTTGCCGTCAGCCATGATATCAATCATGTTACGATACTGATACTTACTGGTCTGGGTGTATTCAATCTTGTTGGCGTTATACACCTTGTTGCCAATACTATAGTTGAAGTTGGCCGTCAGGTCGAAACCATAGGCACGTGCGTTGATGTTGAAACCACCGAAGACGTCGGGCTTCACGTTGCCCAAAATGTCCTGGTCTTCCTCACCGATGGTGTTGGCCTCTTTACCTTCGACGTCTACCAGGTTCTTCAGCTTCATGCTACCCGGACGAACCTTACCGACAACAGAACTTGCATCGGCAACGCCAGCCTTCAGTATCCACGTGTCGGAAGCTGCATCATAGCGTTCGAAGTCGGAAACCTCATAGCGTCCGTCGCTTACATAACCGCGGATGTCACCTACGGCACTGCCCACGGCAATCCAGTAGTCCTGACCGATTTCAGTAGAAGCCCAAGCGGTGTTCCATCCGAAGTCGTCCATAATACCCAAACTCTTGATCTCAGACTTGTTGTAGCTGATGTTGCCGCTGAAGTCCAGACCGTAGTCCTTCTTGTTGATGATATGATAGGTTACAGAGAACTCGAAACCTCTGTTCTCCGTCTTACCGAGGTTACGGTACTGGTTGTCATAACCTGTACCACTTACTGGGAACTGAATGAGCAGATCCTTCGTGGTGTTGATATAACCTTCCAAAGTACCGTTCAACTTACCACCGAACATGGTGAAGTCGATACCGAGGTTACGGGTGATGGTGGTCTCCCACTTCAGGTCAGCGTTGGCCATCGTCTTCGAAGGAGCCCAGTAGTTGGCGATACCATTCACCCACGAGGTAGCCTTGTTCTCATACAGCTGTACGAGCTGGCCTACGGGGATGTTGTTGTTACCGGCAGTACCGAAGCTGACACGCAGTTTCAAGTCATCCAGCCAACTCTCAGTACCCTTCATGAACGGCTCCGAAGACACACGCCATGCAAGAGCTACTGAGGGGAAGTAACCCCAGCGGTTTTCCTTAGAGAACTTAGAGGATGCATCCGCACGGAACGTAGCGCTCAGCAGATACTTGTCCATGAAGTTGTAGTTGGCACGACCGAAGAACGACAACAGCTTATCATCAGCGCTGTAAGCATCGTCTACGGTAAAGGGCACACCCTGCGAGGTCAGTTTCCATGCGGTGGCAGCATCGTAGTCAACAGGGAATCCGTGAACGGTATTGGTGTTGACGTGCTTCTTGGTAATCACATACTCGTGACCGGCCATAACGTTCAGCGAATGCTGGCTATCCTTACCGAATATCTCCTTGAAGTCGTAACTGACAGTGTTGGTATTGCGGAAACGATGACGCTTGGTGTCGGCGATATTGATAGCGGGCTTGCCCTGATTCTCGCTCGCGGGTACATTCTTAATATAATAAGTGGTGAGACCCCAGAAGCGCTGGTCGTATTCGGTATAGTCGTCGTAGCCGAACTCTGTCTTCAGTTTCAGGTTCTTATAAACCTCCCAACCGAACGAACCGGCAAGGTTCAGGTTCTTGCGCTGCTTCTTACGGTCGTTGTCGTAAGCCGACGTGATGGGGTTATACAGGTTACCCAGGGCGTCATCGGTACCGGCAGAAGGATCGAGATTGGCCAGAGGAATGGGGGTATAGATGACGGCATACTTCAGACGGTGGTCGGTGTCGTATGCACCGGTAGCATCGTTAGCACCACCACCATTGATGTCGGTGATAGCATAACGGGCCTGGAAGTCCAGAGTAGTCGTCTTGCTGGGCTTGGTGTTCAGTTTCAGCGAGAAGTTGTCACGCTTGAAGCTCGAACCGACCATGATGGCCTTGTCGTTCATGTGTGCATAGCTGAAGGCATACTTGATGCTCTCCGAACCACCGTTGATGTTGATGTTGTGGTTGAAGGTGTGACCGGTACGTCCAAAGGTCTGGTCCTGCCAGTCGTTAGTGTCACAATCCTTGTAGAGGTCCATGTCCTGATAGTTGCCGAAGTAATCAGTGTACGACGAAATCTTATCAGGGTCGTTGCCGTTCTTCAGCAGAGCCAGCTCATACTGCCACTTGGCATAGTCGTAAGCACTGAGCACGTCCATCTTCTTAGCCACCTTCTTCCAGCTGTAGTAGGCGTTGTAACTCACCTTTGTCTTGCCTTCCTTACCGCTCTTCGTGGTCACCAGGATAACACCATTGGCACCGCGGCTACCGTAGATGGCGGTCGACGAAGCGTCCTTCAGCACGGTGATGTCCTCAATGTCGTTGGCAGGAATGTCACTGATGCTCTCAACGGGGAAACCGTCGACAATGTACAGCGGGTCATTCGACTGGGTGATAGAACCACCGCCACGCACGCGAATCTTTACTTCTGCATCGGGAGAGCCCTCAGTGGTCATAATCTGCACACCAGGCATCTTACCCGTCAGGGCCTCAGAAGCGTTGGCAACAGGCACAGCCTGCAGGGCCTCACTACCTACCGTAGCCACAGATCCCGTCAGATCCTTTTTCTTTACTGAACCGTAACCGATGACCACCAGTTCTTCGAGCGTGGTGTTGTCATCCTGCATAACGATTTTCAGGTTAGCGCCAGTAGCTGTAACCTCCTGCGTGACCATTCCGATGTAGGAAATCACGATGGTCTTCGAATTTTGGAGCTTCAAGGTGAAGTTACCATCGAAGTCGGTGACTGCTGCATTTTTGGCATTACCTTTCTCAACTACGGTTGCGCCGATAACGGGTTCACCCGTCGCGTCCGTAACCGTACCCTTAGCGGTTGTCTGGGCCATAGCCTGACCACACACCAAGAGCAGACACATTAAAAGTGTCGTTCGGAAAATACTCTTAATCTTAACAGACATAATTAGTAGTTTAAAAATTAATAAAAATATTATCTGGGTGCAAAGATACGCAAAAAAAACATAATACACTAACTTTTTCGTTAATAAATGTCAGTAAACGTTTACGTGTCAATTTGACAATTTATTTCTTAGAAAATGTTGGGTATAATATACCTATTTTAAAAAAAAATGTGTAACTTTGCAGCGCAAAAGCAAAACTACAAACGACAAAATGATGAGAAAACTAATCTGTACCCTATTGACTGTGTTGCCCATGACGATGATGGGCCAGTATCGTTCGCAAGTGTGGAGCCCCGACAATGGCGACGGCACCTATACCAACCCCGTGATCAATGCCGACTACTCCGACCCTGACGTCTGCGTAGGCCCCAGCGGTGAGGACTACTACCTGACGGCGTCGTCGTTTCAGTGTACGCCCGGACTGCCCATCCTCCACTCCAAGGACTTGGTGAACTGGGAGATTGTGGGCTATGCCCTCAGCAAGCTCTACGAGGGCGACGAAAAACTCATTGAGCACTTCAGCACACCGCAGCATGGCGCTGGTGTGTGGGCTCCCTCCATCCGCTATCACGACGGACAATACTACATCTATTGGGGCGACCCCGACTTCGGTGTGATGATGGTCAAGACGCGCAATGGCGACCCTGCCGGCGAGTGGGAGGCGCCCGTCTGCGTCATCAAGGGACAGGGCTACATCGACACTACCCCACTCTGGGATGACGACGGCCGCTGCTATCTCGTCAACGGCTGGGCTAATTCAAGAGCGAAGTACGCTTCCGTACTGACCGTCAGAGAGTTATCAGCCGACGGCACACGTCCCATCGGTCAACCCGTCATCGTGTTCGACGGCAACGGCACGGAGAATCGCACCTGCGAAGGTCCGAAGTTCTACAAGCGCGACGGATGGTATTGGATTATGTGTCCTGCCGGTGGCGTGCCCGAAGGTTTCCAGCTGGCCATGCGTTCGAAGTCGCCCTACGGTCCCTACGAACATAAGATTGTGCTCCAGCAGGGCAAGACCAACATCAACGGCCCTCACCAGGGCGCGTGGGTACATAATAAATATAATGAGGACTGGTTCATCCATTTCCAGGACAAAGAGGCCTACGGTCGCGTGGTACACCTCAATCCCGTCGACTGGTCGTCCGGCTGGCCTATCATGGGTCGTAAGGGCGAACCCGTCACCACTTACAAAAAGCCAACAGCTAATAGCCAACAGCTAATAGCCAACCCACAGGAGAGCGACGAATTCAACGGTACGACTATCGGTAAGCAGTGGCAGTGGCAGGCCAACTACGACGAGAAGTTCGGAGTCCCCACCGCTTTCGGCACCATGCGTATCTATACGCATAAGATGTCTGATGTAAGAAGTCAGAAGGAAGATGTACACTCAGCCATCAGCCTTCAGCCATCAAACCTGTGGCTCGTGCCAAACATGCTGTTGCAGAAGACCCCTGCCGATGAGTTCACCGTTACCACCAAACTGCGTTTCACATCGAAGGCTGATGGACAGATGGGCGGTCTCATCATGATGGGTCTCGACTATCAAGCACTCGTCGTAAAGCGGGTAGGAAAAGAGTTCCAGCTCCTGCTGCTGACCTGCAAGGATGCCGACCGCGGCAAACCACAGGAAGAGCAGCTCATTGCCACGCTCAAACCCACTGCTGAGGATAAGATTGACTACAAGCCCGGCATCCACGAGGACATCTACCTGCGACTGACGGTGACGAATGTGGAAGCTGGTGTGGCTCATGGCGGCAAACCCATCGTTCGTTTTGCCTATAGTCTGAACAACAAGAAATGGACCGATTGCGGCAGCGGCTTCCAGATGCGCCAGGGCAAATGGATTGGTGCTAAGTTCGGCTTTGTCAGTGTCGAGACCAACGCCAAGGCCGACCGCGGCTGGCTCGATGCCGACTGGATACACGTTGAGAAATGCAAGTAAAAAAAGAACGGAGGGCTAAAAACTCTCCGTTCTTTGCGATATGAGTAGTGTGATTACTCGAGCAAACTCAGTTCTTCTCTCACTTAATCACGACCTTGCGACCATTAATGATGTAGAGGCCCTTCGTGGGCTGAGCAACGCGCTGGCCTGCGAGGTTATAGTAGCTATTGTCGTTCAACGTTCCACGTTCAACGTTCAACGTCTTAATGTCGGTGGTACCGGCGACGTGACCCTCGGGACCAAGACCACCCATTCTGTTGGCTGTACGGATGGTGAGTTTGTCCTGAGCAGGATCAATGGCGATGTCGAAACTGCCATCAGTGGAGATACCCACGAATTCACCGTTCTTGAAGATGGCAGCACCGGTCATGCCGTTGTCAGCCACGCCGAAGGTTACCTTGCCGTCAGCATACTTTGCATCGGCAGGAGCGTCGAGCTGGCGAGCCAGAACGGCAGGATCCCAATCGGTGAACATCTTGTCGTAGGCATAGGCTGCTGCCTGCTCGGCGCTGAGGATTGTCTCGAAAGCGCCACCATGGGAGTTAATGATATTGCTTGCAGGCGTGATATTCTTGCCGGCAGTGTCCTTCGTGCCGTATTCACCGAACTGTTTCGGGTCTTTGTTGTTCATACCCTTTTCCGTCCAGCGCTTAGCCACCAGCGTATTCTTGGCATTGTCGTCCAGCGTAGTGTTCAGATAGACGGTGATAGGCTCATTCTGCCACGTACGGCCGAAGTTCCAGTCACCCTTGCCATCGGCGAGGTCGACCACCTTACAGCCGTCGAAGACATAGCCGAACGCAGTGTTTGTGGTAGGAGCAACGACGGTGCGACCGCCCTTGCCGTCGGTCTTACGCGGTTCCAGCGAGATAGTGGTATTCTGGAATCGGATGTCACCACCACCGCAGATGAAGTCAACGGTACCATGGATGTCGCAGTTCTCCCAATAAGCCTGCTGCTTGTTGTTCGAGCTGTAGTAGGTGTCCTGACAAGACAGCATACGCACGTTCTTACCGATGGTGCGGTTACCAGCATCCTGCAATACAGCAGCACGTCCGGCCGAACCAGCAGCATAGTAGTCCAGTGCGTTCTGCAGCGTCAGATCCTGCAGATAGAGGTTCGTACCGCTGTTGTCAAAGAGGTCGGCCTTGCCCAGACCCTCCATACTGATGTCGGGCTTGGTGACGATGATGGTCTTGTCCATCGACTGTCCGACGATCGAGATGTTATGACCGGTGATGGCCGTCTTCACGGTAGCATCGAGGTCGTAAATGCCATCGGGCAGGAAGATGATGGCGCGCTCGGCATCCTTCGCAGCATTCTTGCCGTTCACCACGTCGAGAACGTCGATGAGACTGCTTGCGTTGCCAGCCTTCACGAAGTACCAATTACCCTGGCTGTCGAAGCTTGCCTCGGCAGTGTTCACAATCTTCATAGCGTGGATGTACATCTCGCCACCACACTGCATCTCCAGCGTCAGCGTGCCAGCCTCACCCTCGTAGCTATAGACAGCCGTGCCGCCGTCGCCGTCAGCAATGCCGGGGAGGGTCTCCAGTACCGTCTCACCCTGCTTCACGACGATACCCGTGCCGGAACCATACTGACAGAGTGTCACGGTGATGGTTGCCTTCGGACCTACAAGCAGGTCGACGGTGTTGCCATTCTTGAATGCCCATCCGTGCTGTGCGTCGTGCCAATAGAAGCCCTCGCCAGCGGGGTTGAAGGCCTCATGGTCTTCAGCATAGAAATTCTTGTCGGCCAAGTCGAAGAAATACTTCTTGTAAGTGCTAGCTGTCTCCATCTCGGTTTGTATAGCGTACAGCTTCGTGTTGGCGGTGATAACGTCAGCCGTTGTAAACTTCTCGCCCAGCACGTTCTGCTTGAACCAGCCACGAGCCTTGTAGCCGTCCTTCGTGGCAGGAGCCTCGTTGATGTCGTAGGCAAACGCACCGATGGCGGCATCTTCCTCAACCTGTTGCGTAGTCAGTACCGAGCCGTCAACACCGATATACTCCAGCGTATAGTCGGGCTTGAAGATGACGTTCAGCACATAATTCATCTGCGTATCACCAGCGGTCATGGGGATGGTCACCGTGCAGGCATTGTCCTTCTCGTTGTAGGTAATCTCGCCTACGGTACCAGTCGTAGCAACGACATCGGTCAGGGGATTCTCCTTGCCTACCATCTTCTCAGCCTTCGGCAGCTTCAGCGTAGCCTCATACTGCTCACCGAACACATCCTCGACAGTATAGGTATTTCCGTTCACCTTGAACGAAGCCAATACAGGAACGTCCTTCTCTGTGCCATTGAGGACGCCCTCGATGACGATGTCGGCAAGACCAATCTGCTTGGTAGCCTGCAAATGGTAGAGGAAGAGTTTCAGTCCGCACGAGCCCTCACCAGGTGTCGAACCGGTGATATCGTAGCTCTTTTCGGTATTCTTATCCGTATTGTTGCGTTCCGGCTTGATTCCCTTTTCCAGTTCAACGGTCGTGCCGTCGCTGTTCAGCCAGTAGGCATCGATGAGACCGTTGTCGGTGCCGAAACGGTTAGCCTTGAATGCCACCTTGGTGGGTGTGAAGGTGAAGCCCGGTTTCGGTGTGATGAGGAAGCTGACGGCGTCATCATCCGTCAGATTGCCGCTTTCATGTTGTTCGACGGGTGTAAAGCGGGTTTCCGTCGTGCCGGCATAGGTGTACTTGTCCTGGATGCTCCAGTTGCTGCCGTACGTCACCTTGCTTGACAGGAAGTAGTCGGCATTTGAGAATGTAGCCTTCTGACCCTCGGTGCCCTCGTTGAAGGGGAATGTTGCAGAAGCTGCTTCGTTGACTAGGGTTTTCTTCTCCTTTGGTGCATACTGCACGACGGAGAGCGACAGATAGTAATTGTTGCCGTTCGTTGAGGTAACAGCCACATAACCTGCCTCAGCGTCGCTGATCTTAGCTTTGTATGTGTTGACGTCCTTCAGTTCCTCAGTACTATTACCGATGGTGTAATAAGAGTAACCGGGATATCCGTTGACGGTGATGAGGTCACCGGCATTCTTTACGGGAATCTTAAACACAGCACCCGTTGCCACTTGAATGTTAGTGCCGTTATTACGGAATGAAGCACCATTGGCCTCGACGATCATTTTCAGACCGTTCTTCTCGATGGCTTCCACTTCACCTGCCTCCGTTGTGCCAGAGAGAGCCATTGTAGCTTCCATAATGCCAGCATCAGCGTAGTTCCATGTACCTGTCACGTCTTCTGCTACGGGTTCACCCTTAGGCCCTTCCGTATCCTGTACTACCTGAATGCCAATAAGATACTGACCCTTGTTGACTACCTCGACATAGCCCTTAGCCACCTCGTTTGCCGTAGCGGTATGGGCGGTGACAGCCTCTGTGGCATCAACACCATTGATAGAGTAGGCAAAGTAAGGGGCGTCATAACCTTTCACGGTCACCACGTCGTTAATGCTCACTACGGGCACCTTGAATACGACGCCATTACCCGTCTGGATACTGTTGCCATTGTCACGGATGGACTGTCCGTTGGCCTCTACAGTCAACAGGATGCCATTGTTCTCAACAGCCTTCACTGTGCCGGTCTCAGACTTACCCGACAGAGCCGTCACTTCAGCAACTACGTCCTTGTTGGTGAAGTCCCACGTAGCCGTAATGCTTTCTGCCCGTCCTACAATAGCCATCATAGCTAGCAGACAGAGCGTACTGAATCTTAGTAAATGTTTCTTCATACGAATTAAGTTTTATGTTAATATAATAATGTTCGCGTATAGGTTTGCACGCTCCCGCACAAGCCGGAATCGTTTGGCAAAGGTACAAAAAAATCGCGCTCATTGACATCACGAGCGCGATAATTCTTGTTAAATGTTACGAAATCGTTTACGTTTCGCTATTATCACTTAATAGCAACTTTTTTACCATTGACGATGTAGAGTCCGGCAGGCAGTTCGTCGAGCGAAGTAGCACGCATGCGCATACCATTGAGATTGTAGATACCGTTCGAAATGTCGATAGCTTTATCAGCCTCAACGCCATTAATACCTGTGGGCTCGCCGCCGTTCAAACCACGTACGAAACCAGCATAGACGTGCTTGCGATAGAAGTTCTGGTCCCAAATACCTACTGGTTCACCTCCGCGCCAGCCGCTGTTTGAAGGCGCATCATTGGTGCACCACTGGCAGATACCCCACTGCTGTGAGGGCGGAATGATACGGAAGTACTCCTTGAATATCCACTGGTAGAAGTCGGCCATCTTCTTATGCTCGGCCTCGGTCACCTCACTGGTCTTGATGGAACTTCCCCATCTGTTATTGCCACGTACATAACCCATATCCATCTCCGAGACGCGACAGAGCTTGCCACTATTGGCCATAATCTGGAACATCTTGGTGATGTGTGATTTGATACCATTCATAATATTGTTATCCTCAAAGCAACTGATGTGCATCTGCGTGCCGATGCCGTCTATCTTCGTTACACCGTCAGCCTCCCACTTCTTAATCCAGTTGACGAGAGACTTCACTTTTTTATTGTCATCCCAGTCGGACTCTAAGTTATAGTCATTGATGAAGAGCTTGATGTCCGCAGGACCATACTGACGAGCCAGTCGGCAAGCCTGACGGACATATTCTAAATCACCCATGTAGTCCTGCCAGAAGAAAGCGTCGCCACCAACATCCCACGTAGCATCAGGATTGCCATTGGGATTATATGCCTCAGAATGCTGCAAGAGGTAGTTGCCCTGGCCATCGTTACCGCCGCCAGAGATAGCCTCATTGACCAAATCCCATGCTTTCACCTTACCGTTACAGGCTTCCATCATACCTTTAATCCATCTGTCCATAGCCCAAACCAGTGTGTCGTGCATCTCCTGAGCAGTCTGGGGAACGACAGGGGCCGTATAACCCTCAATCTTGATATTCTTGACATAGATGTCACCAACGAAATCACCACACTGAAGCATATAAAAACTGTTATCAACGGTTGCCTTGTAACTGATCTCCACATCCTGCCATTCAGTAGTGAAAGGAGCATCTGGATACTCACCGCTATTCCAGTCGCCTAACTTGGTGTGCAACTTACCGTTCTGTGAGCCCTTAACGGTCATAGTCACCTTGTAGGTCTTGCCTACCTGGGTGGGGATATCAGTCATTGCAAGAAATTGTACGTCCCATGAATTCTCACATACTTTTGTTGTATGAATCTTCAGACCATTTGTATTGTCAAAAGTGAGGGAAAAACCATATTTCGACTTATCCGATGTCCAACCGACGGTCTTGTCAGTGCGGAAATCCTTGTTCGCAACCACGGTAAATTCCTCTTCAGCATTGGGATCCGGCTTGTCGGCAAGGAGTTTCAACAGCCAGTTTTTGGGTTGCTGTGAGTGCCATGCAAGCGTATGGCCATAAACATTGAGTCCTGCATTAGTAGCAGCATTCACATATTTCGTTACTGTAGAGAAGTTCATATTACCATTACCATCCACACAACTAGCCATTTTCATAGCATTGCCTGCAACAGTCTCAGTAAAATTCTTGTTAGTCAGGTTCTTAACCAAAGAATTATTCAGATAGTCGTTGACAGTAGTACCTGCACCCAATTTGAAGTTAGGATACTTCTCATAATCGATATAATCCTTCAGAGCACGATACTCGTCCAAGTATCGGTAATTGTCGTTGTTAGGCTTGCCCAACTCAAATTTCTCCTGTGCCATAGCCGACATTGAGAATGCAGCTGTTAGCAGTAAAAAGTACAATTTCTTCATAAGCAAAAATAAAATTATGTTTTCGTTTTCGGCTGCAAAGATAGTGTAAAAATTACAACCATCCAAATAAATTTAGGTATTTTCACTAAAATGTTACCTTCCTGATAATTGATTGTTACAAATAAAAAAGTGAGTGACTATTTGGTGGGCTCGTTTTTTATTTGTACTTTTGCAGGCAAAATTGAAAAAAAATAAGGAAATGGCAGAAAAGAAATTCAAAAGAACAACGGTGACCTCGGCCCTGCCCTACGCAAATGGCGGTGTGCATATCGGTCACTTGGCAGGTGTCTATATTCCTGCTGATATCTACGTGCGCTACCTCCGCTTGAAGAAAGAGGAAGTGATGTTTATTGGCGGTTCTGACGAACATGGTGTACCCATCACCGTTCGCGCCCGCAAGGAAGGTATCACTCCTCAGGATGTCGTGGACCGCTATCACAAGATGATCAAGGACTCGTTCGAGGAGTTTGGTATCTCGTTCGATATCTATAGCCGCACGACCAGTGATACGCACCACAAGTTTGCTGCAGAGTGGTTCCGCAAACTGTATGACGAAGGCAAGCTGGTGGAAGAAACCACAGAGCAGTTGTACGACGAGGAAGCCAAGCAGTTCCTGGCAGACCGTTATGTGACTGGTGAGTGTCCTCATTGCCACAACGAAGGAGCCTACGGTGATCAGTGCGAGAAGTGTGGTCGCGACCTGAGTCCTACTGAGCTCATCAATCCCAAGTCGACCATCTCTGGTTCTACGCCTGTGATGAAGAGCACCAAGAACTGGTATTTGCCTCTGAACGAATATCAGGAGTGGCTGAAGAAGTGGATTTTGGAGGGTCACAAGGAATGGCGCCCCAACGTCTATGGCCAGTGCAAAAGTTGGTTGGAGATGGACTTGCAGCCTCGTGCCATGACGCGCGACCTGAACTGGGGTATCCCTGTACCCGTTGAGGGGGCTGAGGGTAAGGTGCTCTACGTGTGGTTCGACGCCCCCATCGGTTATGTATCTAATACGGTAGAGCTGTGTCAGAAAGAACCTGAGAAATGGGGTTCGTGGCAGAAGTGGTGGCAGGATGAGGATACCCGTCTAGTGCACTTCATCGGAAAGGACAACATCGTGTTCCACTGCATCATCTTCCCTGTCATGATGAAGGCTCACGGCAAATACATTATGCCGGACAACGTGCCCAGCAACGAGTTCCTGAATCTGGAGAACGACAAGATTTCCACCTCGCGCAACTGGGCTGTTTGGTTGCATGAATACCTCGTGGATATGCCTGGCAAGCAGGACGTGTTGCGCTATGTATTGACAGCCAATGCCCCTGAGACCAAGGACAACAACTTCACATGGAAGGACTTCCAGGACCGCAACAACAACGAGTTGGTGGCTGTCTATGGTAACTTCGTGAATCGTGCCCTGCAGTTGACGAAGAAGTACTGGAACGGTATTGTTCCAGCTTGTGGCGAACTGCTGGATGTTGACAAGCAGGCGTTGGAGGAGTTCAAGGACGTGAAACAGAAGGTGGAGGCATTGCTTGACCAGTTCAAATTCCGCGATGCTCAGTTCGAAGCCATGAACCTAGCACGTATCGGCAACCGTTATATTACGGAGTGCGAGCCTTGGAAGGTTTGGAAGACCGACCAGAAGCGTTGCGAGACCATCCTGAACATCTGTCTGCAACTGACAGCCAATCTGGCTATCGCCTTTGAGCCGTTCCTGCCGTTCTCGTCGCGTAAACTACGCGATATGCTCAACTTAGAGTCGTTCGAGTGGGAACAACTGGGCAGCACCGACCTACTGAAGGCTGGTCACCAGTTAGGTGAACCCGCCCTGCTGTTCGAGAAGATTGAGGACGACGTCATCCAGAAGCAACTGGACAAGTTGGCTGAGACCAAAAAGGCTAATGAGGCAGCTCAGTACAAGGCCGCTCCTATCAAGGATACCGTATCGTTCGAGGAGTTCGAGAAGCTCGACATCCGCGTAGGTCTGGTGAAGGACTGCCAGAAGGTGAAGAAGTCGAAGAAGCTGCTGCAGTTTACCATTGACGATGGTTCTGGCGTCGATCGTACCATCTGCTCAGGTATTGCCGCCTTCTACGAGAATCCTGAGGAGCTTATCGGCAAGCGCATTCTCTTCGTGGCCAACTTCGCTTCACGCAACATGATGGGCATCGAGAGTCAGGGCATGATTCTCTCCGCCGTTGATGCCGACGAGAGCCTCAGCGTGGTAACCACGACGAAGGACGTGAAACCTGGTAGTCAAGTGGGATAAAGGTAAAAAGGTAAAAAAGTAAACAGGGGAAAAAGTGCAGGCAATAATTCTAGCAGCAGGTATGGGTCGCAGACTTGGCGACTATACAAAGGACAATACGAAATGTATGGTTCCAGTGAATGGTGTGCGACTCATTGACCGGCTGCTGGGACAGCTTGCTAAACAGAACCTGCAACGAGTGGTAATCGTTGTAGGTTATAAAGGCAAGGAACTACGCGAGTATATTACATTACAATATGGCAAACAGCTAACTGCTAATTGCCAACTGCAATTTGCCGAGAATCCTGTCTACGATAAGACCAACAATATCTATTCGCTGGCGCTGGTAAAGGAAAAGTTACAAGAGGACGACACGTTACTCATTGAAAGCGACCTCATCTTCGGCGACCGCATGATCCCGATGATTGTGGACAACCCCTACCCCAACCTTGCTCTCGTCGCCAAGTACGAGACGTGGATGGATGGTACTATGGTACGCTTGGACGACGAGCAGAACATCGTCAATTTTATCTCGAAGGACGCCTTCGACTATAACGACGTCGATTCGTATTACAAAACGGTCAACATCTATAAACTCAGTAAGCAGTTTTCACAACAGAAGTACGTGCCCTTCCTTGATGCCTACACCAAGGCTGTTGGCAATAACGAGTACTACGAGAACGTGCTACGCATCATCTCGTTGCTGAACAACCACGACATGAAGGCCCTGCCTATCGGACAGGAGAAGTGGTACGAGATTGATGACAAGCAGGATCTGGATATCGCTGAGGCTCTGTTTGCTGATGAAAAAGATGTTCTGCGCAAATACTACGGACGCTATGGCGGTTTCTGGCGATTCCCACAGATGCTGGATTTCTGCTACTTGGTGAACCCCTACTTCCCCAGTCGCAGGATGAAGGACGAACTGCGTGCCAATTTCGACACGCTGCTGACGGAATACCCCTCCGGCATGAAGGTGAACACACTGATTGCCAGCAAATGCTTTGGCGTTAGCGAGCCCTATATCGTGCCCGGCAATGGTGCTGCAGAACTGATTAAAGTCCTGATGGAAGAATCGCAAGGCAAGATTGGTTTTACACGTCCGACATTCGAAGAATATCCAAATCGATATGACAAGGATCAGCAAGTGACCTTCGTACCGCAAAACAAGGACTATCGCTATACGGCTGACGACTTGATGGCGTTCTTTGGCGATAAAGCCATCCGCCAACTTATGGTCATCAACCCAGATAATCCCTCGGGCAATTTCATTCCCAAGAATGACGTGCTACGTCTTGCCAAATGGTGCGAAGACAAAGGCATCCGTTTGGTGGTTGATGAAAGCTTCGTGGACTTCAGCGAAGACTATGCCACGAATTCGTTGTTGAGCGACGAGACGCTGGAGACCTATCCCCACATGGCAGTCATGAAGAGTATCTCAAAGAGCTATGGTGTGCCAGGCTTGCGTCTGGGCATTCTTTGTTCTGCCGATAAGGAACTTATTGCGCGCATTAAGAAAGAGGTGAGTATCTGGAACCTCAACTCGTTTGCCGAATTCTTCATGCAAATCTATAACAAACACGAGAAGGACTATCAGCGTGCCTGCGCGAAGTTCGTAGCTGAACGTGCCGACTTCGAACAGCAACTGAAACAGATACCTTTCTTCCACGTGATGCCCTCACAGGCGAACTATTTCCTTTGTGAAGTATTGCCACCCTACAAAGCCAGTGAGATTGTCATCTACATGCTCAAGCAGCACAACATCCTGACGCGCGACTGCAGTCTGAAACCAGGTCTCGACGCCAACAAGCAATACATGCGCATTGCCGTTCGTGACCATAAGGACAACACCCGCTTAGTAGAAGGACTAAGAACCATTACAGCCAAATGAAGATTTGTATCTGCGGAGGAGGCAACCTTGGACACGTCGTGGCAGGCTTTGTAGCCGCACAAAAGAAGTACGAAGTATGTCTCTTGACACGACACCCAGAGCAATGGAGTCAGATCTTGATTATTGAGGCCCCTGCCGAAACGACCTATTTAGGGCACCTAAACGGACTGTTTAGCAATGCTAAACAAGCTGTTTCCGATGCGGATATCATCCTGCTATGCCTACCTGGCTATGCTATTCGCGAAACACTGCTTCAAGTAAAAGATTACCTAAGGCCAGAAACAGCCGTAGGCAGCGTGGTTAGCAGTACAGGCTTTTTCTTCGAGGCGATGAAGTTGCTGCCATCCTCACAACCGCTATTTGGATTCCAGCGCGTTCCTTTTATTTCTCGCGTCATCGAGTATGGTCAGCGTGCCCGCTTAATGGGATATAAGGATAGCCTTAATATGGCCATTGAGCGTGCGGAGCATCCAGAACAAGTGCGCGACACATTAGCTGACATGCTGCAAACGCCTATCCAACTCTTAGGAAGTTATTATGAGGCCAGCCTCAGCAATAGCAATCCACTACTTCATCCTTCACGCCTATACTCACTTTGGAAAGATTGGCACGAAGGTGAAATTTACACTCGCGTACCTTTCTTCTATGAGGAGTGGACTGAAGAGACTGCACAACTCTATATTCAGATGGATAACGAGCTGCAGGCTCTGTTGGAACTATTGCCTGTCAGAAAAGGTAGCATAGCCACTGTACTCGACTATTACGAAAGCACCGATGCCGTATCGTTAGCCCAAAAATTACGTAGCATAGAGGCTTTCAAAGGCATATTGTCGCCTATGAAACAAGTAGAAGGAGGTTATGTGCCCGATTTTCAAAGTCGCTATTTTACAGAGGACTTCCCCTATGGCTTGGCTATCGTTCATCGCTTGACACATGAGAAAGGCGTGCCTTCTCCTACCATCGACATGATCTATGATTGGGGAACAGAAATGCTGAACCGCTACAGCCAATAAGCCTCGAACTTGTGCGTGACGCGTTGCTCTACGGGGGGTAAAGTCATATAGTCGCCATAGGTGCGCTGTAAGTAATCCTTATAGCCAACCATCGTCTTATACTGTTTCCCTTCGAATTCAATATCTACTGACGAGGCAATATCCTCTGCAGGGAAACAACCTTTAATTCCAGGTCCTGCCTCCGTCATATTGCAGACGGTACACGTCGGCTCTGCCAACACTATCAACTTCCGAATCTTACGCTCTATCTGCCCGACACTCATTGGCCAAAGTTTATAGACATAATAAGCGAGGCGCGAACGCAGATAGTTGTTCTTCGAAATCTTGCATCTCCTAATCTTATAAAGCAACTTTTTCTTTTTAAAGATGCGTTCGCGCTCCTGTAAGTCATCCGTCACAAAGTCGACAGGAAATATATCCATATAGACACCGATTTCGTAACCTGCCGTTTCCTTTTCCACCATTCGCGTGCGTAGATCGACAACCTTGGCAAAGGTATAGTAATAGTGTTGCTCCATCTGAGGATTAATAGCTCGATAATGCCCAGAATCAGAAATATAAGTCTGGAGAAACTCTTCATAGTCCTTGCGAGGCATATAAATATCTATGTCGTCATCCCAAGGAATATATCCCTTATGGCGCACTGCCCCAATGAGTGTCCCGCTCGACAGAAAGTAGCGCAGGCCGTGAGTCTCACAGAAACGATGAACGTCGTCGAGAATGCCCATCTGAATCTGGCGCAGTTCCTGAATATCTTCAATCTTTCTCATTACGCGAAAGGTTAGTTGCCACCGGGTTTGTCCTTGCCGTGAACGCTCTTCACCTTCATACCCAACTTGCCAGGAAGGATAGCATTGAGAATGATACCCACAAGAGCGGACAATGCCAAACCGGAGAAATGAATGGGACCAATGCTCACATTGTCATCAGCACCGTATTTCACACCGATGGCAATGACCAGAATCAAGGCTGCCACAAAGACATTGCGGGAAGAATTGAAGTCTACACCGTCTTCCACCAGATTGCGCACACCGACAGCCGAAATCATGCCGTAGAGGATGAGGCTCACACCACCGATGGTGGCTGCGGGCATCAGACCAATCAGACACGCAAATTTCGGACAGAACGACAGTAGGATAGCCAAGACAGCTGCCAGTCGGATGACAGCAGGATCAAAGACCTTGGTGAGGTTCAGCACACCGGTATTCTCGCCGTATGTCGTGTTAGCGGGAGCACCGAAGAGTGAAGCCAGCGAGGTTGCCAGACCGTCGCCCATCAGTGTGCGATGCAATCCGGGTTCTTTCAGGAAGTCCTTACCTACGGTTGACGAAATGGCACACATATCACCGATATGTTCCATGATAGTAGCAACAGCGATAGGCACAATGGCGATGATGGTGGAAATGAGAAACGAAGTGTCGAGATTGTCCATCACTGCCAAAACAGTCTGTTCACGACTGAACGGCAAACCTATCCAAGCAGCGTCATCAAGCGCAGCGAAATCCACTTCGCCCATCACTGCCGCGAGGGTATAGCTGACCAACACGCCTAACAGGATAGGAATGATTTTGATGATACCCTTGCCCCATACACTGGAACCAATCACGGTCACGATAGCCACAATAGCTAAGAGCCAGTTGGTGGTGCAATTCTGAATGGCACTACCCGAAAGTACCAGACCGATGGCAATAATCATAGGGCCCGTCACCACAGGTGGGAAATAGCGCAACATCTTTTCTATGCCGAATGACTTGATGAGAGCGGCCATCACGAAATAGCACAGACCGGCAAAGAAAACTCCCATGCAGGCATAATCCAAAGCCAGCGTCTCGCTCATTCCCTGTTCTACGCCCAGTGTCTTCACCGAAATGTAACCTCCAAGGAATGCAAATGACGAACCGAGGAATGCCGGTACCTTGAATTTGCTGACGCAGTGGAAAACCAACGTGCCAATACCGGCAAACAGCAAGGTTGACGACACGGAGAGACCGGTAAGCACAGGTACCAATACGGTGGCGCCGAACATGGCAAACAGGTGTTGGATACCTAATACGGCATACTTGGGGTAGCCTAATTGTCTGGCATCAGTGATGCCTTCTTTGGGAGTAACTTGCATAAGTAAAATATTTAACTTCGTCCGAACAGCCACTTCTTGAAGAACGGGCTGATACGGAGGATATTTGACGTGATAATGCTGAAGACAATGATGACCAAACCTACAAGGATGGACAGCGTGGTGTCAACCACAAAATTGTGCGTGTGAGCGTTGAAAAACGCGCCGATATGTGGCAGGTCAGGCATGAACAGGAAATGTATGAGGTAAATGTCCAGCGTTCGGCGTCCAATATACTGCAGCGTCGCGCCCATCATGGTAAATTTCGTGAAGTACTGCTGGTAGGTGCGGAAATACATAAAGACGATGGTCAATAACAAAAACTTCGCCAACGTCAGGGGAACGATGGCCCACGTCATTCGCATGTAGTGCCATTTCAGCGCGTCGAGCGTACAGAAAATGACGATAACTATGAGCAACGGGAAGAACCACTTCGAGTCCATGACGCGCTGAGCCTTCTGCCAATAGCGATGCACGATGTTGCCGTAAAGGAAAAAGGGGAAGTAGAGGAATACCTGACTGAGACTCGTGTACATGAGAAAATTGCACAACTCTGTTTTTGCGCCGCGATATCCCTGCGCCCACGAGAAATACTTCGGTTGGTAACAGCTCTCGTAAAGCACAAGTGACAACAGAAATAGCACCACGATAGGCAGCCACGAGACGTGCTTCATTTTGCTCTCCATATAGGCGAAGGGATAGTAGATTAGGAACATCCACAGCAGCGCCACCGTAAACCAATAGCCGCCCTTCAGCGGTGACATCAGTTCCTCTTCGACCGACGGCCAGAAATTCTTGTACAAAAGGGCAATGGCGAGCAAGAAGAACACGGCCGTAGGAATAAGTTGTACGCGCAATTTTTTCAGCACAAGTGCACCAAGGTTGCGAAGGTTCCACACCTGCGAAGCCTTGTACGCCAAAAATCCGCTGACGAAGAAGAACAACGGCATGCGGAAAAGAATGAGGAACGGCATAGATGACGAATGTCGCCACGACTCACCAAAACCGCTCTGTGCGACGTGATATGCGACAACGAGAATCATGGTGAATCCGCGTAGTGCGTCGAGCCATTCCAATCGAGGCTTCTTTGCTGGGGAAATATCGTTCATGGCGACAAAGTTACGAAATTTCTTCAAATGAACAAAGAAAAATCCGATTATCTTTGGTATTTTGCTTGCTTTTTCGTACCTTCGCAGGCAGAAATCAACTTAAAACAAGAAAATGGACATTACAGAAAGATTTTTGAACTATACAAAGTTCGACACCCAATCAAGCGAAGAGAGCGAAACCGTACCCAGTACCAGTAAGCAACTGCTATTTGCGGAATATTTGAAGAAAGAGTTGGAGCGTGAGGGCTTGGACGATGTGGAAATGGATGACAAAGGCTACATTTACGCCACGCTGAAGGCCAACACGAAGGACAATGTGCCTGTCATTGGCTTCATCTCCCATTATGATACCAGCCCCGACTGTAGCGGAGCTGACATTAAGCCGCAAATCGTGCGCAACTACGACGGTAGCGACATCCTGCTATCAGAAGGCATTGTGTCGAGCCCGCAAAAATTCCCCGAGTTGCTACAACACGTTGGTGAGGACCTCATCGTGACCGACGGCATGACGCTGTTGGGTGCCGACGACAAGGCTGGCATCGCCGAAATCGTGCAGGCCATGGTGTATCTGCAGGAACACAAGGAGATTAAACATGGTAAGATCCGCGTGGCGTTCAACCCCGACGAGGAAATTGGTATGGGTGCGCACCATTTCGACGTCGAGAAGTTTGGCTGCGAGTGGGCGTATACAATGGACGGCGGTGACGTAGGCGAGCTTGAGTTTGAGAACTTCAACGCTGCGTCAGCCAAGATTACCATCAAGGGTGTCAGCGTTCACCCAGGCTATGCGAAAGGAAAGATGGTCAATGCCAACGCGCTGGCCGCCGAGTTCGCGAAGATGTTACCAGAGGATGAGACCCCAGAGACCACCGAAGGATATCAGGGCTTCTACCACTTGTTAGGCATCACGTCGAACATCGAGCAGGCGAAGTTGTCGTACATTATCCGTGACCACGACCGCGACAAATTTGAGGACCGCAAACGCTTCATCCAGCGCTGCGCTGAACAGATGAACGAGAAATACGGCGCAGGTACAGTGGAATGCGTGTTAAGCGACCAATATTATAATATGAAGGAGAAAATTGAGCCCGACGCGATGCACGTCATCGACCTCGTGCTACACGCAATGCAAGACTGCGGTGTGGCACCAAAGGTAAAACCCATCCGCGGTGGCACGGACGGCGCTCAGTTGTCATTCAAAGGCCTCCCCTGCCCCAACATCTTTGCAGGCGGCATCAACTTCCATGGTCCGTACGAATTCGTGCCCATCCAGTCGATGGAGAAGGCGATGCACGTCATCGTAAAGATTTGCGAACTTACCGCAGAATATAATAAATAGAGGTAAGGCGGAAGAGGTTAGAAGCGATGAAAATCTTCAAGAAATCGAAGGGACTGACGCTGATATTGTTGGCGGCACTGCTACTGGAAATCATCTCCGGCATCCAGTACTACTACACACACGGTATGCTCGCGGATGAACTGGAGAAGCGCGCGGAGCTGGAACTGACGACGAAGGTCATCCTGACGAAGAGCAACATGAACCTTGCTGTGAACTCGGTAAACGGACATCTCTGGGATGTCATGCGTAATATCCACCACCCGGACTCCATGTTAGACGTGGCCGAATGTGTGCTCCGCTCACACAAGAATTTGCTCGGCTGCGGCATCGCCTTCGAACCTAACTTCTACCCCGCGAAGGGCCGTCTGTATGAGCCCTACGCCTATTGGCACGACGGAGACGTGGTGAAGGCACAGATTGCCGGCGCCCACCACGACTACACCCAGAACGCGAGCTACCAGAAGGCCGTGCATACGCGAGAATGGCTATGGACGGAGCCGTACTACTACGAGGAGGCGAAAACATCGATGATAACATACGTGCAGCCGCTGAAGGACGCGAAAGACAGCATCATGGCGGTGTTTATGCTCGACTTGTCCACCGACTGGCTGGGCGACACGCTAAACTATCGCCAGCTCTACCCGTCGTCGTACACGCTGCTACTGTCGGAACAGGGCAAGCTGATAGCCGGTCCGCGAACGACAGAGAAGAACGAAGAGGACATCCGCCGCATCATCGCCGTCGTCAACGATGACGACACCGGTAAGCTGCTGTGCAGTAAAGAAAATACGCGCACGTACAGTTTCGAGAGTAGCAACGGTGACGAGGCCTTTGTGTTCTGCACCAGCTTCAAGAACAACCCGCAGTGGCAGATGGTCGTTGTCTGTTACGAAGACGAGGTGTTCGGACCGCTACGTGACATGCGCATAAACATCCTTCTGATGATGCTCGTCGGCTTCGCCATCATGGGCTTCATCGTTTATCGCTTTTTCATGAAAGAACGCGACCTAAACAAGACACTGCTGAAACAAACGCGCATTGATAGCGAACTACGCATCGCCCGCGACATTCAATTGAAGATGCTGCCGATGACGTATCCGCCGTTCCCCGAGCGTACAGACGTCGACGTGTGCGGTTCGCTCGTACCTGCTCGCGAAGTGGGTGGCGACCTGTTCGATTACTTCATCCGCGACGAGAAGTTGTTCTTCTGCATCGGCGACGTGTCGGGCAAGGGCATTCCCGCGGCGATGCTCATGGCGAGCATACACTCGATGTTCCGCGCCTTCTCCGGCCACGACAACGACCCTGCACACATCATGCACCGCATCAACGAGTCAGCATGTCAGGGGAACGACACCAACATGTTCGTCACGATGTTCATCGGCGTGCTCGATCTACCGACGGGCCGTCTGCGCTACTGCAACGCAGGCCATGACCGCCCCGTCGTCATTAGCCACGATGACGCCAAGCAACTGGATGCTTTGTCGAACCTGCCCGTTGGTGTGTTCGATGAGATGCGCTACGAGCGTGAGGAGTGCGTACTGCCACCGGACTGCACACTATTCCTCTACACCGACGGACTGACGGAGGCAATGAACGTACAGCATGAACAGTTCGGACTTAAGCGCCTGATGCTGCCGCTAGAACATATCGACGACCAACTACAAGCTCACCAGCTGCTGGAGACCATGGCGCAGGCCGTGAAGGTGTTCATCGGTGACGCCGAGCAGAGTGACGATCTGACAATGGTGGCCATCCACTACACGCCACAGAGCGACGAGACGATGCTAGTGGACGGCATCGAGTTGAAGAGTGACATCAAGGAGGTGCCACTGCTAAATGACTTCGTGAAAAAGGTGACGGAGGAAATCGGCATCGACAAATCGCTGGCCAAACAGTTACGACTGGCTATCGAAGAGGCCGTGGTCAACGTCATGAACTACGCCTATCCGCCAGGGACACTTGGTAACATCATCGTCAAAGCAATGTACAACCGGTGTTTTGTCAAGTTCATTATCATCGATAGCGGCCGCACCTTCGACCCGACGGAGACTGTCAAGGCTGATACGACGCTGTCGGCAGAAGACCGTCCCATCGGCGGGCTGGGCATCTTCCTCGTCCGCGAGCTGATGGACAGCATCAACTACGAACGCGTCGACGGCCACAATATTCTCACGCTACGCAAGGACTTTGAGCACTAACTTCGAGTGATCAAATCAAGGAAGATCAGAGTGAATAATGCGGCTGGCGCGGTAGATTTGGAAGCGATAGACGCAGAGAGTTATAAGGAAATAACAGCCAACTTGAATCCATAAGATGCGGAGCTCGTTGAGAACATCGCCGAGTGAAGCTCCCATGGAGTTAAGACGTATGAAGGCGCGGCAGCCAAAGGTGGATGGGAACAGCCATGAGACACCCTGCCACATTCCGGGAATGTTGGACTGCGGCCACGAGACACCCGTCATAAACAACAGGGGTACAGATATGAAGACTACGAGCAGCATGACATTCTCGCGATATTTCACCATACACGACACCACCATGCCGAAAAATACGCAGGCGAGCACATAAGGGATCATGAATGCCAGCAGCGTAGTCCATTCTGCCAGTTGCGGGAAATGGAACAGTCGCGGAACACCAGCAGCCAACCAAGCTCCCATGACGGAAAAAATCATCACATAGCACATCGACTTACCAAAGACTATCGGGAGCGTGCTCTGGTAGTGCGGATTGCGAACAGGAATAAGGTTTCGCCCAATATTTTCGTCACGGGCCGTACCTGCCGACAATCCGATGCCGAGCACCAATGTCTGTTGCAAGATAAGCATCAATACTGCAGGGAGTACCGATGAGCCATATCCGCCCTGAGGATTGAACAGCGGCACGTCGTCACAATCCAGAGGTCGTGAGGAAATGACTTCTTCACGCGCAGTATAGTGTCCTCCTAACTTTTTCGTCACTTCACTACCCATCTGCATGCTTACTGTCTGTGCCGTTTGGAAAATAGCTTTATACGTCAGCATCAGACTCATGTCACAATAAACGCTGATGGTTCCCTGTTCCAAACGTAGCACGCGAGTCTCGAAATCAGCGGGAATCAGATAGATGCCTTTTACCAACTGACGACTGACCAAAGATTTTGCCTCATCAAGGTCTTGCGCATAATAAGCCACACGAACTTCAGACGAAGCATCACACATACGCAGGAATTGGCGTGACAAAGCGGAATGCGACTGGTCAACCACACATACAGGAACCTCGTGAACAGCCTCGTTGTTATAAATCCATGAATACAGCAACGGATAGACAATAGGCACTACGATGAAGAAGATGAGCACGCCCTCGTCCTTCAATACTTGCTTCATCTCCTTACACCAGATGAAACACGTATCCGCGATACCTTGATATATATTATGGAATATAGACATAAGTGAGCATTGCATTTTTAATCTTCTTCAATACGAGCCAGGGAAGCAACATGAAAGCTGCAAGAGCCGCGAAATGGAACCACACCTCGATAAGCGGAAATCCATTGAAGACACAACCTTGATAAATCATCCAATAGTGTCGCAGCGGGAAGAGCCACGACAACGACTGCAGTGGGCCGTCCATACCCATAATTGGAAATGCGGAACCTGCCATCGATATGCTAAGCACCGCCCACAGCGAACTGATACTCATCGACATGCGCAGCGAGGGCATCAGTCCGAAGGCAAAGATGCCAAAGCCCTGTGATGCCAACACCTGCATCAGTCCCAAGAGTACCAACATCCACGGACTTCCCAGATGGGGGAAATGCAAATGGTAGAACACATAATATTCGTAACCATAAATGATAGCCAGCCAAATGAGCATCTGCGGCAGGAACTTGCCAAAAATGGCCACCAGAATGTTGTTATCCGTGAGTGCAAGCCACTTTTTCGACGAGTTAAATTTCAGTTCCGTTCCTAAAGAATACGTAGAAATCAGGAAAATGAACAGCATAATGATACCTGGTACCATCACCGTGGTTAAATAAATGTTGTAGCTTGACCAGGGATTTGCAATCTGATGGAGGTCCATCTTAATAGGTTGCATCAACGTCTGTATCTGCTCGTCTGTAAACCCTTTGGCACGCATCGTTCCTTGCCCTACAGCAGCCGAACCAAGCGTGGAAATGGTCTTCAGATCTTTCATCATCATGGAACCGGCAGCCATCGTCGTATAGGAATAGTAATACGATATCTTAGGCTGTCGTGATGCCAACAGCTTCTCCGTTGTACCCTTCGGGATATAAAGGAATCCGTAAATCTCGTTACGCTGAACAGCCTTACGAGCCTCCGTGACACTAGGATAATGGGCCACCACTTTCGACATCTGGAATCCGTCCAATTTGAGTCCCAATGCCCTCGACGTCGACGTATTGTCCAAGTCAACGACACCCACTGGCATACTTGTAGGCAGACCGTCATCCATCATAGAGGTGAAGAAAAAGATCACCAGCAATGGGAACAGTACCATGCAGAAGCGATAGATGTGATTCTTACGCAGAATCAACAACTCTCGCATCATGACCTCGTATATCTGTCTCAGCCTTTTCAATTGTCAACTATTTAACAATCAGCGACATACCAGGACGCAAACCATCAAATTTCTCCGTCGGACGAGCTCTGACCTCGAAAGTCTTCAGGTCGTATTGACCATTGGCCTTGGTAGCTTTCCATACAGCAAACGAACCTTGGTCCTTCATATAATAGACCTTCATTTCCACCTCTTTATTAAAGGCGGGCACGAAAGCCTTGAAAGTCTTGCCGACTTCCATGCCGTTCAACTGGTCTTCACGAACATTGAAAGTACCCCACATGTCCTGCATCATCGAGATGGTCATAATAGGTGAACCGGTTCCCACCAATTCTCCAACCTTCGGATAGATACTGCTGACTTCGCCTTCCATTTGGGCAATCTGCACAGTCTCGTGGATGTAGCTGTTTACCTCCTGCACAGCACCGCGGGCACGACCGACCTGAGCGGCAGCAGCCAGCTTATCCTCACGGCGAGCACCGTTCTGAGCCATCTGATACTGACTCTCGGCAGCCTTGCATTGTGCCTCCATAGCCTTGTAGTTAGCATACACCTCATCACGCTTCTGGGCCGAGATGACACCCTCGTCGAAGAGACGCTGGATGCGCTGATACGATTTCTCGGCAATCTCCAATCCTGCCTTGGCCTGTTGCCATACTTGGTAAGCACCTTGGATTTGCTCCTGACGTGCTCCGTTCTGTGCTTTCAGTTCCAGTGCCGCAGCAGCGTTCTCTGCGCTCTGGGCCTGTTCCATCTTGGCGCGCACATCTGGAGCATCCAAAATGGCCAGCGTATCGCCAACCTTAACGTAATCGCCTTCTTTCACTCTGATTTCCAGAATACGTCCTGGAACCTTACTCGACACACGATATTCACTGACTTCCACCTGTCCCTGAATCAGTTCAGGGTCACGTCCCAATGCGAAGAAACCTATCAGGGCCACAATGATGACGACCACTGAAAACCCGAGAATTGCAAACAGGATGTTCTTATGTTGTTCTTTAGCCTGGTTTGACATAATCTTTATATTTTGAACTTTAAATTTTCTAATCGTTTCTTTAGTACGCTTGCCTTAGCAAGAACTTTAACCTTTCAACTTTAATCTAGTGTGCCAAGGGCTTTCTGCAGGTTCACCTGACTGAGCTTGACATCTATCTCTGCATCTATCCTCTGCGACTGGGCCTGCAGCCATGCAGTCTGAGCCTCCATCACAGTAGTCGACGAAATAACACCTTCCCTGAATCCGAGATTGGCCGTTCGCAGGTTCTCGTCGGCCTTCTGGATATTGACCTTGGCCATCTCCAGTTTCTTGTTAGCCTCCTGCACCTGGAAGTTGCTCTGATTCACCTGCAGGGTAATCTTTTCGCGGGCATCGTCCATTTTCAGCCGGGCAATGGTCGTTGCACCTTTCGAGGCGCGCACCTTATATGCCACATCACCCCAGTTCCAGATGGGGACACGGACCATGACGCCAACATTCCATACACCTCCGAACTTGCGCTGGAAGCCATTATACAGATTGGGATTCGACACCAGATAGCCACCCGTCAACATCACCTGCGGCAGATTACCAGCCTTCAGGATGTTCGTCAGTTGCTTGCTCATATCAACCACATTCTGCAGTTGTCTCAACTCCGGACGATTCTCCAAAGCCTGGTCCACTTCCATCTTTGGTGTTACTTCTGTCACAGTTTCCAACGTTTCTTTCTCCTCGTCAGCCAGTACGATTTGTTCTGATACAGGCATTCCGCATAACTGGCAGAGCAGCATCTTCGACAGTACCAGACCGTCGTTTACCTTGGTGAGCATCATCTCGGCCTCGTTGACCTTTACGCTGACACTCAAACCCTCGCTACGAGTGGCCACACCCTCCTGAATCATCTTCTGCACGTCGTCGTCCAGCTTCTTCACCAGGTCGAGATAGCCCTCTGCCAACTTCTGCTTGTGACGCAACGACACCACTTGCCAGTAAGTCTGGTCAATGCTATACAGCGTCTGCTGCCTCGTCTGTTCAGCAGAGTTACAGGCAAGTTCCTCGCCAAGATCGGCCATCTTGTTCATAGCGATGATGGCACCGCCCATAAACACAGGCTGCGTCACCATCACGGCTCCGGCAAACATGTTTCGCGTGTCAGTATGGAACGCATCCACAATACCTCTGCCGAGACCGTCAAGCGGAGCACCGAGACCTGCTGCCAACTGACCAACATTAGTCGCAATGCCTTCTTGGGTGATGCCCAATGCATTCAGCATCTTCCACGTACCTTCCGGCACTTGTGACATCATTTCACCCACCTTTCCTCCAATACCACTGGCCAGCGAAGTGCCCATATTCGAGAGCGTCTCCTTCTGCTCGTCGCTGAGCAGCGAAATCTCCTTGCTGGTCCATTCGTAGCCGCCCAGCGCACTGACATGCGGCAGGTATTTTGTACGTGCCGACTTACGCACATTGGCAGCAACCTCCTGCTTGACGCGCGAAATGCTGAGCTGCTTGTTGTTGCGGAGCGCCATGGCCCTGCAACTGTCCAGCGAGAGCAGCCGTTGTGCGACAGCCCCTTGTGGCAGCCCTGCAGCAAGCAGGAAGAAAGCAATGATTTTATTCTTCATCCCTTATTTTTCAAATGTAAAGTTTCTCGATCCAATAGCCTGTCCGTCACAGAAGATACTGACGTTATACTGTCCGCCACCCAGGTATTCGTTCACCGTCCAATAGAGGGTCAGCGCCGTTTCTTCACCAGTATATTCGATGCTCTTCTTCATCGACCATGCCATCTGCTTACCGCTATATTCAAACGTGCCTCCGCCATTGAGCACCTCACCTTCTGGCGTCATCACACGTACATAGACGTTACGCGTGCCGTTGCTGGCGGTAACGTTCTTCGTGATGACAAACGACACACCCAGCGACTTGGCATCCTTCATCTTCTTCGCCACCTTGCCATTCTTCTTCAACGGTGTCAGCGAGATATTCGTAGCATCCAGCTGGGCAGCAATGGCCACTTTTTCTGACAACGAAGCCTTCTCCGTCGTCAACGTCTGGTTCTGCTGGTTGCTCTGCTCCAATGCCGAACGCACACGGTCGTTCTCCGTCATCAAGTCCTGATTCAGACGGTTCAGCGAGTCAATCTGTATCACATACGACCGCAACACGGCACGCACCGTGGCCAGTTCCTTCTTCAGTCGGGTAATCTCGGCTGCATCACTGGCATGTGTACGTTTCAACTCTTCCAGCAGTTTCTGCGTGTGTTCCTGTTCACGAGTCAGTTCGGCAATGATGGAGTCGTTCTTGATATAGGTCTTCATCTCGTTGTATTGCAAGGCGAAGTTCTGATACTCTTTCTCCATTTCCTGCTTGTCCAACTCTGCCAACTGTTGCATATCCTGATTGGTTTGCTTCTCCTGTTTCAGGCTAAAGCCCAACCAACCGATCACTGCCAACAGAGCAACGATGACAACGCTCACAAGAGCCCTATTTACTACCTTTTTTTCCATAATTTCTCAATTTTGGCTGCAAAATTAGCATTTTTCCATGAAAAACACAAGGAAAAGTTGCTCGTTTTCAATTTATTCACTATATTTGCATCATTATTAACATCATTATTAACGTACTGAGACCTGAAACGGATGAAAAAAACGGGCTTTTTATATCGTGTGTTCGACTTATACTACGACGGTTTCCGCTCCATGAAACTGGGACGGACGCTGTGGGCCATCATCCTCATCAAACTTTTTGTCATTTTCGTCATTCTGAAGTTGTTTTTCTTCCCCAACTTCCTGAAGACGCATGCTGCCGAAGGCGAAGAGCCTGATTTCGTCGCCTCAGAGATGATTGACCGCGCTTCGCCCTGACATCCCTACCCTCTCTACCAAAAACAATTCCTAACAAAACCTAACAATATGAATGATTTACTTTTAAGCATCGACGCTGGCTCCATCAACTGGGCACGAGCACAATTCGCATTGACGGCCATCTACCACTGGCTGTTCGTTCCGCTGACCCTCGGACTGGCTGTCATCATGGGCATCTGCGAAACCATCTGGTATCGCAAGCGTGACGCCTTCTGGCGTAACACAGCACAATTTTGGCAAAAACTCTTCGGCATCAATTTCGCCATGGGTGTTGCCACAGGTATTATCCTGGAGTTTGAGTTCGGCACCAACTGGTCGAACTACTCTTGGTTCGTAGGCGATATCTTCGGCGCGCCGCTGGCCGTCGAGGGCATCGTGGCATTCTTTATGGAGTCCACCTTCGTGGCCGTGATGTTCTTCGGCTGGAAGAAGGTCTCTCCCGGCTTCCATCTCGCCTCCACGTGGCTCACAGGCTTGGGCGCAACGATTTCCGCCTGGTGGATTCTGGTGGCCAACGCATGGATGCAGTATCCCGTTGGTTGCGAGTTCAATCCTGACACCATGCGCAACGAGATGGTATCGTTCTTCGACGTAGCCCTCTCGCCGTTTGCCATCGACAAGTTCTGCCACACGGTCATCTCCGCCTGGATCATCGGAGCCATCTTCGTGGTGGCCGTTTCCTGCTGGTATCTCATGCAGAAACGCGAGACGAAACTGGCCATTGAGAGCATCAAGATTGGTGCCATCGTGGGCCTCATCGCCTCGTTGGGTGCTGCCATGACGGGACATAAGTCGGCACAGAGCGTTGCCGAGGTACAACCCATGAAACTGGCGGCTATGGAGGCACTCTACAATGGCGGCACGGACATTGGTCTCACTGCCGTAGCTTGGGTGAACCCCTTCGTTCAGCCCGACTACATGAGCGAAGAGTCCGCTCCGCTGAAGATTGAGATGCCTTACGCCCTGTCGTTTATGGCTACCAACGACATCCACGGCTATGTACCTGGCATCAACGACATCCTCAATGGCTATACCAAGCCCGACGGCACACGCGAGCCGTCCGTCGACGAGAAGATTGCTCGCGGTAAACTGGCCATCACGGCCCTTGCAGCCTATCGTAAGGCCAAGAGCGAAGGTGCTAGCGAAGCCATTCTGAATGCTCAACTCTCAACAATTAAAGAGAATATGCCTTACTTCGGCTATGGCTACGTCAAGAACAAGGCCGACCTCGTGCCTTACGTCCCCGTCAATTTCTGGGCATTCCGCATCATGGTGGGACTGGGCTGCATCTTCATCCTCTATTTTGCCGTCCTACTGCTCATGACTGTCCGCATCCCCTGGCTGTCAGCCATTGTCCGTCGCCTGCTGGCCATCGTCTGCATACTGCCAGAGACGGAAGCCGACGACCGTTGCACCATCGCCACACTGCCAAAGTGGCATTACTGGGTGCCCATCATCCTCGTTCCACTGGCTTACATCGCCTCCGAGAGCGGCTGGCTGGTCGCTGAGTTCGGTCGTCAGCCTTGGACTATTCAGGACATGCTTCCCACGTGGGTTGGCGTCAGCGACGTCGATGGTTTCAGCGTCGCCCTAACCTTCATCCTCTTCCTCATCCTCTTCACCACCATGCTGGCTGTCGAGATTAACATTATGCTCAAACAAATCAAGAAAGGACCCAAATCATGACATACGATTTCTTACAGCACTACTGGTGCTTCCTGGTATCACTCCTTGGTGCATTACTGGTTTTCCTGTTGTTCGTTCAGGGTGCCAACTCGATGGTGCGTTCGTTGGGATATACCGACGAGGGACGCCGACTCATCATCAATTCCACAGGCCGTAAATGGGAGTTCACGTTCACCACGCTGGTCACCTTCGGCGGTGCCTTCTTCGCCTCGTTCCCGCTGTTCTACAGCACCTCGTTTGGCGGAGCCTACTGGCTGTGGATGATCATCCTTTTCACCTTCGTCGTCCAGGCTGTCAGCTACGAATTCCAGAACAAGTTGGGCAATATCTTTGGTGTAAAGACTTTCCAGATGTGTCTGGTTATCAACGGATTATTAGGTCCGTTACTCCTTGGCGGTGCAGTGGCAACATTCTTCGAAGGCTCCAACTTTATTGTCGCCAAAGAGAACCTCGTCGACACGGGTGCCATCACGCCAGTCATCAGTCAGTGGGCCAACGCCTCTCACGGTCTCGACGCCCTGCTCAACCCCTGGGTGTTGGTATTCGGACTGGCCGTCATGTTCCTGGCACGCGTGTTGGGCATCCTCTATATTATTAATAATGTGGACGACGAGGACATCCGTTCGCGGGCCAGCGTCCGGCTCATCGGAGCTGCCGTTCCCTTCCTCGTGCTGTTTGTGGCTTACCTGGTCCACCTGCTACTGAAGGACGGCTATGCCTACGACGAGTCAGGACTCATCTCGATAGTGCCTTACAAGTACCTCGACAATTTCCTCACGCTCTGGCCACTCACCATCCTCTTCCTCATTGGTGTCGTCATGGTGCTCTTCGCCATTGGCAAGACCATCGTGTCGAAGGATTACATTGGTGGCATCTGGCCTGCAGGCATTGGCGTCGTACTCGTCGTACTGCCCCTGCTGCTCATGTCAGCATGGAACGGCACTGCCTACTATCCCTCCACGGCCGATTTGCAGTCGTCGCTGACCATTGCCAATTCGTGCAGCAGCGAGTTCACCCTGCGCACCATGTTCTACGTCAGTCTCATCATCCCCTTCGTCCTAGCCTACATCATCTATGCATGGTGGGCTATCGACAAGAAAAAGCTCGACAAACAGGAGATTGCCGACGACCACGCATACTAAGATTCTGCGCATCGCAGTACCCTCAATAGTGTCGAACATCACCGTTCCGCTGTTGGGACTCGTCGATGTGGCCATTGTCGGCCACATGGGCAGTCCCGTATATATCGGTGCGGTGGCAGTGGCGTCCATGATTTTCAGCCTGGCCTACTGGCTCTTCGGATTTCTCCGCATGGGCGTCAGCGGAATGACGGCTCAGGCGTTGGGACGGCGCGACATGACAGAGGCCACGCGACTGTTGGTACGTTCGCTGGCTGTCGCGCTGACCGTCGCCCTATTGTTCCTCGTGCTACAGATACCCATCCGGTGGCTGGCATTCTCGCTGATAGGTCCTACGCCAGATGTCGCGCCCCTCGCCACCACCTATTTCCATATCGTCATCTGGGGAGCTCCGGCGTCGTTGGCACTATACAGCCTGTTGGGATGGTTCATCGGCATGCAGAACTCGCAATCTCCCCTGGTGATTTCCATCACCCAGAATGTTGTCAACATCCTCATCTCGCTGACGCTGGTCTATGGCTTCGGCTTGAAAATCGAGGGTGTTGCCCTGGGGACGCTCATCGCACAATATGTCGGACTTTTCACGGCTATAGCCTTGCTGCTGAAATATTACGGACGACTGCTACCCTATTTCCGACGCGAGGGACTGATGCGTAACATCCATCAGTTCTTCGTCGTCAATCGCGACATCTTCCTCCGCACGCTATGCCTCGTCGCCGTCACCCTCTATTTCACGTCGGCAGGTGCACGCAGCGGAGCTGTCATCCTCTCCGTCAATACGGTCATGATGCAGCTCTACCTCTTCTTCTCCTATTTCATGGACGGCTTCGCCTATGCCGGCGAGGCCTTGGGGGGTAAGACCTACGGAGCAGGCAACACGGCCGCCTTCCGCGATGCCGTTCGTTGCCTGTTTCTCTGGGCCGCAGGCGTCACCCTGCTGTTTACGCTGGTCTATGTCGTGGCAGGTCAAGGAATCGTAAGCCTGCTGACCGACGAACCACAGGTGCTGGCCGCAGCCGACCGCTTTCTCCCCTGGGTGTGGCTCGTTCCCGTTGCCGGAGCGGCGGCATTCATCTGGGACGGCATCTTCATCGGCATCACCGCCACACGCGGCATGCTCCTGTCGTCGTTCGTCGCTGCCGTCTGCTTCTTTGCCGTTTTCCTATTGACAAGGTCCACCATGGGCAACCACGGTCTGTGGCTGGCTTTCGTCATCTACCTCGCCATGCGCGGTATCCTCCAAACTCTGATGATGCGTTCGCGTATTACCAGTCGGCCAGATTAGCCTGCGCCTCAATGCGCGTCTCAGTCTTGTCGTCCAAGGTGGGGAAAAAGTCCATCCGCGTCAGACGTTCTATCTCGTCCACGGTGCGCACGGCATCCTTCATGGCCTGCTTCTTACCCTCGTTGCGATAGACGAATCCGATGGCCTTCGGACTGCCCTTCCTGCAGAGCACCACCTTGAAAAATGCCTCGGGCACCCACACCTTGTTGCGTCCGATGGTCTTCTGGTCGCCTGTCGTGTTGAACAACGGCCCGCAGACAATATCTACGGCCCCGTATTTCCTTGCCCATTCGCGACAGAGCATTTCCAGGTCGTTCCATTCATATTTGTTCAGCCCGTGGTTCTGCGGACAGATGTTCGTAAACAGAAACGACTGCGCCATAGCCTCCTTGTCCCACTTGTTGTCGCCCGCCGGACACATGTGTCCACGGTCGTAACGCGAATTATAGTAGTCGTTGTCCGTGGCACGGCTACCCAAAGCAATGTCCACGTCCTCCATGAACTTCTCCTCATGGCGTTGCTGCTTGCCACGCGTGTGGGCGGCCGTCAGGTGCCACGCCACCCAGTTCGGCGTCTTCGTCGTCGCGTTATACGACGTCGTGTAGCCCTTACGATGCAATACCTGTTCAGGACGGTCTTTCAGCGGAGCCGGAATCTCGTACTGCTCCACGGTCGTGCGGCCCTTGAACGCCAGCATCCCCACCGCCACCGCTCCTATACATATAATGCTATATAGCTTCATCTTCATATACTATTTTGTGCGCAAAGTTACGAATAAGCGAGCAAAGAACCAAAGGAAAACGCGTTTTTCTTTGTTCTTTCGATTGCATTGCAACGCCACACTCCCAAGGGGAGAACGCCACACTCTGCACCTTTAGGTCAGAGAACGAAAGTAACTTCTCCAAGGGAGAAAAGTACGAATAAAAAACGAGCCCACCAAACGATGAGCCCGTTTTTTGCTGTTGTAGCCGCGACATTTGCCTTGGTTTAACCCGCCATTATTGCCCAATAAGGCAGCATTATTCGGCAATAAAGGAGGGTGTCGCGGTCGGAATACTGAAATTCTGCACCGCAGATGTGCTCGCCAAGAGAAGGGAAAAGCATCGGAACGAGGGGTTCATACATGTCTTTTGAGGCCTGCGAGAGCAGCAATTTCACTATTTCTGTGCCTTTGCCGAGGTTAGGCATAGCGGGCGCAGTCGCTTTACTAATTTCGTATTTCATTGAATATCAGCTTTTTAGATGAATAATAATCTCCCTGCGGTTACAGTTACAGTTGTTACAGTTCGTTTTTGAGGGGTGCCAACTCTCCCTATATTATATATAACTATCTATATATCAATAAGTTATAAAGTATTATAAGGCATGCTGTGACCTCGATTTTAAACTGTAACTACTGTAACCGTAACCAGCAGCCAGTTCTTAATTGCTACTCTTCTACCAGGCCCTCCAATGTCCACTGTGCTCCCAAGACGAAAGTAAACAATGAGATAAAAGTTGCCAAGAGCATTGAACATAATCGGGAAAACATTTGGTCAGCTCACTTTTTTTTCGTACCTTTGCGCACTATAGTGCGAGAGACTGCTCACACTCGGCCAATTGCAAGCGAGCTTGCTTGACTCTCGCTTAACCGCAGCCTTCGCGGGCAGATTACTGATGTAAAACGAAATAACAATGGATGTTATGATCATCATGAAAACAAGGAAATTCTTTTTGGTGGCGGTGATGGTGATGTGTGCCATCGGCCTGCAGGCCCAGCAATTGCGCGAGGGGCATTTCTTCAAGACGTTCAACGACGCTCAGCCGACGGCAAAGGCTGCTCCGGCACTGTTTGACCAGTGGTTTACGCTGCCCGAGGATACTGAGTGGCGCGAGGTGAGCCGCCAAACGGACAACATCGGCATGGAGCGCATAGAATATCGCCAATATGTCAGCGGCATCGAGGTGGAATATTCGCAGGTGCTGCTGCACGTCAGGGACGGTCGCGTCCAGTCGGCCAACGGTACCGTGATGGAACAGCAGCGCACACCGGCCAAATTGCATCGTGGCAGCATCATGCACCGCAGTGGCACGCCCACCGACCTGCTGGGTCGTAAGCTGCTGCTCATCGATACGGACGGCGGCTACCGCTATGCCACGATGTGCATCTCGGCAGACGGTCGCTATAAGGTGTATCACGACGTGGAGACGGGCGAGGAGCTGAAGCGCGTGCCCAGGATGCACACCATCGCCCCACCCGACGGCACAGAAGCCACCATCACGGGCAAGTCCATCTACAGCGGCAACGTGTCCCTGGACGTGACGAAGGGCACCGACGGCATGTACTACCTGTACGACCGCCAGCGTAACATCCACACCGTCGTGGGTGCCTATCTCCCCAGCTACAGCAAGCTCATTGAGAACGGCAAGCTCTTTGACTACTTCCCTCGTCACGACCTCACCGACGAGGACCTCAAAAACAAGGACATGGAGAAATTTAATGCGTGGACTCAGCAAATAAACGAAGACTACGCGGCCAACAACCTGCCGCAGTTTGAGCAATACCTTACCGACTATATGCGCTATGCCCCCAACAAGGGCGACACATGGACGGCCTATCACCTGAAGTCGTTAACCCTGAGCGACGTGAAATTTACTCTCGACGAAAACAGCTACGTGAACCTCGCCCTCCACTACAGCCAGGGTACTGACGAAACGACGACCGTCGGCAAGCTGTGGAGCGGTAAAATGAACAAGACCGATGCCTCTCTAGACTTCCTGAAGCTCAACAAGACGGTCATCGTACCCACCGAGGGCGCCACGCTGATTATCTCGCTCATTAAAAACATCAAAGACGAGGAAACCCAGTTGATGAATGTAGAAGAGACGTTTTTGGGAGTGGTTCCCCTGCCGCTCTCGCCCGACGGCACCACGTTCGACGCCGAGGGAGAGAAGATGAAGATACACCTGGAATACGAGGCCAACACCTCCACCCCACTGGCCGACATCCATTGGGGCATGGGCCGCACGGTGGACTTCTACAAGGAGAAGTTCGGACTGGACAACTACGACGGCAAGCATGCGCCCGTCTACAACCTCGTATATCTGGACGATGGCGTCAACGGCTTAGTCTATTCCCCCTTGGACAATGCCATGGCCATGGGCGAATGCAAGCCTTATCCGATGGTCTACGGCATGGGCGCCGAAATCATGAACCCCTGTGTGGAGCTGACCGTCATGGCACATGAATACACCCACATCATCACCGGCCAGACTGCCAAGCTGGAATACAAGAGCGAGGCGGGAGCACTCAACGAGTCGTTCTCCGACATCATAGGCATCAGCGTCAAGAAGTGGAACGACCCCTCCTACAAGCAGTGGTTCCTTGGTGGCGACGGCCTGATGGTGAATTATACGAACTTGCGCGACATGAAGGACCCAAGGAACAGCATGGACGGCAAGGACGAAAAGCGCCGCTGCCCGGGCTACTACCACGGCTACAACTGGTTTGACACCACCGACACCAGCGATGAAAACGACAACGGCGGCGTGCACCGCAACAGCGGCGTGCAGAACCGCTGGTACTTCCTGCTCTGCGAGGGCGAGAGTGCTGACAACAGCCACTTCGTAGAGGGCGGCAAGCCTTACAGCATGACGGGCATCGGCATGGAGAAAGCTGTGCAAATAGCCTACCGCACACTGGTGCAGTATGCCACCAGTCAGTCGCAGTATGCCGACATCCGCCTCTGCCACATTCAAGCTGCCAAAGACCTCTATGGCGACAACAGCACCGAGCTGGAAGCCGTCATCAAGGCCTGGGACATCGTCGGAGTCAACGACGACACACCCACGGGAATTCATTCGGTTCAAGGTGAAGGGTTCATGGTGAATGGTTCTGATAACGGGTTCTACACCCTCGACGGCTGCAAGCTGCAAGGCAAGCCCACCGCCAAGGGTATCTATATATATAAAGGTAAGAAAGTGGTTATCAAATAAGCAACGACATCCAGAACCGCGGGTCCATCTTCACGATGGGCCCGTTTGTTTTAATGTTAAATTTATTGAAAAACGATAAAATTTTATCGAATTTGTTTGGTGGAATAAAAAATAGTTCCTACTTTTGCATATCGAAATTCGATAAACATATAAACGGAATCAATAAATAACATCATTAAAACAATAAAATTATGGGTACAATTAATTTGTTTCGCAATGCGGTAAAGAATCCGTTCACCACGGTTGTCCTCGTGGTTGTAACCATTGTAATGGCGGTTGTCATCTATGGCAACATTCATGACATGCACGCCGCCACGACAGGCTACGACTATTGCCAAAGTCTCAGCTATCTGTTCGAGAACATCTGCGTCTGCTATTTCATGGCCATCTTCTTCACTATGTATTATCTTACTTATATCAATAAGCAGTATTCCAAGTGGAGCATCTGGCTGTTTTATGCGTTGGGCGTGTCGGTAATCGTAAAATTCTTCATAGCGGGCTTGATGTTTCGCTATGTTTACCATCATGTTGAAAGCCAGTACATGGACAAACTTCCCTCACTGGCCAGGACAGTCTTCTCAGGAGCTATCTACTGGATTGCCATCGTCTTCTTCCTCGTGCCCAAGTTCATCAAGGACACCATGAAGCTGAAGGAAGAACAAGAACTCACTGTATAAACATTAAACATTGACATAATTATGAAAAAGAAACTAAATTTTTTCTGTGTACTAATGTTACTGCTAATGGTAGCACAGGTAGTTACGATGTTTGTGATGAATGCCGGTGCCTTCCAAGAAGGCTGGCAGCGAGGCGCATCCGATCAAACCACAAGTGGTTGGACTGCATTAATTGGATTCCTCTTAGGTTTTGTGGTGATTGTGGCTGCCATCGTGTCGTTCGTCTGCTTCTTGCGCTTCATTCTCAACGTGAATCAAAACAACGTGCTCACTGGAGAAAATGTCAACCTGCTCCGACTCACTGGTATCGGACTGCTGATTATTACGGTGTTCGTCCTTTGTTCCACTTTGTGGGAAGGTGAGAATTTTGCCGTAGCATTCGACGAAACCATAGGTTTGATGATTTTCAGTGTGTTTAATCTGATTGTAGCCGAGGCATTCGCCATTGGACTGAAACTGAAAGAAGAACAAGAGTTAACGATATAATGCCTATGGGAAAGATTATTGTAAATCTCGATGTTGAGATGGCAAAGCGCAAAATGTCGCTGAGCGAACTGGCAGATCGCGTAGGGCTGACGCTCGCCAACCTATCAATCCTAAAGACAGGCAAGGCCAAGGCCGTGCGTTTCACCACCCTCGAAGCCATCTGCCGCGAATTAGGTTGCCAACCCGGCGACATCCTCGAATACAGAGATGAATAAGTAAAATAAGTAATTATGAAAACGAGAGATTGCGACGCCGCACTCAGACCAAAGGTCAGAGAATGTCCATATTGTCACGGGATTATTTCTTTAAAGAGATGTCTTAAATACATTTACCGAGGCACCAACTATACAACCGTTTGCAACCATTGCAACAGAAGCGTCAAGTTGGCCAAAGAGCCGATACCTTTCAAGTATTGTGTGTTTGCAGGCTTCCTGAGCATATACCTGCCGATGAATCTGTTCTTGTATGTCTACAAGATGTCCTTTGTCGATTCCCTGATCTATAGTCTGCCATTCGTTGTGACATGTATTTTAGTGGTAGCAATTCTTACTTTTAGCAAGATTCGCTTTAGTGGAGATATGTAATCCAAGCTATGACACTACAAAAATCGGGCTCATCGTTTGGTGGGCTCGTTTTTTTTTCGTACCTTCGCAGCCAAAATAAAATATGATTATGAAGAAAAATTTATTGATAGCAGCAATGGTGGCTGTGGTGATGCCAGGAATGGCACAACAGACGAAGTATTCCGTCAGCGGAATCAGTAGCGACAATGGTAGTGTGGTGTATCTGACAAACCAGAACAACATGGTCCTCATCGACAGTACGGCTGTGGCCGAGGGTAAGTTTGCGTTCGCAGGGGCTGTGGACAAGGACGCCCTACTGACAGTGAGACTGAAGAATGCTGATTGGCAGACACCTTTCTTCAACGACGGCACGCCTGTAACCATCAATCTGAACGACAGCACGCTGAAGGGCTCTGCGCTGAACGAGAAGCTGAACGCCTACGACCGTCAGATGAACGAGCCGCTGGCACGCTTCAGGAAAAAGCTTGCTGGAATGACGGATGCCCAGAAAGAGGCCCATGAAGAGGAGCTGAATAATGAGGTGAAGAAAATATTCGACGACGAGACGGCTTTTGTCAACAAGATTTTCGTCGACGAGCGTAACACCCTGATTCCCGTGGCCTTTGCCGAGGAGTACTTCTACGAGAACGGACTGAGGGCTTACGACAAGCTGGTAGCGGAGAAGGTGGTTTTTGCCAACCATCCTGCGCTGAAACAAGCGCGAGAGATTGTAGCCTTCACGCTGGCTCCTGCCGAAAAGATGGTCTTCATCGGCCAGCAGTTTACGGATTTGGAAATGGCTGCCCCCGACGGCAAGATGCACAAGGTCAGCGAACTGACAGGCACGGGCAAGTGGGTGCTCGTAGATTTCTGGGCTTCGTGGTGCGGTCCCTGCCGTGCGGAGATGCCTAACGTGTTGGACGCCTACAACAAATACCACGCCAAGGGTTTCGAGGTGGTCGGCGTCTCGTTCGACAACAAGAAAGAGGCATGGGTGAAAGGCATCGAACAGCTGAAGTTGCCCTGGCTGCAGATTTCCGACCTGAAGGGCTGGGGGTGTGCTGCTGCGTCCATTTATAATATTGACGGCATCCCCGACAATATCCTTATCGACCCACAGGGCAAGATTACCGACCGCGCCCTTCGTGGCAAGGCCCTGCAAAGTCGTCTGCAGGAAATCTTCGGAGAATAATCGCTAACAAAGATATCATATGAACAATAACAAATACCCGCATTTGACGAGCCCCATCCAGTTGGGCAAGGTGACATTCCGTAACCGTATCTTCTCGGCACCGATGGGTGCAACAGACATTACCGCTGACTGCTGTCCTGGTCCCCGCACGCAGGGGTTCTATGAGCTTCGCGCCAAGGGCGGTGCGGCAGCTGTAACCGTCAGCGAACTCGTGGTTCATCCTGAAACCGACGGCAGCCACATGTTGCACCTCGACCTGGAAACGGTGGGTTGCCTGGCAGCTCATACCTTTGTGGCTGACGCTATCCGCAGGCACGGGGCCGTGCCCAGCATCGAACTGTCGCACTCCGGCCAGTATGCCGGCACCTATATGTCTGACAAGAACAAGAAGGCGAGCCTTAACCAGTGGGGCCCCAGCGACGGCACACGTCCTGACGGGCGTCCAGTGAAGGCACTCTCGAAGGAGCAGATTGCCGACATCGTGAAGACCTATGGCGAGAAGGCTGCGCTGTGTAAGCGTGCGGGCTACGAGATGATCATGGTGCATGCTGGTCACGGCTGGCTGTTGCACCAGTTCCTGTCGCCTTATCTGAATCATCGTACCGACGAGTATGGAGGTTCGCTGGAGAACCGCATCCGCATCGTCCGTGAGGTATTGGCCTCCGTGCGCAACGCTGTAGGACCTGGCTTCCCTGTCGAGGTGCGTCTCAGTGGTAGCGAACTGTTTGATGGCGGCTATGGCATCGAGGACGGCATCAAGATTGCGCAGGCTGTCGAGGAGTATGTCGATTTGATTCACGTTTCAGCCGGTTCCTATCAGTTCGGCTTCTTCAATACCACACCTCCGATGTTCGATGAACACGGTGTGAATGTTTGGCTGGCTGCCGAGATTAAGAAGCACGTCAAGAAACCCGTGGCTACGATTGGTGCGTTGAGTGATCCTGAACAGATGGAGCGTATCATCGCCGAAGGAAAGGCCGACGTGGTGTATATGGCCCGTCAGTTGCTGGCAGACCCGTTCCATCCGCAGAAGGTGATGGCTGGAAAGGAAGACCGCATCGTGAAGTGTCTGCGTTGCTATACCTGTATGGCGGAGCGCCCCGTGACCTTCACGCGCCGTTGTGCCGTCAATCCGTTGATTGGTCGCGAGATAGAGGGTATGGAGGTGCTGCCTGCCCGTCAGAGCAAGAAGGTAATGGTAGTGGGTGCTGGCGTTGCCGGACTCAAGGCTGCCATTACCGCTGCCCAGCGCGGTCACAAAGTCATTCTCTGCGAGAAGGCGGACAAGGTGGGCGGTATCCTGAAGTCGGAACAGGCGCTGCCGTTCAAGTATGAGATGTACGAGCTGGGAGTTGTCCTCGAGCGTCAGGCCAAGGACGAGGGTGTGGAGATTCGCCTGAACACCACCGTTACGCCTGAGTATGTGGAAAAGGAAGGCGTCGATGCGCTCATCCTCGCCGTTGGCTCTACCCCACTCGTTCCGCCCATCCCTGGCATCGATGGTGATAACGTGATTGTCGTCAACGACTATTATCTGAATAAGGATAAGGTGGCCGATAGCGTCGTCGTGCTGGGTGGTGGTCTTGCAGGCTGCGAGTGCGCCATCCATCTGGGAATGGAAGGCAAGAAGGTGGAACTCGTTGAGATGCGCGACACGTTGGCTGCCGATTGCAACATCCGCCAGCGTCCTATCCTCATGCGCAAGGTGGCTGAGTTCTCAACGGCTCATACGGAATATACGGGTCAGAAGATTACGGCCGATGGTGTCGTCTGCAAGGATAAGGACGGCAACGAGGTGCTTGTTCCTGGTAAGACGGTCATCTGCGCCCTTGGTCAGCGTGCCAATCGTGCCGATGTGGATGCCCTGCGTGGATGTGCTCCGTTCGTTCGTGAGGTGGGCGACTGCGTCCGTCCTGCCAACATCACCAAGGCCATCTACGAGGCCTATCACGCAGCTCTGGATATTTAACAAAAACATGAATAGAAACTGATTGGTTCATGGAACTTAACGAACTGATTAAGGATTGTGCGCAGAGGCAAAAGAGAGGTCTGCACTTCATCATGGCATCCGTCGTGATATGGGGACTGATACTGGCCGTCCAACTGACAGACCTGACCATGGAGCAGAAGAACCTGTTTACGTTCTGCTGTTCAGCGGTGCTGTTCCCATTGGCTTGGGGGCTGTCGAAGGTGCTGAAGATTGACTTTGAAGGCAAAGGCAATCCGCTCACGAAAGCAGGTATTCTGTTCAGTATCAATCAGATGCTGTACATCCTGATAGCTATGTGGGTATTTGCCGCAGTACCCGAAAAGATGCTGATGGTGTATGCCATGATTTTCGGTGCCCACCTGATGCCGTTCTCCTGGCTGTACCAGTCGAAGGGCTACCTCGTGTTCTCCATCGCCATTCCCATTCTGGCCCTGATTGTCGGCCTGATGTATGCACCGTTCGTCCTGGCCATCATGATGATGGTCATTGAGGCCGTGTTCTCCGTTTGGCTCTATTTGGAAAGTAAGTAAAAAATGATAGTATGTATCGCTGAGAAGCCCAGTGTGGCACGGGATATTGCACGCATTATCGGTGCGACGACCAGCCACGACGGGTATATGGAAGGAAACGGTTTTCAGGTGACGTGGACGTTCGGTCACCTGTGTACGCTGAAGGAACCACACGACTACACGCCGATGTGGAAGGCTTGGAGTCTGACGTCGTTGCCGATGATTCCCGAGCGTTTCGGCATCAAGCTGATTGACGACAACGGTATCAAGAAGCAGTTCTCGATTATCGAAGGCCTGATGCAGAAGGCCGAGCGCATCGTGAACTGCGGTGACGCGGGACAGGAGGGTGAGCTCATCCAGCGATGGGTGATGCAGAAGGCTGGGGCAAAGTGTCCCGTGAGCCGACTGTGGATATCGTCGATGACGGACGAAGCCATCCGCGAGGGTTTTTCGAATCTGAAAGACCAAGCCGACTACCAGCCGTTGTATCTGGCCGGACTGTCGCGAGCCATTGGCGACTGGCTGCTGGGCATGAACGCCACGCGACTGTACACGTTGAGGTACGGCCAGAACCGTCAGGTGCTCTCGATAGGTCGCGTGCAGACCCCTACCCTCGCCCTCATCGTGAATCGCCAGAAGGAAATCGACACGTTTAAGCCCGAGCCGTATTGGGTGTTGGCAACAGTATACCGCGACACGACATTTACGGCCACATCGGGCAAATTTACGTCGAAGGAGGAAGGCGAAAAGGCCTTTGCCACCATCGAGGGCAAGCCGTTTACGGTGACGAAGGTGGAGAAGAAAGAGGGCAAAGAACAGCCGCCGCAATTGTATGACCTGACGTCTCTGCAGGTGGATTGCAATAGGAAGTTCGGCTACTCGGCCGAGATGACGCTGAACCTCATCCAGGCACTCTACGAGAAGAAATACACAACCTATCCGCGTGTGGATACGCAATACCTGTCGGACGACATCTATCCGAAATGTCCGCAGACGATGAACGGCCTGTATCAGACGAAGTTCCAGGGCGTGGCTCCGTATGCCGAGCTCATCAAGCCCATTGGAGGCAAGGCGCTGAAGAAGTCGAAGCGCGTGTTCGACTCGTCGAAGGTGACCGACCACCATGCCATCATTCCCACGGGGGTTATTCCGCAGGGACTGAGCGATGCCGAGCAGAAGGTGTTCGACCTCGTGGCAAGGCGGTTTATCGGAGTCTTCCTGCCGGATTGCAAGTTTTCCACGACGACGGTGCTGGGCGAAGTGAAAGGAGAGGCAGAGGGTGTTGCAACTGAGTCGCAACAAACAGTGGAGGGCGCCAAAGGTGGGGCTTCCGATGCCGTTGAGTTTAAGGTGACGGGTAAGGAAATCCTTGACCCGGGCTGGCGCGTGGTGAGGGATAAAACACCAGAGAATACGGAAACTCCAGAAAATCCCGAGAATTCCGATAAGCCTGCTGACGAGGAGCGCACGCTGCCCACCTTCGTGAAAGGCGAGAGCGGTGACCACCAGCCCACGCTGACGGAGAAATGGACCACGCCACCACCTTATTATACGGAGGCTACCCTGTTGCGTGCTATGGAGACGGCAGGCAAGTTCGTGGAGGACGAGACCCTGCGTGCAGCCATGAAGGAAAACGGCATCGGACGTCCATCGAGTCGTGCGGGCATCATCGAGACGCTGTTCAAGCGCCACTATATCCGTCGTGAACGCAAGCGCCTGGTTGCCACACCGACAGGTATCGAACTCATCGACCTGATTCGCGAAGACCTGCTGAAGAGCTGCGAGCTGACGGGTATCTGGGAGAAGAAGTTGCGCGATATTGAGGCGAAGAAATACGACCCGAAGCAGTTTATCGACGAACTGAAGCAACAGGTGACCGATATCGTACACGACGTAATGAGCGACCCCACCAACCGACGCATCACCGTGATGCCTCAAGAGGAAGAAAAAAAGAAGAAAGGCAATAAAAAGGGGTGAAACTGCGTTATATAGTCAGTATGAAGAATTATTGGCTGTTGGCAATCGGCTGTTGGCTGTTGGCACTCGTCACGGGATGTACGGGGGCCGATCAGGCTGTGAAGAAGGGTGATAAGTTCTACGCCCTGGGCGAATATTTTGATGCTGCCAACCAATATAAGAAGGCCTATTCGCAGACGCCTCCCAAGCAGCGTGCCCTGCGCGGAAAGCGGGCATTAAAGATGGCTGAATGCTATCGACGCATCAACTATACGCAGAAGGCCATTGCCGCCTACAACAATGCCGTTCGCTATAAGCAGGAAGACTCGTTGACGCACCTGTATCTGGGTCAGCAACTGATGAAAAACGGCAGTTACAAAGAGGCCGCCAAGGCGTTCCAGACATTCTTGGACTCGGCAGGGAATTACGCATTTTCAGATTCACGAGATTACGTACAGCTGGCTCGCAGGGGACTGCGTTCGGCACAACAGGCTCCCGCGTGGAAACAGGAGGGTTCAGCCTATACCGTGAAGCGCGAGAACTTCTTCAATTCGCGACGGGCAGAATATTCCCCCATGTTGGCTGGCGAAGAGAACAACCAGCTTTTCTTCACCTCCACGCGTAATCAGGCCAAAGGCGACGAGCTGAGTGGTATCACTGGAACGAAGAACGGCGATATCTTTATGTCGCAGAAGGATGATAAGGGCAAGTGGCAACGACCTGAAGTTATCGACAGCGAACTGAATTCAGAGTTCGATGAGGGTGCCTGCTCGTTTACGCCCGACGGTCGGATGATGTATCTGACGGTTTGCAAGACCGACCCCCAATACCCCCGTTATGCCGTTATCGCCACCTCAAACCGTAGCGATGCCGCCTGGAGCAAGGCGACGGAACTGAAACTGACGCACGACACGCTGTCGGCCTATGCCCACCCTGCCATTTCGCCTGACGGAGAGTGGCTCTACTTTACCAGTAATATGCCGGGCGGAATGGGTGGTTACGACATCTGGCGCGTCCGTCTGACGACGAGTGGTGTGGCAGGCGTAGAAAACCTCGGTGCACCTATCAACACCCCTGGCGACGAAATGTTCCCAACGTTCCGACCCAATGGTGATCTCTACTTCTCGTCGGACGGTCACGAAGGCATGGGCGGACTGGATATCTACATTGCCAAACCTGCTGAGAATCACGACAATATATCGGAAAACTCACAACTCTACGAGCTGGAACATCCGGGCTATCCGCTGAATTCGCAGGGCGACGACTTCGGAATGACCTTCGAGGGACTGAAGAACCAAGGCTTTTTCTCGTCGAATCGCGGCGACGGCAAAGGTTGGGACCACATCTATTCGTTCTACAATCCCGAAATTATCCAGACGGTAACGGGTTGGGTGTACGAACAAGACGGCTACGAACTGCCTGCAGGCCAGGTGTATATGGTGGGCAATGACGGTACAAACCTCAAGTTGAGCGTCAAGGGCGACGGTTCGTTTACCCAGCAAATCAAGCCTGGCGTGGATTATGTGTTCCTGGGCACGTGTAAGGGTTTCCTGAACCATCAGGAACAGTTGCGCGTAGAGCCTGTGACCGAATCGGAGGATTACGTGTTGCAGTTCCCGTTGGCGAACATCATGGCGCCTGTGCTGATTGACAACATCTTCTACGATTTCGACAAGGCCACGTTGCGTCCGGAATCGAAAACGGCATTGGACGATCTGGTCAAACTGCTGAACGAGAATCCCAATATCACCATCGAACTCTCGGCACATACCGACTACAAAGGTTCGGCGGAATATAACAAGCGCCTGAGCCAGCGTCGTGCGGAGTCGGTGGTGAACTACCTGATAGAACACGGCATTGCGGCCGACCGCCTGACACCCGTGGGTTACGGCAAGGAGAACCCCAAGAAGATTCGCAGGAAGGTGGCAGAGAAGTATCCGTTCCTAAAAGAAAACGACGTCTTGACGGAAGAATTCATCAAGACGCTGGAAGACGAGGAACAGCAGGAGGAATGCAACCAGCTGAACCGTCGTACGGAGTTTAAGGTGCTGAGAACTACCTACGGACTCTTTCCGAAGAAATAACCTCGCCAGCCCCCACCAGTAACAACCCGAAGACGACGGAGAATATCATCATCAGGTTGATGCTGAACGACTGTGTGGCCAATGTGCGCAACATCACTTCGAAGTGTACGGCCAGCAATTCCCATCCGCGGAACACGATGAACAACACCACGAAAGTGGTGATGCAGAAGACGCTCCACAGACGGTTAAACGTCCGAAGCCTGACATCTGAGGTCTGAAGTTTACCTTCGGCCTCAATGCGTTGCATGACGCGCTCCGTGAATCCGTTGTCGTCTATCTGCTGACTGGCAGCGTCGTTGAAAAACTGCTGTAGCAAGCATTCGTTATCTTCCATCATATCCATTCTGTCTTAAATAGTTAGCTAATTTCTCTTTGCCTCTGGACAGGTGTGACTTCACCGTGCCCTCTTTGAGGCCTGTAATCTTGGCAATACCTGCAATGTCGTATCCGTCAATGAGTTGCAGGGTGATACATGTGCGTTCGTCAGGTTTCAATAGCGCCAAAGCAGCGTAGAGATCCATCTTTAATGGCTGTTGGCTATTGGCTGTTGGCTGTTGCCTTTCTTCTAATTGCCAATCGCTAACCGCTAACTGCCGTTTACGCGTATAGTCGTAGAACACGTTGTAGGCTATGCGCATAATCCACGTCTGGAACGAGGCCAGCCCACGGAAGGAGGCGATATTCGTATACGCCTTGAGGAACGTGTCCTGAGCTAGGTCGTCGCTCAACTGACTATCGCCCAACGTCTGATGCAGGAAAAACCTGCGAACGGGTGACTGATACCGGCGCACGAGCTCGTCGAAAGCCCGTCTATTGCCCGATATAGCCACCTGCGCAACGAGGGAGATGTCAGTGAGGGAAGCCATTTACTGATTCATCAAAGCATTCTTCTCAGGAATGATGATCCACGCTACGATATAGAAGGGAATGCCTGCAAAGGCCGTGAACAGCGTCAAAGCAGCGTAACCCAAACGTACTGCAACCGGGTCGAAGTCCATATACTCTGCAAATCCTGCGCAGACACCGCCTAATACGCGGTCGTTGCTGCGTTGTAGTTTCTTAGTCATAATCTCTGTCGTTTAAATGTTGTTGTTATCGTTTTTGTATAAATCTCTGTCGCTGTTTCTGCGAGCCGTACGCGAAGCAAACACCTTACCCAGTCCGATGCAGAACACCAGTGCGCCGATGCCAAAGCCGACTTGTCCGGCTGCATAACCCAGGAATATCATCAAGCCCACGCCTACGAAGCACTGACGCATTCCCTTCTGGTACTCATTGTCACTATCTATCGGCTTGTCTTCCAACAGCTGGTCGGGAATGGGCTGTCCCTGTTGCATAGCCATCTGTGCGAGCTTCATCTTCTGCTTGCGGTTCTTGTTGATGAAGTAGAACAGCGCTATGATAATCACTAAAGGAGCCAGTACGAAAAGGATGAGCAGAACACCCAGTACGAAGAACATGCCTGATATGTCTTTAGCATCCATATTACTGAACACGTGGTGTATCATGCTTCCCAAGTCCTCGTCGTCAACCTCATAGGTCGTCGAATTGCTACTCCAGGGAGAGGTCGGATAAGTAACGGTGACTGTCCCCTTATGTTTCGTAACTGATGATGTAGCTGTTGCCGTATCCGCACTTGTCGTATCGGAATATACCTCTACAGCATCCTTGCTCGTCGAGTCCACCAATTCGCTCTGTGGCGTGTGACGGTGCCTCTGAGCTGCTGTCTGTACGCCCATTCCAAGCGTCAGAAGCGTTGTTAATGTTATTAGAACCTTTTTCATATTCGTTTTGTTTTGGTATTTATCGTTTTACTTTCCAACAGTCAGTCCAGAGATGTTCATATCGCCAGATCCGCGTACATTATACTTATAGTCCTTGACGTTGCCTGAGAGCGTGATGTCGCCAGAGCCTATCACGTTGGCATCCACAGTACCGCTGTCCTCAAGCCTCATCTTGATGTCGCCAGAACCAACGACCTGCGCGCCTGCCCACTGGGTCTTCACATGCTTCACATCCACGTCGCCAGAACCCACCAGCGAGACGTTAACACGGTCGCAAATGATGTCGTCGAACCTGATGTCGCCAGAGCCGCTAAGTGTGATATCGAGATTGTCGGTATCCACAAGACCATTAGCCTCGAAATCGCCAGAGCCTTTCAGTTCAATACCGAGGAAATCGGGAGAGGTCACAAAAACCGTAACACCATCAGCGTCAGACACGCCTAAGTTCAGGAGCTTACCTTCACCCTTCATCCTAACCACCAGCTTGTTGCCAGTCACATAGGTCTCTACGTCGTCGAGAACCTTTACGGGAGCCTCAACACGTACGGAGAACGAGTCGGCCTGAGCATACTTCACGTCTAACGAACCCAGCTGTTCTATGCGCTCAAAACCCTTCAAATCACGTTCCTGTATTCCGTGTGGATCGGTTTTCGAGTAATGCACCTTCAATCCGTGACAGGAACAGGATGTCAACATCCCCAGAACTACGACTGATAATAATAAAATCTTTTTCATAACTGCGTCTTTTTTTGTTTCTTTTTATCCGTTAGACGTAATAAATCTGCAATTAGTTGCAAAGGTACGAAAAAAATTGTATCTTTGCAAACGAAATGGCAAATTTACCTGCGGCATTCATCGAATACACGCGCCAATTGATGGGTGAAGAGCGCTTCGGACGATACCTGAAATCGTTCGAGGAAGAACCTCCTGTGAGCATTCGACTAAATCCGAAGAAGATAAAAGATGGAAGATGGAAGATGGAGGATGCCGAGCCTGTGCCCTGGTGCAGGAATGGCTACTACCTGAAGAAGCGTCCCAATTTCACCTTCGACCCGCTGTTCCACGCAGGTTGCTACTACGTGCAGGAAGCCGCATCTATGTTTCTTGACGAGGTGCTGAGGCAAATGCATAACGCATACGTCAGCCATCAGCCGTCAGCCATCAGACCACTTACTGCACTGGACCTCTGTGCAGCACCTGGCGGCAAGTCTACCCTACTCCGTTCTGCTTTGCCCAACGACTGCGTGCTCTACTCCAACGAGCCCATTCGCAATCGGGCCAGCATCCTCCTGGAGAATGTGACAAAGTGGGGCTACGACAACCACTACGTCACCAACGTCTATCCCAAGGACTATCGTAAGTCGAAGATGAAGTTCGACCTCATTCTTTGTGACGTGCCCTGTTCTGGAGAAGGGATGTTCCGCAAGGACGAAGCCACTATCCGAGAGTGGAGTCCCCAACAGGTAGAAAAATGCTGGCAGTTGCAACGCGACATCGTCACAGACGCATGGGCTTGCCTGAACGAAGGAGGCCTGCTTATATATAGTACGTGTACCTTTAATACAAAGGAGAACGAGGAAAATATCCGGTGGATGTTAGATTCATTCAAAGACGCTAAAACTCTGGAAATCAACACAAAAACGGAGTGGAATATCACAAATTCTCTGCTCGAAGGATTCCACGACCCCGTCT
>JBGUIA010000017.1:0-21266 GCA_045112595.1 Prevotella sp. | reverse complement strand
AACTACTCGTTCTGGTACGAATCGTCGCAGTTGGCTTTGCGTCAGGCTCAGAACCAGAAGATGAAGGCCGAGGAGAAGCGCAAGCAGTTGGAGGAATTCATCCGCCGTTTCTCTGCCAATGTGGCAAAGTCGAAACAGACCACTTCGCGTAAAAAAATGTTGGAGAAACTGAACGTCGAAGAAATCACCCCGTCAACACGTAAGTATCCGGGCATTATCTTCTCAATGGAGCGCGAGCCTGGCACGCAGATTCTGGAGGTAGAAGGTCTGAAGGCTACCGACGCTGACGGAACAGTATTGTTCGACAACGTTTCGTTCACCATTGAGAAGGGTCAGAAGACCGTCTTCCTGTCACACAATCCGAAGGCAATGACCGCGCTGTTCGAGATTATCAACGGCAATCGTGAGGCCGAAGCCGGCACCTATAAGTGGGGCGTCACCATCACTACTGCCTATCTCCCACTCGACAACACCGAGTTCTTCAAGAGTGAGATGAACCTTGTTGACTGGCTGTCGCAGTATGGCACAGGCAATGAGGTGATGATGAAGTCGTTCCTGGGTCGCATGTTGTTCAAGGACGAGGACATCCAGAAGAAGGTCTGCGTGCTCTCGGGTGGTGAGAAGATGCGTTGCATGATTGCCCGTATGCAGCTGAAGAATGCCAACTGTCTGATTCTCGACACACCCACAAACCATTTGGATTTGGAGTCGATTCAGGCGTTCAACAATAATCTTATCTCGTTCAAGGGTAACATCCTGTTTGCCTCGCACGACCATGAGTTCATCAATACCGTAGCCGACCGCATCATCGAATTGACACCGAAAGGCACTATCGATAAGCTCACTACGTATGACGATTACATCTACGACGAGGCCATCAAGGAAAAGAAAGCTGAGATGTATGCGTAAAGAATGGCACGGAATTTGCTGGAAGCGAAGAAAAAACAAAAAAGCTATGAACGAAGAAGAAATGAAGAACATGGAAGAGGAAGAAATCCTCGACCAACAAGAAAATGAGGCCAGCGATTCAGTCGCTGACGAAGATACAGTGGTCAGCGATTCTGTCGCTGACAATGAATCCGCTGATGCCGAAGCTCCCGCTGAGGAAGAAGAAAAAGACCCTCTGGAGCAGGCTCAGGCCGAGATAGAGCAGCTGAAGACACAAATACTCTATAAGACTGCCGAGTTTGACAACTACCGCAAGCGCACGCTGAAGGAGAAAGCAGAGCTTATCCTGAATGGCGGTGAGAAGGCTGTCAGTGCCATTCTGCCAGTTATTGACGACATGGAGCGTGCACTGGCCAATGGCGAGAAGACCGACGACCCCGCTGTGTTGCGCGAAGGCATGGAACTCATCTACAACAAGATGATGAAAGCCCTTGAGAGTTTAGGAGTCAAGAAGATAGACACCGACAATGCCGATTTCGATACCGACATGCACGAGGCTGTAGCTATGGTTCCAGGCATGGGAGATGACAAGAAAGGCAAGGTGATTGACTGTCTGCAAGCTGGTTACCAACTGAATGACAAAGTCATCCGTCATGCCAAAGTGGCAGTAGGACAGTAAGATTGTCTGATGTAAGATGTAAGAAGTAAGAAGAAATGGCACAGAAACGAGATTACTATGAGGTGCTTGGCGTTGACAAGAACGCCACAGAAGATCAGATAAAGAAGGCATATCGCACCATTGCCATCAAATATCACCCCGACCGCAATCCCGGCAATAAAGAAGCTGAGGAGAAATTCAAGGAGGCTGCCGAGGCTTACGACGTGTTGCACGACCCGCAGAAGCGTCAGCAGTACGACACGTTCGGATTCAACGCTCCCGGTAGCGGTGGCTTCGACCCCTTCGGAGGCGCATCAATGAATATGGACGACATCTTCTCGATGTTCGGCGATATCTTTGGTGGACACGCAGGTTTCAGCGGTTTTGGCGGAAGTTCCAAGCGCGGCCCGCAGGTTCATCGTGGCAGCGACCTCCGTCTGAAGGTTCGTCTGTCGCTGCAGGAGATTGCCCATGGCGTCACCAAGAAATTCAAGGTTCGCAAGGATGTGGCTTGCTCTCATTGTCATGGTTCCGGCTCTGCGGACGGCTCTGCCGTTGAAAAGTGTCCGACGTGCCATGGTACTGGTGTCATTACTCACACCACCCAGAGTATTTTCGGCATGATGCAGACGCAGGGTGTCTGTCCTACTTGCGACGGCGCCGGTACTGTCATCAAGAACAAATGTCAGCATTGTCACGGCACGGGTATCGAAAAGGGCGAGGAAGTCGTTGAAATCAAGATTCCTGCCGGTGTTGCTGAAGGGATGATTGTCAACGTGCCTGGCAAGGGTAATGCCGGTATCCGCAATGGTGTCAACGGCGATATTCAGGTATTGGTGGAAGAAGAGCCCAACGACACCTTTATCCGCGACGATAACAACCTGATATACAACCTGCTACTCGATTTCCCGACGGCAGCACTTGGTGGCGATGTGGAGATTCCCACCATCGAAGGAACCCGTCTGAAGGTGAAGATGGAACCAGGCACGCAGCCCGGCAAGACACTGCGGCTGCGCGGCAAGGGACTGCCTGCCGTTCAGGGTTACGGACGTGGTAATGGTGACCTTGTGGTTAATGTCAGCGTTTACGTGCCGAAGACTCTCACCAGCGACGAAAAGCACGCCATCGAACAGTTCCGGCAGAGTGACAATTTCAAGGGCGATGCCGCCACCAAGCGCAGCATCTTCCAGAAGTTCAGGAATTACTTTAGTTAAGTATGTCGCTGTGCCACAGCAACAAGCATGACACTTATGACCTACAAAGAGACCTGCGAATACCTGTATAGCCAGATGCCCATGTTCGAGCGACAGGGCGCATCAGGCTATAAAGAAGGGCTTCACAACACGCTTACATTGGATGAACACTTCAAGCATCCTCATAAGTCGTTTGCCGTTATCCACGTCGGAGGCACAAATGGCAAAGGCAGCGTTTCTCACACTATCGCTTCTGTACTGCAGGAGTGTGGCTACCGCGTAGGTCTTTACACCTCACCCCATTTGGTTGATTTCCGTGAGCGTATCCGCGTCAATGGACATCCCGTTACTGAAAAGTTTGTCGTTGATTTTGTCGAGCGCGAACGTTCGTTCTTCGAACCATTACATCCCTCGTTCTTCGAGGTAACTACGGCAATGGCCTTTGCCTATTTCCGTGATATGAACATTGATGTTGCGGTGGTCGAAGTAGGATTGGGCGGACGTCTGGATTGCACCAACATCGTCAACCCTATCGTCTCCATCATCACCAATATCAGTTTCGACCACACACAGTTCTTGGGTGATACACTGTCCAAGATTGCTGAAGAAAAAGCCGGTATTATTAAAAAAGGTGTACCTGTTGTCATCGGTGAGAATCATCCCGAGACACGACCTGTCTTCGAAGCAAAGGCCAAGGAGATGCAGGCGCCTATCATTTTTGCCGAGGATAATCCTGAGGTGCTGAGTGCTGAGCCCACCGAAGAAGGCGGCATGCATTATGTGACTTATCATGCTGGTGAGTTCGACGGCGACCTTGGCGGCATTTACCAGCAGAAAAATATGAACACCGTGATACATGCGATGAAAACCCTCGAGAATCTTGGTTTCCTTGCTAAATTTCCTAAAGACTGCTACGAACTGCTCAACGGTGTCAAGAAGGTTTGCAGCAATACAGGATTGATGGGACGCTGGCAGACCATCCAACGCAATCCGCTGGTCGTTTGCGATACAGGTCACAACGTCGGCGGATGGCAATATTTGAGTCGTCAACTGACCATGGTGAAATGCAAAAAAAAGCACATCGTCTTCGGCATGGTGAACGATAAAGACATCGATTCTGTGCTTAAACTGCTTCCAAAGGACGCAATTTACTATTTTACGAAGGCAAACACGCCAAGAGCGCTCAACGAGCAATCTGTGCGCATTTTGGCCATCAATCACAAACTGACAGGAAATTGCTATCCTACTGTAAATGAAGCATATAAGGCAGCTCTCGAATGTGCAGAGTCCGACGATTTTATCTTCGTTGGAGGCTCCAGCTACGTCGTTGGCGATTTCCTCAAAAACTGCATTTAAAAGTTTTTAACACTCTCGTAAACGTTTTTTACGTCGATTCATTTGCCATTCTCGTTTTTTTTCGGTTACTTTGCAAAGTAAATTAAGTAACTTAAAACATTAACGATATGGCAAACACAAACGAAACAGCGAATTTGTGTGGTCTGAATCGCAAGGATTTCCAGGCCACGGTGAATGGAAAAAAGACGGATCTTTACATTCTGAAGAACCGTAAGGGTTATGAAGTAGCTATCTCTAATTATGGTGGCGCAATATGTGCTATCATGGTTCCCGATAAAGATGGCAAAGTAGCAAACGTTATTGAGGGTCACAACAGCATCCAGCAGCTCACCAGCGGCAACGAGCCTTATCTCTCGACACTGATTGGCCGTTGGGGCAACCGCATCTGCAAGGGTCAGTTCACGCTGAACGGCAAGGACTATCAGCTTGCTCTGAACGACGGTCCTAACCATCTGCATGGCGGTGCTGTCGGCTTCAATGCCAAGGTATGGGATGCTCGTCAGATGGGTCCACGCTCGCTGGCTCTGCATCGTATTTCATCCTATGGTGAGGAAGGTTTCACTGGCGAACTGGACGTAACGGTAGAGTTTACTTTCACCGACCAGAACGAGCTGGTTATTGAGTATCTGGCTACCACCAACAAGAAGACGATTGTCAACCTGACACACCACGCTTTCTTTGCATTGGGCGGTACTGCCGACCCCACTCCCGGTATCGAAGACCAGATTTGCGAAATCAATGCAGACTTCTATCTGCCCACCGACGCAACGGCTATTCCTACAGGTGAAATCCTGAAGGTTGAGGGAACTCCCTTCGATTTCCGCAAGGCAAAGACTTTCGGTCAGGATATCGAGGCTGACAACGAGCAGATTAAGTTCGGCCACGGTTTCGACCACAACTACGTGCTGAACAAGCAGGAAGAGGGTGAACTGAGCTTCGCCGCCAAGTTGACAGAACCCAAGAGCGGACGCACCATGGAGGTTTATACCACCGAACCTGGTTTGCAGCTCTACACCGGTAATTTCCTGAATGGCTACAAGGGCGCCAACGGTTGCACCTTCCCACGTCGTTCGGCCGTCTGCTTCGAGGCACAGCACTTCCCCGACAGCCCCAATCGTCCGTACTTCCCCAGCGTCGTGCTGAATCCAGGCCAGCGCTACAAGCAGAAGACGGTTTATCGCTTTGGTGTAGCAGAGTAAACTAAACTACTAATACATTATTTATTTATGAGTAATCAAAAGAAAAACGGGAGCATCATCGCCATTGTGACGATGATGTTCCTTTACGCAATGATTGCGTTCGTCACCAACCTTGGTGCTCCTATTGGTGTGGTGATGAAAAACGATCCCGAGGTAGGCGGTTCTAATATGCTCGCCATGTTAGGTAACTTCATGAACTTTTTCGCCTACCTGTTTATGGGTATTCCTGCAGGTAAAATGCTGACTCGCATTGGCTACAAGAAAACTGCCATGCTCGGTATCTTAGTTGGATTTATCGGCGTGCTCATCCAGTTTATATCGGGCTTCGAGGCACTGGAAGGTTATACCGATAACTTCGTCTATCTGACTGGTGCCTTCGTATCGGGTCTCTCCGTTTGTATGCTGAATACTGTGGTTAATCCAATGCTGAACTTGCTTGGCGGCGGTGGTAACCGTGGTAACCAATTGAATATGATTGGTGGTACGCTGAACTCGTTGTCAGGCACGATGACCCCCATGCTCGTCGGTGCGCTTATCGGACAGGTGACTCGTGAAACAGACTTCGTACAGATCAACCTCGTGCTTTACATTGCAATGGCTGTCTTTGCTGCTGCTTTCTGCGTGCTGGCCTTCATCCCCATCAAGGATCCCGAGATGGGCAAGGTTACTGCTACCACAAAGTTCGAGCACACTCCTTGGTCGTTCCGCCACTGCACCTTAGGCGTCATTGCCATATTTGTCTATGTAGGTGTTGAGGTTGGTATTCCTGGTGGATTGAACTTCTATCTCTCCGATACCAGCGCCAATGGTGGATGGGTAAATCCTGAAGCAGTGCTCAATGCAGCTACGATTGGCGGTGCTGTAGCAGCTATGTACTGGTTGCTGATGCTCATAGGACGTTTGGTATCTAGCGCCATCGCTGGCAAGGTATCCTCTCGTCAGTTGATGCTCGCCACAACAAGTGTGGGAATGTTGCTCATTATTGCTGCCATTCTTACGCCGAAGGATGTTACTGTCAGCATGCCATTAGTAAAGATTCTGGAAGGCACCGTAGAGATGACCACGGTTCCAATGAGTGCACTGCTATTAGTACTCTGCGGACTCTGCACCTCTGTGATGTGGGCTTCTATCTTCAACCTCGCTACTGAAGGTCTTGGCAAATATACGGCCCAGGCATCAGGTATCTTTATGATGATGGTTGTCGGTGGTGGTGTACTGCCAGTAGTTCAGAGTTTCTTTGCCGACTTCATGGGTTACATGCCAAGCTACTTCGTCTATCTGCTGGCTATGGCCTACATGTTCTATTACGCTCTCATCGGCTGTAAGAACGTCAACAAGGACATCCCCGTGGAGTAAAGTTGAAAGTTAAAAGATTAAAGTTGAAAATTATATGATGGAAATCGATTTTGTTAGAAGCCGCTTCATCAAGCATTTTGATGGCAAGACCGGCAATGTATATGCCTCACCGGGCCGTATCAACCTCATTGGTGAACACACCGACTACAACGGTGGATTCGTTTTCCCCGGTGCTGTCGATAAGGGTATTATGGCAGAAATGCGCGCAAATGGTACAGAGGATACTGTTATGGCATATGCCATCGACTTGAAAGATCGCGTGGACTTCCACCTCAACGATCCTGCTGGTCCTCGTGCATCATGGGCTCGTTATATCTATGGTATTGCACTGGAAATGCGCAAATTGGGCGTTCCCGTCAAGGGATTTAATATTGCCTTCGCAGGTGATGTTCCCCTCGGTGCTGGTATGTCGTCATCAGCTGCTATGGAGAGCTGCTTCGCCTGTGGTCTGAACGATATCTTCGGCGAGAATAAGGTGTCTCAGTGGGATATGGCGCTCGCTGGACAGGCTACCGAGCACAACTACTGCGGTGTTAATTGCGGTATCATGGACCAGTTCGCCTCTGTCTTCGGTAAGGCAGGTTGTTTGATGCGCCTTGATTGCCGTTCGCGCGAATTCGAGTACTTCCCCTTCAAGCCCGACGGCTATCGTCTCGTACTGCTCGACAGTGTTGTGAAGCACCAGTTAGCTGGTTCTCCTTATAACGACCGTCGCAATTCGTGCGAGAATGTTGTGAAACACATTCAGGCCAAGCATCCCGAGGGCAAGTTCGAGACTCTGCGCGACTGCACATGGGAACAGCTTGACGAAGTACGTGCCGAAGTTGGCGAGGAGGATTACAAGCGCGCCAAGTTCGTGCTGGGCGAGAAAGACCGTGTACTTGCTGTCTGCGACGCCCTGAACGAAGGTGATTACGAGAAGGTTGGCGAACTGATGTACCAGACGCATGAAGGTCTGTCGAAGGATTACGAGGTCTCTTGCGAAGAGCTCGACTTCCTGAACGACATCGCCAAGGAGTGTGGCGTCACAGGTTCACGAATCATGGGTGGCGGATTCGGAGGTTGCACTATCAACCTCGTACGCAACGACCTCTACCGTCAGTTCATCGCTACGGCCAAGGAGAAGTTCAACGCTAAATATGGTCATGAGCCCAAGGTTTACGACGTCGTCATCGGCGATGGTTCCCGCAAGCTCTGTTAAGCCCCTTTCCATATAAAGTTTACCGGCATTAAACCTCGAGTTTAGTGCCGGTAAATTGTTAGTTTACTGCTGGTAAACTAAAACGGTTATTATTTCTTGTCCAATTTCTCGTAAATCGAGTTGTTTGACTTGTATTCAGGTACTATTTCCTTCATCTTAGCGACGGTAGCCATATCGTCATAATGCTTGGAAATCTCAATGAGATCGTCAATGTCTTTGCACACCTTGTCGTAGTCATACTCACGAACCTCAGCGATACGAATCTTCTCATGGAACGTTGGCTTGGTGCCCTCGAGTTCGTTAAGAACTTCCTCGTAGAGCTTCTCGCCCGGACGCAACCCCGTAAACTTAATTTCGACATTTTTGGCACCTGAGAGCTTGATCATGCGTTTGGCAAGGTCGGCAATCTTCACCGGTTTACCCATGTCGAAGACGAAGATTTCGCCACCATTACCCTTCGTGCCAGCCTCGAGCACCAGCTTACATGCTTCAGGAATGAGCATGAAGAAACGAACAATACGCTCGTCAGTAACGGTAACAGGTCCGCCATTCTTAATCTGTTCGCGGAACAAGGGAATGACTGAACCGTTTGAGCCCAGCACATTACCGAAACGTGTGGTAACGAACTGTGTGCGAGCCACAGGACCACCCATCTGACCAGCTGTGATAAAGCTGAGCTTGTTGCCCAAGAGAGGTATATGGTTGACCATCTTCTTCTCTTTGATCGCTTGGTCGAGTGCCTGCACATAGATTTCGCAGATACGCTTTGAACAGCCCATGACATTCGTGGGATTCACGGCCTTATCCGTTGACACCATCACGAATTTCTTGACACCATATTTCACGCTATAGTCAGCAATTATTTTCGTACCCCAGATATTATTCAACACAGCCTCCGAAGGATTATCCTCCATCATCGGCACATGCTTATAGGCAGCAGCGTGGAATACGTAGTCAGGACGGAACGTACGGAATATTTCCTCCATTCTGCGCTGACGACTGATGCTTGTCACTATCACCTCTGCATCCACATTCGGAAAGTCTCTGGCCATCATTAGTCGAATGTCATGCTGAGGGGTCTCTGCCTGATCGATGAGCATCATCTTTGCCGGCTTAAACTGCGCAATCTGTCTTACCATCTCGCTACCGATAGAACCGGCACTTCCTGTAATCAGAACCTTCTGACCCTCTATCAGTTCAGCCACAGATTTCAAGTCAACACGAATCTCCTGACGAGGCAACAGCTCCTCTACAGATACTTCGCGCATCTGTATGTTACCATAGTCCTCTTCCGAAAACTCTTCACCTTCACCCATCTCCTTGGCACTCTGAGCCATATAGATTTTCGCACCAGCACCAATGATCTTATCCTGAATTTCCTGATTATCACGGAATTCCTTCACACGATAAGGAGACACCAAAACACCCTCGATATCGTTTTTCTTGATAATTTCGGCCAAATCCTCCTCAACAGAATACACACGCTCACCCATAATCTGCTGGTGTTTCGTATTCTTGTAATGAGTAATGAAACCTTTTAACAAGAATTTACGTGGACGCTGGCTCTGGATATTCTTCGCCAATCCTACCCCACCCTGCATGGCACCGTAAATCAGTACGCGAACAGCACGGGTATTCGAAAAAGCCACATCAAACAGGGTCTTCACAAACACGCGCAGAGCCCACATCAGCAATGTGGCAATAATAAAACAGAGGAATATGCTAGTCGTGTTGAAATGCACAAACCAGTCACCAGGAAGCATATCCATTCCATAGTCAGCAATCAATACAAGTACAAGGCTAACCAAGTTGCCATACACCACGCGCATCAAGTCAACAAAACTCGAATAGCGCATAAAGCCAGAATAAGTATGGAACAGGCGGAAACCAGGTATGCTCAGCAGTGCAAAGATGCTTACGGTGTTAAGTACCTGTAATGTATTTTCGTATAATGTCTGCGTGTCGTGGAATATCCAGAAAGTCACGGCTCCACTGAACATGACAATTGCACAGTCAATAAGGAAAATACACCAGTATGGTAACGAATTCTTCGTGAAATACCAGTTTAATATCTTGTCAAACGGATTTCTCATATATATCTATGCTTCAAAACCGCTGCAAAGTTAAGAATTATTGTTTAAAAATCCAAATAAATTGCAAATTATTTCTTCATTATAACGTAAAGACGCCTTTGTATACACAAAGACGCCCTTATTTATTGTTTGCCAGCCTTCAATCAGAAGGGTTCAAAAATATTTTCAGAAAGTATATGACAATGTGCAGAGCAACTGATGACGATTGTCCTTGACATTGACAGCATAACAATCGTTAGACTTGGGATCAGGGTAATACTGGTTCGTGTTCTGCAAATGATTCATGTAAGGATAGAAATCACCGCTACGCATTTGGTACTGATAAGCCAAGTCGATGCGGAACTGGTCGAAAGTAAAGCTGGCACCAGCAGTAATGCGGTTGGTACTCTTCCAGTTGGTATAATCGGTGGTGGAAGCCATCATAACGCCTGGCGAATCGAGAGTCATATCGCGAACGCCATTGTCTTTATACATAGGTGATACGTAGTTGTAACCCACACGGACCGAGATATTCTTGTCAATCATATATTCTGCACCAGCCTTAATGGTCGATACACCTTTCAGCGTACGCTGGGCATGATCTTTCATGACAGGATCGCTGTCACTCTTATCGTAGTAGTCGCCATACCAGTTATAACCTGACGAAGTGATGGTACGCATGTCGTTGGTGCTATAGTCGGCATATTCATAGCTGAGACCCAGTGCGAGGCAATTATCAATGATATGTCCAGCAGAAAAACCAAATACCCAGGGAGTGTTGAAACGGAAATCAGCCTTGTCACTCATTTCCATTACCATGCCATATTGGTCGTTAAGAGATGATATGTTTTCTGTGGTCAACTTGTAGAATGTAGGCGACGAAACACTGACACCCAGACGGAATGGCGACTCCTCGATAGGACGTCCGATGATACCTGCCTTGATATTGAAACCAGTACCAGTAATCTTGTGGCTGTCCTTCATCTTTACATAATTGATCTCAGGATCCGACGACACCAGTGACTCTTCATATTCCGTATAACTATTGTAATGAACACCCTTCAGACCAACCGTCAGACCCCAATAGAGGCGGTTGTTAATGTTACCACTAAGGTTGAAATCGTACTCAGCGATATAGCCTGTCTGGGCGCGGTTGAACGTGTAGTCCTGAGCGTCGATGTAAGTATAGTTGGTGTTACCTGTTTCCGGATCAACACCGTCTTCCATCATACGCAGGCAGAGTTCGTCGACCATACTGACACTATAACGGCCGTTAAGTTGGTCGTTCATGCCCTTGATGTAAGTCTGGCGATTCTGCGATGAGCCATTAATGGCATTAGCTGCAGCCGAGAGCACATGGTTGAAATTGCGGCTCTTATGGAAATTGAAACCGAAATTAATGAAATCAGAAACACCTGTGCGTGTTGCGATAACAAAACCCATCTGGTCGAACGACGCATTGGTCTTTGAACCGTCGGCAAAGGACTTGCCATCAGACTGCGAAACGAGACCGAACGAACCGGAAAATTGACTATGGCGGAAAAGGCCAATGCCAGCAGGATTGGTGCCAATGGTCGAAATGTCAGCACCCAGAGCTTCCATCGCTCCACCCATACCCACGTAACGGGCTGTTCCGTTGAGGTCCTCAGTAGCCAGCTGGGCACCGATATAGGTGTCGAGATTGACTGCATCCTGAGCACGTAACTGCATGGCTGCTACAGACAGAGCAGCGAAAACAAATATCTTCTTCATTGTCGTATTTCTTAACTATTATCTGTTAACTATTAACTATTAGTGGTTAACGGCGTCCGCCAAATGTTCGTCCACCAGAAGAGTAACCACCGCCACCACCACCGCGGCTACCACCACCGCCACCGATGCTGCCGCTACCGCTGAAGCCACCCGAACTGGTGCGAGGAGCGCCAAACGAAGTTGACGAATTGCGGTTGCTGCCAAACGAACGGTTTTCGTTATATGTCCGACTATTGTTTGTACGCGAGGTTGTACGTCCGAAATCACGACGGCTGTCATACGTCGTTATGCGTCCACGATGAGGAGTCGTGCGCACGTAGCCACCATACCAACGTGGACCACCATAATATCCGTAATATCCATAGTTCCACGGACGATAGTAACCGTAATACCAAGGAGAATACCATCCATACCAGCTGCTATAGTAGCCGTAGTAGTACGGGTAGTTCCAATACCAAGGGTCATAGTCATACCAACTATACCAACGGCTGGCATACCAAGGCGACATCCATTGTCCGTCGCGATAACCTTCCCAGTAGGCCTGGCTGGGTGTATAGTCGTCGAAACGGCTTAACTGACGTGTCAGCTTATAGTCATCAGCCGATGATGTATTTTCGGTAGAATCTGGGTACACACCACGAACGGCAGAGAAATCAATGATATCGTTGCCTGCCGAGTCGGTAGGAATGGCACCTTTCAATACACGACGGTTATAATCATCAACTGAGCGTGAGCTACCAGAATAGTAGGTGCCGCGAGGCAGTCCGTATTCGTAAACATCCTTGGCTTTCTGCTCCTTGGACGGAACGAAATACATATCATCCTGAGCCACCATATTGATGGGCAACACTCCCAGAAGGAGCAGTGACATGATTAGCTTTTTCATCTTCATATCTCCTATGTTTAATTGTTCACGATGCAAAATTAATACTAAATTCTATGCAAAAGTAAGGAAAAACCCTAAGAACTGATAGGTTTTTCCCTATTTTTTGTAATTTTGCAGTCAAATTTTAACATAACTATGAAATATTTCGAGGTAGAATTTACCATTACGCCCTGTTCGCAGGTTGCACAAGACCTGTTGTCAGCATTAGCTGGAGAGGCAGGATTCGAGACGTTTGAGGAAACAGCGAATGGCTTGAAAGGTTACGTCCAGCAGACGCTGTTCGATGAATCTGTACTGTCGTCAGCACTCGAGGATTTTCCCCTCGACGATACCCATATTATATATAAGGTGGAAGAAGCCGAAGACCGCGACTGGAACGAGCAATGGGAACAAGAGGGCTTCGAGCCAATCGATGTCAGATGTCAGATGGCTGATGGCAGAAGTAGGACACTGATTATTCATGATGGTCGTCATCTCCCTTCAGACATCGGTTTTCAGCCTACAGACATCGAAGTCGAAATTGATGCCCATCTGGCCTTTGGTACTGGCACTCACGAGACAACACGTATGATTTGTGCTACACTACTCGGCATGAATCTATGTGATATGAAAGTCCTTGACTGCGGATGTGGCACGGGAATTTTGGGCATTTGTGCCTTGAAACTGGGTGCGCAACATTGTGTAGGCTATGACATTGACGAATGGAGTGTTGATAACACCCGCCATAATGCCGTCATCAATCGCGTCGATGATCATTTAGAGTCACTTCATGGCGACGCCACCGTGCTCAGCAGTCTTCCAGCTGAATTCGACCTCGTAATGGCCAATATCAACCGTAATATTCTTTTACAGGATATGGAACGTTTCGTCAGTGTCATGCGACCAAAAGCAACACTTGTCCTCAGCGGATTCTATCAGTCAGACTGTCAGCTGTTGGAAGAAAAAGCCAACATCTTAGGACTCATGCTAAAGCAGACGAAAAACGACGGAGACTGGGCGTGTCTTGTGTTTCAGTACCAATAAGTTACACAGCCCCGTTCATGTAATGGGATAAGGCTTCTGCACAACGTTCGCCATCAACTCCTGCTGACACAATACCGCCAGCATAGCCAGCCCCTTCACCACAAGGAAACAGACCCTGTAAGCGAATATGCATCAGACTCTCTGTGTCGCGAAGAATACGTACAGGAGCACTGGTGCGTGTCTCGACACCAATCATCACAGCTTCGTTGGTCAGGAATCCGTGACTCATACGGCCAAACTGCTTGAAACCTTCCTGCAAGCGATGACTGATATCCTGAGGCATCCAGAAATGCAGGGGTGACGAAATGAGTCCTGGTGCATAACTGGAACGAGGAAGGTCGTACGACAGACGATTGTTTACAAAATCTGCCATACGCTGAGCAGGTGCCGTCTGCTTACGATTACCCTGTTGCCAACAGTCACGTTCGAGCTGTTCTTGGAAATGCATGACGCGCAAGGGGTCGTCACCCGCAATATCCTCAGCACGCATTTCGACAACCATACCGCTGTTCGACCACTGACCGCCACGATTGCTGGGACTCATGCCGTTAACGACAATCTGTTCTTTATCGGTAGCGGCAGGAATGACGAACCCACCAGGACACATGCAGAACGAATAGACTCCGCGCCCGTCAATCTGGGTGACAAACGAATATTCCGCCGCAGGCAGATACTTTCCGCGTCCCTGCTTATTATGATATTGTATCTGGTCAATCAACTCCGAGGGATGTTCCAAACGTACACCTACTGCAATACCCTTGGCCTCGATTTCAATCTTGGCATCTGCCAAATAGCGATAGACGTCGCGGGCTGAGTGTCCTGTAGCCAGAATCACAGGACCACGAAACTCTTTATTGGATGCCAAACAGCCAACCACTCGATTGCCATCCAATATAAGACTGGTCACTTTCGTCTGGAAATGTACTTCACCACCACTACGAAGAATGGTGTTACGCATGGCCTCAATGACACGCGGCAATTTATCGGTGCCAATATGTGGATGGGCATCGGCCAGAATATTCGTCGAAGCGCCATGTTGGCAGAACACATTGAGAATCTTCTCAATAGAGCCACGCTTCTTTGAACGTGTGTATAGCTTACCGTCAGAATAGGCTCCTGCCCCACCCTCGCCAAAACAATAGTTGCTTTCGGCATCGACCTGCTGTGTCTTGGCAATCTGCGCCAAGTCACGTTTGCGTTCGCGGACATCCTTACCCCGTTCGAGCACGATGGGACGAATACCCAGTTCTATCAGTCGGAGGGCAGCAAACAATCCTCCAGGGCCAGCACCCACGACAATAGCTTGGGGCGCTGACGAGACATCCGGATAAATCGTCGGCACATATTCGTCCTGCTGCGGCTGTTCGTTGATATAACAACGCACCTTCAGATTGACAAAGATAGTGCGCTGGCGAGCATCAATGCTACGACGGAGAATACGCACGGCAGTCAGCGTACGCACATCGAAGCCATACTCGTCAGCCAGCCAACTGCGAAGCGCCTGTTCGTTAGCTGCCACATGCGGTTGAACGCGGATCTGGTATTCGTTAGTCATGCCTCAAGCGGAAACACACATTATTCGCTTTTCTCTTCTTTCTTTTCAGTAGGTATGAGGTCGTTGATTTCCTCTATCTCGTCCTCATCGAACCACTTGGAAAGACGTTTGCGGGCTTTCACCTGAATCTCAGGGTCAATATCCATCCAAACTTTCTTCAATACAAACACCAGCACGCCCAGATCGTCAGCCAGACCGGCAATGGGAATGGCATCTGGCACCACATCCAAGGGACTGATCAGGTAGCCCAGTGCACCAATAATCATTGCCTTATTCGTAGCACTGACTTTGTCACTCTGCAGCGTATAATAAAGAATAAGCGCAGCATAAACCAACTTCGCTCCGGCACCTTTGGCAATGCGGGCAATCTTTTCAACAAAGTCCTTCCTTGAGAACTTGTTGGCATAGTTCATAAAATCGGGTAATTCCATATTCTTTCGTTTTTTATTTGATTCTTAATATTCTAATACCAGTAAATGTCTTATGCTTCTGCAAATAACGATATAGCGTCATCGGTTCCTCGACGACCTTCTTATGTATCAGCGACGCATTGAGCAGATGCAATCCGTCCTTCTGCCAAACGGCAAACCCAAGATGAGCAATGTCGAGTCCTGGTTTATTACAGGTAATGGCAATGATGTCGCCGTCCTTGATGACACTGCGCAACAGCTTGGTATTGCGTATGGCCGACTTGGGGATATAGCGTGCCTTCAATCCATTGAGCAACTGCTCCTGCTGACGGATCAGTGGCACAAGACGACTATCGGCCTTCAGTGCCTTATATGCCTCAGGGTGCGTAGACATGTAGTTGACGCTGACCGTCTGCACAGCTGAAAATGGCGGATTGGGCTGCTGGATATCACTGACCAGTTGCATTTGTGCCTTGTCGCGTATCCAGTCACTGAAATAGTGAAGACGCGAAGGATAGCCGTCAAGCACGCCCTGACGATAGCGCAATGTGGTAAGCATCTGCATATAGTCTTTCCACGTATGCTGTCCGCGATTGGCACAGAGTTTCAGCGCTGTCACCGTTTCCACCAGTGTCGTACAGTCCAGTTGACGCGTATTCACCACCAGCTGTTCTCGGTTGTTGACCTCCAGCGTATGTGCAACATAGGGCACCCCCATAAACTGCCGTGCAAACCACAGCGTTGAAGTCTGCTGGTTAGCCTGAGCCAGCAATTTACAGATCTTGATGCTGTCAGTCCGTTGGTATGTCACTTGAGCTTCAACGCTCACGACGACTATCCATACGACGAGTAATACACATATTTTTCTCATCATCATCTCTTTTTATATCCCTTACGAGGTCCGAAATTAAACCCCGCATAAATATTCAGACTGCCGAAAATGTTGTTGGCAGCAAAACGCGACTTGTGGTAATTATAGGCTCGCACGATGGCTGATGCACCGGCATACCACTTATTATTGTTCCACACAATACCAAAGCGTCCGATACCGTCAACGTTGAAATTTCCGAAGTCGAACCCAGTCTTGTCCTCGTCGGCAGTTTCACCTCGTGTCTTCTTATAGGCCAGCGCCAGCGACAGGCTGGAACAAAACAGAAAGTTGCGGGAAAACACCCAGTTATAGGCATAGCCCACCGACGCGTTCAGGTTATAGTATTTCACGCTATTGAACATCAGTCCGCTATCCAGCTGTATAGGCTGCCTCAGGTATTGTGACGCCAGTCTCTGCATACGGTTATAGTCAAACTCCAGCGAATTACGCATATATCCCAATCCTGCCATCCACGAACCGCAGCTGATTTTCTGCATCGTACTCTGGTTGAACGCTGCCGGATAGGAGAACCGCTTGTGGTTGAAGATGTAGTAGGCGTTGAATCCCGTGATGCCTACGCTCAGCCCGTCGAAGCTGACATCCTCCAGCACGTGTGTGTCAATATCCTTACCTAAATCGACGTTGCGAATCCTATAATCACTACCCGTACGACGGTAGAACAAATCGACACCAACCTGTGCAGCATAAAAACTGAAGTCAAACTCTTGCTTTATTTTACTGATGTTGATGTTTTTGATATCAATGGCATAGCCGAAAAATATCCACCGCCAGCCAAAATAAGGCCCTACCTTAAACGTCGGCGCAGGTGCAAACGTCACCGTCTGCTTATTGTCGCCTTTCGAGCTTAGGCGATAGATGTCATAGTTGTAGGTGCCTTGCAGCATCAGTGCCCAGTTGTAGTGCTGAGGCTCAACATAATTCGTGTCGATTTCAGTAAACTTATGCCACGTTTTCTTGAACCACCCTTCCTCCTTAGGCTCCTCAGCTATCCTAAGCGTATCAGACTCCACCCGATGGGCTGCATAGAGTCCTAACGTCATTGTTAATAGGAATATGGTCAAGATGCTTCTCATTCGGCTGTCATATCATTTAGAATTTACCAAGAATACGGTCCAGCGCCCAGTTGACAGGCGTCGCCGACACGCTCGTACATTCGCAGACAGCTATACCCTGCAAGTGTTCTATGACATTCTTGATAAGTGGAAACTGAACATAGGGAGGATTAGGCACCGCGATATTTTCTTCACCATAGATAGTATGCAGACGGATGGGCTGGTAGTCAAACACCGAGAACGATACCGAACCGCGGTCACCAACCACTTCTATACGGTCTTCGCGAGCAGACTCATGAGCCACAAAACACCACGAACCAGACCCTGGCAAGCCATTCTCGAACTCAAAACAAGCGCTGACCGAGTCTTCAGCCTTATACAAACCTCCACGGTTAGCACGAATGCCACGAGCCTCAATGATGACGCCAAACCAGTGTTGAAGCAAGTCAAGCTGATGAGGAGCAAGATCGTAGAAATATCCTCCACCGGCAATATCTGGCTGCAGGCGCCAGGGCAACTGGTCGCCTTTGCCGTAATCCAACTCACGGGGCGGGACGGAAAAACGTACCTGCACACTGACAACCTTGCCAATGACGCCACGTTCTATGATTTCGTGCACCTTCTCGAAATAAGGCAGATAGCGGCGGTAGTAGGCTACAAAACAGGGCTGTCCTGTTTCGACAGAGATGCGGTTTATGCGCGCACAATCTTCATATGTCGATGCTAGCGGCTTCTCTACATACACAGGTTTGCCAGCCTTCATCGCCATAATGGCAAACGTGGCGTGACTGGACGGCGGAGTGGCTATATAGACGGCATTCACCTCGTCGTCGTCAATGAGTTCCTGAGCATCAGTATACCATCGTGGCACTCCATGACGCTCCGCATAGCTACGCGCTTTCCGCTCGTCGCGACTCATCACCGCAACGACACTCGAACCATCTACCTCCGAGAAGGCCGGACCGCTTTTTTTCTCCGTCACTTCACCGCATCCGATGAAGCCCCATTTGATTATTTTCATAATTTCGCGTGCAAAGATACAAATTATTTAGGAAAAATGTGTACCTTTGCAGGCGTAAATTTCAAAAAGATGAAAAAACAAGACGATTTGTTACTGATGAAAGCCCGCAGTTACCGCAGTGTGCTCGCTACGGGCTTCCAGCTTTATACCAGTTATTTCCGACGCTTTTTCAAGGCATCGTGGCAAATGGCAATACTTTATGCACTCAGCTGTGGTGCCCTGGGAACCCTTACGGCTATCAAGCTACCGGAAATATCCACTGGCATCACACAACAATTGCTTACTTATCAGGCAGTTAGCATCGAAAGTCTCCAGTATTACTCCATCATTGGTTTGGAGATCCTGCTCCTGATGCTGCTGGCTCTTGCCACGTTGGCATTGGCGTCGGCGCCCATCCTCAGCAAACTCAAGGAACACAAGGAGACTGGCACCATCACTACCCCGCCCCATTGGTTTTCAGCCAGTCCGCATCTCATGGGGCGCTCGCTGAAAGGCGTCTTCCTGACTGCGCTGATCATGCTCATTCCTTTCTGCCTGTTCGTTGCAGCCATGTTTGTGCTCGACACCGTCAGCCAACAGTTCATTCTCCGTCATCTGACGACCACCATTGTGGCGTTCTTCGTTTACGGCTTTATCGTCATAATGTTCTCGTTGCCGCTTTACCACGTGCTCATAAAATACCTGATGGAGGCACCGTGTGGCTACTGGCGGACGCTGGGACGTAGCTACGCCAGCGGAATGCGCCACTGGGGACTGATGTTCCTTGTGTTCTTCGTCAGCATGCTGCTCATTCAGCTGGTAGCTTTTGTTGTTATGTTGCCCTCGCATATCCTTAGTTTTGCCAACCAGCAGGCACATCAGGGACTGCTCTTTGGCGACCCGCTGGGCATGCCGTCCTACATCACCACGCTCACCTTCATCACCGTTACCCTCTGCTGCTTCATTCAGTTCTACGTCAGCCAAGTGCTGCTGGTTCACAACTATTATATTTATGGTTCTATCGAAGCACGCGAACAGGAACGTAATAAAATTGAAAATCCATAAGACAATATGAAAAAGATATTATTCATCGACCGCGACGGAACCATCATCCGCGAACCAGACGACGAGCAGATTGACGCTTTCGAGAAGCTCCAGTTCGTACCGCGTGCTATCAGCAGCCTCGCATTCCTCCGTCAGCATACCGACTATCTTTTCGTCATGGTCAGCAACCAGGACGGACTGGGAACACCGGCATTCCCTGAGGACACCTTCTGGCCCGTACAGAACTTCATCCTCGACACGCTACGTGGCGAAGGCGTCGAGTTCGACGACATCCTCATCGACCCGCATTTCCCTGAGGACAACGCCCCCACACGTAAGCCCAACACCGGGCTCGTCGAGAAATACATCAACAATCCCGATTACGACATCGCCAATTCCTACGTCATTGGCGACCGCGATACCGACCGCCGCTTCGCTGAGAACATCGGCTGTCGCTTCATACAGATTGGTGATTGGGCCAGCGCTACAGCCATCGCCTATGGTGGCGAACGTACTGCAGAAGTACAGCGCACCACCAAGGAGACCGATATCCTCGTCCGCGTCGACCTCGACGGCAACGGCCGTTGCGACATCCAGACCGGACTGGGATTCTTCGACCACATGCTCGAACAAATCGGTAAACACGGCATGATAGATCTTACCGTTCATTGCAATGGCGACCTGCATGTCGACGAACACCACACCATCGAGGATACGGCACTCGCTCTTGGTGAATGCCTCTTAAAAGCCCTTGGCGACAAGCGCGGCATCGAGCGCTATGGCTACTCCCTGCCTATGGACGACTGTCTGTGCAGCGTCTGCCTTGACTTCGGTGGCCGCCCTTGGCTCGTCTGGGATGCTGAGTTCCACCGTGAGCGCATTGGTGAGATGCCCACGGAGATGTTCCTCCATTTCTTCAAGTCACTCAGCGACGCCGCCAAGATGAATCTCAACATCCGCGCCGAAGGCCAGAACGAGCATCATAAGATAGAAGGCATCTTCAAAGCCCTCGCCCGTGCCCTAAAGATGGCCGTTCGCCGCGACGTCTATCATTACGAACTCCCCTCCACCAAAGGAACCCTGTAAAACAAACCGAGCCCACCTTCACGATGGGCTCGGTTATTGTTACTTAATAATTTGGCTAGAGCCGCGTATTAATTTGACTAGAGCCGCGTATTAATTTGGCTGTAGCCACACATTAATTTGGCGATAGGCAAATTCTTTTTAGCCCCGTGTTATGCTCTGCTACCTTACTGGCTGAACGGCGGAGAGATACGGGCTCTCTTGCCGAGAGCAAGGAAGCCTCAAGCGGAGAGCCGGGAAGGTGTCTACAAAGAAAATGAGCGCAGCTCCGAAAGGGAACTGCGCTCGCTTTATATTCAGCGTCTTGTGATTACTCCTCAACGGCAGCCTGTGCGGCAGCGAGACGTGCGATGGGCACACGGAAGGGAGAGCAAGATGCGTAGTTCATGCCAATCTTAGCACAGAACTTCACAGAGCTGGGCTCACCACCGTGCTCACCACAGATACCGCAACGGAGGTCAGGACGTACCTCGCGGCCTTCCTTCACAGCGAACTTGATGAGACGGCCAACACCCTTCTGGTCGAGAACCTGGAACGGGTCAACCTTCAGGATCTTCTTGTCGAGGTAAACAGGCAGGAACGAAGCGATATCGTCGCGGCTGTAACCGAAGGTCATCTGAGTGAGGTCGTTGGTACCGAATGAGAA
>JBGUIA010000016.1:0-65700 GCA_045112595.1 Prevotella sp. | reverse complement strand
TTGTTCCAAGGCAGGAACGAGAAGGCGCCAACACTTCCGATAATCACAAGAAGAGGAGCCACGAGGTAAAGCAACTTGTCGGCGCGGTCGACGAAGAAGATTTCCTTGATGAGCATCTTCAGTACGTCGGCAAACACTTGCAGCAAGCCCCAGTAACCTACTCGCATCGGGCCCAGACGGCACTGGAAGTAGGCACAGACCTTACGCTCCATAAATATCAGTACGCAGGCGATGAGGGCATATCCCAACAGGATACCCGTGCCCACCAGCACGCACTCAATCAATATCGACAGAAAATCTCCCAAACCTAAGGTATCTCTCAGGAGAGCGTCGAACCATTGTGTAAATATAGAAAAGTCGAACATAATCTTTACTTTTTTACCTTTTTACTTTTTTACCTTTCGACTATCTGTCAATATCAGGAATTACAACGTCAATAGCGGCACAGGTAGCGATGAGGTCGGCAATCTTCTGACCACGAAGCATCGGGTCGAAGGCACCTACCAGCGAGAGACCCATCGGACGCATTTTCATGCGGTAGGGGCTCTTGTCGCCACGGCTATCAAGATAAACACCAAATTCACCGGCCACGCCCTCAACAGAGTAGTACCACTGTCCCTCGGGAACCTTGATGATTGGCTTCTGCTTCACGTAGAAGTCGCCCTCAGGAATGTTGTCAATGAGCTGTTCGATGATGTTCAGGCTCTGGTACATCTCGTTGATGTGAACGAGGTAGCGGTCCATAGAGTCACAACCAGTCAGTGTGCACTGCTCCCACTCTACCTTGTCGTACATATCGTAAGGATGGTTCTTGCGCACGTCGTTCTTCCAACCGGAAGCACGTCCGGCAGGGCCAGTGACGGCGTAGTTGATACAATCCTCAAGCGACATCGGACCACAATTCTCGAGACGGTTGTGGGTAATCACGTTATCTCCGAAGATGTCCATATACTCCTGGATGGTCGGACGCAAATACGTCACGAGGTCCTTACAGTTCTTGACGAAGTTCGGGTCGATATCGTCCTGCAGGCCACCGATGCGGTAGTAGTTCTGAATCAGACGACCACCCGTAGTTTCCTCCATGCAGTTCAGCACGTGCTCACGATCGCGCATGCCGTAAAGCATACCCGTCAGAGCGCCCAAATCCTGAGCCACACAAGAGGTGTACAGCAGGTGAGAATCGAGACGCTGCAACTCGTCCATGATGGTACGAATGTACTTGATGCGGTCGGTCAGTTCTACGCCCAGACCTTCCTCAATTACGCCAACCAAAGCATGGCGATGTTGCATGGCTCCCAGATAGTTAAGACGATCTGTTAAAGCAAGCGTTTGCGGATAGGTCATACCTTCCCACATCTTCTCGATAGCACGATGGATATAGCCGAGGTGCGGATAGATGCGCTTGACAGTTTCGCCGTCGAGCACGGTCTGCAAGCGTAGCACACCGTGGGTTGCCGGGTGCTGCGGACCGATGTTGATCACATAGTCGTCGGCACCGAACAGACGGTTCTGCTTAGACTGCAGGTTGCCATCCTTGTCGATGAAATATTCCAGACCGTAGTCGGGTTCTACATCATCCTCCAGCGTATATTCGTCGTTGAACTTCCAGTCCTTGCGGAAGGGATAGCCCTTGAAATCGCTACGCAGGAAGAGGCGACGCATATCGGGATGACCGAGGAATACGATGCCGTAGAAGTCATAAACTTCACGCTCCAACAGATCGGCAACCTTCCAAATGTTAGAAACGGTAGGGATGTAAGCCAGCATCTGACCATCAGTCTCGCCAGTTCCGTTTGCAGCGATGCCATCGCCGCAAACCTGCTTCTTGGCAATCTGCTTCACGCTGCAACGCTCGTGGGTCTTGGTATTCTCAAGGATGTAGACACATCCTAAACCTTCTTCGCCGAAGTCCTCACCGACGATGGTTACAAGATAGTTGAAGCCCTTTTTGTCCTTCAAGTTCTGCATCTCAGAGGCGAACTTGTCAAAATCGAATGATAAGAATTCTAATTTCATGCCTTGTCCTCCTCTACTTTAGCTGTTTGCTCTTGGCTATTAGCCTTTAGCTCTTCTACAAACTCTTGGGGAACCTCTGTGATTACCATTGGCTCACGACGATGGTCGCCATGCTTAGAACGGAATGTCAGTTCCTCATTCGATACACCCAGTGCCTTCTCCTCGGCAGTCTGCTTGTGGTTGGCACCACCGAAGAATTTTTCAATCTTCACCTTACGCTGCAGCTGCATCATGCCATACATGATAGCCTCTGGGCGTGGGGGGCAACCAGGGATAAACACATCGACAGGCACGATTTCTTCGATACCTTTCACTACATGGTAGCTCGACTTGAACGGTCCACCGCTGATGGCACAACCGCCGACGGCAATCACATACTTAGGCTCGGCCATCTCGTCATAGAGACGCTTCAGCGCAGGAGCCATCTTATGCGTGATGGTACCAGCACACATAATCAGGTCGGCCTGACGGGGAGAGTTACGTGTAACCTCGAATCCAAAACGGGCGAAATCATAGCGTGCACAACCGCAGGCCATGAACTCGATACCGCAGCAGGATGTCGCGAAGGTCAGAGACCAGAGTGAATTGGAACGTCCCCAGTTGATGAGCTGGTCCAGCGAACCTGTCACCACATTGACGCCACCCTCATGGAGCTCGTCAACAATCTTCTCCAACGAGGCATTGTCGTTCCACTCCTCGTAGGGAATACTCTTGATGTGAGGCTTTCTTACTTCCATTCCAAGTCTCCTTTCCGCCAGGCATATGCCAAGCCTAATACCAGAACTACCAGGAAGAAGCCAATGCTCAGCAGTGCTGCTGCACCGAACTCCTTCACTACCACTGCCCATGGATACAGAAAAACCGTTTCCACATCAAACATGAGGAACAAGATGGCGAAGAGGTAGAATCCCACCGAAATAGGCAACCACGAGCTGCCACGCGTGGGGATACCACTCTCATACGGTTCACCTTTCACCTTCGCGTAGGATCTCGGTCCTATCAGCTTGGCTACCACGTAAGCCGCAACCACCAATGTAATAGCCGTCAGTAAGACGGTAATTAACAATGTAAAGTTCATAAAAAATTACAAATTATAATATTGAATTCAATTTGTGTGCAAAGGTAGCAAAAAAAATGCAAATAAAAGGCATAAATATGAAAAAAGTACAAAAGAAAAATAAAAGCCGCCACCTTTTCGAGGCAGCGGCTTAAATTATTTGGCCTTAGGGAAAGCTTCTTCGGACAGTTCCTTAAAGAAGTCGTGGCCCAGAATTACACTGATTCTCATCAGCAGGCGTACGTCCAAACTCTTACGCTTGAAAATGTTATAAACGTTCGTACGCTCGCAGGGAATCTGAGTTGCTAACCAAGCTGCGGACTTGCCCTGCTTCCTTAAAATCTCTTCAATGTGCTTACCAATATTCATACTTTCAGCCTTAAATTTAGTTTCTAAAATGTCGTATCGGCTGCAAAGATATGAAATAATCTCAATATATCAGCAGTTTATTACAACTTTTTTTTCTAAAAAAACATTAAATTTACAAAGTGTCAGCAAATATGGGGCATTATTGTAGAGTATAATGCGACAAATTACATGTTATTGCAATGATTAGTAGACTATTAGAGCGATGATTAGCTGGCCGTTAGAGTGATGTTTGGAACTGTTCTGCATCGTGGAGGGAATCCAATTTGCCGACGTCCAAAATTCGAAGGTCGTCCTTCAGAAGTCCGACGATATGCGAACGGTGACAGACCGATAGATAGAAGTCGATGATGCCGAAGCGGTCGGGGAACCTGTCCATCAGCGGGAATAGACGTGGCGAGAACGAATGGATGCCGGAGAAGGCAAACATATTCAGCGGTTCTCCATGCTGCGAGAGCCCCGTGCGACGAATATACTCGTAAGGCGACTTAATCTCTCCCGTCTCTATATTCTTCCAACCCATCAGTCGCATGGCATTGTCGAACAGCAGATAGCGCTTCGTCTTCCTCGGGCTTACTAGTAGTACCGCATCCTCGTCCGGCTGATGCTGACGGGCAAACCAGTCGTAATCCACATTATCGAGGATGTCGACATTATGAATCAGCACGGGCGTATCGTCCGCAAACAGCAGCGCCGCCTTTTTCAGTCCCCCACCCGTCTCCAGCAGTCCGTCCGTCTCGTCACTGAAACGCACCAGTGGCGCGTAGTCTTGCTGCGCCACGTAGTCGACAATCTGCTGAGCGAAATGGTGGATATTCACCACAAAGCGGTTGTAGCCCTGCGCCTGTAACTTACGGATGTTCAGGTCGAGCAGTGGTGTCCCTCCCACCGGCACCAGCGCCTTGGGCATCGTGTCGGTCAGCGGTTTCAGTCGGGTTCCCAATCCCGCCGCAAGAATCATTGCCTGTCTCATACACTATCTGTTTCAAATTATTTTCAAATACATCTATTTTATGTCAACGTCCGATTGCCAAAGGACAACTTCACCGGCATATAGCGACTTCTGCACGTCAATGAGTCGCTGGTTGCTGCTACCACGAAACAACAGGTCGGTGTCGCGCAAGCTTTCAATAAAAGGGCCGTCCACAAGCACGTCGAGTTCGTAGAGCAGTTCGCGTTGTGCACGGGTGATAAGCTGCTCGTAAGTGAAACCCGTATAGCACCAGATATCCTTGTTGGTCTGTGCATGGATGGCACGGGCCAGTTCTGCGAAACCGTCACATTGGTACATCGGGTCGCCACCGCTGAACGTGACGTTGGCATAGGGGTCGGCGACAATGATGCGCATAAGCTCTTCTGTCGTCATCTCGCGACCGCCCTTAAAGTCCCACGACTGTGGATTATGACAACCCTTGCACGCATGGCGACATCCCGCACAATAGATAGAGGTCCGGAACCCCGGGCCGTCCACCATCGTATCTTCTATGATATCCAATACTCTGATCATAGTCTAGAGATTCAAGAATATCTAGATTATCTAGAACATCCAAACGTCCTAGAATAATTCCTGCATGCCGTGGTCTATGTGCGTCACACGGTCGTTCAGTTCGGCCAGCTTGCCGGCATTCCAACGGTCGGTTGTTCCCACCAGATAACCCGTGATGCGCTGCAACTTGTCGATATTGGTGCTTCCACACTTCGGACATTTCTCCAGATGGTCGTCGGCATTCTCGTAGCCACAGTCCATACAACGGTTGCGGTTGTGGTTCACACTGCCGTAGCCCATATTCAGCTGGTCCATCATATCCACCACGCTCATGATAACCTGCGGATTGTGCGTGGCATCGCCGTCGATTTCGACGTAGAAGATGTGTCCACCACGCGTCATCTCGTGGTACGGTGCCTCAATCTCCGCCTTATGTCGCGCACTACATTTATAATATACGGGCACATGGTTCGAATTGGTATAGTAGTCACGGTCGGTGACGCCGGGGATGACGCCGAACTGCTTGCGGTCGCGCTTCGTGAACTTACCACTCAGACCCTCGGCGGGCGTAGCAAGTACGGAATAGTTGTGATGATAACGCTCACAGAAATCGTTAACGCGCTGACGCATATACGACACTATCTTCAGTCCTAGTTCCTGCGCCTCAGGGCTCTCACCATGGTGCTTGCCCGTGAGTGCGACGAGACATTCTGCCAGCCCGATGAAACCGATGCCCAGCGTGCCCTGATTGATGACGCTCTCGATAGTATCCGTAGGGCCGAGCTTGTCGGCACCAATCCATAGACTCTTCATCAGCAACGGGAACTGCTTGGCAAAGGCCGTCTTCTGGAACTGGTAGCGGTCGTCCAACTGCTTGGCGGCCACCTCCAGCATGTTGTCCAGCTTGGCAAAGAACATACCGATGCGCTTCTGCTGGTCCTTCTCTTCCATGCACTCGATGGCGAGCTTCACAATATTGATAGTGGTAAACGACAGATTACCGCGACCGATGCTCGTACGGGGACCGAAACGGTTCTCGAACACACGCGTGCGGCAGCCCATCGTGGCCACCTCATGGATGTATCGCTTGGGGTCGTCGGCACGCCAGTCAGGGTCTTGGTTATACGTCGCGTCGAGGTTCAGGAAGTTGGGGAAGAACCTACGCGCCGTCACCTTGCATGCCAACTGATACAGGTCGAAGTTGCGGTCCTCGGGCAGATAGTTCACGCCACGCTTCTTTTTCCATATCTGAATGGGGAATATGGCCGTCTCGCCACCACCTACGCCTTCATAGGTCGACAGCAGTATCTCGCGCATGATGCAACGGCCCTCGGCACTGGTGTCCGTGCCGTAGTTGATGCTGGAGAACACCACCTGATTGCCGCCACGCGAATGTATTGTGTTCATGTTATGGATAAACGCCTCCATCGCCTGATGCACACGACCCACAGTCTTGTTGATGGCGTGCTGCTGGGCGCGCTCGCGACCCGTCAGTCCGTCCAACGGTTTCTTGATATAGTCTATCAGCGGCTCGTCGTACAGTTCTTTATAGCTCTCGCCGTTCAGTTCCTCTAATGCCTTCAGTTCTTCGATATATGTCAGGCGCACATACGGTGCCAGATAGAAGTCGAACGCGGGAATGGCCTGTCCGCCGTGCATCTCGTTCTGACAACATTCCATCGAGATACACGCCAGTACGCTCGCCGTCTCGATACGCTTTGCCGGACGCGAGGCACCATGGCCTGCCACAAAACCGCGCGAAAGAATATTGTCCAACGGATGCTGTACGCACGTCAACGACTTCGTTGGATAGTAGTCTTTGTCGTGGACATGCAGATAGTTGTGCTCTACGGCGTCACGGCTCTCCGGTGACAGCAAATAGTCGTCCACGAAGGGCTTCGTCGCTTCGCTGGCAAACTTCATCATCATGCCCGCCGGTGTGTCGGCGTTCATGTTCGCATTCTCGCGCGTCACGTCATTGCTCTTGATGTTCACGATGTCCAGGAACACGTCGCGCGTCTTCGCCTTTCGGGCTATCGAGCGCTGGTTGCGGTAGGCAATATACTTCTGCGCCACATCCTTGCGACTCGACTTCATCAGTTCCAGCTCTACCATGTCCTGGATTTGCTCCACCGTCATCTGGCTGTCGCCGCGCTGGGCAATGTGGTCCGTTATCTGGTACAACAGGCGTTCGTCTTCGCCCTTGTCCGTGTGCATCATGGCCTTGCGGATGGCGGCCATAATTTTCTGCTCGTTGAATCCAACGATGCGTCCGTCTCTCTTTACAACAGTTTGAATCATATTTTTTGTGTGTATAGCTTTAAGTTAAAAAATTATCCATATTAACACGCCGACCACCGCGACGATGGCCCACAGGCGCCACTGCTTGGCCATGGGTTTCACGGCACGCAAAAAAGCACGTTTCACGAACGGACGTCGTGCTTCAGCCACACTAGCGCCATTGCCGAGCAGGTATTCCCGAAGACAGCGATATTGCGCCATGTCCGACGTCCACTGTCGGCGACCGCGCTCAAAGGCCAGCCAGCCCTTCCACGCCACCAATCCTAATAATATAATAAGGTATAGCGTTTTCATAGTCTCACCACGTTTTGCGTTACACTTGTGTTCACGGCCACCACCGTCGCACCGCGTTCTGCGGCCTCGCTGATCAAGCGTTCACGACGCATACGGTCGTCTTCGCTCAACGGCGTCGGCGGTTCGTCGATGATAATCAGCTGTTTACCCGCGTGTACTCCGTGTTCCAACAGACGCATATAGTCCGTCGGCACGTCGTCATAGCCCTCAGGCAGCGTCAAACCCTGTGGTACGTACGCCATCTGACGACGAAAATACGGTGCCGACAGCGTCGTCAACAGTTCGCCATCAATGCTGATGTGTCCCTCTTCTGTCGCAATAAATCCAAGTAGTGCACGCAGTAGCGTGGTCTTGCCCGTCCCTTGCTCACCGCTGATAGCCAGCACACTGCCCGTGCCGACTGTTGCCGACACCCCGCGCACCGACGCGCCAATCGATATGTTATGTAATTCCAAAATCATAAATTCGCTTGCAAAGATACAAAAAAGTTTAGAGTTTTGCGAGAAAAATTAAGAGAAATTTCGTAAATTTGCACGCAAAACAAAAAACTATGACGAAAACGACAAAACGACGCATGATGGCCGAATGGGAACCACAAAGCATGGTGCAACTCACATGGCCTCACAAGGACACCGACTGGGCACCCATACTGCCCGAAATCGCTGCCGTCTACGAAAAAATGGCGCGTGAAATCGCCAAGCGCGAGCCCCTCCTCATCGTAGCCCCGGAAGGGCTTACATCACACCTCTCACCTCTCACATCTTACCTCTTAACTCTTACCTCCAACGACACCTGGGCCCGCGACCACGGCTTTATTTCAGTAGAAGATAACGGGAACCTCATCCTCCTTGATTTCTGTTTCAATGGCTGGGGCGAGAAGTTCGAGGCCGCCCGCGACAACGCCATCAACCGGCATCTCTACGAACAAGACCTCGTCCGCGGCACCTATGAAGACCACCTCGACTTCGTCCTCGAGGGCGGTTCCATCGAGAGCGACGGCAAGGGCACCGTGTTTACCACCACTTGCTGTCTCATGGCCCCTCACCGCAACCAGCCGCTCACCCAGACTCAGATAGAAGACCGACTGAAGCAGTATCTGGGCGCCGAGCGCATCGTCTGGATCAACCACGGCAGCCTCATTGGCGACGATACCGACGGACACATCGACACCCTCGTGCGCATCTGTCCCGACGACACCTTATTATATATAGGGGCCGACGCAGACCATCCCGACCTCCTCGCGATGGAAGAAGAACTGCGCACCCTACGCACCCTCGACGGCCGGCCCTATCGTCTGCTGCGCCTCCCGCTCCCCCGCCCCATCTATGATGGTGGCGACCGCCTCCCCGCCACCTATGCCAACTACCTCGTCATCAACGGTGCCGTCCTCGTTCCCACCTACGCGCAGCCCGACCTCGACGCCGAGGCTCTCCGCACCATCGCCCTCGCCTATCCCGACCGCGACATCGTCTCCATCGACTGCCGTCCCGTCATCCGTCAGCATGGCTCTCTCCACTGCTGCACCATGCAATACTACTAAGAACATGAAAAAAAACGTGCCGATAGTTTGGTCGGCTCGTTTTTTATTCGTATATTTGCACCCAGAACTATCGAACAACTAATTTAAAACAACAGAAACGTATGAGTATTCTAATGATTCTTCAACTCCTGATCGTGCTCGGAGCACTCTGGGTTGGTTCGCGTTACGGCAGCCTGGCACTCGGTGCCATCTCGGGCATCGGACTCGCACTGCTGGTGTTCGGTTTCGGTCTGAAACCCGGTTCTCCCCCTACCGACGTCATCTACATCATCATCGCTGCCGTCACCTGTGCAGGCATCATGCAGGCCTCGGGCGGTATGGACTGGCTCATCCAGATTGCCGAGCGACTGTTGCGTAAGCACCCCGACCGCATCACATTCCTGGCTCCGCTATGTACGTTCTTTCTGACGGTTCTTGTCGGTACGGGACATGTCGTATACACCTTAATGCCAATCGTTTGCGATATCGCGCTAAAGAAAGGTATCCGTCCCGAGCGTCCCTGCGGCGTGGCATCCATTGCCTCCCAGGTCGGCATCACCTGCTCGCCCATTGCCGCTGCTGTAGTTGCCTTCGTTACCATCTCCAATGCCAACGGTTTCGACATCACCATCCCTCGCGTGCTCATGGTTTCCATCCCAGCCTGTCTGTGTGGTCTGATGGCTGCCGCTGCCGCCTCCTACCATCGCGGACTCGACCTCGACAAAGACCCCGTGTTCCAGAGTAAGATTGCTGACCCCTTGATGCGCGACTACGTCTACGGCGGTGGTGCCACGACCCTCGACAAGAACATTCCTCCCGAGGCCAAGCGCGCCGTCTACATCTTCCTGCTCGCCCTCGCGGTCATCGTCATGTTTGCCGCTATACCGTCGCTCCTGCCATCATGGGACGGCAAGGCACTGAAGATGAATATCGTCATCCAGATTGTCATGATTTCCGCCGCTGCCTTGATGATCATCTTCTGCAAGGCATCGCCGAAGAAGGCTGTCGCAGGCCCCGTATGGCAGTCTGGAATGGTCGCCGTCGTTGCCATCTACGGCATCGCGTGGCTCGCCGACACCTATTTCTCCAACTATATGGACACCATGCAGGCCATGCTCACCGACATCGTCAAGGACTACCCGTGGTCCATCGCCTTGGTGTTTTTCCTCGTCTCCGTGCTCATCAATTCGCAGGGTGCCGTCGTCGTAGCCATGTTGCCGCTGGCCTACTCGCTGGGCATTGCCGGTCCCGTGCTGCTCGGCGTACTTCCGTCGGTCTACGGATATTTCTTCATCCCCAACTATCCGTCGGATATCGCCACCGTCAACTTCGACCGCTCCGGCACCACCGTCATCGGCAAATACCTGCTCAACCATTCGTTCATGATGCCGGGGCTCATCTGCGTCACGACCTCGACTATCGTCGCATACCTTCTGTCGATGGTGTTCTTCTAAAAACGGAAACCGAGAGAAAAAAAGAGAATGTGCCTATCTTGACACATTCTCTTTTTTTTATTTCTATTGATTTGCTTTGGCGTTTTCGCCCAAGAAATAGTTAGAAATTGACGCCGAGATTGAAGAAGAGGGCGTTGTTGTGGGCGGAGAAATCATCGTTGTCAAGGAAGTTCGTCACGCCAAACTGATAGCCTATTTCAGCATATATCTTATTGTACTCAGCACCGCAACCGAGCTTGAAGCCCACATTATTACGGTTGGGACGGTAACTTATTTCATTGCTACCATTCTTGACTTTCCACTCAGAGCTGACGGCATAGGCGAAGTAAGGTCCTACGAAGGGAAGGACGGCGATATGTTCGTTAGCCTTGAAGCCGTATTTGATGACCAGGGGAATTTCGAGGTTGTTGTGGGTAATATCGATGTTTCCTTCCTTGGCACCGCGCTGGGTGTAATAAACACCGGACTCGAGGAACACGGGTGTGGAACTAGAGAGACGGAGTCCGATGATACCAGCAAGAGTTATGCCGAGCTTGGAACCTACAGAGACGTCACCATTGAGCGAAGCCACAGTTCCACCAAAACGTACGCCATAATACAGGCTCTCCTTATCAAGTTCGAAACCACCGCTCGAGAACTGAGCGAAGGATGGTGCTGTCATCAAAGCAGCAATGATTGATACTAAAAACTTTTTCATACTTTATCAATTTTAGGAATTAATTATTACATTATTTTGCACGGAAGCGCTCGGCCTGACTGCGGATGAGCTCAACATCGTCGAAATAGTTGATCTGCATGGCGCGGCGTACCTCGTCCATGGTCTGAGCGGCAGTCTCACGGGCCTTCTCAGTACCTTTCTTTAATATATTATAGATTTCGGGGATGTCCTGTTCAAACTCGTGACGACGCTGGCGCATAGGCTCCAAGAACTCGTTGAGAATCTGGTTCAGGAACTTCTTGCACTTCATATCGCCTAAACCACCGCGACGATAGTGGTCCTTCAGCTCATCCAGATTTTGGTACTCAGGCCAGTACTGTGCAAAATGCTCAGGACGCGAGAAAGCATCGAGATAGGTAAACACAGCGTTGCCTTCCACGTGGCCCGGGTCGTTCAGATTGATGTGCTCGGGATCGGTGTACATCGAGCGCACCTTCTGCCATACGCTGTCGGCATCGTCCGAGAGGTAGATGCAGTTGCCCAACGACTTCGACATCTTTTCCTTGCCGTCTGTTCCTGGCAGGCGACGGGCGGTAGCGTTCTCGGGCAGCATGATATTGGGCTCGACCAGCACGGGGGCATAGACTTGATTGAAACGGCGCACTAGTTCGCGCGTCACCTCCAGCATGGGTTCCTGGTCCTCGCCGGCAGGCACCGTGGTAGCCTTGAACAGCGTGATGTCTGCAGCCTGAGACACGGGATAGCAGAAAAAGCCCAAGGGGATGCTCTCGCCCTCGAAACCACGCATCTTCACCTCCGTCTTCACGGTCGGATTGCGCTGTACGCGGCTCACCGAGACGAGGTTCATCAGGTAGGTAGTGAGCTCAGCCAACTCGGTTATCTGACTCTGTATGAACAGCGTGCATTTCTCAGGGTCGAGACCTGCAGCGAGGTAGTCGAGAGCCACTTCGATGATGTTCTGACGAATCTTCTCAGGATTGTCGGCATTGTCCGTCAGCGCCTGTACATCAGCCATAAACACAAACATCTTGTCAAAGTCGCCGGCATTCTGAAGTTCCACACGACGACGCAGCGAGCCAATATAATGTCCGAGGTGAAGTTTACCTGTTGGACGGTCTCCGGTAAGTATAATTTTTCCCATAATTCGATATACAATTTTAAAACTGAGTGCAAAAGTACAAATAATTCAGCTAACAGCCAAATAAATAGTGTACTTTTTACTCTGAACCGATGTATAGAAGCACCAAACCAATGAATACCAGTGCCAAGTCGAGAGCCTTTGCCTTAAGATTCTTCTCATGAAAGAAAATGGCACCGAAGAGGAAACTGACCAACACACTACCACGACGAATCATGGAGACAATACTAATCATGGCATCGGGTTCCGACAAGGAATAGAAATACATGAAATCGGCTGTAGAGAGGAAGATGCTGACGCCGATGATTGCCCAATCCCAGCGGAAGGGAGTCGTCTCATGATGCTTAGGCCACCATAATACCAGCAACATGGTCAGCATGATGAAACACTGGTAGATGTTGTACCACGACTGTACCATCATGCGGTCGAGACCGATACCGCCCTCGTTGACAGGTGCCATAAGGAATTTATCGTAAAGTCCGCTGACGGCACCGAGGATAGCGGCACCGATAATCATCCATATCCAGTGGTCGTGACGGAAGTCTATACCCTCCTTCTTACCACTGCGCCTGAGTAGGATATAGGAGACGATGGTCAGTAGCACACCCGCCCACTGCCACGCGTTGAGCCGTTCACCAAACACCAACAAGGCACCCACGAGCACCATGACAGGTCGTGTGGCATTGATAGGTCCAACAATGGTCAGCGGCAGGTGTTTCATTCCGAAATAGCCCAACAGCCAACTAGAGAGAACGATGAAGGCCTTGAGAAGTATGTATTTGTGCATATCCCATCCGCCAGAGGTCACGTGGACCATCGTGCCATCGAGGGTGTCAGTGGTGGCACTGAGCACGATGAACGGCAGGAAGATGAGCGATGAGAAAAACGTGTTGAGAAACAAGATTGGCAGCACGGCATTATCGCGCAGCGCCTTCTTCTTCAGCGAGTCGTAGCAGCCTAAAAGTGCTGCTGACATAAAAGCGAGTATTAACCACATAATCAATAACTTACATCTTCAAGAAACAACGCCTTTGCTGGCATCGATTCACCTGCCTGAGTACGTTGTTTCCCCTCAATCACTTGACGGAAATCGTCGAGTGTCATACGTCCGCGTCCAACCTCGACAAGGGTGCCCACGACGGCACGCACCATGTTACGCAGGAAGCGGTTGGCAGTAATCTCGAAATACCACGTCGTAGGCGACGTCTGGTGCCATTGGGCATGAGTCACATGACAGAGCGTCGTCTTGACGTCGCTGCCCGCCTTGCAGAAAGCACCGAAATCGTCGTACTCCATCAGGATGCGTCCTGCTTCGTTCATCAGCGCATAGTCGAGCTGGTAGTGCAGTTCAAGGGAATACGCACAAAGAAACGGGTCCTTGCGGGTATGCACATAATAGCGATAGGTACGGGAAACAGCCGAAAAACGAGCATGAAGGTCGGCAGCAACAGGTTCGATGCTGTAAACGGCAATGTCGTGATGTAACAGACCGTTCATTTTTTTTGCCAATACGAGCGTATCGACAGGCTGTTCGGTATCAAAGTGAGCCGCCATGCGACGGGCGTGGACACCCGTGTCCGTACGGCCGGCACCAGTGATGCTGACATCCTCGCGCAATAGCAACGACAGGCAGTGCTGCAATTCGCTCTGCACCGTGATGCCATTGGGCTGGATTTGCCAGCCATGATACTGCGTTCCGTCGTAGCCAAACCAGATAAAGTACCTCATAACAGTCCGCGAAGGTACGAATTTTTTTCGGAAAAGGAAAGAAAACTCAAATAAAAGTCGATTTTCTTTGGTATTTTGTTCGTTTTTTCGTAACTTTGCCCCGATTATGTACCTAATAAATAGGTACTAACACTAAAACGCTGAAAGATTATGTTCGATAAAAACACCTATATCCGTCGTAGAGCGGAACTGAAAAAACTGGTTGGCGAGGGCGTCATCGTCCTGTTTGGCAACAACGAGGCACCATGTAACTACCCTGCCAACGCGTATGCTCCCATGCGTCAGGATTCCTCATTCCTCTACTATCTCGGTCAACACCGCGACGGGTTGGTAGGCGTTATCGACATTGACAACGACGAAGAATGGTTGTTTGGCGACGATATCGACATTGAGGATATCGTGTGGATGGGGTTCGTACCCTCGGTAGCTGACCTCGCAGCAGAAGTGGGCATCACGAAGACCGCCCCGATGGCGGCTCTCTCAAAGGTATGTTGCGATGGCATCGCAACAAACAGAACGGTTCACTTCCTGCCGCCCTACCGCTATGACACCAAGATACAAATCATGGATCTGCTGGGCATACACCCGTCAAAGCAGAAGGAAACTGCCTCGCTGAAACTCATCCAGGCAGTGGTGAAACAGCGCGCAACGAAGGAACAGCAGGAAATAGACGCTATCGACCGTGCATGCGACATCGGTTACGTAATGCACACGACGGCACAGCTGCTTATCAAGCCCGGCGTAACAGAACGTTTCATCGGCGGTCAGGTGGATGGCATTGCCCGAAGTCTGGCACAAGGCACGAGTTTCGCCACCATCTTCTCGCAGCACGGGGAAATCATGCACGGCAACCCCTCGGCAGCCAAGCTCGAAGCTGGACGCCTGGCACTGTGTGATGCTGGTTGCGAACTGGATGACTACTGTTCGGATCACACGCGTACAATGCCTGTCACGGGCAAGTTCGACCAGCGGCAGTTGGAAATATACAGCATCGTGGAGGCCTGCCACGACTATGTTTTGGACGTAGCCAAGCCTGGCGTAAAATACATGGACGTACACTTTGCCGTCTGCCGTATGATGACGGAACGGCTGAAGGAACTCGGACTCATGAAAGGCGATACGGACGAAGCTGTCCGCGCCGGAGCTCACGCCATGTTCCTGCCTCACGGTTTAGGGCACATGATGGGTATGGACGTGCACGATATGGAAGGACTCGGACAGATCTACGTCGGCTTCGATGAGGAGACACGTCCGAATCTGGAACAGTTCGGTACCAATTGTCTGCGCATGGGACGCCGACTGGAGGAAGGCTTTGTCGTCACCGACGAGCCGGGCATCTATTTCATTCCCCAGCTCATCGACGAATGGCGTGCTAGCGGACATTGCAAGGAATTCCTGAACTTCGACAAGCTCGAGACCTACAAGGACTTCGGAGGCATCCGCATTGAGGACGATGTGCTGATTACGAAGGATGGTTGCCGTTTCCTCGGTCAGAAGCGCATCCCGTATCATCCACAGGAGCTGGAGGCGTTTATGGAGAATCGCATTTAACGACCACAAGAAGAAAACAATTAAAAAACAATAATAACAAAAAAAGAGACAAGTAATGAGAAAAGTAATGACTTTGGCACTGTTGGCACTATTTGCCCTCGGTGCACAGGCAGAGGACAAGAAAGACTCTGTCAACAAAAACAAACCCGTGTTTACGGTCGTCAAGGAGAACCCCATCACGCGCATCAAGGACCAGAACCGCAGCGGTACGTGTTGGGACTACTCTACCCTGTCATTCTTCGAGGCTGAAATCTTGAAGAAGACGGGCAAGAAGTACAACCTCTGCGAGGCTTTCGTAGCTAACAAGACGTACATGGAGCGTGCCATTCAGGTGGTTCGCTATCATGGCGATTGCCAGTTTGCACAAGGCGGCAGCGCTGAGGACGTGCTCTCAACGCTGAAGAATCACGGTATCTGTCCGCTTGAAGCAATGCCATTCCCTGGCTCGCTCTATGGCGACTCACTGAATAACTTCAACGAGTTCTTTGGAGTGCTGGAGCCATACGTTGCAGCTATCGCCAAGAGCACTGCCAAGAAGATTTCGAACCAGTGGAAGGTTGGACTGCAAGGTATTCTCGACGCCTATCTGGGCAAGTGTCCTGAGAAGTTCACCTACGAAGGCAAGGAGTACACCCCGAAGACCTTCATGGCTTCACTGGGCATCAACCTCGACGACTATGTCAGCATCACCAGCTATACCCACCATCCCTTCTACACGGGCTTCGCTGTAGAGGTGCAGGACAACTGGCGCTTCCCGCTGTCGTATAACGTACCGATGGACGAGATGATGCAGATTATCGACAATGCCGTGATGAACGGCTACACCATTGCTTGGGGCGGTGACGTCTCGGAGGACGGATTCACCCGTAGCGGTCTGGCTTACGCCATCGACAGCAAGGCTACGCAGAGCCTTCGTGGCAGCGATATGGCCAAATGGCTGAAACTGACCACCACGAAGAAGCGCGACATCATCGATTCGCTGGGTTGCAACGTTCCTGAAATCATTCCGACACAGGAGATGCGTCAGGAGCATTTTGACAACTGGGAACTGACCGACGACCACGGCATGCACATCTTCGGTGTGGCCAAGGACCAGAACGGCAAGGAATATTATATGGTGCAGAACTCGTGGGGCGAGACCGGCGACTACAAGGGTATCTGGTATATGACCAAGACCTACATCGCTGCCAACACAATGGACTTCCTCGTCAACAAGAACGCCATTCCTAAGGACATTCGCAAGAAGCTGGGGCTGTAAGGGCAATAGTGTGGTAACCAATAAACTCGACTAAAATGCAGTTTAAATGGAATTACGAACCACCTACACCCGAAAGACTGCAAGCGGCTAAGGAACTGGCCGAGAAGATAGGCATGAGTCCTGTCATGGCCAATCTGCTCATCCAGCGAGGCATCAAGACCGAGAGTGCTGCCAAGCGCTTCTTCCGTCCGATGCTGAACGAGCTGATAGATCCGTTCCTGATGAACGATATGGACGTGGCCGTCGACCGCCTGAATGATGCTATGGGCCGCAAGGAGCGCATCATGGTTTGGGGCGATTACGACGTGGACGGATGCACAGCAGTAGCTCTGGTGTATAAGTTCTTACAGCAATTCTATTCCAATGTGGAATACTACATTCCCGACCGCTACGAGGAGGGATATGGTGTGAGCCAAAAGGGAATAGACTATGCTGCTGAGAACGGTGTGAAACTGATTATCGTGCTCGATTGCGGTATCAAGGCAATCGATGAAATAACCTATGCGAAGGAGTTGGGTATCGACTTCATCATCTGCGACCACCACGTTCCTGACGACGTGATGCCACCCGCAGTGGCCATCCTCAACCCCAAACGCACAGACTCTACCTACCCCTATCACCACCTGTCGGGATGTGGTGTAGGTTTCAAACTCATGCAGGCTTTTGCCAAGAACAACGGCATACCCTTCTCACGATTGATTCCCCTACTCGACTTCTGTGCGTTGAGCATAGCAGCCGACATGGTACCTATCGACGGTGAGAACCGTATTCTGGCCTTCCACGGACTGAAGCAACTGAACATTAGTCCGTCGATAGGTCTGAAGGCCATCATCGAGATTTGCGGACTCACAGGTCGTGAACTGACCATGAGTGACATCATGTTCAAGATTGGGCCGCGCATCAACGCCTCAGGACGCATGCAGAACGGTACCGAGACCGTTACCTTGTTGGTGGAGAAAGATCTGAAGAAGGCGTTGACGGAAGCCACGCGCATCAATGAGTATAACGACCAACGCCGAGACGTCGACAAACAGATGACGGAAGAGGCCAACGAAATTGTGTCCCGACTGGAAAGCCAGCAACACCAGAAATCCATCGTGCTCTACGACCAGGACTGGAAGAAAGGCGTGGTGGGTATCGTTGCCTCACGACTGACTGAGCTCTACTTCCGTCCTACTGTCGTGCTGACTATCATCAACGGCGTTGCCTCGGGTTCTGCCCGTTCGGTGGCTGGTTTCGACATCTACGAGGCCATCAAGTCGTGTCGCGACCTGCTCGAAAACTTCGGTGGTCACACCTATGCTGTAGGTCTGACGCTCCGTCAGGAGAATATCCCTGAGTTCCGCCGTCGCTTCCAGGAATATGTCAGCAACCACATCATGCCCGAACAGACGCAACAGACGCTGGACATTGATGCCGAAGTGGACTTTCACCAAGTCAACAAACGCCTGCTCAACGAGCTGAAGAAACTGGCTCCCCACGGACCCGCCAACGAGAAACCGCTGTTCCTGACGCGCAACGTCTATGACTATGGCACGTCGAAAGTCGTTGGTCGCCATCAGGAACATATCAAACTCGAACTCGTCGATTCCAAGTCGGCAGTGGTCATGAACGGCATCGCTTTCGGACAGTCGGCAGCAGCACGCTATATCAAGTCGAAACGCTCGTTCGACATCGTCTACACCATCGAGGAGAATACCTACAAGCGTGGCGAGGTACAGCTGCAGATAGAGGATATACGTCCCTCGGAGGATGAGTAAGTATCAGGACATTCTCAAACGCTACTGGGGCTACGACGATTTTCGCGGCATCCAGCGTGACATCATCGAGTCCATCGGTTCCGGTCATGACACGCTGGGACTGATGCCTACGGGTGGTGGAAAATCCATCACCTTTCAGGTACCGGCAATGGCCAAGGAGGGCGTCTGCATTGTCATCACTCCCCTTATCGCGCTCATGAAGGACCAGGTGCACCACCTGCGCCAGTTGGAAATCCAGGCGGCTGCCATCTATAGCGGCATGCAGCACGACGACGTCATGCGCACGCTGGAGAACTGCATCTTGGGAAATACCAAGATCCTATACGTCTCACCCGAACGCCTGGGAAGCAGTCTCTTTCAGACCAAACTACGTCACATGCAGGTGAGTTTCATCACTGTCGACGAGGCACACTGCATCTCGCAATGGGGCTACGATTTCCGACCGTCGTATCTCGAAATCGCCAACATCCGCAACATTCATCCCGATGTACCCGTGCTGGCACTGACGGCTACCGCCACGCCACAAGTCGTCGACGACATCTGCGCGAAACTATCGGCTAATAGCCAAGAGCCAACAGCCAATAGCCAATTGCCAACAGCCGAATCCGGCAAAACCGGATTCAACGTGTTTCGCATGTCCTTCGAACGCAAGAACCTTGCCTATCTCGTTCACTACGCTCCCGACAAATACGGCGAACTGGTGCGTTTGCTCAGCGAGACGACAGGCTCAGCCATCGTCTATGTGCGCAGCCGTCGCCATGCCCGCGAGATTGCCGAACACCTCTCCGACGCCGGACTCTCGGCCACCTTTTATCATGCCGGACTCGACCATGCCGACAAGGACCGTCGCCAGCGCGATTGGCAACACGACCGCGTGCGTGTCATGGTAGCCACCAACGCCTTCGGTATGGGCATCGACAAACCCGATGTCCGATTGGTCATCCACTACGATAGTCCCGATTCCATCGAGGCCTATTTCCAGGAGGCTGGTCGTGCCGGACGCGACGGCCAACCTGCCCGAGCCATCCTGCTCTTCAATGGCAGCGACAACGGCAAACTGTCGAAGCGCGTCGACGACACCTTCCCCCCGCGCGAGTATATTAAAGAGGTGTACGAACATCTGGCCTACTACTACCAGATAGCCACGGGCGACGGCTATGGCGTCAATCGTGAGTTCAATATCGAGGAGTTCTGCCAGCGTTTCCACCATTTCCCCATCCGCGTCCATTCCGCCCTGCAGATTCTCATGCGCGCAGGCTATATCGACTACGACCAGGATACCGACCACGAAGCCCGCGTGCGCTTTCTGGTCAGTCGCGACGAACTCTACCGCCTCGAACAGGTGACACCCGTCGAGGAACGCGTCATCGTTGCCCTTCTGCGTAACTATGGCGGACTCTTTGCCGACTATGGCTACGTCGACGAGAGCGTCATTGCCCAGCAGGCCGGACTCCCCCAACCCGTGGCTTACGACATTCTGAAAGCCCTGTCGCTGCGCCATCTCATCAGCTTTATTCCCCGCAAACAAGTGCCCTACATCCGCTACTTGCAGCGTCGCGAGGACAAGGAACACATCCAACTGCCACGCACTATCTACGAGGACCGTCAGGAACAATACCGCAAGCGCATCGAGGCCATGACGAACTACGCCCAGACGACAAACCGTTGTCGCAGTCGCATGCTGCTCGAATATTTTGGTGAGGAGACCACAAAGGATTGCGGCCAATGCGATGTCTGTCTCCATGAACATGGTCAGCCGATGACTCCTGCAGAGCAGCACGATGCCTGCCAACAGATTCTCGCCCTGTTGCCCGACCGCCAGCGCCACCACATCACCGAACTCTACCGCCTGCAATTGCCTGTGGAAAAGCTCAACGCAGCCCTCAAAGTCCTGATTGAAAACGAAAAAATCCGTCAGGACGACGGATTTATCATGATTGTCTAACAAGCATCTTGTGCCTCTCTGACGGCATCCTGCAACGCTTGATGCACAATGCCGTTCGTGGCCACCACACTATCACCTTCCATGAAATAGTCCTCGCCGTCATAGTTGGTAACGCGTCCCCCAGCCTCTTTCACAATGAGTGCACCAGCCATATAGTCCCATTGTCCGATGTATCGCTCAGCATAAGCGTCCAACCGACCTGCAGCGACATAGCAAAGCGCAATCGCCGCAGAACCAATCATGCGAATGCTGCCGACGTTGCCATAGAAATGATCGATAAGTCGCTTAATGACAGGCTTATATGCGTCACTGTTATACGGCAACTGCAAGCACAACAGCGCATCGTTGATCTCGCTCTTGCCAACGTGCAAAGGCTTTTCATTCACCCATGCTTTTCCATCCTTCCACGCATAGAAGCACTCATCGCTGACAATTTCATAAACTACGCCAACGACAATCTCCCTACCTTTACACAAGGCTATCGAGACGGCATAGGGTGCAAAGCCATGTATGAAGTTCGTGGTACCATCCAATGGATCAACGACCCACGTGAGGTCTGAGGAGTGAGGGCTGATGGCTGAACCATCTTCCTTCTTCGTCGTCCCCTCTTCGGTGATAAATCCTGCCTCGGGCACTATCTCACGCAGTTTGCTGACGATAAACATTTCCGACCCCTTGTCCACATACGACACATAGTCGTGGGCATGCTTGCGCTCCACCTTCTCTACCGAAAAGCTCGCGCGTTCCTTTCTTATATAAGCACCCGCCTCGCGTGCCACTTGACACACAAGGCGGGTTATCTGTTCAAGATTCTCCATGAAAATCTTACTTCTTACGTCTTACATCAGACCTCGTTTAGTCTTCCTGATACTCAGGACGCAGCTTACGAACGGTCTCACCGGCGCGCCACATCTCCTGGTTGCGCATGGCCTCCAGTTCCTTCTCCAGTCCGGCACGATAGTCGGGCTTAGAGTTGGCGTCGATGGTAATCTGAGCTTCGTTACCAGTCTTTACCGAGTAGTACAGCCACTCCATGACGGGCTTGATAGCGTCGTGGAAACGGGGAGCCCAGTCCAGTGCACCACGCTGAGCGGTGGTCGAGCAGTTGGCATACATCCAGTCCATACCCTTAGCACCGAACAACGGGCCAAGGCTCTGAGTGAGCTCCTCAACGGTCTCGTTGAAAGCCTCAGAAGGTGTGTGACCATTCTCGCGCAGTACTTCATACTGAGCCAACAGCAGACCCTGGATAGCACCCATCAGCGAACCACGCTCACCAGTCAGGTCAGAAGTAGCCTCACGCTGGAAGGTCGTCTCAAACAGGTAACCTGCACCGATACCGATACCGAAGGCCAGTGTCTTCTCCTTAGCCTTACCCGTAGCGTCCTGATAAACGGCATATGAGCAGTTCAGACCGCGACCCTCGCAGAACATCGTGCGGAGGCTGGTACCAGAACCCTTAGGAGCTACCATGATGACGTCGATATCCTTGGGAGGAACCACACCTGTGCGGTCGTTCCAGTTGATGGCGAAGCCATGAGAATAATACAGCGTCTTACCGGGCTTCAGATATTTCTTGATTGTGGGCCACTGCTGCATCTGACCAGCGTCAGAGAGCAACATGCAGAGGATAGTACCCTTCTCGGCAGCCTCCTCGATGCTGAAGAGCGTCTTGCCAGGTACCCAACCGTCAGCTACAGCCTTGTCGTAGGTTTTACCCTGACGCTGACCAACGATGACGTTGAAACCATTGTCGCGCAGGTTGCAAGCCTGTCCGGGACCCTGAACACCATAACCGATGACGGCGATAACCTCATCCTTCAATACTTCACGTGCTTTCTCCAAAGAGAACTCCTTGCTGGTGACTACAGTTTCCATAACGCCACCAAAATTCATTTCTGCCATATTAGCTTAAAAATTTAAATGTTATACATATCCCTGCAGACCATGCCAGCCCTAACCCGAGAGCCGTCGTCTTGCCGGTCCACTCCCACCCTGCACGAGGATGCGACAAGAGACTTAACTAATAAAATCGGTTGCAAAGATAGTATAAAATTTCGATTTAGCGAAGGAAATGAGAATAAATTTTCATTTCTGAGCGTAAGAAAGTTGATTAAATCGAACGAAAAACCAAATTTTTTAATTTTTTTTATCCCTGCATTATAGCCGTCCATTATTTTTGGACAAGAAAAGGAGACTTGTCATCACGACAAATCTCCTTTATGACTAACTTATATAATAATACACGTATATATTTTGAGCCAAAAGGTTCGTGTTTATTCCTCTGGATACATGCTGTGGTAAGCATCCTCCAGGAACTCGGCACCCTTGGTGTGGTTAATCCACACGTTTCTTACGCCATCCAGTTCCAGCAGACCCTGCGGGTGCTTGCCAGCCTTGGGAACGATTGTCTCATAGCCTGCATGGCTGAAGAACTCATACCAGCTGACGTCCTCGCTCTCAGGAGCCATCGGATTCCAGTACTCGTCGCCTTCACCGGCCATATCGTTGTGAGCATGGTCACCGGCAATAGACATCAGGGCGTGCAGAAACACCTTGCCACTGGTGAGATTCTTCTCCTTCATGCGCTCCAGCACATTCTCTTTGTAATTGTCGGGCATATCAACAGTACCCACGAAGTAGTTGGGGCTGAGCTTTTGCAGTTCTTCCTCGAGCTGGCTGTAGCGGACGTTAGCCTTGAAGGTGTCGTAGTTGTCGGGGTTACCATGACCCATGAAGGCCACAACACCCTGAGCAGCCTCTTTGGCATAGAGTGCGTGCAACTGCTGGGCAACTGAGGGAATGTCAGCATCGGGATCGTTCAGCAGAGGCATGCCGAGGAAAATGGATTCGGTAGAAGACAACTTAGCCAGATAGGCGTCGTCGAGGTGAGCATCGGCAATATAACCGTTGTTCATAAACTTCTTGACCGAAGCCACGACGGCAGCAAACTCCTCACCGGGAATAACCTGCAGCGACTGCACATAAATCTTGCTGTACTGTGCCTTACCGATGGCGTGCAACAGATAGCGGGGCTCGTAATAGTCGCGCTTCACGATGTTGCCGTTGTCGTCGACATTCTCACCGGCACTGGCGCGGTTGATACAAATGTCGCTCGAGAAACTCATATAGACATCAGCATTGGGGAATGCAGCCTCATAGGCGGCAATAGTCTTGTCGAATGCCTTGAAGGCGTTGTCCCAAGTCGAACCGAATGCCACCAACAGCACGGCCACGTCCTTCTTCGACTGAGCCTTCTTGTTAGCCACCAGATTGTCGTTGATGGTGTACTCGGAAACGATGTTGTCCTTCTTGTTGTCGTCGTCACTGCTGCTACAAGCTGTGAACGCGGGGGCTACCAGTGCGAAAGCCACTGCAGCCAGAATGAATGATTTAATTCTCTTCATCATTGTTGTTTTGTTTAGTGGATAAAATATTATTTTGTTTAACTCTCTTGCCGCCACTGAATTTAATGCTGAATGTCCCATATACCGTCGTACCCGACGTGTTGGTGCCCAGATGGTAGGGATGCATGGTGCGGTCGACGTAGTTGAAGATGTTGTCCACACCAAACTCCAGCCTTACACTTTGAATCTTGAACCTTGAAGCCTTGAACGGAAAATCGTGCGTCGTGCTGATACGCCAGATCTGGTAGCCCTTGCCGTCGCCGTTGTTCTGGTAGTAGCGCTTGCTGCTGCCGCGCGTCGAGAGGCTTACACCCAACTTATACGCGGGAGTGAACGCATGGCTGTACAGCGCCGAAGCACTCCATTTATGGTGAGCCGTGCCGTCGATGACGACCGTCGTCATGCGCTCCGTCTTCTCGTCATACAGATGGGCCTTCGTGTCGAGATAGCTGTAGGCGCCGTTCAGCGTCAGTTCCGGCAACAACCGGTACGACAGCGTGACGTCAACACCACTCGTGCGCGCATCATCCATATTCTTATACATGCGAGCCTGTACCTTCGTACTGCCGTCGCCCATATAGGCTTGGGTCACACCCGGCGGAATCTCGCTTTCCGACACGTTCACCAGTGCTATCATCCGGTCGAGCTTGTTCAGGTAACCCGTCACGGCAGCCGTAAAGCGCCGTCCGCGATACTCCACGTTGGCAGAGTAATAGTTGCTGGTCTGGGGATCGAGGTTGACGTTGCCGATATTGAAGAACATGCTGCTGCCCATGATGTGGAGATAGCGGTAGTGCAGCTCCTTGACGGTAGGCGTCTTGAAGCCCTGACTCCAACCCAGACGGAAGCGGAAGTCGCCGACGGAGGCCATCGTGCTAACCTTTGGCGTCAGACGGAATCCGAAGTTATGGTTGTCCACCAGTCGCAGACCCGCGGTGATGTTCAGCCACTTCAGATGGTTCCACTCGTCCTGCACATACACAGCACCCGTCCAGTCGTCGGCCGTTCCCGTCTCCGTGCGTTCGGGGGCTTTCAGGTAGTCGTAGCGGTATTCCGCACCGGCATTCAGCATGTTGTCGTAAGGCAGATTGAAGATGCCCTTCAACTGTGCCATCACGCGCTGCTGGTCGCTCTGCAACTTGCTCTGACCGGGCATCATCGCCACCGAGAACCACTCGCCGTTCTGGTCGCCATACTCCTCGCCCTGCAACAACACGTAGTCGTAGTGCTTCGCCGTATAGTCGTAATAGTAGGCGTGCTTGTTCCAGTCCACGTCCAGCGTGATATTGTTCCATTTGCCGCCCACCGATGCCGACGCATTATTGTAGCGCAGGTCGTAGGTATAGACGTCGCAACTGGGGTGACGGCCGTTCTGCGGGCGCAGGATGTTCTTCTTATAATACGAACCCTCGGCATACAGTTCCAGCCCCTTCATCGGCTGATACGTCAGTCGTTCGGCCACCTGCCAGTTACGGTATTCGTTCACCGTCTTGTTCCTGCTGTCCGTCAGCACGATGCCTTCGGCCCATTCCTCAGCGGTATTCTGCCATCCGTCGTTGCGTTGCAGTTGGAAGTTCGTCTGGCTATTGAATTTGCCCAGGGTGAATGCCACCGTGTTATGCTGGCGCAGGTCGTTATGCGAGCCGTAGCGCGTGCTGTTGTCCACATAGAACCCCGCCTCGCTGTGCTTCTTCGTGATGATATTGATGACACCCGCCATCGCGTCCGAGCCGTACAGCGCACTCTGCGCACCCTTCACAATCTCTATCTTCTCAATGTTTTGCGGGTCAATCAGTCCCAGATCGTTCTCTCCGCCCACATCGCCGTGGATGCGCTTGCCGTCCACCAATATCAGGATATAGCTATTGCCCAGTCCGTTCAGCTGCATCTGACTGCCCATATCGCCCTCGTTGAAGGCAAACGACGCCGTCAGGCCTGCGAGGATCTCCTCCAGACTCTTGCCGCCATACTGGCTCAGCATCTGCTGTGTGATGACCTCCGTCTGCACGGGCGCATCCTTCAGCAGGTGACGCGTACCAGTACCCGTCACTACCACCTCCTCGATGCTGTCCTGACGCCAGATGTCCGTCTGCGCCATAGCGCACGAAGCCAACAGCCAAAGGCCAATAGCCATTACCTTTCTCATCGTCTCTACTCTTTCCGCACCGCTAACTCCTGAGCGGACGTACTTTCCAGTTATAGGCAGGTCTTCTGACTTTCCCCAGTCTGCCTTACCTTCCCGCTTAATGTTCAACGTTCAATGTTCAACGTTCAACGTTTGCAGTGGCGTTATACAAGCAGACCCTTTCTACGGGGGATTACAGCTGCAGGAACAGTCCCGGACTCTCACCGGATTCCCTTACATCAGGCGGCATCAGCCACCAGATTGCCATATTCGCCTGCAAAGGTACGAATAAGTGAGCAAAATGCAAAATAAATTTCGATTTATTTTCATTTTCGAACGAAAGTACTTTCTCGCGACTGCGAAAAATTACAAATTTGTAAGCAAAGAACCAAAGAAAAACGAATTTTTCTTTGGTTCTTTCATTTATAAATTGATTGGTACCACCACCTTGAACGTGACGTTGCGCCCCATGTTATAGACCCCTCGGCGCCCCGTGACCACATTCATGTCGGCATATTTCAGTCGGCTCAGATGGTTCTGATAGGCCTTGTTCAGCAGGTTGTCGGCAGTGACATACAGCTCGGCTATCTTCTTGCCTTTCACCTGAATGTCGGTACCTGCCGAGAGCGAGAGCAACGCATAGCCGGGCGTCGGAGTCTCGGTGTCGTCGGCAACATAGACGTGCGACTGACGGAAATAGCAGTCGAGTCCGGCAGCAACGTAAAGGTTGTTCAGTGCCACTCCGCTCTTGGGATGCTCGTGGCGGTACTCATGCATGGCGTGCGTACTGACCGTGCTGTGCGAGTGGTGCTGCAACTCCCATTTCAGCTCCGTCGTCCATTTGGGCGCAGGGGTGAAAGGCAGGTATTTCGTGGTGATATCGGCGTTTAACAGCTGCGCATCGACATAGGAGAAGGTGTTGGAGAAGTGCACCGAGTGGATGGGGTGAACGTCCACGCCTGCCTCGAAGCCCAACAGTCGCGCGTCACCCTGGGTGTAGGCATAGGTCAGGTAGCCTTCCTCCATTTCTTCCGCCACGCGATGGGTGAAGATGTAGTTGTCTATACGGTTGGCAAAGAGTGCCAGCTGTGCCGAGACGTAACGCGACGTGAAGTCCACGCCCAGGTCGGCCTGCAGACTGTATTCCGCCTTCAGCTGCTGGTTGCCCAGCTCGTAGCGGACAGAGCCCTCGTGGACACCGTTCGACGCCAGTTCACTCATGTTCGGTGTACGGAAACCGCGGGCCACGTTCAGCTTGAGGTTCAGGTTGTCGTTCACGTTGAAGACGGCACCGACGCTACCCGTCACACCATTGAAGTGGCGCGTGAAATCCGTGAAGCGCTGCTCGTCGTCCTCCATGAGTTCGTCGCCATGCAGTCGGCGGTGGTCGTAGCGCACGCCGCCATTCAGCGTCCAGCGGTCACTGAGCGTCTTCGTCGCGGTGGCATAGAGTCCGAAGTCAAACAGCCGGTAGTCGGGAATGAGATATTCCTCGCCCTCGTTCTTCGACGTCTGATACATGCCGCCGATACCCGTCGATAGCTTCCATCCGTTCCATTCGTTGGTGATGTATCGCACGTCATAGGTCAGCGTGTGCAACTTGAAATACAGCTCGTAGTCATCCATCGACTCCTCATACTCCTGACGGCGGTTCTGCTGATAGCCGATGATGGCTTTCAGATAGCCCGACGAGAGGTTCAGCGCATTGTCCCACACGGCCTTGAAGTGTTTCACCTGCTGGAAGGGCAGCGACTTGCCGTATTGATGCCCCGTCCACCCGTCTTCATGTTCCAGTTCGCCCGTTTCGCGGTCGCGCTCGCCCTCGATGATGCCCGGCGTCAGGTGGTAGGCTGTTGCCGTCAGTCGCGAGTGCCCCCACCCTTTGTTCACACCCAGCATCAGGCGCCCTGCCTGTTCGCGGAACTGCGATCCCGGCACGTAGCCGTCATACTTATTCTTATACGCGTGCGCCATCTTCTGACTCCAGCGCGCATCCCACACAAAACCCTTCTGGTTGCCGGCCATCTGCAGCGAATAGCCGAACAGCCCGTTGTTCGTCTGATATTCCGTGCTGACATTGGCGCGCATGTCGCCCTCGGGCAACGTCGGTTGCGCATGCATGATGACCACACCGGCCATCGCGTCCGAGCCGTACATCAACGATGCCGGACCCTTCAGTATCTCGATGCTGCCCACGCTACTGCCATCGACCTCCACGCCGTGTTCGTCGCCCCATTGCTGACCTTCCTGGCGCACGCCCTCGCTCATCACCACCACGCGGTTGTATCCCAGTCCGCGGATGATGGGTTTCGAGATGCTGCCGCCCGTCGTCAACTGGCTCACGCCCGGCTGATGACTGATGGCGTCGATGATGTTCGTCGAGGCCGTCGCCCTGAGCACCTGTGGCGATATGATGCTCACCGGTGCCGTCGCCAGCTTCAGCTTTGTGTCGCCCGTCACGCCCGTCACCGTTACTTCGTTCAAGTTCAAATGGCGGAAGAATACGTCCGTCGAGTCCTCCGCATAATGCTGGTGCTGGTTATTGTTTATTGTCTCGCGTTGATTGTTATTATCCTGTGCTGCCACTGCCGTGCTCATACACAGCAATAGCAGAATGTATTTTGCTTTCATTCTGTGATTTCTATTATTATAAAAATGTATATATATTATTAATGTATGTAACCGTCGGGGAAAATCACACCGTCGGAGGCCCTCGCGTAACGATGGAGCCACAGCTGGCGGCACGATAGCCGCACAAAGGCTGGGCCTGGCTCTTCTTACATACATGAACATATATCGTGACAGCCATCACAGCAGCTGTCAGCATCGTCAGCGTCACAAACTGGCACAGCACGCAGTCGTGCGACCAACTGGCAGTCGCCGTCATGTGTCCGTGACAACTATGGTGCACACAGTCGGAGCACTCCGTTTCTATGGTCTGTGAAACTTCATGAAAGTGCAACGACGACAGCATCAGCATCGGCAGGAATACCGCCAACAGCAACCACGATGCAATATGTCTTTTCGCCGTCTGTTTCATTTTCGCCCGCGAAGGTACGAAAAAAAAGTGAGCTGACCAAACATCAGCCCACCCTTTTAAAACTTTTTGTATATCCTTCAGACATCAGCCCTCAGCCGTCAGACATCAGCCCTCAGCCATCAGACATCTTCCATCTTACATCTTACATCAGACATCGTTAGTCCTGTCCCATGCCGTCGTCGTTGCTAGACTTGGTGAACACGCGGCTGGTGACTTCACTCGACTGGCCGTCCTTGATGGCGATAGCCTTGACGGTGGTCGTTGCGCTCAGCGTGAATGCCTCGCTATACAGCGCGCTTGCTGCCGTAGGCACAGTGCCGTCGGTGGTGTAGTGGATTGCTGCACCGTCAGGACCGCTCAGGCTCACCTGCGTAGACTCGGTGAACGAGGTGTTACCACTAATCGTTGGCGAAGCCAGCGTCTGGTTCTGCGAACCGCCACCATTCGTGTTATTCGTGTCATTCGTGTTCGAACTACCACTGCCACCATTTTCGTTTTGGTTTTCGTTCTCGTTCTCGCCGTCCTCCACATCTCCGCTGTCGCCGGAGGTGACACGCTTCAGCACGTTGCCGTCCTCGTCCAGACAGGTAATCTGGATGCTGGTGTTCTTCAGCTCGTCCTTCACGTCCGTGTTGGGGGTGAAGATGATGCGGCGCACGCTGATCAGGTTGGTCTTCACGTCCTCCAGGTCAGCTACCGCCTTCGAGCGGACGCCGAAGCGCATCGTTCCCAGACCGGGCAGGGGTACGCTGTGACCCTCAGTGGCCCACGTGCGGATTACTTCACCTGCGGCATCCCAAGCCGCCTTGATCACACCTGCAGAGATACCGCTGTGGGTAGCAGCCTCCGAAAAGACCTTCTTCTCTGCAATCGGAATGTACAGGTCCGGACGCATCACGAACTTCATTCCAGGGTTCTTACCCAGCTTCACTTCACGTCGTTGTGCAATTACTTTAATAGCCATAATTTCAATTAGTTTTTAAATAGTTTGTTTGTAATAAAAAATGTTAGTTAGTCTCTGCGTCGCCTGAGGCAACTTCGAAGGGGCCCATTAAAGGAAAATCTTGCTATGATTAATGCGCGCAATTTCTAGATTTAACCCTCGCAATTTTTATCCTTAATCTTGCATCTCTGCCACTCTCATTTTGACAATGCAAAGGTACGAAAATTTCATCAATGCTGCAATACTTTCCCCCAATTATTTTTGATTAATTCTTATTTTAACATTTAGAGGTTTTCGACCCCTCAGACACCACCACCTCTAGGCGCGTCGCCGTTTAGGCGTTTAGGCGCGTCATTTGGAAAAATCAATAGGCGCACCAAAGCTAATATATTATATATAATTATTATATATTTTAATATATAATAATTTAAAATAGAGTATCTCTCCCATGCTGCTACTACATGCAAAACCAAAAGACGCGCCGACGCGCCTAAACGCCGACGCGCCTAACTTTAATACAGCAGGCCTACCACCTAGAGAGGTAGCTTCTTTCCATGGTAAGCTTATTGTAATAACCAAATTTTTGACCAAAAAGGTTATCGTAATAAGCGATTTTGTTTGTTTTTGGGGTGTTTAAACAAACTTTTGTATCGGCAGACTCGATTTATTTTCATTTTTCGCCTCAAAATGACGGTTGAGTATGGGAAGGAAAACACAAACCTTGTGAAACACAACTTTTTTGTTTAAAATCTTTTTTCTTTCAAAAAAATGTTGTATCTTTGCGGAATCAATGATTAAAGGCAACTATATATGGTAAGTTGGGATAAAGAATTATTACCAAGGGAGAATGGTGAACTCGTACAGATGCAAGTTCCTGAGATCGTATCTGCCAGCAGGAGCACGGACATTCCCGCCTTTTATGCTGATTGGTTCTTTCATCGTTTAAAAGTAGGTTATTCTGCATGGACAAATCCATTTAATGGCGTTAAGGGATATGTGTCGTATAAGAATACCCGTTTCATCGTATTCTGGTCAAAGAATCCTCGGCCATTACTCAATCATCTTAATTATTTAAAAGAGAGAAATATTGGTTGTTATATCCAATATACTCTGAATGACTATGAAGACGAGAGACTTGAAAAAGGTGTGCCCTCCATTCAAGAACGAATTGATACATTCAAGCAATTGGTGGATTATCTGGGAGAAGGACGTGTTATTTGGCGCTTCGACCCTCTAATATTGACAGACGATATTAATGTTGATAAACTCTTGGCTAAGATTGAGCGTATTGGAAATGATTTGCAAGGCTATACTGAAAAAATGGTTTTCAGTTATGCTGATATTGCAATTTATCGTAAGGTCAAAGCCAATCTTGAGAAGAACAAAATTCCTTATCATGAGTGGACTGAACCACAGATGTTAGACTTTGCCAAGCGACTATCGGAGCTCAATAACGAATGGCATTACACACTTGCAACGTGTGGTGAGAAAATAGATTTGAAGCCATTTGGAATTGAAAAGAATCATTGTATCGATTATGATTTGCTGGTAAGGTTTGCCCATGACGATGATGTTTTGATGAATTTTATTGGCGCTACAATAAAGAAAAGACAGCGGAATATCTTTGGAGAACTTGAGCCAATACCCAAAAGTGCTATAGAACTGTCTGGTGATAGATATGTGATTAAAGATGCTGGTCAGCGAGACTTTTGTGGCTGTATGAGGAGTAAAGACATTGGTGAGTATAACACCTGCGTTCACCTCTGCGAATATTGCTATGCGAATACCAGTAAAGAGACAGCAGCATTCAATTTCAACTGCCATAAGAATAATCCATGGAGCGAAACAATTACGGGGAAGTAATATTCAAAATTTATGAGCTACGTAACCGATATACAAAAAATAAATGACCTGACTATAAATGATATCATCAAGGTATCTTTACGTTATGTTCCGGAGCCATTCAAATCATGTTCTTGGGCATATAGAGATAGCGAGGGGCGAACATTGGAACATGGTACGGCTGTTCTCGAAACAGAAGAACAGTGCTGTGCATACATGACCGCCTATGGTCCGATGCATCGCCACAAGCTAATTCGCGCCTTAGATGAGAATGAATTCCCATACAAAAACCTGAACAATGGCGTGGAGATTTATGATTGGGGGTGCGGTCAGGGTATTGGTACTGTTGCTATCATTGAAAAACTACGGCAGTTTGGCTGGTTGTCAAAGCTGAAGAAAGTCACCTTAGAGGAACCTTCTAATGTGGCAAGGCAACGAGCAGTATTACATGTCAAACAGGCATTAGGGGAACAAAATATTGAGATTACTGACGTTCCTTATTATCTTCCTTCAGATTATGGCGACAACAGCAATTCCATCACGGAAATTGATGTTCATGAGCCTTGTGCCATACATATATTCTCGAATATTCTGGATATTGAAGCTGTCAGCCTGAAGGGTGTTTCAAAGATGATAACCTCTTCTGGTGCTCAGCATATAGCCCTGTGTATAGGTCCGGCAAATCTAAATGAAAGCCGAATCAATACCTTCAGCTATTATTTCAAAAAAGAAGGTCTGCGGGTGTTTACAGAATTCCGCGATACGAATTTTGGGCACCATCCCAATGGAAGGGCGTATGGTTGTCTGATTAAGAGTTTTACCTATAGCCTGACACGTAATAGTGATATTCTGCATAAATACAGCTACTTTGCTCCTGTTCAGCTATTTGCGGCTTATTCAGATGTCAAGTTGCAGGGGTCTTCATTGCAAAGCGCTTTTGAGATTCTGGCTCCCTTTGATATGACAGCACATAAGAATCTTTGCCCAGTCTATGCCCTTGTTAGCAATCTTATCTCACGTGGTTGTCCAACATTGGCCAGCCAAAAGGTCTTGGATGCCATCAGTTCAAAGGATAAAACAAAGAGCCTTAATGCCGTAGCTCGCATTCAGAAGACCTTCATAGAGGCAATGATTTCCGATCGCCTGGATTTGAAGAAGGATACTTTGAATATTCTTGTGATTGAAGATGACACGTCAGTGGCAAAGATTGCCATCAACGATTTTGTAGAGTTATACCATCATATCGTTGCCATGACGCAGAATTATTCGGACTTGACTCTTCCCCAAATTAACGTATATGGTAAGAGAGAGGCTAAGACACAGACAAGTTATGATGCTATTATTGATGTTTCTATTGACCAGATATGTAATCCTGAAGAAGTGGTATTCTCAAAATATAAGGCCAGCAACGACTGCTACTTTATTGTTCGTTCTTCAAAGTCAATATACGCGGAGAGATTCCTCTATACAACTGAGAGGATCAAGTATAAGCCTCTCGTTGAAAAAGACACACAAGGAAATTATCACAATATTGAGGATGCTTGTTGCCATCTGCACTATTTCTTGAACCTTATTTTTAGAAAAGAAGATTTCAGACCAGGACAACTTCCCATCCTTAGTAGGGCATTACAACTAAAGAGTGTTATCGGACTGCTGCCAACAGGTGGTGGTAAATCTCTTACCTATCAGTTGGCTGCCATGTTACAGCCAGGTGTTACATTGGTTGTAGATCCGTTAAAGGGATTGATGAAAGATCAATATGACGGATTGAAAAAAACAGGTATAGACTGTATATCATTTATAAACGGTGATATTGTCGGTGAAGAAAGAACGAAGCGAGAACAGGCATTAACTGGTTCACAGACACAAATTATGTTTTTGTCACCAGAACGACTTAGCATTCACCGCTTCAGAGATGTTCTGCGCTCTATGCGAGAATCCGACGTTTATTTTGCATATGGTGTGATAGATGAAGTTCATTGTGTCTCTGAATGGGGACATGATTTCCGTTTGGCGTATCTCCATCTGGGTAGAAATCTATATAACTATGTCCTCCCCAAAGAAGTAGAAGGTGAAGATAACCATATTTCTCTATTTGGGTTGACTGCAACTGCATCGTTTGACGTCCTCGCTGATGTAGAAAGAGAACTGTCTGGAAGTAATTCCTATTCATTGGAAGATGATGCTACGGTAAGATATGAGAATACTAATCGATTAGAACTACAATATTACATTTATCCTGTGGATGCATCAGCTGCTGAAAGAGCACGAAAAGTTGATGATATAAAAGAGGAGTTGGTACTCAATGCCATTAATGACGCTACAGAGAAGATACAAGAGATTCAAAATAATGAAAGTATCAGTGTAATTAAGAAACGTTTTCTAGAAAGAGAAAACATCTCTGATGAAAGTAAACAACAAGAGATCAACTCTGCAGATTTATACACTGACGTTGATGAGGATTGGTATACTTCAAAGCACACGGATGTTGCAGGAATAGTCTTTTGCATACGCGCTAATAAAGAAGGGCGGCAAGATGTAAAACTGAGCGTTCCTACTGTTGCAAATACTCTGCGAGCACACCATATCAACCGCATTTCAACATACAAAGGAGGCGATGACACATCTTGTCAGGATGAATTCCTAACTGGTGATACCAATTTAATGGTAGCCACTAAAGCATTTGGCATGGGAATAGACAAATCTAATGTGCGTCTGACAGTTCATTTAAATTATCCCGGCTCCTTGGAATCATTTGTCCAAGAAGCCGGCCGAGCTGGTCGTGATAAAAAGATGGCGTTGGCAACTATTATGTATTCGCCTAAAAAGTTCTGGGTTAAGAATGCTAGAACTGATGAATGGAAAGAGTTCTCTTCTGACTATACCAATAATAAATTCTTCTACGATAGTAATTTCCTTGGTGAGGAATTTGAGCTATATGTGATGGAATTGCTCATGAACGGACTAAAAGTTCAAATAAGTAATGAGGAGATTGTTAGGATGGAACCCCCAAAATATGGTACAAGTAAGGGCATTCTGCAATACATCAATGAAAATAGGTTCAAGGGAAAGACTCTTACTTATTATGTTTCCTATGATGAGAACGAGCATGTACTTGACGAATATAATAGATATTTAAGTGGAAGAAATCTGCCTGTTTTTGATACACAGGCCGCTAGGAACTTAAGAGTTGATGGTAATTTCTTCTATACTCATAGCTATGGTTCTGCAAAGTACAAAGATGCAATTCAGAAGGCAATCTACAGAATGTGCATTATAGGTTTGATAGATGATTTTACAGAAGACTACGTCCATAAGACTTTCCGCATTACTACTATATGTCGGGACGAATCGATCTATTATGATTACCTCAGTAAATACTATCGAAAGTATTATTCCGAGGATAGGGTTGACATAATGATTAATGAAGTCAAGCAGATGGTGGTCAATGAAGGGGTCATCATGGCATGCTTAAAGCACCTTACTTCTTTTATATATAGGAGTATCGCGGACAAGAGAGCCAGGGGAATCTTGGATATGGAGCAATTCTGTAATATGGCTATCAGCTCAGACAAGGACTGGAAAGAAACGAATGAAGAACTGAAAGACTTTATTTATTACTATTTCAATTCTAAATATGCAAGAGAAGGCTTCGTCACATACGATTCAAGTGTGCGCCAGGAAATACCATTCTCACTCAAAGATGACACCAATTACGATATTCACAGTGAAAGTGAAATATTAGATTTCAATCTTGTGAGAAAGTATATGAGAGTGGTTGATCCTGATATTGTCAACAATGATTCCCAAAAAGACAATATCAAGCACTTACAAGGTGCTGTACGTCTCATCAGACGTGCTATTGCAGAAATAAACCCTGTGTTGAACCTCTTGAATATATTCTGCATCCTGTTCCTGGGTCAACATGAGAATGAGATGCTGGAGCAAGAACTATATGATGACTACAAAGCAGTCATGAGATTGTATGCATCTCAAGGGAAACTTGGGCTTCTCAATGAATATACGAATTTGTTACTGCAGCATACAGCCATACTTCCAGAAGACAAGGTGTATATAGAGAAGATGCAGCTTGCCATTCAACTGGAAGATCATGTTGCAGAACTCAATAGAATTAATCAAATATACAAAGAAATATGATCGACGAGAAAATCAACAACTCACTCAGAGAGTTAGAGCAAGGACTCAAAAGCATGGAGTCAGCACGCCAACAAGTGGAAAAGACTGTCAATTCCTACGATGGTCTTAATTTAACTACCGCTGAGTATGTCAGTAAACTCGGCACTATTACGACCAAGATTCAGGAACTTGTTGATACCATCGGCAAGGATTATTCTCAGAAAGTAAAGGCGTTTGAAAAAGACCGTGAAACAGTCATTAACGCTTCAACTGCTGCAACTGAGAAACTTTCCAATGCATCAGAAGAGTTTAAAGACTCATTAGTTGATATCCTAACAAAACTGAAGTACAGCTTAATCGTTAATGCTGTATCGCTTGTTGCAATTGCTGTAATTATAATCCTACTTACGAAATAGCTGTTATACCGCCTGCTACTATTCCTGTGCATAAATATCAGTAAGGTGGCAGTACATAAAAAGGATATGGACAGGCATAATAATGATGAAAGCGAGAGTATAATAGGGTAATTATCTTATGATGAAAAAAAACAGTTATGACGGATTACGAATATTTTGGGGAACAATGCCAGAAATTCAATAATAGCCATTAGGTGTAAAAAGGGATTAATTATAGAAAGTTATGAAGCTAGATTCTCATCAAAATAATGACACAATTGTCATCGGTGGAATTACCTATAGCGCAGACATGGCAACAGTATTGTCTGCTGATCATAGTATCACTTCATTCCAATTGGAAAGAGGCGTGCGCTATATCGGTGAAAATGCCTTTGCTAATTGCCAAAACCTTCGTGTGGTACACATACCTGAGACTGTTATACGAATTGAGGATTTCGCTTTTAGAGACTGCCATAATCTGCATGAAGTACACCTTCCATACTATATGGAATATATCAGCCCATTGGCTTTCACGTTATCAGATGGGTCTGACAATACTTTCTATAACGACATTAAGATGTGTTTCCCGAAGGAAGCCTTCCTGAAATTTGCTTATATGATTCCACAATTCCTATCGACATCAGATTACGAAGAGTCAGGTCTGACAGAGGATGATTTTGAGTCTGTAGATGGATGGGACATGTTTGATGGGTTGCCAGTATGTATTAATGAAGATGAGTTATACAGAATGGCCATTAAGGACTTTTTTCAGCAGTACTACAAGATTGGCGAGGAAACCGATATTGAGTCAGACATAATTGACGCAGATATTCAAGCAGCCTGTGAGTCTGCCATTGAATTTATGTTCACATTTGGTTTAAGAGAACTAATAGACGAGAGCGAACTGGTTGACACAAGAAAGCACCAGATCATTAACAGCATTGATGAATCTTTTGAAGTAATGATAGATCATGCAATTAGAGACTGGCTCAACTTCAGGCCCAATATGCGACCTCTTAATGTCATTTATATGGCAATGGGCGAATCCCTCAGAACGGGTTTTATTCCTGCATCTATATGCGATAAGCCTGATGACAAAGAGCTCTATGGCGATAAACTTTATGGTTATCTCAGATGTCTTTATGTAGATGTCACTGGTGGCTTTTATAACGAAGAGGTTGAAAAGAACGAGAGCATGAAAGAATGGTACGACAAGATGAATGATATAGATCTCGAAGTCTTGTTAGACTGCTTTTTGCAGCATTACACTGAATCAGGCCATCTTATCAATGAAAACGTTCTTAAACGCATTGTAAGATTATGCATGAAAAAGCTATTCCATATCGGTTATAGTTACGGACTAAAATATCGAGGTCGTACCAAACATGAGCCCTGTATGTTCAGCGAAGAAGAAATGCAAGGGTGGGCGATTTGATTATTTCGATATGTAGAATGGATTAAAGCTATTTGATAATTATGAACAATATCGAAATTATAAAAGAGCATCCGACACCCGAATAGAACTGAAAGGTTTGCTTATTATTTACCCTTTTAACAATTAGAACTATGCATAAGAAATTCATTCCGGCACATCAAGAGTTTGTGAATAAATATCTTTGTTCACGATATAATCCTGGAATATATAGAAGAATATATTTCTGCGAAGATGAAGACATTGCTATTGTTGTCAGGGTCGAAGATTATAATGAAGAGGAAGGAGACTCTGAAAAATGGGGGTGTGTCAATATGGCGCACCAACTTCTTGTACCATTTGAATGCTGGAAAATAAGTGATTATGGTCATTTCTTAATTGCATATAAATCTGATGGGATTTATGTCTACAACAAGAAAGGTCAGGTATTGTATGAAATAGAAGATGAGCATAAAACCAATCATCAAGCATATACTGTATTTTCAGACAAAGAAAGTGGTTGGTACAGATTGGTTATTCGCAAAATGGCTATCTCCAAATCGGTATATACTGATTACCACATATTAGAGAATGGTCTTGCATTTCTTCAAAACACTGATGATAAGGTAGGATTGGTTTTGTTCTCGAAATTAAAGCTCCCCTTTGAATATGAGGCAATAGCTGTACCTCAGAACGGTTATACATTAGCGATAAAAGAATCATCTGAAACAAGCAATGACGGCAAGTTATATGATTGCTTGCTGATAAAGGTTAGGAACCAGATTAAAAAGGAAGATTCAATACATCCAACCGGCATTTCATTGTTTGTCGGAAAGTCGTGGGATGACGTAATTGAATATTTTGCCGACAAGGATCAATTTGAAAAGGAGTGTAATTCGATTATCTGTTATAATGAGAAAGTTAATATAGATGCGAGTCAATTGGCTTTTTTTCCGTATAATCCAGACATGCCATATATAGAAGATGAGGAGGAAGAAGAGCCAAAGAAAGAAGATGTGGATTATAACCCTTGGAGTCGGGAAAACTATTCTTATGAGGATGCACTTGATGATGCTTTAGGTGGTGAATGGTCTGCACTTGTTAATATAATGTAGATAGATAATTATGGCTAAGGAAGAATTTGAATTACATATTTCAACTGGCTTTCCAAAATTTGATGAATTAATTCATGGCTTGGAAAAGGCACGACTTATTATCGTGGGTGGCAGACCAGCAATGGGTAAATCTGCGTTTGCTATATCTATGGCAAAGAATATTGCAGTTGAGCAAAACGTACCAACAGCATTCTTCTCATTGGAAATGTCATCAAAACACTTAACTCAACGCCTTGTTTGTTGTATAAGTCATCTTGATAATAGGAGGATAGTAAATGGACTTCAAACAGAGGAAGAAAACAAGCAATATAAATCTGGGCTGGCTAGACTTACGACTTGCCCTTTGTATATTGATGATACGCCAGGATTGTCTATTCCGAAATTTAGGGAAAAGGTAATTCAGATGGTTAATGAGCATGGCGTTAGGCTCATTCTTGTTGATTATCTCCAATTGATGGATACATGGAGAAAAATCGATAATAAAAATGCCAGTTCTCCTGACTCTAATGAATTACAAAGGATCGAATGGGGTAAAGTAGGCAAATCTCTTCGCGATATAGCAACAGAGCTAAACGTTACAATTATAGTTTGTTCTCATCTACGCCATAGAAAGGCAAATGGTTGGCATAAGCCTTGTCTTAATCGTATAGTAGGATATAAAACCATATGCAAGTATGCGGATGTTGTAGCCTTAATTCATCGACCAGAGTATTATTGCATATTAACACCAGAATCAGGAGGACAAAACAAACATGCTTTGGCACAAATCATTGTCAAAAGGAACAATTTAGGAAGTACAGGAGATTTCTTTTTAAGATTTGATACGAGTGCTAGTCGTTTTTATAATTGCATGAATGATTGAGAATATGGGAGAAGATGCATTATTATTTGATAGACTGAAGGGAACCATATATGGCCAGGCAATCGGTGATGCGCTCGGACTTGGAACAGAGTTTATGACTGATGAGGATATGGCATGGAAATATCCCAATGGCATCAGTCATTATAGTGACATATTCCAAGACAGGCATCGTAAAAGATGGAAGATTGGCGACTGGACAGATGATACCGATATGATGCTCTGTATTGCTAACGCCGTAATCAAAGACAAAGGTGTCAACTATACCAGTATCGCTCGAAATTTCAAGGAATGGGCCAATGGCGAACCGATGGGAATTGGCGAGACAACATACAAAGTGCTTAGTTTTGGCGATTACGTTGATAAACTATTTGATGCTTCTAAGATGCTTTGGAACATGAGTCACCAACATTCTGCGGCCAACGGAGGTATTATGCGTACATCCATTGTGGGATTATTTCCGAAAGCCGTTGAAGAATGTGCGGCCAATATTTGCCGATTGACGCACTATGACCCAAGATGTGTTGGTTCCTGTGTAATCGTTTCGTTATTGATACACTCACTTGTATATGATGAGGATAAAATGTCATATCACCAGATGGTTGACATTGGACAAAAATATGATCCACGTATTCGTGAATACATTGACCTTTCATTGAATACAGACATCAGAGCATTGGAATTGCAGGATGAGGATTCAGTAGGCTATACACTTAAGACTATGGCTGCAGGTCTTTGGGCATATTGGAATGCAGAATTTTTTGAAAATGGTTTGCTCTCTGTGGTTAGGGCAGGTGGCGATGCTGATACGAACGCTGCTGTGGCTTGCGCTATCCTTGGTGCAAAGTTTGGCTTTAGCGCGATTCCGCAAGAATACGTGGATGGCCTCATATACAAAGACCTGCTTGATACAGTTGTTTCTGGTTTGATAGAACTTATATATAAAGAAATAAGTAAATGACTCGTAAAGAAATTTAAGCAAGTAATATGAAAAAGATATTAATACTATCCCTCATGTCCCTGTTTGTATTAGGATTAGAGTCTTGCAAGAATAGGACAGAGAAGGGGGTTCCCCAACAACAAGAATCAGATACTGCTACTATTGAAATATCAAGCCGTCCAATAACGGATATGCTTTATGCAGAGCTTGATTCAGCAGATATATATAATGACAGCATCCTATACGGCTATTGGTTTAAGCCACATGAGGCTTGTGATGTCAACATATTCTTTCACAAGGACAATACTTACGAGTTCAAATATTATGAGGTTGGCAAAGGTGATGAAATAATCAACAAAAACAAGAAAGGCTCATTCACATTTGACGGAAAGGTCATTAAGCTTACTTCTGATGAAAGATGGGATGACTACTTCAATGGCGTTATGTACTACAAACACAATGGCACTAACTATTATCTTACAGATAAAGGAAAAGGGCTGTATTTGGTAAAGGGAAGTGATTAGTGAATGTTTGGGCATGTCAGGGGACTGTTCCCTTGACATAACAGAGGAAGAGGACATGCAAATGCCAATGGCTGCAGAAGAATAATAACGAAGATAGAAACTAAAAACGAATATAACGATGTTTACACCAGGATTAATCATATTGGCACTATTGATTATTTTCATCGCTGCTTGTATAATGCCGTGGTGGTATTTACCTCTAATTATTTTAGGGGCTATATTTACTTTGTGTCTTAAGAAACATTGACCACGATGCCAAGGGCTAGATGAGTGGCACAAACGATGGCTGAGGAATGATGGCTGATGTCTGAGGGAAGATGGCTGGGGGATGAATTATGTAATAATAGGTAAGAGCGGCGAGGCGAAGAAAATAGAACTTCCTCGCGACTTGGTGGACTGTGAATAATACCGCATTTTCACATGTTTGGTTTTCGCGGAATGTTAAATAATAGTATTTTTTCTATTTTTGCAGCGTAAAATTTGGCCAATAATAGAAAAATTACTATTTTTGCAGCGTTAAACAGCAAATAAGACAATAATGAAAAGTTCTGAACTACATAGAAGGTTCATTAAAGCTGGATATAAATTTGACCATGCTGAAGGAAGTCACTACTTCTATATAAAAGATGGCGTAATGACGGAACCCATTCCTTATCATGGAGCAAAAGAGATGGGAACAGGGATTGCTAATAAGCTAATAAGAAAGTACGGAATTTAATAACTAATATTATAAGTAGCGTTGTGTTATGGAAAAGATTATAATGATTATCGAAAAGTCTAAAGACTTCTTTGATGCCTATTCAGATAATTGTGATGGAATCTATGCTGCTGGTGATAGCATAGAGGCTGTTAAGGCTGATGCAATGGAGGCTATCTGCCTTATCAAGAAGAATCTCCGAAAAGACCGTTGGCCTAAACAGATAAAGGGAGAGTTTGAAATTGAATGGAAATTCGACGTCCCCAGTTTTTTGGAGTACTATGGCGAATATCTGTCATTAGCAGGACTGGAACGCATGACGGGCATTCATCAGAAACAGCTCTCCAACTATCTGCACCGTCGTTCGGTTCCGCGTCAAAAGCAGGCAGATCGTATTATTAATGGTTTACACCGCTTTGCACGTGAGATATTGAGCATTACACTATGATTTCGGATGCCAAGGGGCTAGGTGAGTGACGCGGCATGGGTAGTATTTCGTATCTGTTTGTTAATCTGTGACTTATGATTTTTAACAAATTATAGCGGATTATTTTTTTGTATTTTGCTCGCTATTTCGTAACTTTCTCCTTTGGAGAAAATAGGCAGCATCTCGGAAATAAAAGAAAAAAAATGGATTTTTTCTTTGTATTTCGCTCGATTTGCACTATCTTTGCACGCTGGATGTATGAATCCTTTGTTACTACCATGATTGAATGTAATATCAAAATATTGGGAGCGCAGTTTGCGGCTAATCCGGATTACAAATTTGGTGATCCGGAGACGGATGAGATGATTGGTCGCACCATTGGCATGCTCACGGAACTGAAGGAAAAGCAGCCTCGTGTGGTGCTGAAGGCTGACCCTGCGAATCCGAGTGACCCGCTGGCCGTGATGGCTAGGGCCATGGGCAGAAAAATAGGCTATGTGTGTAAGGACCAGCGCGACAAGGTGCGAGGGATGTTGAAGCGGTCGAAACGTGGTATGCTGGCTGGCGACATCAGTGATGTGGTCATCTACAAGCACGGCTATCTGTTCGTTACGGTGGAATGCAATGAGGCTGTTGACGAAGGTGAACAGGAGCCAGGCTTCGATTGGAGTGGATGGCAGGCTGACATTCCCCTGCTGCCATCGTCGGAAGCACGACATGCTGAGGAGGAGGCCGAATATATGCTGGAAGAGGAGCTGTTGCCGAGGCTGGCAGTAGCCGACGTCACTGAACTGCAGGCGTATCTGGACATTTGGATGGAGGGCAGTCGGCATGACATGAGTTATGAGGCGAGTTGTCAGCGAAAGATGTATGTCAAGCTTTTGGAGGAATCGGAGCGTGCTGATGTGCGTGCGTTGGCTGACGAACTGAAGCACCAGAGTGCGAGCATGTGTTGTCTCCATCGGTTGGAGGAGCGCACGCTTGAATGGTGGCCGCGTCTGCTGAAATCTGACGAGGTTACAGGCATGTGGACGCGTTGGCGTGGACAGATAAACGGACAGCTGTGGTATGGGTTGCGGCTGATTGACGACATATTGCGCCAGTTGCCTGGCAACTTGTATCAGCATATCGACCACTTGGAAATGGTCTTTTCGCAGATGTATTACCTGTGTATTCCCAGAGCTGCGCTGACCACGATACTCTCGCTGTTGGTGTTGAGGGAAAGAACGTGTAGCGAACTGGGCATCGCCATGAAACCTATGACGGAGGCTGACTACGGACAGGACAAACAACCTGCGGCTGACGATTTCTCTATGAAAGACTTGGCAAGTTCTTTCTTGAAGTTCCCCACAAAGATTGCTTTGGGCATGTTTGGAGGTGTGTCTACGTTGCTGGCCTGGCATCCTGCATGGCAGCGTCAATCGGCAAAGATTGAGGCACGGATTCTGGCTCAGCAGAAGGAGTGGCAAGATAAGCAGGAGCAGAAGCAGGACGAGATGATGGAAACGGTAAAGGAGGTGGCGAATAAGCCTACTGAAATTTACTATGGTGACAAAAACGAGTTTCAAGATGGTGCTCAGTTGCTGAAGATGGGCATATCTGAAGGTACTGATCCTGCTGAGATTGCTGCACGCATAGCAGAACAGCAGAAGAAACTGCTGGAGTAGAAGGGGATAAAATATGATGAGTGATACGAAGGAATATATCAAGGGCGATAAGCATGTGCACCAGGCTGGGAGCATCATGATTAAGTTCGCGCAATATAACGTGCCTGGACAAAAGGGTGACTGGAAGCTGCAGGAGGAAAAGGAGGCTGAGGAACTAGAAAAGGAGTTTGCTGACTTTGAAGAGGTGGTGGATGAAACGGCTGAGGACAATGAGCCTAAGGTAAATGTGAAGCCAGACTTGCCACCTGCCGACGTTTTTGTGAACAGGGTGAAGGCTATTGTGTTGGAGGCTGCAAAGAAGAATGGCGAGACCATCAAGACCAATACCAGAGCATGGCAGGGTGAGTATGTGTTCTTTGTGGATGGTAAGCGCATAGCAAAGATGATGGATGACCTGAGGAAGAACTATGAGGCTAAAATCAACGAGTTTCTCAGCATTACCTCAAAATATGATGGTGTGATGATTGTGGCTCCTTTTATTGGTAAACTGCTACAGATAGAAGAACTGAGGGCACGCGACCTCCAGTTTACTGATTTGGAATTCGCTTTCGTACCTTATTATAATAAACCAGCCAGTGCAGTGAAGCGCATGAGTGATAAGTTGGATTCAGCGGAGGCAAATATGCTTTTTGGACTGCTTCAGGGGCTGCTAAAGAAGTATCCTGAGACTGAATCCACTTGAATCCACCTGAATCCACTTTTCAAAATACCGGTGGATTCAGTTAAAAGACTAGAAATCAACGATTTAGGAGAATTAAAAAATTAATAGGAAAGACTTGTAAATCTGAAACAGGATTTAGAATCTTTGCCAACGGAAATCAGAAATGACGACCGTTGGCAATTTTTTTGTATCACTAATAAAAGTTTTAGATTTATGACAAAGATTGAAATGTTGGAAGCTACGACAACTGAAAGATGTAGCAACGTAGAGAACTCAGAAATCAGTAAGGTGCTGCAATATCTGGCTCCTTGGATTGAGAAGACCGATGATGAGGAATCTGTTGGGGCGTGGGAAACCACTCTGGCTACCAAGATGATGGTGAAACTATTGGAACTTTGGTTGACACAGGAGAGCAGAGAGCGTGTAGAAAAGATGCTCGAATACTATCACCCTCTGGATCGTGCGGCAATGGCTTATGCCTTGGTGGTCTATGTGATGACTGGCACGAAGATGACGTTTAAGAGTGCCGTGGCTACTCAGCACTATAAGATTATGTGCCAGTTGCTGAAGAAGGATATGCCGCAGCTGATGTTTGCGAATCACATGAAGTATATGGTGCGACGCTATGGTCCAAAAAGAGGTAAGATGTAAGAAGGCTGCGATTAAGCGAGAGCAGAGTGATGCTCGCATCAACTCTGCCGAGTGTGAGCAGGCTCGACCGCAGGTCAAATAAAAACAATAACCGAGTCGAAGCGTGGTGGAGGAAGTCTACGTAGTGAAAATGGCCAAATTCTGACACGACCTTCACTCACAAATTCGACAAGTTATGAAAAAGTACATTTTAATTTTGGATGCCCTGGAGCTGATGACGAAGCTCATCGTGGGCAAGCGAGTGGAAGGTGTTCTGTATATGGACGAGAACACAGGTCGTTTAACCTTCAAGGCGTACAACCGCCAGCCGCGAGTGCGTGAGAAGGACTGCATGGTGAAGAAGTTGCCGTGGGGATGGGTGAAGGAGTCGATGGAACGCATCAAGGTGTTCGGCAGTTTTCCGAAGGACTTCTGTACGGCACAGGTCATCGAGTTGCTCAACGAGCACAACCAGGATGCGAAGAATGCCCTGATTGAACGCGAACTGGATATTATCGAGTTTTGCTAAACTAGCTGTTGGCTGTTAGCTGTTAGCAGTTTGCCAATAGCCAATGGCCAAAAGCAAAAAGCTTATAGAATTATGTTTACATATCAGAAAGATACTAAGAGCCTTTTTGTCGCCGAGTGCGGCAAAAAGGACTTCTGGAGGGAGATTCGCAAGAGCTCTACGGCCTTTAATATCGACACTCGCAGGGACATTCTGCGTGCTGTTGAGGCTAACGACGACGAGGCTATGCAGAAGTGGGCTGAGCATACGGACTATCAGAAGTTTATGCTCAAGACACTACGCAGTCTGAAGACCAAGACGGGCAAGGAGAAGTGGCAGAAGAAACCGCTCGACAAGAAGCTCCTGGCTTGGGCAGACGATTTGAAGAAATCGTTGACTGCGTTCCAATTCTGCTGCTATCAGTTTGATGAGGCAACGGTGAAGACCAAGGATGGCAAGACCAAGAAGGGTGCTAGGCGAGTGCTGAAAGGTTGCCATCTGAACGGACTGGTGATGCTGGATATCGACCATGTGGATAATCCCATGGAAGTATGGGAGAAACTACAGGCCAATGAAGAACTGATGAAGCGTGTGGTGCTGGTACATGTCACCAGTAGTGGTCATGGCATCCGTATCATCTTCATTGCCGACAAGCAGATTGGCAATCTGGCTGATAATCAAATCTCGTTTGCAGCCGTGCTGGGCTATGCGCCTGACCAGAGCTGCATAGATGCTACTCGAAATTCATTTGCTCCTAAGGAGGATGAAATACTGTTTATTGACGAAGAACGACTTTTTAATTACTATGATGAAGATTTCGACAAACGATTCACGAATGACTATCGTGAGAAGAGGACTCAACCACTATATCATCAGTTTGATGCTGACAGTAAAACGAACACGATTGCAACGCCACACTCTCAAGGAGAGAATCTCACTAATCCCACGAATAAGGGAGCGCTTGATAATTCGTCAGATTCGAAAGATTCGTGTTCAGAAAAAGAATCGTGTTCAGAAATAAAGTGGAGGGGCTATGATGTACAGTCTATTATTGATGCTCGCTATGCAGAAAAGCTGCCATGCGAAGCCGACAGCAATCGTCACAAGGAAAGTCTTAAACTGGCCACAGACTTGCTGCTTATGCTCGATGGTGATAGGCAGGCAGTGCAGCGCATTGTTGAGGCGCAATCGTGGGTCAAGGAGATCATCGATGAGCGAAACGAGAACGTGGGGCAGACAGTGGAATCAGCCGCCAGTTGTATTGCCGAGAAGGAAAGGAAGTATGCTTCTTCTCTGCCTTCAAAGGCGATGCTCGCCGCGATTCAGGAGTCATGCGGTAAGACGTATCAGGAGATCACGAAAGCGCAGACGGCGGCGGTGACGCTGAAGGATGACGATATGGCGCGTTGGCTCTGGGAGTGGGGCGCACAGATTGAGGAACTGAGCAAGGACTTTCCGTTGATAAAGGACATCACGAAGGGCTTGAAGCGCAACCAGTATCCTGCGGCACTGTTTGTGGGCGGTGGCCTATTGATGACCTTGATGACAAGGTGTACTTACAGGTTCTACCATCGTCCGGAGGAGCTGCGTAGGCTGAACAACTCGACGCTGATTATTGGCGACCCTGCCAGCGGTAAATCGTTCGCAACCAGGCTCTTTAAATTGCTGGCTTCGCCCATCGTGGCAGCCGATAAGATTGGCAAGGAGGCGATTAATGCCTATCGTGAACAGATGCGCACCAAGGGTGCCAACAAGGAGAAACCCAAGAAGCCGAAGGTGGTAGTTCGCATCCATCCAGCGCGAACCTCGAACGCGCAGTTTATTCAGGATATGGTAAACGCCAAGGAGGAGGTGGACGGACAGCCGATGCAACTGCATATGCTGACGTTTGACACTGAGCTGGATAATACGCTGTCGCTGCAGAAAGGCGGTGCATATATCGACAAGCAGGCACTGCAGTTGAAGGCGTTCCACAATGAGGAAGACGGTCAGGCTTATAGCAATGTAGACAGCGTATTCCAGGAGTTCTATGTGATTTGGAACTTCATCTATACTGGCACGCCTATCGCGCTGAAGAAGATGGTGAACGAGCAGAATTTTGGTTCTGGACTGGCTACCCGTCTGACCTGTATCCCTCTGCCTGCCACGAACTTTGAGATGATGAGTCGCGAGAGTTTTGTGGACTACGACAGCGACGAGCGCTTGAAGGAATGGGCTGAAAAGCTGGATAGGATGAAGGGCGAACTTTCAGTGCAGAAGATTGTCGATGAACTCTACGACTGGACGGCTCGCCGCATGGAAGACGCCAAGGAGAATGACTCGAAGGCTGACGAAATGCTGTTGAAGCGTTGCGCCTATCATGGTCTGAACTTTGCTGCTCCGTTTATTGTGATGCGCCATTGGGACCAGATGAAGCAGGACGGTCAGTACTGGTGTGGTGAGTTTGAAACGGACGAGGTCGATTGGCGACTGGCTGAGCTCATTACGAATATTCAGTTTGCCTGTCAGCGTCACTACTTTGGAGCTATGGCTGAGAACTACTTCGATAACAAACTGAAGGATGCCAGCGTGAATGTGCAGCGTAAGCAGAAGACCTATGAGGCCTTTGTTCGACTGCCAGAGGAGTTCACCAACGAGGACGTGATGCGCTGTTTCAACCTCGCTAGTACGTCGTCGGCAAGGGGCAAGGTTAGTCGCTTGATTCGCGACCACCTGGTAGAGAAAATTCGCGAGGAGCGCGGCACAGCACCTGCTCTATATCACAAGACAGGAACCATTATTCTTTAACAACTTTAGGCGCGTCGGCGTTTACCCGCGTCGGCGCGTCATTTGACTTCGTAGAATGTTATTATGACACAAGTAGAAATCAATAAACAAGCACGACTCTCCCAACACTTCACGCTGGGGGAGCTAACCAAAACGAGTGTGAAGACGGCAGATAAAAATATCCCTTCGCACGTACATATCGAGAATTTGAAGCGGCTCTGCGGGTGGTTGGAGATGCTTCGCAGTGAATATAATAGGCGCTATGGAAGCCTCACCCCCGGCCCCTCTCCGAAGGGCGAGGGGAGTGAATACCAAGATGAGCCGATTATCATCAATAGTGGCTATCGTTCAGAGGCGGTGAACAAGGCTGTGGGTGGCGTGAAAGGTTCGAACCATCTGACGGGTTGTGCGGTGGATATCCACGTGTTGGGTAAGGAACAGGCGATACGCTATGCGTGTATCTTGCTAGACATCGCGGACGAGTCGCAGGAGGACTTCGACGAGCTCCTGATAGAGCAAAGCGCTAAGAGCCTCTGGATTCACTTCGCCGTCCGTCCCTTCGCCAACAGGCGACGGGTACGGTTGATGAAGGGGTAGGCGAGTCCGGTGAGTAAAACAAAAAAAATCGGGCTCATCGTTTGGTGGGCTCGGATTTTTTTCGTACCTTCGCGGCCATGATTCGTCGTATTCTTTGTTACGGATTGTTGCTGTTGATGGGGCTTACGGCCTGCAGTCGGCAGCCGGACAAGGACATGGAGCCCGGAAACTCCGTGTACTATTGGCGTACGGACCTGCGGATAGACTCCACGGAACGGGCATTCCTGCGGACGTATGACATTAAAAAGGTGTACTGCCGCTATTTCGACGTGGTACAGAACGATACCGCCACGGGGCCTGTGCCTAATGCGACGATGACATTTAGCGACAGCATCCCCGAGGGCGTGGAAATCATCCCTACGGTCTATATCACCGAGGATTGCATGCATCGCTGGCATAAGGGTTTGGCAGAAAAGCTGGTGCGACGAATCCGTCAGATGAACGAAACCAACGACATCGTCGGTGTCCGTGAGATTCAGATAGATTGCGACTATACGGCCAAGAGCCGCCGCACATATTACGAATTCCTCGACTCCGTGCGCAGTGCGTGGGGTGGGAGGGTATCGACGACCATCCGTCTGCACCAGCTGTCGATGTCGGCGCCGAGGGTGGACTACGGTGTGCTGATGATTTACAATACGGGTGATCCGAACAAGTTCGATGAGCGTAACCCCATTCTCGACCTGCGTGACGTGAAGCCTTATCTGCGCCATCTCAGCGACTATCCGCTGCCGTTGGCGGCCGCTTATCCCGTGTTCAGCTGGTTGCGCACCATCCATGCCGTCAACGTGGAACACACGGTGGAAGCCGACGAAATCCTGCGGGTGAAACATGCTGTCGAAACGGAGCGTCCGACGCTCTCGACAGCCATCATCACTTACCATTTGGACAAAGATAATATTAACAGATATAAACCAGAGACCTATGAAGAAATTTATCATCATTAGTTTGTTGACCGTTGTGTCGCTGCCCATGCTGGCATGTGCCGGCATCGGGACGTTCAACTATTATTTGTTTAACCTCTATGACAACGACGAGTTTGCCTATCGCATGGAACGTATCACCACCAACAACTGGAAGGTGTATATGGGCCTGGGCGAAGACGACTGGTTTTGGTTCAGCGAGGAGAAGGTGACCGAGGTGGCCAAGCAGAAAAACGACGCCCTCATGCAGAGCTACGTCCACCAGCTGGCGCGTTACCTGAATGTCTGCAGCGACGTGCAGGGTGACCAGTGGAACTATCCCACCAAGGAGGAACTGGCCAAGCGCCGTACGACGCTGGAGGCTATCCGCGCCTATGCCAACACGAAGTTGCGCACCCGTTTGCGCAGTCAGCACGGTCTGTTGTACATGCGTGCGAACATGCTGCTGGGCAATCATGCCGAAAACGTGAAGTTCTGGGAAGAGACCGCCAGCCAGTACATCAACAGCGTCTATAAGGACATGATGCAGAACATCTACGCCGGTGCACTCTATAAGACCGGACGGACGGAAGATGGCGTCAACATCTTCGTGGAGCAAGGCGACTACCGCAGTCTGATGACCATCTACTACAAGCGTCGTTCCTATGTTGCCATCAACGAGGTGTACAATGCCAATCCCAAGGCGCGCGTGTTGCCGTTCCTGTTGCAGGACTTCGTCAACAATGCCCAGGAGGCCGACGATGCCGTGAAGTACGATGGATTCGGTGGCAAGCTGTTTATCCGTGACATCACCAAGGCCGAGGCCCAGCAGATGATTGGTCTGTGTAAGCGTGCTGTCAGCGAGCAGAAGACTGATGTTCCCGCTATGTGGCAGACCGCTCAGGCGTTGCTCGAATTCATGTTTGGCGACAAGAAGCAGGCTCAGGCAGATATCCAGAAGGCTGTCACGATGGAGGGTAGCGAACGCATGAAAGACTGTGCGCGCGTCATCCGACTGTATATCGAGGGTTTCCAGCGCAAGCAGAATAGCGACTTCGACAACTGGGCTGGCACTGAGATGCAGTGGCTCTACAACAAGGGTAATCGCGCCAATCCGCGTCCCGTGACCAACTACTACGAGCGCAGTTCGTATTACGACAATGCCTTTGACCGCATTGTCCAGCAGGTGATGGCCGACAAGTATAAGACTGTTTGTCCAGAGGTTACCGTGGCGCTCTATAAGGTGGAGGGTTATGGTGGCTATTATACATATCTAGATACCACAACGATTGCCAACGTGCAGCAGTACAACGCCTACCTCACCGCTGCTCCCAAGACCGAGATGGACCGTTTCCTGAAGAATGCCATCCGTCAGCAGCCGCAAGAGGACGAAGCCAGTGCCGAGAACGAATACAACGACCTCATCGGCACGAAATACCTGCGCCTGTGTCAGTGGGACAAGGCCATCGAGTGGCTTTCGAAGGTGCCTGTTGCCTTTTACCAGAACAAGGGTTACTCGCTCTATGCCGCCCTGCGCAGAACCAATGTCGAGCCGTGGATTGAGCGTCAGTTCCTGCGCGAAGCCGAGTACTATAGCGAGGGTGCCCGCAGACTGCGCGAGAATCCCAAGCTGGTCTTTGCCAAGCAGATGCAACAGTTGGAATACGGCATGAATATGTTGCAGGACAAGTCGCGCTATCAGCGTTGCTACGACCTTGCCGTGCGTTACGCGCAGGCCAACTTCTCAGGCGACTGCTGGTTTATCATGCGTGATGCGAAGAGTCCGGGCTGTGATGAGGTTGAACCCAACGAAGTGGACCTTGCAGCACGTGCTTTGGATTACCTCCGTGAGGCCGCCAAGACCACTGATCCGCAGCTGAAGGAACGCGCACTCTTTGCGCTGAGCTATGGTGAACTGCAACCCAAGGGACTATGGTGTTCGATGGAATGGAACAGCGACAAGGCCGAATTCGACCGCGTCCCCCAGCGTAAGAACTCGCAATGGAAAGCCTTTGCCAGTCTCGTCGAATTCGAACGTCAGAATCCTGCCGGAACTGCTCGCTATGTCAGTCGTTGCGACGAGTACGATACGTTCCTCAACGCTTACAACAAGAAATAAAAATTCAGGGGGCTCAATTTGAAGCCCCCTGATTCTTTGAGAATATTTTCTGCAGGTTTACCCACGAACTCTTCTTGTCCTTTCTCACGAGTCGTGCCCTTTCCACCAGCATCACCTCAGGCAGCTTATTGATTCTGCCGTTTTTGTTTGATGCGTCGAGGTAGAGGTTGCCGCCCGACGGCATGATGACAGCCACGATGAACGTTGAGAGTTTGGTAAACGACGGGAAATTATAGGGCAGCATTCCCAGGTCGCGCGTTCTGAGTACAACGGGTGCAGTAGTCAGTCCTACGGTATTCATCGACTGGATGAGCAGCAGATTGATGTCGGCATTCGAACCCTCGCCTTTCTTTAGCGTCTCTGAGGTTTCCGCAGGGCTCAGCGTGTATTTGCCGTTCCACTTCACCTTGCTCATGACCAGCTTATAAACTGCTGCCGCACGCTCGCGCAGGTCGGTGATCTCGTCAATCTTTGCTGCCTTCAGCTCGTCGGCCAGCGGGCTATGGTCATTCAGGTGAATGCCCAGATCGTCCGATGTCAGTATCATTTCGTCTATCTGGTCCCACGTCTTGGCAAAATCCATCTGGCTCATGCCGCGCAGACGATAGGTTTTCAGTTCGGCGGTGATGCCGGCCCAGCTGTCTTGAACGTTCCATGTAGAATCGTCCTTCGGCATGCCCATCAGATTGCGGCCAATGTAGATGTAGTGGTTGGTGTTTACCGTCATGGGCTTTGCCAGCGGGTCGCTCTCCACCTTGTATGTCATGCTTCCCTGCGTACAGGTGTAGGTCAGTCGCTGGATGCCGTGATCTTCGATATTGAATATCAGGTAGTTCGGAATGTTCATGTCCAGCTTGGCAAAAACCACGGGGATTTCCCATTGTGCGTACCAGTCGTGCAGTTCCCAGAAAATCTGGCTGTGGATGGTGTATTCGTATTCAATCACCGTACCTTCCTTCACGTTCGGCACGGTAAACTCCAGCTGATAGTTGTGCTCGTCAATCTGCTTCGTTGCGATGCTGCTCTTCTTCATGCTTGTCTTCGCAACTTTGCTGCCTTCCAGATTGAAGGCCGTAGCCTTGACATTCTCCACATTTTCGTCGGCATCGGTACCGAAGACGCTTTCCGACATCGAGCCGGACTCTTCGCCGAAGTAGGAATCTCCGCTTATACGGTTCATCGGGATAGTGGCAAACGACGCGCGCAGTCCACCGATGTTGTTGCCCACGGACATGAATTTCTTGTAAGGCACGACGACCTTTGCAAAGCGTGCACCGCTGGGTTTCAGCACCTTGATGCGCATTTTTTCGTGATAGTCAACCAGATAACTGTTGGTCTGCACCGTATATTCCACTTCGGTCAGTCGACAGAGCACTACGGCTTCGGCGTCCGGTTCGGCGTCGTACACGGTCATCTGCATTTCTTCCTGGGTTGGTTTGCCCCATTTCATGTTCACGTCGGCTGCACTGGCTGTTACAAACGGGAACGCCAGCAGCGCAAACAGATAGAGTAAGTTTAGTTTCATCTTGATAATTAGTTTTAAAATGATGGTTATTTATTTCGTTTACTGATAATCCTTTTTGCGGAAGGTGGTGTCGAGGACGCGCGTTCCTTTCTCTTTGGAGGAATGGTAGACGTAGCGGAAGCTGTAGCCGGCATCCTTGTAGAGCTTGAGGGAGGCGGTGTTTTTGAGCTCCTTGAGCAACAGACCGCGTGCGTCGTTGTCGCGAAGAGCCTCGGCGTCGTCGAGAATACCTGAGACGGTGTAATAATAGGTCATGACGAGTCGAGACTTGTCGAAGGTCATGCTGTCAAGGGTGACGCCGTTGGTAACGAGTACGGGACACTTCTTCTGAGTATATTCCTTGCACTCGCGGGCACAGCGGTCCTCGAGCGATTCTTGACAAGCGGTAAGCAACAACAGTGTTGCAAATAAAAGAATCTTTTTCATATGTCGGGCAATAAATTTTTGATATAGGGTCGGGGCCAGTCGTTGGGATGATAGCGCTGGTCAGCGTATTGCATGAGGTCGAGATCGATGGTAACACACTCCTTCGTACGACGGGACTCGGCTTCGATGGCCTTGAGTTGCTGTTGTAATGCGTCGGCAGTCAGGGAGGTATAACCGGCCATCAGACGGTTGGCATAACGGATGCCAGTGCCGTGAATGTCCTGCGTCCAGATGATACGAGAGAGCCGCACGTCGGAGAGCAGACACGATAGGCGCTGGGAGGCCCAGCGGATGTGGGCACAGGGATGGTAGTTAGAGCCAAGCGCGACGAGGATGTATTTTTTTTCGACCACAGATTGCATGGATTAAACGGATTTATTTCGTTCTTTGAGGATGCCGTGACGGTAGGCGTAGAGAAGCTGGCGGAGGTCTTCGACTTGAGCGCGAAGTTCCTCGCCCTTGTCGGTATCAGCCACCCGCATGCGATGGGCAGAGAGTTCAACCAACTGCGTGGTGGACTTGATGTCGAGACCGCGTTGGATGGCGTCCTGAGCGCTGGTAAACGGTTCGTGTTGAACGAGCTGGAAGCCGCGGCTGTGGTAAACGAGCGTATAGCCTGCGATGCCCGTCTCATTGTGATAAGCCTCGGAGAAACCTCCATCGATAACCATCAGTTTGCCATTGGCCTTGATGGGATTCTCGCCCTTGACAACGTGGACGGGTACGTGACCATTGATGATATGGCGGTTCGGTCCCTTGACGCCAAAGGAATCGAGGATGCGGTCGCAAACCTCTTCGTTGTCGCGCAGGCGGAAGTAGTTGCCTTTCTCTTCCTTATAGGTGGTCTTGTCCGTCAGGAAGTAACGTTCGAAGGTAGCCATCTTCGACTTGTCGAAGAGGGGAGAATCCTTGCCGCACCAAAGGTAGAGGAAATAGTCGCGAGCGTAGAGACGCTGTTCCTTTTCGGTATCGTTTTCGAAAGCTGCACGCACCATCATACCGATGTTGTGCATGAGATCCTTGCCGCTGAAACGCTCACCTTTGTAAAGTTCTACTTCCTTCAGCGAACCGTCGTCGTTGAGTGGTATGGCGGCATGGAACAGCAGGTTCTGATTGCAGATGCTGTACATGCAACCGTGAGAGAGCAACATCTTGATATGTTTCTGGAGTTTCTCGCTGACGCGGAACGAATGGTGGAGACGCTCCATGAGTTGATGCTCCTCGGGGGTGAGCTCGTTGGGATTGGCAGGGTCAACGGTGGGGAAATGGCACGACTTCATCTCGTACTCCTGACCATCGACGACATAGACACCACGCTGGTAGTCGATATGTTCGAGTACGCAGCGGTCTTCCATCTGCCATTCAGGACGACGGTGGAAGATGAGTGCCTCCTTCTTGAACTGGATGACGCTGATGGCCTTATGCATCTGAGCCGTCAAGCGCTGGTACTTATCCTCCATCGTGTTGTCTTTCAGAAACTTAGGCTGGAATTCCTCGCAGGGGTCGTCGCCATAAACTTCCATAGCGAAGGTGGCCAGCGGCACAAGATTGATGCCGTAGGCTTCCTCGATAGTGGTGAGGTTGGCATAGCGCAGACACAGGCGTAGCACGTTGCAGATACAGGCGTTGTTGCCTGCACAGGCGCCCATCCACAGTATATCATGATTACCCCACTGGATGTCCCACGAATGGTATTGGCGCAGGGTATCGAGGATGATATGTGCGCCAGCTCCACGGTCGTAGATATCGCCAAGGATGTGCAGTTGGTCGATAGCCAGTCGCTGGATGACGTTGCAAATGGCGACAATGAAGTCGTCGGCACGGCCTGTAGAGATGATGGTATCGACGATGACATTGACGTAAGCAGCCTTATCGACGTCGTCAGTACGTTCGTGGAGCAGTTCCTCAATGATATAGCCGAAATCCTTGGGCAACGATTTGCGCACCTTGGAACGCGTATATTTCGACGACACATCACGGCAGACGGCTACAAGACGATGGATGGTGATGTGATACCAGTCGTCGAGATCTTCCTCGTTGGCCTTGATGAGTTCGAGCTTCTGTTCGGGATAGTATATGAGCGTACACAGTTCGCGACGCTCGGCTTCGCGGATGTCGCCTTTGAAAAGCTCGCTGACTTTGCGGCGGATGTTTCCGGAGGCATTCTTCAGCACGTGTTGAAAGGCTGCACTCTCTCCATGCAGATCGGCCAAAAAGTGTTCCGTGCCTTTTGGCAGGTTCATGATGGCCTCGAGATTGATAATCTCCGTCGCTGCTGCTGCAATAGTCGGAAACGAATTGGAGAGCAGTTGCAAGTAGTGCATGTCGCGATTAGCAGTAGTCGTATTCATAGTCATTATATCTTTAGGTGGTTATCTATTGTAGTCCGTAATTGTCGTGTCTTGCGGTTGTTGAGCGGAGGCACTGGCATAAAGCCTTCGGTGAGACCTGTCAAGTCGCTCATCAGTTGCATGACGTGACGAACCATCTTCAGGAGATGGCGCTCCTTGAGCGATTCGGCAAGTTCTTCCTCGTTACAGCCGTGTTGCCGTAATTCGCGGTCGAGTTCTATCAAATGCTTGATGCTGAATTGTCCGTTGCTGATGAGTTTGCGGATGGTCTTGAATGAGGCTATGAGCCGTTCGTTTTCGGAGGCGAATTGATAGCCGATAGTGGTACCGATAAGTGGCGCTTCCTGATAGTTGTCGGGCCAGAAGTGGTCAATATGTTCCACATCGACATCCTGTGCTTCGAGACCGAGTATGCGCAGTCCGCGATGGATGGTTTCGGTAATCTGTTCGTGATGGGCATAGAGCATCAGTTCGCGCCAGGGGATTGAAACCGCAGCGGGTAGGGCCGTAACGGCCTCATTGGGCAACCAGCGCTTGTCACCCGTGATGCCTGCCATGATGATGGTTTTCAGGTGTTGGCGCATGTCGGGTGAGAGGAGTTCCAGCGTATTGGTATCCATGATTTTCCGATAGAGCGTGAATGTCTGTTGTGACATTTCTTCCTTGGATATACTACTGGTTATCACGCAGTTGCGAATGGTCACTAAACGTTTGTTCCATGTCAAACGTTCCATGCATTCCTGCTCCATGCGACCTTGGATAATGATGGCGTAGGCCTGCTGGATGATGCGTTGCTGATAGAGCACGCGCTTGGGGAGTTTATCCTTCCAGTAATCCTGCTCCTGTACCCAGGGCTCCAGTTGTCCGTGGGGCGTAACCACCAGTCGGCATCCTTTTCGTAAGGCTATGTTGACGATGGCTCGCGAAGAATTGCGCCAACATCCGTGTAGGTGGAGAATGTCGTAATGGCTTCCCTGAAGGAGTGTCCGTGCATCGTCAGCATTCGATGCCAGATGGTTTTCGGCATCTCGTCCCATGCCTTCCTGTAGCATGGTAACATGTTGCGTGACCATCTTGTCCTCAGCGTTATAGTAATGCAGGATTCTCATAGCATATAAGTATTATAACCCCAACCACACACGCAGACGCAGACCCAAAAGGCGCAAACCACGAATCTTCTGGTCGTAGAGTCGGATAGCGTCGAAAACATGTTCTTTTTTTACGCAGGCTGCATCGTAGAGACCGCGCTGTTTGCGGAACCACGCGCCGTAATAGTCCCTGAAGCTATGGCGTTCGGCCTTCAGTATCGTAGGTCGCAGGTCGTTCAAATCGGTGGCAACGACATGTGTCACACGGTCTTTCTTTCTATTTGTGTACACCAGTGAAACATCACCGTCTGCCAGCCCTGCCAACCATTCGGTATTGACAGGCACGCGGCGGATGTCAGCAAGTACGATATAGTCGTAATGGGCTGCTTTCGCTCCGATACTTAGTGCCAAACGTTTGCGGCTGGGATTGACGATGACGGACTCTGGCAGGAAGGTAGAATACAGATTCGGGTATTCTGCCTTCATGCGTTTCAGTACGTCTGGGGTTTCGTCGGCAGACATGTTATCCACCACGATGACTTCGTACGTTCCCTCGTAGGGCACGGTCAGAAACGCGGGGAGGTTCTGCTCCAGCGCTTCTGCCTGGTCGTGAACGGTCATCACGATGGAAATAGATGGCTGCTTCTGATTATCCATGTTCATTCTTTCGTATTACGTAATTTATATTTCGTCACTCATATAGCCTTTGGGCAATGGGCGACAGTTATACTGAGAGGCCATGATTTCACCATAGGCACCTGCCGAGCGGATGGCCAGGAGGTCGCCACGATGACAACAGTTCAGATCAATCTGCTTGGCAAAGACATCCGTCGATTCACAAATGGGTCCAACCACGTCGTATGCTTCCTTGGGCTCTTCGCTCGAGATGTTTTCAATCTTGTGGTAAGCCTGATAGAGTGCAGGACGGATGAGGTCGGTGAATCCTGCATCGACAATACAGAACTGCTTTACACTGCCTTTCTTTATATATAAGGTACGCGTAATCAGACTGCCACATTGAGCTACAACGGCACGACCGAGTTCGAAGTGCAACGTCTGTCCAGGACGCAACTTCAATTTCTTGGCATAAGTGTCGAAATAGTCCTTGAAATCAGGAATGCTTAGGCGGTTGGGGTGCTGATAGTCGACGCCCAGTCCGCCACCGACATTGATATGTTCGACGGTGATGCGATGGCGTTCCAGTTCCAGTTGCAGTTCGTTGACGCGATTGCAGAGGGCTTCGAAGTCGCCCATGTCGAGAATCTGACTGCCGATGTGGAAATGCAGACCCACACATTTGACATTCTGCAACTGTGAGGCCTCTTCGATGACTTTGAGCATGTCTCGCATGTCGATGCCGAATTTGTTTTCAGCCAGTCCCGTAGTGATATTGGCATGGGTATGTGCACCGACGTTCGGATTCAGACGGAAAGCCACACGAGCCACCTTGCCTTTCTGGGCTGCCAGTTCGTTGATAACTTCCAACTCGGGAATGCTCTCGACGTTGAAACAGAAGATGTCATTCTCCAGTCCGAGGTTGATTTCCCAGTCGCTCTTGCCAACGCCGGCATAAACAATCTTCGAACTGGGGAAACCAGCTCGCACGCTGGCCTCTATCTCGCCACCACTGACGCAGTCGGCACCCAGTCCTGCTTCGCGGATGATACGCAGGATGCGGGGATTGGCATTGGCCTTCACGGCATAATGGACGCAGAAACCCTCGTGCTTCTGAGCCTCGTTGTTGATGGCACGGAGCGTTTCGCGCAACAACTCCGTGTCGTAGTAGTAGAACGGTGTCTGAATCCGTTCCAGTTTATCGATAGGAAATATTCCCTTACTCATTTTTGTGTTGTAGGATTAATCACTAATTATTTAAACAGTTGGTCGCTCAGGCTCTGCAGGGCGCGCTTCTTGTCCTCATCACGGATCAGGAACGAGATGTTGTAGTTGGAGCCGCCATACGAAATCATGCGAACGGGAATATTCTTCATCGCGTCGAGTACCTTCGTCTCGAAACCGATGTTCGACCAGTCGAGGTCACCAACGACACAGATGATACACATGCCTGTGTCAACAGTCACCGTTCCGTATTTCTTCAGCTCGTCAACGATTTCGCCAAGGTGAGCGGAGTTATCGATAGACATCGAGACACCAACCTCCGACGTGCACACCATGTCGATAGGTGTCTGGTATGACTCGAAGATTTCGAACACCTTACGGAGGAAACCTGTTGCCAGCAACATGCGGCTCGACTTGATCTTGATGGCGATGATGTTGTCCTTGGCAGCAACGGCCTTGATCTTGCCATACTCTGTCTGATTCGAAATGGTGGTACCCTCCGCTTCGGGTTCCATCGTGTTCAGCAGACGAACAGGGATGCCGGCATACTTGGCAGGCTGTACGCACGTCGGGTGCAGAATCTTTGCACCGAAGTAAGCCAACTCGGCAGCCTCCTCGAAATGCAGGTGGTGAACGGGCTGGGTATTGTCAACCACGCGTGGGTCGTTGTTGTGCATGCCGTCAATATCGGTCCAGATCTGAATCTCATCAGCTCCGATGGCAGCACCAATCAGCGATGCGGTATAGTCGGAACCACCACGCTGGAGGTTGTCAATCTCGCCATAGGCATTGCGGCAGATGAAGCCCTGCGTGACATACACCTGCTGACCTTCGTTCTTTTCCATCAGTGCCTGCAACTTCTCCTTGATGTAAGCAGGGTCGGGTTCTGAATTCTTATCGGTACGCATGAAGTCGAGGGCATTCAGCAGTACGGCTTTGAATCCCTGTTCCTTCATGTAGTTGACCACCATATTGGTCGACAGCAGCTCACCCTGAGCCACGATGCTCTTCTCTTCGAACGAGGTGAACAGCTCCTTGGTGAACGAACGCAGGTAGTTCATCTCCGTGGTCAGAAATTCGCGTGTCTGCTCTTTCACAGCATCGCTCTGGTAGAGCTCGTCGATGTGCTTCAGATACTTCCGTTCCAACTGATTGATAATCTCGTTGGCACCGTCGGGATTCTTCTTGTACAGATAGTCAGAGATTTCGACCAGCGAATTGGTCGTTCCTGCCATAGCAGACAATACTACGAATACGGGCTCGCCCGACTTCGTCACCAGCTTTGTCACTTCCTTCATGCGGGTCGGAGTTCCTACCGATGTACCGCCAAATTTCATTACTTTCATTGTCGTTATATTTTTTTATTTTTCAATTTTCATTGCAACGCCACACTCTCAAAGAGAGAACTCTCAACTTTCAACTCTCAACTCATATCGACAGGTCTTCCTTGTCCGAATAGTAGCTCTTTTTTTCTTCTTCCGTATCATCCAACTCCTCGTCCTCGTAAAGCGCCATGTGGTTGTAGTCGTTGGTGATATCTTCTAGACGCTGGTTGATGCAACGATAGACGATGCCAGGATATTCCTGCAACAACGAGGTGTTGTGCGTCGTCATGACCACTGCCGTTCCCGATTCCGTGATACGGCGCAACAGGGCGATAATCTGGCGGGCGGTCTCGATATCGAGGTTACCCGTCGGCTCGTCGGCAATAATCACTTTCGGATTGTTCAGTATGCTGCGGGCAATGGCAATGCGCTGCTGTTCGCCACCCGACAGTTCGTGGGGGAAGCGGTCAGCACTGTCCAGCATATCTACATCCTTCAGTACGTCGTCGATGCGTTCGTCAATCTCCGCCTTGTCTTTCCATCCTGTGGCTTTCAGTACGAAGCGTAGGTTCTCGCGAACCGTGCGGTCTGCCAACAACTGGAAGTCCTGGAAGATGATACCCATCTGTCGTCGCAGGGCGGGAATGTACTTACGCTTCATCTGGGTCAGTTCGTGATTCAGCACGATGGCTTGTTCGGCCTCGTCAACATCCAACTCGAAATAGAGCGTCTTCAGCAGGGTGCTCTTGCCGGCTCCCACGCGTCCGATGATATAAATGAACTCGCCCTCGTTGACGTGGAAATCTACTTCCTTCAGCACGAGGATACCATCCTTCTGGTAGATATTCGCTTTCTGATAGTCTATGAGCATATTTCTTACATCTTACTTCTTATATTTATTTCATTTTCCCTGCGGCCTTGGCCTCACGACGCTGACGGTCCCAATCGGGGTCGTGGCGCTTGTGCAGTTCTTCGGCAACATCCTCAATACGCAAGCCTTTGTCAGCCAATAACACGATGAGGTGATACAGTAGGTCGCTGGCTTCGTAAACCAAGTGTTCGCTCGTGCCGTTGGTGGCTTCGATGACGGTTTCCAATGCTTCTTCGCCAACCTTTTGGGCAATCTTGTTGACGCCTTTCGTGAACAGGCTGGTGGTGTATGAACCTTCAGGCATTTCCTGTTTGCGACGATTGATGAAGTCCTGCAGTTCGCTTAAGAACAGTAGGGGATTCTCGTTCATCTTATTTTCTTCGCCCCAACAGGTGTCTGTGCCCGTGTGGCAGGTGGGTCCTACGGGATGAACGCGAACCAACAACGTGTCGTTGTCGCAGTCAATCTTCATATCTACGAGGTTCAGGAAGTGTCCTGACGTCTCGCCCTTGGTCCACAAAGTCTGACGCGTACGACTCCAGAACGTAACGTGCTTTGTCTCCAGCGTCTTCTCGTAGGCCTCCTTGTTCATAAAGCCCAGCATCAACACGTTCTTCGTCTCTGCGTCCTGTATGATGGCAGGCACCAGCCCGTCCATCTTGTCGAAATCTATCTTCATATTCTCACGTTTATTCCTTCTTGTTTTAAATACTGTTTCAGTTCCGGTACGGGAATCTCACCGAAATGGAACACCGAGGCGGCAAGTGCTGCATCGGCATGACCCTCAGTGAACACGTCGCGGAAATGTTCCTTGCATCCTGCACCGCCACTGGCGATGATGGGTATCGACAACGTGTCCGACAATTCGCGCAACGCCTCGTTGGCATAGCCGTTCTTCGTGCCATCGTGGTTCATGCTCGTAAACAGGATTTCTCCCGCACCACGCTCCTGAGCTTCGCGGGCCCATTCAAAGAGTCCGCGCTCCGTACGTTCGCGACCACCTTTCAGATAGCAGTGCCAACCGTCTTCATCCAGTCGGGCATCGATGGCGACGACACAAACTTGCGAACCAAAACGTGTCGTAATCTCGTTGATGAGTTCCGGACGACGGATGGCGGCACTATTCACGCTTACCTTGTCGGCACCGGCGTATAACAGTCGCTCGACATCTTTCAGTTCGTTAATGCCACCGCCCACCGTAAAGGGGATATTGATGGTCTCGGCCACGCGGGTCACCATTTCGGTAAACGTTTTGCGACCCTCAAAAGATGCGGTGATATCCAGGAAGCACAGCTCGTCGGCACCTTGTTCGCTGTATGCCTTTCCTAGCTCTACAGGGTCACCCGCAGAACGGAGATTGACGAAGTTGACGCCTTTGACGGTCTCACCGTCCTTGACGTCCAGACAGGGTATTATGCGTTTTGCCAGTCCCATAGTTCTTCCAAATTGATTTTACCTTCGTAGATGGCCTTGCCGAAGACGACAGCCGGAATGCCCGCCTGGTCTAAGGCCTTGATGTCGTCGATGCAACTGACACCCCCCGATGCAATGAGATGCAACTGGGGATAGGCCTCCATCACCTTACTATAAAGTTCGATGGCGGGTCCTGCCAGTGTGCCGTCCTTCGATATCTCCGTACACAGCACATTCTTGACGCCAGCATCGATGTATTTCTTCAGGAATGGCAACAGGTCCTCCTCAGAGTCCTCTTTCCATCCGTTGATACTGATTTTTCCGTTGCGCACGTCAGCTCCCAGAATCATCCGTTCCGGACCGTATTTCTCGAGCCAGCCCATAAACAGCTCGGGCTGTGTGACGGCAATGCTTCCCACCGTCACCATCTGAGCACCGCAACGGAAGGCTTCCTCCAAGTCGGCATCGGTCTTGATGCCTCCGCCGAAGTCAATCACGAGTTGAGTGTCCGTCGTGACACGACGGAGTACTGAACCATTGACGATATGCTTCGACTTGGCACCGTCGAGATCGACCATGTGGAGCCGGCGGAATCCGATGCGCTCAAATTCCAATGCCATTTCCAAAGGCTCTCCGTAAACCGTCTTCTGGTCGTAGTCGCCCTTGGTCAGTCGTACACACTGGCCGTTGATGATGTCGATGGCGGGAATGAGTTCTATCATAATTCAATAAAGTTTCTAATGATTCTTTCGCCCACGCGGCCACTCTTTTCGGGGTGGAACTGGCAGGCATAGAAATTGTCCTTGTGCATCGAGGCAGAGTAGGGCAGGATATAGTCGGCGGTGGCGATGGTGTCTGCACACGTAGGCACGTAGAAGCTGTGGACGAAATACACGTAAGGATGTTCACCCAGACCTTCCATCAACGGGTCAACACCTTCACATCTTCCATCTGCCATCTTACATCTTACATCCAACTCATTCCACCCCATACACGGCACCTTGTCTTCGTGGCGCTGAGGCTGGAAACGCTTCACCTCGGCATCGAAAATACCGATGCACTGCGTGTCGCCCTCCTCAGAATGACGGCACAGCAGTTGCTGACCCACGCAGATGCCGAACACGGGCTGACGAAGGTCGCGGATGACCTCATCCAGTCGGCGGGCTTTCAGGTAGCTCATCGCCTCACCGGCATGGCCCTGTCCGGGAAACAGCACTTTATCGGCCTTCTTCAGTTGCTCGGCATCATCCGTCAGCAGGGGTTCAATGCCCAGCCGCTTCAGTGCGTTCACCACCGAATAGATATTTCCTGCGTTATATTTTACTATCGCTACGTTCATAAATCTGTTTAATCCGTGAGATCTGTGTTCGTTTACGAGAAGATAATCGTCTTGTTCTTATACGTCAGGATTTTGCGCTGGATGTGCTTCGACACGGCGTGGCTCAGCACAATCTTCTCCAGGTCCTTGCCCTTCAAAACCAGACTTTCGGGCGTGTCCTTGTGCGTGATGCGCGTAACATCTTGTTCAATGATAGGACCGGCATCCAGTTCGGCCGTCACGTAATGGCTCGTTGCACCGATGATTTTCACACCGCGCTCGTAAGCCTGATGATAGGGCTTTGCACCAATGAAGGCCGGCAGGAACGAGTGGTGGATATTGATGATGTGGTGCGGATACTTGGCAATCATCTCGTCCGAGATAATCTGCATATAGCGGGCCAGCACGATAAACGAGATGTCCTCCTTCTTCAGCAGTTCCATCTCAGCCTGCTCCACCTCGGCCTTGTTCGAGTGGTCTTTCTTGATGCTCCACACGTAGTAGGGAATGCCGAACTGCTCGGCCACATAGCGCAGGTCGTCGTGGTTGCTGACGATGCACGGAATGTCGCAGTTGAACTCCCCGGCCTTCCAGCGCGCCAGCAGGTCATACAGACAATGACTCATCTTCGACACGAAGATAGCCATTCGCGGACGCTTGTCGCTGTAATACAGGCTGAACTTCATCTGGTAGCGCTGTGCGTACAGTGTGGTGATGTAATCGTATAGCTTGTCGCGGGGAATCAGGAATCCGTCGAGTTCCCATTCTATGCGCATAAAGAACATTCCCTCCACCTTGTCAACATACTGATCCAGATAGACGATGTTCCCTTTGTTGTCAGTTATAAATCTGGTCACTTCTGAGATGATGCCCTGTTGATCGGGGCAATGCAGAAGCAAGATTGCGGTTGGTTTCATTTTCTTTCTCCGATTATTAATTTATTAATAATGGCTGCAAAGGTACGAATAAGTGAGCAAAAAACAAAGAAAAAAAAGGATTTTCTTTTGTTTTTTCGAACGGAAGTACTTTAACCAAGGGTTAAAGGTCCATTTTTTATGCAGAAAACCAAAAAAACGCTATATTTTTTGGCTGTTTCCCCCAAAAAACTTACCTTTGCACCCGAAAATAAAACATGACATAACGATAAAGATAATATGTGTGGAATAGTTGGATACATAGGAAAGCAGGACGCTTATCCTATTTTGATTAAGGGACTTCGTAGGCTCGAGTATCGTGGTTACGACTCGGCAGGTGTGGCGCTCATCAATGCTGACAGTCAG
>JBGUIA010000015.1:0-125817 GCA_045112595.1 Prevotella sp. | reverse complement strand
GTTAAACGTTTAAACGACTAGTAGTATTATGGCAAAAAAGAATCTATCCAAGCAGAAAAAGATGGATACCCGCGTGAACTTCACGCCAATGGTAGACATGATGATGCTGTTGATCACCTTCTTCATGCTTTGTACTACGCTGGCTAAGCCGCAGGCAATGCAGCTCACCATGCCGTCAAACGAAGACACAAAGCAGTTGAATGAAGAGCAGAAACAGGTTACAAAGGCTTCTCATACCATTACCCTTTACTTGGGTTCCGACGACAAGGTCTGGTATATTGCCGGTCTGCCCAACTACGACGATCCCTCGTGCGTTAAGCAGACGACCTATGGTAAGGACGGAATCGAGAAGGTGCTTTTGGAGCATACTACAGAGGAAGGTGTAAACCCCGTGGCTAAGATCAAGCTGGCCAAGAAGGAGTTGGACGCCAAGAAGAATGCTTACAATTCTAAGATGACCGACGAGCAGTACCAGGAGCAGCTGAAGAAGCTGAAGAAGGGTGAACTGCCCAGCGGCGAGAAGGTTCCCGCCCTGACCGTCATCATCCGTCCTCTGAACACCGCAACGTATGCTAACATGGTTGCCGCTCTTGATGAGATGTTGATTAGCAATATTGATAAGTACGTCATTGACTATGTCGACAAGATGAGTGACGATGATAAGGCACTCATTGAGAAGGCAGGCGTCAAGTGATTAACCCCTAAAAGTAGAATAGACTATGGCAAAAATAGATCTTATTGACAATGGCTGGGTTGACCTCGTGTTTGAGGGCAAAAACCAGGCTTATGGAGCTTATCAATTACGCAAGAACACTGGTATACGAAACTTGAAGGCTTTGGCCGTCATGTTCGCCGCATTCCTCATTATTGCCGGTATCGTATACGCAAAGGTCTCTATTGAAAACTACATCGCTTCTAAGAATGCAGCCATCGAGGCTGACGTCGAGCTCCAGAGCTTGGCTGAGAAGAAGGAGATTAAGGAAGAGAAGAAGGACGAACCCGAGGTCGAGAAGATCGAGGTGGAGCGCGTCAAGAGCTCTGTGGCCTTCACCGTTCCTGAAATCAAGAAGGATGATGAAGTAAAGGAAGATCAGGAGATGAAGTCTCAGGATGACCTCGCTGAAACCAACACCGCCATCGGTGCGTTCACTGTCGAGGGTAACGATGAGACCGCCGAAGTAAAGCACGTAGAAGAGAAGATTGCAGAACCCGAGCCTGTGAAGGAAGAGGAGACGAAGGTGTTCGACGTCGTTGAACAGATGCCTTCATTCCCCGGAGGTCCCAGCGCTCTGATGCAGTATCTCTCCAGCAACATCAAGTACCCGGTAGTTGCCGAGGAGAATGGTGTTCAGGGACGTGTCGTATGTACCTTCGTCGTTGAGAAGGACGGTTCTATCACCGACGTTCGCGTCGTGAAGTCCGTTGACCCCTCACTCGATAAGGAGGCCGTACGCGTGGTGAAGAGCATGCCGAAGTGGATTCCCGGTAAGCAGAACGGTTCTGCCGTCCGTGTGAAGTACACCGTGCCTGTCACCTTCCGTCTTCAGTAATTGATTCGACATGAATAGAAACGTATTCAATAGTATTATTGGATTAACACTCTTATTAGGCTTGTTCTCCGCTTGTGGGAACAAGCCTAATCCTGAATTGGAGGAAGCCTATCAGAAGGCTGCGGAAGCATTCGTGGCCGACGAGAGTTTCTTCCCCATCCTCGACGAGGAGCTCTTCTATTTCAACAGCCAGCGCCTCGACACCATCGCTGTCGAATACATGAACGAGCAGGATGCCGTCAAGCGGCTCATGAAGCTCGAGACGTGGCTGGCCTTTACCACGCGTAACTTCACGCCGAAGGAAGAGCAGAACCTGCGCGACCGTAAGTATCTGCCCCGTGCAATACCCATTGCCTACGACGGTCTCGCCATCATCGTCAACAATGCCAACCCCGACACGTGCATCACCGTCCGCGATTTTGCACGCATCCTGCGTGGCGAGGTCACCAAGTGGGGCGAAATCTATCCCCAGTCCACGCTGGGAACCATCGACGTCGTCTTCGACAATCCGTTGTCGAGCACCGTCCGTTGGTGTGTCGATTCCATCCTTGGCGGCAAGGAGTTCAGCAATCCGAACATCGGTGCGATGAAGACCAGTGCTGCCGTCATCGACTATGTCGAAAACCACAAGGGCTCGTTGGGCATCATCGGTTCCAACTGGCTCAACGACAAGCGCGACACCACCAATGTCACCTTCAACAAGAATATCACCGTGATGGGTGTCTCGAAGATGGACTCTGCCAAGAGTTACAATTCGTGGAAGCCCTATCAGTATTACCTATATAATGGCAACTATCCGCTCATCCGCACCATCTATGCGCTGCTAAACGACCCGCGCCCCGATGGCAATCCGACGGCTTTTGCCCATTTCTGTCAGCTGCCGCGCGGCCAGAAAGTCATTCTCCGTGCCGGTCTGCTGCCCCGAACTGCTAATATGAACGTGAGAGAAGTAATAGTCAATAGCGGCGTCAAATAAACCTTTCGAACCGCTGAACGTCATATAGTCAGATTTGAGAGAGAAGTAAGAATATTGTATAACTTAAAAGTAATAAGAATTATGAAACAGATGAAATATGTATTGATGGGAGTGCTGATGTTAGGATTCGGCACTTCAGTGATGGCTCAGGACGGCTCACAGGCCGACGTTAATGCCGTAAAACAGATTATCAGTAACAAACCCGCCGATCTGGACAAGCAGATGAAGCCCTTCTACAAGGCTAACAAGAAGAACGCTGCCAACCTCGTTGCTTTCGCACGTGCCTTCTTCGAGGCTAAGGACACTGCCAATGCCAGCACCTATGCTCACTATGCATTGGAGGCCAGTAAGAACAAGTGCGCACCTGCCTACATCCTGTTAGGCGACATCGAGGCCCTTGCCGACGACGGTGGTGCAGCAGCAGCCCAGTACGACCAGGCTATCTATGCCGACCCCAAGCTCGTCGAGGCTTACTACAAGTATGCTTTGGTATATCGTAAGATTGACCCCGCCGGTGCTGCCGCCAAGCTCGACCAGCTGAAGGCTCAGCGTCCCGACGTCAGTGTTGACGCCATCAAGGGCCATATCTACATGATTGCCGGCGACCGTAAGGCCGCTTACGAATCCTTCAAGCTCGTGCCCGTCAGCAATATCGACCCCAGCTACCTCAACGAGTTCGCTCGCGCCAGCTATTTCGGTGGTCATTTCGAGGACGCCCTCAAGGCTTGCGAGGAAGGTCTGAAGCACAACCCCGGCAACCCCACCTTCACCCGTCTGGCTATGTTCAGCAACTACGAGCTGAAGAACTACGACGCTGCCAAGAGCTACCTCAACAAGTATTTCAACGAAATCAAGGACGTCGAGTTCTCTGAGTACGACCACTACTATGCAGCCCTCATCCACGAGGCCCTCGAGGACAAGGACAATGCCAAGGCTTCTTACCACAAGGCTCTCGACCTCGTCAGCGACTCTTCTATGATCAAGCGTTGGGACATCCTCAAGACCCTCGCCAATTCTCACAAGAAGGACGGCGACCTCGACAATGCTATCAAGTACTATCAGGAGTTCCTGGCTTGCAAGCCCGAGGTGAAGGTTGACGATTACGAGACACTGGCCGACATCTACAGCTCATTTGCCGGCGAGGCTGCCGACGACGCCGCTAAGAACGCCCTGCTCAACAAGGCTGCCGACGTCTATGCCCTCATCGGCGAGAAGTACCCCGTCCAGCAGGCTTATGCCAACTACAAGCGTGCCGAGCTCATCAACAAGACCGACAAGGACATGGCCAAGCGTCTGGCTAAGCCCTACTACCAGCAGGTAGTCACCCTGCTCTCCGGCAAGGCCGACCGCTCAAAGAGCGAGAACACCATGCTGAAGTACAGCCTCCACTACCTCATGTTCGGTTCTTACCTCGACAAGAACATCCCCGCTGCCAAGGAGTTTGCCACTCAGATCCTCGCCATCGACCCCGAGTACAAAGCTGCTCAGGACATCATGGGTCTGAAGTAAATGCGCCTTTTCATCGCTACACTACTGCTGTCAGGAGCAGTATATACGAAAACAAATCGGACCCACCAATGGTGAGTCCGATTTTTATTTGTTGATGAATTCCATTAATTCCGGAATACGAGGCCGTTGCCGAAGTCGTCGATGATGATGGGCTTGTCGCGGTCGATTTCGTCGGCAAGGAGCTTCTTCGAAAGGTCGTTGAGCACGAACTGCTGGATGGCGCGCTTGACGGGACGGGCACCGAAGTCGGGGTCGTAACCCTCCTCTGCCAGGAAAGCAATGGCCTGTGGCGTGCATTCGAGGCGGATGCCCTGCGGTTCGAGCATGTCGGTCACGCGTTTCATCTGCAGACGTACAACGTCGGCAATCTGTTCTTTCGTGAGCGGCGTGAAGGTGATGATCTCGTCGATACGATTCAGAAACTCCGGACGCATGGTGGCTCGCAGCTGTTCACGCGTGGCATTCGACGTCATGATGATGATGGTGTTCTTGAAGTTGGCGGTACGGCCCTTGTTGTCCGTCAGACGACCGTCGTCCAAGACCTGCAAGAGGATGTTGAAGACGTCGGGGTGGGCCTTCTCGATTTCGTCGAACAGCACGACGGAGTAGGGCTTACGGCGTACGGCCTCGGTCAGCTGACCACCCTCATCGTAGCCTACATAGCCCGGAGGTGCACCAATGAGACGGGAGACACTGTACTTCTCCTGATATTCCGACATATCGATACGCGTCATCATGGTTTCGTCGTTGAAAAGGTAGTCGGCCAGCGTCTTGGCGAGCTCAGTCTTACCGACACCGGTAGTGCCGAGGAAGATGAACGAGGCGATAGGACGCTTGGGATCCTGCAGTCCGGCACGCGAGCGACGTACGGCATCAGAAACGGCCGTGATGGCTTCGTCCTGACCGATGACACGACGGTGCAGTTCATCTTCGAGATGGAGCAGTTTCTCGCGTTCGCTCTGCAGCATCTTCGTGACGGGGATGCCCGTCCAACGGGAGACGACCTCTGCGATGTCGTCGGCAGTGACTTCCTCGCGAACCAGCGAGTTCCCGTCTTGTGCTGACGCTAGTTGCTGTTGGATGGCGGCGATGTCGTCCTCGAGGGCCTTGAGTTTGGAGTAGCGGATTTCCGCTACGCGGCCATAGTCGCCCTCGCGTTCGGCACGTTCGGCCTCGAGTTTCAGGTTCTCCATCTCCTGCTTGTCCTGCTGGATGCGGTTGATGAGCTGGCGCTCGCCCTCCCACTTGGCGCGGAACTGGGTCTCCTGTTCGCGGAGTTCGGCAATGTCCTTGTCGAGTTGGGCGAGCTTGCTAGATGGGCTAGATGTACTAGATTCACTAGAATCACTAGAATTTCTAGATTCTCTAGAGATGGCTTCGCGCTCGATTTCGAGCTGGGCCAAGCGGCGGGTGATTTCGTCGAGTTCTTCGGGTACGGAGTCACGCTCCATGCGGAGTTTGGCGGCAGCCTCATCCATCAGGTCGATGGCCTTATCGGGCAGAAAACGCTCGGAGATGTAACGCTCGGAGAGTTGTACGGCGGCGATACAGGCATCATCCTGAATACGTACCTTATGATGGTTTTCGTAACGCTCCTTCAAGCCACGTAGGATGGAGATGGCACTGAGCTCGTCGGGTTCATCGACCATCACCGTCTGGAAACGGCGTTCGAGGGCCTTGTCCTTCTCGAAATACTTCTGATATTCGTTGAGCGTGGTGGCACCGATAGCTCGCAGTTCACCACGGGCAAGGGCCGGTTTCAGGATGTTGGCGGCATCCATCGCCCCCTCACCGCCACCGGCACCCACGAGGGTGTGGATCTCGTCGATGAAGAGGATGATGCGTCCTTCGGCCTTCGTCACCTCGTTGATGACGCTCTTCAGACGCTCCTCGAACTCACCCTTGTATTTCGCACCGGCAACGAGCGCACCCATATCGAGGGAATAGACCTGCTTGTCCTTCAGGTTCTCGGGCACGTCGCCACGTACGATACGTCCTGCGAGACCTTCGACGATGGCCGTCTTACCCGTACCCGGTTCACCAATCAGAATGGGGTTGTTCTTCGTACGGCGCGAGAGGATCTGCAATAAGCGACGGATCTCGTCGTCACGTCCGATGACGGGGTCGAGTTTCCCCTGACGGGCAAGGTCCACGAGGTTCTTGGCATATTTCTCCAACGACTGGTAGTTGTCGTCAGCCGACTGCGACTGCACCTTCTGCCCCTGGCGCAGTTCTTGGATAGCCTGCTGCATCTCCTTCTCCGTACAGCCGGCATCCTTCATGATGCGTGAGGCAGTGGAGTTGACGGTGAGGAGAGCCTGCAGAACAGGCTCACACGCAACGAATTCGTCGCCCCACTTCTGCGACAGTTCCTGCGCACGTACGAGTACATTATTACTTTCGCTTGAGAGATACGGCTGTCCGCCCTGAACACGTGGCAAGTGCTTGATTTCCTGATCTGTGAGCATCTCGACCTGCTGGGCGTTGACACCGAGTTTCTGGAAGATGAAGGTCGTGACGTCCTTCGCCTTCTCCAAGATTCCTTTCAGTATGTGTACAGGTTCGATGACCTGCTGGCCGTTCAGTTGTGCGGTATTCACTGCCTGCTGCACGGCCTCCTGAGCTTTGATGGTAAACTTGTCTAATGTCATAGTTTTGTCCTCCTGATTTTTTTGTTTTTACTGCCCTTAGGCGGACAAAGAATGTGCCGAATGAGAAAAAACCGACAAAACGGCAGTTCGATGTGACGTTTTGTCGGTTGTTGGGGGATGCGTGTCGCTATGATAGCGACAAACAGGACGAAGAAACGGGACGGACGAACGGGACGAAGAAACGGGTGACGTTGTTATCGTAGGCATTTCAGGTTCTTGTCCAATTGTTCCGTGCTGCTGGCACCAACGAGTACAGAGGTTACACCTGGCTGCTCCAAAATCCAGCGCAGGCTCTGTTCGGCCAATGTCCGGCCTTGCCCCTGGGCCTCTGCGTTCCATTGACGCAGTTGGACAAGCAATTCTTCGGTCAGCATCTCCTGTCGCAGGAATTTTCCTCTGGCCATGCGCGAATCGTCAGGAATGCCATTCAGATAGCGGTCCGTCAACAATCCCTGAGCCAAAGGGGAGAACGCGATGAAACCTATCCCTTCCTGCTGGCAGAGGTCAAGTATTCCTTCGTTCAGTGGTTCCCGGTTGAGCATATTCAACTTACCTTGGTAGATGAGCAGGGGAACATCACGTTGTTTCAGATAGCTGGTGGCGAAACGCATAGCCTCCAATGGCCAATTCGAGATACCAATGTAGAGCGCCTTGCCCTGACGGACGATGTCTACCAGTGCCTGTAGGGTCTCCTCCAAAGGCGTGTTAGGATCGTAACGATGTGAGTAGAACAGGTCCACATAGTCCAGTTGCATACGTTTCAGACTCTGGTCGAGCGACGCCATCAGGTATTTGCGTGATCCCCAGTCGCCGTAGGGACCGGGCCACATGTCGTATCCCGCCTTTGTCGAGATGAATAGTTCATCACGGTAGGGGCGCAGATCTTCATTCATGACACGTCCCAGCGTCTCCTCAGCCGATCCATACGGAGGACCATAGTTGTTTGCCAGGTCCAGATGTGTAATACCTTTGTCGAAGGCATAGCGTAGAATGGCACGTGAGCGCTGGTAATCGTCTATTCCCCCGAAGTTATGCCATAGTCCCAGACTGACCTTAGGCAATAAAACTCCAGAGCGTCCGCAACGGTTATATGTCATCCCGTTATAGCGGTTTTCGTCAGCAATGTATTTCTCCATCATGAAACGATTTGTAGTTTTTTAGTGAATATGGCGCAAAGATACGAAAAAAATTTGTACCTTTGCACCCAAAATACAAAAAAAGACGTAAAAGATGAAGATATTATTATTAGGTAGTGGTGGTCGCGAGCACGCCTTGGCTTGGAAGATTGCCCAAAGTGAGAAGTGTGAGAAACTGTTTGTTGCCCCCGGCAATGCCGGAACCAGCAATTGTGGCACGAACATTCCCATGAAGGCTGATGACTTTGAAGTAATCAAGCAATTCGTGGTTGCCGAAGAAATCGACATGGTGGTTGTTGGTCCTGAGGACCCGCTGGTGAAGGGCATTTACGACGATATGAAGGCTGACGAGCGTACCAAGAATATCCCTGTCATCGGTCCCTCGAAGGCCGGTGCCGTGTTGGAAGGTTCGAAAGACTTTGCCAAAGCTTTCATGCAGCGCCACAACATCCCTACCGCCCGTTATCAGACCTTTGACGGAGAACACGTGCAAGAAGGTTTGGCCTTCTTGGAAACCCTAGAAGCCCCCTACGTTCTGAAGGCTGACGGCCTCTGTGCGGGTAAGGGTGTGCTGATTCTGCCTACGCTCGATGAGGCCAAGAAAGAGCTGAAGGAGATGTTGGGTGGTATGTTTGGCAATGCCTCCAGTCGTGTTGTTATCGAGGAATTCATGAGTGGTATCGAGTGCAGCGTCTTTGTACTGACCGATGGTACCCACTATAAGATTCTCCCTGAGGCCAAGGACTACAAGCGCATCGGTGAGCACGATACCGGTTTGAATACTGGCGGCATGGGCAGCGTTTCGCCCGTTCCCTTTGCCACGAAGGAATGGATGCAGAAGGTGGAAGACCGCATCATCCGTCCTACTGTAGAGGGTTTGGCTGCTGACGGCATCGACTATAAGGGCTTCATCTTCTTTGGACTGATTAACCGCACCAATACGCCAACAGGTGCCCCAGAGCCTTACGTCATTGAATACAACTGTCGTATGGGTGATCCGGAGACCGAGAGCGTGATGCTTCGCCTGAAGAGCGATATCGTGGACCTGTTTGAGGGCGTGGCTGAGGGGAACCTCGACCAGCGCGCCATTGCGTTCGACGAGCGTGCGGCCGTCTGTGTGATGCTGGTATCTGGCGGTTATCCGCAGGCCTACAAGAAAGGCTATCCCATCACGGGTATCGAACAGGTGGAAGGCAGCATTGTCTTCCACGCAGGTACTGCGATGAAGGACGGACAGGTGGTGACCAATGGCGGACGTGTGATAGCCGTTTCGTCGTATGGCAAGGATAAGGCCGAAGCCCTGCAGAAGTCTTTTGAAGAGGCCCAGAAGATTCAGTTTACGGACAAATATTTCCGTCGCGACATCGGAGCGGACCTGTAAGAGGTGAGAGTTAAGCGGTGAGGAAGTTTACACAAAATAAGGTTGCAGAAAGCAGGCTGGCGCTGCCGACGACCATTGTCTATGCCGTGGGCGTATGGCTGTTGGCAGGTCTTATCCAGGGCGGTTGGTGGCTGCAGTTCGGATGTTTTGCCCTCGCAGTCTTCTTGATGGTGGAACTGAACAACATCAATGCGCTCATCCGCATTTACTCACGTATGGTGAGTTGCTCGTTCCTCGTTTTGTCGAGTATGCTGTGTTTCCTGTTCCCGTCTACACCCGGTGCCATCATGTCCCCATTAGTCATTGGTTCCATGGTGTCGCTGTTTGCAGGTTACCAGGATAAACAGGCGACAAAACCGTCATACTACGCTTTCCTGCTCCTCGGACTGGCTTCCTTGACCTTTGTTCATATACTGTTCTTTGTGCCGCTGATATGGCTGTTGATGGCTTTCCTGTTGCAGTGTCTCTCGTGGCGTACTTGGTTTGCCTCGATACTGGGACTGCTGACACCTTACTGGTTTGGCTGTTGCTGGTGGGCTTGGCAACAGGATATTTCCTTCGTTTTCAACCATTTCATGGCATTGGGCGACTTTGCAAGACCGTTGGACTTTTCATTGCTGACAGTCCCTCAGACAGTATCCTTGGCAGTTGTCATGCTGTTTGCTGTCATAGGCATCGTACATTATCTTCGTAAGTACCACGACGACAAGATTCGCATCCGCCTGATCTATGGCATCTTTATATGGACGGATCTGGCAGTAGCGCTTTTCCTAGTGCTCCAACCTCAGCATTATGACCATCTGATACGTATGATGGTAATCAACACTGCTCCGCTGATAGGTCATTTTCTGGCACTGACACGTACGCGATGGACCAACATGGCCTTTTTCGCTATCGTGGCTATCGTCCTTATCACGACAGGATTCAACCTATGGATGTAATCATTTCTCTGCTCATCAGCTACGGATATTGGGGCATGCTCCTCACGGCCTTCGTGGCGGGGTCTTTCTTCCCGTTCTCCAGCGAGGCCGTTATGACAGGGCTCTTGGCTGCCGGTCTCGACCCTTGGCTGCTCATCGTCTATGGTACCATCGGCAATGTGGCAGGCGGTATGTTCAACTATTTCGTAGGACGCATGGGCAAGCTGGAGTGGATAGAGAAATACCTGCATGTCAAGCAGAAAGACCTCGACAAGGCTACGCGTTTCATGGGCGGACGGGGTGCTTGGATGGGGTTCTTTGCCTTTGTGCCTATTCTGGGTTCTGCCATTACCATTGTGTTGGGACTCATGAGGGCCAACATCCCGATTTCACTGACCAGTATCGCGCTGGGAAAGTTCCTGCGTTATGTGTTGCTGGTCTATGGCGCTAACATGCTTATTGGTTAAAAAAACTCAATTATCAATTGTCAATTCTCAATTTTCAATTAATAGTAGTACCTTTGCAGGATAATTCATAAACAACGACAATGAAACAATTCAGACTTGTGGACAATATCTTGGGTTGGCTGGCCTTTGCCATTGCAGCCTTCGTCTATTGCTCCACCATCGAACCGACAGCATCCTTCTGGGACTGTCCGGAATTTATCTCTACTGGTTATAAACTCGAAATCGGCCATCCGCCCGGTGCACCGTTCTTCATGCTGACAGCCAATCTGTTCTCACAGTTTGCCAGCGACCCCAGTCAGGTGGCTTACATGGTGAACACGATGAGTGCGCTGCTTTCTGCTGCCACCATTCTGTTCCTGTTTTGGACCATCTCGCACCTTGTACGGCGCCTGCTCATCCGTCAGGAGGACTTCTTCAAAGCTACCTCCCTGCAGGATGTCCCGCTCTACAAGTGGATTGCCATCTGGGGCTCAGCGATGGTTGGTGCACTCATCTATACCTTCAGCGATACCTTCTGGTTCTCAGCTGTCGAGGGTGAGGTGTATGCCTATTCGTCAGCCTTTACGGCTGTTGTGTTCTGGCTCATCCTGAAGTGGGAAGACCAGGCCGACCAGCCTCATGCCGATCGTTGGCTCGTGCTGATTATGTATATGACGGGTCTGTCTATCGGTGTCCACCTGCTGAACCTGTTGTGTCTGCCTGCTATTGTGTTGGTATATTATTACAAGAAGTTCCCCACCGACGACCCGAAGCGCGACCTGAAGGGCTCGCTCATTGCCCTGTTCATCTCGATAGTCATCCTCGCCGCTGTGCTCTATGGTGTCGTTCCTGGCATCGTACAGGTTGGCGGTTGGTTCGAGCTGTTGTTTGTCAACATCCTCGGAATGCCGTTCAACACGGGCGAGATTGTCTATATCTTCCTGCTCATCGGTATCACGGTTTGGGCTATCTGGGAGACATTGAACGACAAGAACGAGAAACGCCAGAACATTGCCTTCCTTTTGGCTGTTGCCATGTTGGGCATTCCGTTCTACGGTCACGGCTGGCTGTCGGTATTCATCGGCATTGTTGTGCTGGCCATTTTATGGTTTGTGCTGAATTACAAGCAAACAGCTAAAGGCCAAAAGCCAAAAGCATTGGTAACCGCACGTATCAAGAATACCTCACTGCTTTGTATGCTGATGTTGATGATTGGCTATTCGTCTTATGCGCTCATCGTTATCCGTTCTTCGGCCAATCCGCCTATGGACCAGAACTCGCCTGAGGATATCTTCACGCTGGGTGAATATCTGGGTCGCGAACAGTATGGCCAGCGTCCGCTGTTCTATGGTCAGGCATATACCTCTCAGGTTGCCCTGGAACAGGACGGCAACTACTGTAAGCCCGTGATGACCAAGGGCGATCCTGTCTGGCAGCGTAAGGAGAAAGCCTCTCAGGACGAGAAGGACGAGTACTTCATTGTCCGTACTAAGGACGAGTACAAATATGCTCAGAACATGCTGTTCCCCCGTATGTACAGCTCGGCCCACCGTGCCCAGTACGAAAGCTGGATGGGTGGTGTCGATGGTCATGAGGAGCAGTACGACCGCTGTGGTGAGATGGTAACCGTCAAGATTCCTTCGCAGTTCGAAAACCTGCGTTTCTTCATCTCCTACCAGTGTAACTTCATGTACTGGCGCTACTTCATGTGGAATTTTGCCGGTCGTCAGAATGACCTGCAGGGTAATGGTGAACCCGAGCACGGCAACTGGTTGACAGGTTTCAGCTGGTTCGACAACTGGCGTCTGGGTAATCAGGACTGGTTGCCGGATGAGCTGAAGGAGAACAAGGGACATAACGTGTTCTATTGTCTGCCGTTGCTGTTAGGTCTCATTGGACTCTTCTGGCAGTCGTTGGCCAAGCATTTCAACAACGCCAAGGATCAGACGGGTATCCGCCAGTTCTGGGTGGTGTTCTTCCTGTTCTTCATGACGGGTCTGGCCATTGTCATCTATCTGAACCAGACACCATCACAGCCTCGTGAACGCGACTATGCCTATGCCGGCTCGTTCTATGCCTTTGCCATTTGGTGCGGTATGGGCGTTGCGGCTATCATCGAGCTGCTACGCGATTCATTGAAGAAGGTGAATCCATTAGTCCTTGCTTCCGTGGTGTCCGTGCTTTGTCTGCTGGTTCCCGTTCAGATGGCTTCTCAGACATGGGATGACCACGACCGTAGTGGCCGTTACACCTGTCGTGACTTCGGCCAGAACTACCTCATGTCGCTGCAGGACGAGGGTAACCCCATTATCTATACCAATGGCGACAACGACACCTTCCCACTCTGGTACAATCAGGATGTGGAGGGCGTACGTACCGATGCCCGCGTCTGCAACCTCTCTTATCTGCAGACCGACTGGTATATCGACCAGATGCGCCGTCCGGCCTACGATTCTCCTTCCGTCCCCATCTCCTGGGAGCGTATTGAGTATTGTGCTGGCACCAACGAGTATGTCTCTGTTGAACCCAACATGAAGGAGGCTGTCCTTGAGCACTATCGTGAGAATCCGGAAGAGGCTCGCAAGCAGTTTGGCGACGATCCCTTCGAGTTGAAGAATATCCTGAAATACTGGGTGCGTTCCAAGAACAAGGACCTGCACCTCATTCCTACCGATACCATCTATATGACTATCGACAAGGATGCTGTGCGCAAGAGTGGCATGATGATGGCTTCCGACTCTATTCCCGACCGCATGACCATCTCGCTGGCGGGCAAGAGTGCACTTTACAAGGGTGACCTGATGATTCTCGAGATGCTCGCAGAGTGCAACTGGACCCGTCCTATCTATGTCGCCGTCTCCGTGGGCGAGGATAACTACATCAATCTGGGCGACAACACCATTACCGAAGGTCTGGCCTATCGCATCACGCCCTTCACCACCACCAATGGCGGCAAGCCCATCGCTGGCGTAAAGAATTTCGATTCGAAGCGCACCTACGACAACATCATGCACCGCTTCAAGTTCGGAGGCATCGACCAGAAGGGCATCTATCTCGACGAGACCGTTATGCGCATGTGTTACACCCATCGTCGCATCATGGCGCGTCTGGCGCTCGAACTCATCAGCGAGGGTGACAACAAGAAGGCCGAAGAGGTGTTGCGCTATACTGCCAAGCAGATTCCTACCTATAATGTTCACAGCAACTATTCTTCCGGCTCGCTCGATATGGCGCGTGCCTGGGTGCAGCTGGGCAATAAGAAGGAGGCCCTTGTCATCATGAACGACCTCTGGAAGACCAGCAGTCAGTATATGAAGTGGTACTGCACGCTCACTGGCTCCCGCTTCGAGTCGTCTGCCAACGATGTTGCCATTCAGATCTACATCATGCAGCAGTTGGTGACACTGGCCGACACCTTCGACGAGAAGTGGGCTGAAGGCCACATGAAGGAACTCACGGAGATGGTTGCCGTCTATGAGCAGAAGGGTGGGGAGTTGAACTTTTAATTAGTTCATAGTTCATAGTTCACAGTTCATAGTTCAATGATTATCGAGCAACCCTCCGTCTGGCTACGCTGGCTTTATCCCAAGGCGCTATGGCGTATGGACCGTCACGAGAAGGCCGTCTATCTGACCTTCGACGACGGGCCTATTCCTGAGGCCACGCCCTGGATTCTCGACGTGCTGCAGCGCTATGGCGTCAAGGCCACCTTCTTCATGGTGGGCGACAATGCGCGTAAGTATCCCGAGCTCCACCAGCGTGTCGTCAACGAGGGTCACCGCATCGGCAATCACACCCACAACCACATCGGAGGGTTCTCGCACACCATCCGTGAGTACAGCTATAATGTCGAGAAGGCCAATGCCTATCTGCATACTGACCTTGTCCGTCCGCCCCATGGCTGGATGCGGCTCAGTCAGTATGCCTGGCTCTCGCGCAAGTTCCGCATTGTCATGTGGGACCTCGTCACCCGCGACTATTCCAAGTGGCTCACGGCCGACGATGTGCTTCAGAACGTGAAGCGCTACGCTCGCAATGGTTCCATCATCACCTTCCACGATTCTCTGAAAAGTATTGACAAACTGCGTACTGCCCTGCCGCAGGCCATCGAGTGGCTTCAGGCTCAGGGCTATGCCTTTAAGACGTTCTGACAGATGAAGAAGCTCGTTTGTTCCCTGATGCTCCTGTTCGCCGTCCTTTCTCTTTTTGCAGAGGAACAGGCGACCACTGCGAAACGCAAGAAAGTCGCTGTCGTATTGAGTGGCGGTGGCGCAAAGGGCACAGCACATATCGGAGCCCTGAAGGTGTTGGAACGCGCTGGCATTCCCATCGATATTGTGACAGGAACCTCGATGGGCAGTCTTGTGGGCGGTCTCTATGCCATTGGCTACAATGCCGAGGCACTCGATACTTTGGTGCGTGGTCTTGACTGGACTTTTCTCCTCAGCGACCGTGAGGACGTCAGTCGCCAGAGCATTGGCGACCGCAAGAAGCAGAACACCTACATCATCTCGCGTACGCTGAACTTCGGCCGTCAGCGCGAGGCTGGCGGTGGTTTCATCAAGGGCAAGAATATCAATATGCTGCTCGAGAAGTTGTGCATGGGTTATACCGACTCGATGAGTTTCGACCGTCTGCCCATTCCCTTCGCCTGTGTGGCTACGAATATTGTTGACAATACTGAGATCGATATCCATTCGGGCCGCTTGCCTGAGGCCATGCGAGCCTCGATGGCTATTCCCGCTGTCTTTTCCCCTGTCCGCAAAGGGAATATGGTGTTGGTTGACGGTTTCCTCACCAACAACTATCCCGTCGACCTGGCGCGGGCCATGGGTGCCGATGTGGTCATTGGCGTAACCTTGCAGGACACGCTGAGGTCTGCTGAGGGGCTGAACTCCACGCTCAGCATCCTGATGCAGGTTGTCGATTATAAGACCATGGACAAGTACGACGAGAATGTCGCCAATACTGACGTGCTGATCCGTGTCGATCCCTCCGGTTTCTCTGCTGCCAGTTTCAATGCTGACGCTATCGATAGTCTCATCCATCGTGGTGAGGATGCGGCCATGCTCTGTTGGGACGACCTGCTGGCCCTGAAGCGGAAAATCGGTGTCTCCCCCGACTATAAGCCCGTTCTCCGCCAGCCCCTGCATGCCGGAGTCTCCACGGACAGTCTGCAGTACGGGGATGGCGGCTTCAGGTATTTGCCTCCTCGCGACCCTCAGATCCATCTCGGTTTACGTTACGACAACGAGGAGATGGTGGCCTTGCAGGCTAATCTCAGCCTCCCCTTGGAGCGGACGCTTGCTGTCAGTTCCGACCTCACCTTACGCCTGGGCAAACGCCTGTTGGCCGGTGGCGACCTCATCTTCCATCCCCGGGCCCTGCGGTTCTCGCGTCCGGCCATCTCCTATTATTTCCGTCACAACGACATTGACGTCTATTATAAGGGCGACTGTGAATACAGTGTGAGATACAACCAGCACCAAGTTCTGGCAGACCCCGTCAATGTCACCATTCGCAATTTCACGCTCAAGGCCGGTCTGCGCTGGGACTACTATCATTTCTCCAATCAGCTGAAGGCCGACCTGTGGCGTAATGTGGATTTCCATAACGCACATTATTTCACCTATCAGGCCCAGTTGGAGTTCAATTCCGAGGACCACTTTTATTTCCCCACCCGTGGTGGCTGGTTCCAGGCACGCTATGCCTATATCACCGACAATTTTGCTCAAATCGACAATCATATAGGCATCTCCGATGTCAGTGCTCTGTGGCGTAAGTCGTTCACCTTCGGCACCCGCTTTACCATCGAGAATCTGTTCTATGGCCGCCTGCTCTTTGGCACCGACATCCCCCATATCTACGACAACATCATTGGAGGCACACGCTTCGGCCATTATGTCGAACAGCAGATGCCTATGGTCGGAATGGGCAATATGGAGTATGCCGACAACCATTTCATCGGGTGGCAGTTGCAAGCCCGTCAGCGCATAGGTAAAAACCATTACGTACGCCTGATGGCAGCCTACGCCCAGCAAGCTCCTGAGATTCGTAACATCATGCAAACCAAGCCCCTCATCGGTGGTATCCTGGGCTACGACTACAATTCCATGTTCGGTCCCCTTGGCGGTTCCCTCGGCTACAATAGCCGCACCAAGTCCCTCAATATCTACATCAACTTAGGCTACACTTTCTAACAGCGTCAAAAGCTGGGACGGAATGTCTCGTTTTTTTTACGCACTTATCTGATGGTTAGCCGTTAAATTTCTAAAATAGGCGAGGACGCATTCGGTGTGTCTTCGTCTTTTTATATAAAATAAGCTACACATTATTATATATATGGAGAACAAGAAATACTATTTTGCTGTCGACCTGGGTGCTACCAGTGGACGAACCATTTTGGGCACATTGGTGGATGGCAAACTGGAACAAGAGGAACTGACCCGCTTTCCCAATAACCTGATAGAGACGGGTGGACATTTCTATTGGGACATCTATGCCCTCTATCTGGAGATGATTAAGGGTCTGCAGATTGTGGGCAAACGAGGCATCGATATCTCATCTATCGGTATTGACACATGGGGTGTCGACTTCGTATTCATTGGCGACGATGATGCCATCCTGCGCAATCCCATGGCCTATCGCGACCCTCACACCTTTGGGGCGATGGAAGAATACCTGAGCCATGTTGTTCCGCAACGTGAGGTCTATGATATCACTGGTATCCAGTTTATGAACTTCAATTCGCTGTTCCAATTGTATGCCATGCGCAAGGCCAATAATAGTGCGATGCAGCATTGTAAGAAGGTGCTCTTTATGCCCGATGCTTTGAGCTGGATGCTGACGGGCGAGGCAGTCTGCGAATATACCATTGCCTCTACTTCCCAGATGCTTGACCCGAAGACGGGCGACCTCTCTGAGAAACTTATCGAGAGTGTGGGTATGAAGCGCAGTCAGTTTGGACGCATGGTACAACCAGGAACGCAGATTGGCGTATTGACAGAAGAAGTGCAGAAGATGACTGGCTTAGGTGCTGTTCCTGTCATTGCTATTGCTGGACATGATACGGGTTCTGCTGTTGCTGCTGTTCCTGCTAAGGACAAGCACTTTGCCTATCTCTCCAGTGGTACCTGGAGTCTGATGGGTATCGAGACTCAGGATGCCATTATCAACGACCGCAGCTATGAGTTGAACTTCACCAACGAAGGAGGCATCGAGGGAACTACACGTTTTTTGAAAAATATCTGCGGCATGTGGCTCTATGAGCGTTGTCGCAAGGAGTGGCCTGAGGAGGTTCGTCAATTGTCGCACCCTGAGTTACAAGGTTCTGCCATGCAGGTGGAGGCATTCCGAAGTATCATCAATCCAGACGACAAGGCTTTTGCCAATCCTCCCTCGATGATTGAGGCTATCCAGCAGTATTGTCGTGAAACAAAGCAGGCTGTTCCTGAGACACCTGCAGAGATTTGTCGTTGCATCTTCGATTCATTGGCTCTGCGCTATCGTCAGGTGTTTGGGTGGTTGAAGGAGTTTTGGAACTCGACGGCGGAACCGTCGAGCATTCGACAGGAGTCGATCGCAGGACAGAGTTACATCAACGTTTTGCATGTCATTGGTGGTGGGTCGCTAAACAAATACCTGAACCAGTTTACGGCTGATGCCCTCGGCGTCGAGGTGCTGGCTGGCCCTCAGGAGTGTACAGCCATTGGCAATATCATGTTGCAGGCTAAGGCTTTTGGTGTGGTGAACGACGTCTGGGAGATGCGCCAGATCATTGCCAATAGCGTTGAAATGGTGCCTTATCATCCTGCTGGCGACAAGGCTGCATGGGACAAGGCTTACGAGAAATATCTGCACATTTTGGAAATGACGAATTTTTCCAATTAATAAATAGTAAATCGCAAAATTGTAAATAAATAAAGTTATGGCAAAACCATTAGTTGAAACCAAAGCAAAGGTGGGCGTGTTCAGCATAGCGCTGCAGGCATACCTGCCACAATTCCCCCAACTCGTTCCTGAGTTCGAGGCGCAGTATGAGGCATTCAAGAAGACGTTGCCCGATACCATTGAGATTATCGATGGTGGCATGGTAACTACCAAGGAGCAGTCGATGGCTGCAGGCGACAAGTTCCGTGCTGCCGATGTCGACCTGGTCATCCTGCAGATGCTGACCTATTGCACCTCTTATAATATGTTGCCTGCCGTTCGCGACCTCGACGTGCCCGTTGTTATTGTGAACCTGCAGAAGAAGTTGGCTCCCGACTATGCCAAGACCGATATCCCCACATGGCTGGGAGAGCTTTATGCCTGTGGAGCCATTGGTGAGATGGTGGCCGACCTAAATCGTGCCGGCAAGCGTTCTGCTGTCATCACAGGTGTCGTAGAAGGTGGCGACCCAGGTGCTCAGGCTGAGATTGAGGACTGGTGCCGTGCCGCTCAGGTGCGTCGTCGTTTCCGCGATACCAACATCGCCCAGATTGGTCGTCCATATCCTGGCATGATGGACCTCTATATCGACGAGACCAACCTCTACCACCGCATGTTCGTCTATACCAAGCAGTTCGACTGGGAGAAGATGTGGGCTATTGCCGATAATATCACCGACGAGGCTGCCATCCGTGCCAAGGCAGAAGATATTTTGGCTACCTTTGACATCGAGGGTGGTGGCACCGTTGAGAAGGTCTGGGATATGGCGAAGTATGTCGTGGCTTTCGAGCAGTGGGTGAAGGACGAGAAGCTCGGCATGATAGCATCCCACTACGATGGCTTTGCACAAGGCGTTGCCGGCAAGCTCGACTCGATGCTGATTCCTGCTTTCTCGATGCTCATCAAACAGCATACCGCTTGTGCTGTTGAGGGTGACATGAAGGTGGCTATGGCAATGTCTATCCTGAAGACCATCTCTGGCACAGGAACGTTGGCTGAGATGTACTCCATCGACTTCCCCAAGGACATCTGCATCATCGGACACTCTGGTTCTGGCGACTTCGACATCTCGCAGGCTAAGAAACCGACCATGAAGATTGTGCCTGTGTTCCACGGAAAAGCTGGTGGCGGTTATCTCACCCAGTTCTATCCTCTCACGGGTCCTGTCACCTATCTGGCTATTACGCAGGATAAGAATGGCGTGTTCAAGTTTGTGGTGGCTGAGGGCATCAACGAGGAAGGCGAAATATTCACCTTCGGCGATACCAACATGCGCACCAAGTTCTCGCTGTCGTGCCGTGAGTTCGTGAATAAGTGGAGTGAGGCTGGTCCTACCCACCACATGGCTGCCGCTGTCGGACATCATATTGACACCATCCTGAAGGTTGCCAAGATTTTCAATATTGAATGTGATGTGGTGTGTAGATAAAATTTAGAGGTAAGTGGAGAGAGGTAAGAGGTAAGAGAATAGTCTGCAAGCTGTTCTTAGTGCTCTAAACATTTCTCTCACCTCTCACCTCTTACCTCTCACCTCTAAAAAATATTATTATGGCAAATAACGATTCTTTGAAGAGCACCATTGCAGTGTCTCTTACCAATTATCTCGATGCAGGTGCCATTGTGGCTGGTGCATCAGGTCTGACCTTGTGGCAGAATTACCTCGGCCTAACCGAGGTACACTTGGGCTGGCTCAACTTCATCTCTGCCAACTGCCTGGGTGCTGCTATTGGTGCCATTATCGGTGGTTTTCTGGCTGATAAGTATGGGCGTAAGTTCATCTTCACCTACAACCTGCTGGTGTATATGACGGGTGTATTGCTCATCATGCTGAGCATGAATTTCCCCATGTTGCTGGCAGGATTCCTGGTGACGGGAATCTCAGTAGGTGTAGGTGTTCCTGCCTCATGGACCTATATCTCTGAATCGTCTGAGGTCAACAATCGTGGACGCAATATCTGTATCTCGCAGATGTCGTGGGGCTTCGGACCCATGTGCATCCTCTTGTTTGGCATGCTCTTCGCCCCTGGAGGCTATCTCTTCGGATGGGTGGAAAGTGTGGCACACCTTTTTGGTGGTGCTGACATGCCCGTAGAGGCTGTCAATGCCTTCTCGTCGCGCATCGTGTTCTTCACCCTGTTCGTCGTAGCTTTCATTGCCTGGAACCTACAGCGTCAGTTGCAGGAGAGCGCTGAGTTTACTGCACAGAAAAAGTCGGCAGAGAAGACGGGCCTGCTGGACAATATCAAGGTACTGTTCTCCAACAAGATTGCCGTGCGCACCGTTATCTTCCTTGCTGTCATCTATCTGACGTGGAACCTCGTAGCCTCTGTCATGGGATTCTTCCAGCCGCATATCTACGAGACTGCTGGTGGCGTCACCAACGAGCAGGCAAACTGGATGAATTTCATTCAGTGGGCCATCATTGTCAGCATCACGTTTGTCGTTTCCAAGCTCATCGACAAGTCGTCCCACAAGGCCATCTACACCTTCGGACTCTTGGTGGCTATTGCTGCCTGGCTCGTCATCGTCACCATTGGTGTCAATGGAATGGTGGGTCTCTGGCTGTTTGCCGTCCTCTGGGGTGTGCAGGGTGGTTCGTCGCCACAGATATTCTATGCTCTGTGGGGTAGCGAGCTCTTCCCTGCCAAGTTCCGTGCGGGTGCTCAGGGGTTGATGTTCTTCATCGTACGAGGTCTGTCTGCTGTCTGGGGACTCATCTTCACCTATATCTATGGTGAGAATGGCGAGGGCTTTACCATTGCAGCCTGGTGCATGATTATCCTGCTGGCCATCTCGCTCGTGGTGGGCTTCATCGGAGTTCCCAACACGCGTGGACGTGCCCTCGAGGATATCACGAAGGAACGCTATGGAGAGAATTATTAGTGGTAAAAAGGTAAAAAAGTAAAAAGGTAAAACGCAATGAAGAGTATATTAGAAGGCCGCGAGGGTTTGAAAGCGGTAGTTTATCAGATTGCGGAGGTCACTGGTTACCTCTGGCAGAAAGGATGGGCTGAGCGTAATGGCGGTAACATCACTGTGAACGTCACTGAGTTTATGGATGACGAGTGCAAGGCCATGAAGCCCATCTCAGAAGTGAAGCAGATTGGTATGGTATTACCCCAGCTGAAGGGTAAGTATTTCTATTGCAAGGGTACAGGCAAGCGCATGCGCGACTTGGCAAAGGAGCCTATGCAGAATGGAAGTATCATCCGTATTCTCGACGATTGCGCCAGCTATGTGGTGATTGCCGATGAGAATGTGGTGCCTACGTCTGAGTTGCCCACCCACCTGGCTCTGCAGAACTATCTGCTGGAAACGGGTTCGTGCTACAAGGCTACCCTGCATACGCACCCCATCGAGCTGGTGGCTATGAGTCATATCCAGCGTTTCCTGAAGGGCGACGAGATGACGCGCGTGCTCTGGTCTATGATTCCTGAGACGCTGGCTTTTGCTCCTCTGGGCATTGGCATCGTACCTTACGCCCTGCCTTCCAGCGTTGATTTGGCTGAGGCTACCCTCGAGCAGATCAAAACCCACGATGTGGTGATGTGGGAGAAACACGGAACCGTTGCCGTAGGTACAGACATCATGGATGCCTTCGACCAGACCGATGTGCTCTGTAAGGCTGCCAATATCTACATGTGTGCTCGCGCCATGGGTTCCGAACCCGATGGCATGACTGCCGAGCAGATGAAGGAAGTGCAGGATGTGTTCAAACTCCCCAAACAGCGCCCCTGTTAACAGATACGAAAAAAGCCGAGACACTCCGTCCCGGCTTTTTTCGTACCTCTTACCTCTTACCTCTTACCTTATAGTTTGCCTTGTTCTCCTAGATACGAGTCCTTGAAACCAAGGAAGTAAAGCACGCCGTCCAGTCCGATGGTGCTAATGCTCTGTTCGGCATTGGCCACCACACGGGGCTTGGCGTGGAAAGCGATACCCAGACCGGCCTCAGAGATCATCGGCAGGTCGTTGGCACCATCACCTACAGCAATGGTCTGAGCGAGGTTCACCTTTTCGACCTGAGCAATGAGCTTCAGCAGTTCTGCCTTGCGGTGTCCGTCAACGACTTCGCCTACATAGCGACCCGTTAGTTTGCCGTCCTCGCCAATCTCCAGTTCGTTGGCATAGACATAATCGATGCCGTAGCGGCGCTGGAGGTATTCGCCAAAATAGGTGAATCCACCGCTGAGGATGGCAATCTTATAACCGCAGGTCTTCAGGACAGACATCAGGCGATCTACACCCTCTGTCATGGGCAGATGCTCGGCAATATCCTGCATGACACTGACGTCGAGGCCTTTCAGCAGGGCCACGCGACGGGTAAAACTCTCCTTGAAGTCGATTTCGCCACGCATGGCACTCTCGGTGATAGCACGCACCTCGGCACCTACGCCATTACGCTCGGCCAGTTCGTCGATACACTCCGTCTGGATGAGCGTCGAGTCCATATCGAAACAGATGAGGCGACGCATACGTCGGAACATGTCGTCTTTCTGGAACGAGAAGTCAATCTCCATCTCCTGTGACAGCTTCATCAGCTTCGACTGCATCTCCTGACGATTGGTGGGTTCGCCACGCAACGAGAACTGGATGCAGGCACGGGTGTGTTTGTCCAATTGCTTGATGCTCTTGCGGCCTGTGAGGCGCAGGATGGAGTCAATGTTCAGTCCCTGGTCGGCCAGAATCTGTGTAGCGGCCTGTATCTGACGGGCTTCCAACTGTCGTCCCAACATCATGAGGATGTAGCGGTTCTTGCCCTGATGGCCCACCCAGTCCTCATACTCATCGTCGCTGATGGGCGAGAAACCGATGTTGACGCCCAGTTCAGTGGCCTTGAACAGCAGTTCCTTCATGGCCAGTCCAGACTTCATCTCGTTCATACGGATGAGAATACCCAATGACAAGGTGCTGTGGATGTCGGCTTGACCAATGTCAAGCACTTTTGCATCATACTTCGCCAGAATGCCCATAACGGCTGCAGTCAGTCCAGGACGGTCTTGTCCTGTAATGCGGACGAGGATTTGCTCTTCTTTCATTTTAAGTAGTCTTCGAAATATTGTGTGATACGTTCGTGCAGATGCACGCTGGCGTGTCCTCGCATGTTGTGCTCTTCGCCCGGATAGGCAAAGAAATCAGGCTGGGTGCCCGCCTTGATACAGGCGTCGAGGAACGACAGACAGTGCTGTGGCACGACGGTGTTGTCGTTATAGCCCGTAATGATCTGCAGCTTACCCTTCAGGTTCTTGGCCTTGTTGATGAGGCTAGCCTTCTCGTAGCCTTTAGGATTCTGCTGAGGCGTGTCCATATAGCGCTCGCCATACATCACCTCATACCATTTCCAGTCGATGACAGGACCACCGGCAACGCCCACCTTGAAGACATCGGGGTAGTTGAGCATCAGCGAGATGGTCATGAAACCACCGAACGACCAACCATGAACTCCGAGCTTGTTGGCATCGACGTAAGGCAGGCTCTTCAGGTATTCCACACCCTTCATCTGGTCTTGCATCTCTATCTGTCCCAGCTGTCGGAAGGTGGCTTGTTCGAAGTCACGACCACGATGTTCGCTGCCTCTGTTGTCGAGGATGAACACGATGTATCCCTTCTGCGACATATACGTCTCCCATGAACGACTGTACCAGTGCCACGAAGCCTCGACATTATGGGCGTGAGGACCGCCATAGACATACACCACGGTGGGATATTTCTTGTTCGCGTCGAAGTTGTAGGGCTTCACCATGCGGTAATACAGGTCGGTCTTGCCATCAGCAGCCTTGATGCTGCCACATTCGAAGATAGGCTGTTCGTAGTTCTGCCAAGGATCTTCAGCCGTAAACAAACGGTGAACACGAACCTTGGCACTTGAAACATCAATCATGCTGATATTGCGCGGCTGGGTAGGTGACGAGTGGCGGTCGAGCACGTAACTGCCCGATGCCGATAGCTCTCCGCGATGCACACCATCCTCCTTCGTCAGCTGTGTCATCTTGCCGTTGTTGACGTTGACGCTATAGATCTGACGATGCAACGGGTGGTATTTGTTGCCTTCGATGATGATGCTCTTCAGCGTGGTATTGAATCCGAGGACGTTCTGCACCACCCACGGACCACTTGTGAGTTGACGCAACAGTTTTCCGTCCTTATTATATAAATATAGGTGGTTGTATCCGTCGCGCTGACTCTGCATGATGAACTTATTGCTGTCCCAAGGCAGGAACTGGATGGGATGCAGAGGCTCTACATATTTGTCGCTCGTCTCGCGATAGAGTTCAGCAATGCGTTCGCCCGTTGTGGCGTCGTACGACACGAGGCGGCAGTCGTTCTGGTCGCGATTCAGTTCGAACATATAGACGGTCTTGCTGTCGGGACTCCAGGCAATGTTGGTGAAATAGATGGGCTTTGTGTCAGTGACAAAATCACCGACCACACTGCCGTTGGGCGTTTTGAGATAGACGGTCTTGCCGGTATTGACGTCATAGACGCCTACCGTCACCATATGGGCGTTCATGCCTGCCATGGGATATTTGTCTGGCTCGTAGGTAGCCTCGCGAGGGAATATGTTCACCTGCGGATAGTCCGTCACCATGCTTTGGTCCATACGGTAGAAGGCCAGTCGCGCGCTGTCAGGACTCCAGAACGTGCCTTTGTTGATGCCGAACTCATTACGGTGGACGGTTTGTCCATACACAATTTCGCGACTGCCGTCCGTCGTCAACTGGTGTTCCTTGCCTTTGGCATCGACGACATACAACTGATAGTCCTTGATAACCGTCGTGGCTTTCCCTTCGCCTTTGCGATTGTTGTCCTCGTCGGTGGTCAGAGGACGGATGTCCTTGCCGGTATTCCTGTCAACGAGGAAACACCGTTCCTTGTCGATGCGTACTAGTTCGTCGCCCCACCATGCATAAAACTGATTCTCAGGCTGCAGGGCCTGATAGCGTTTACCTCCGAAGTTCAGTTCTTCGAGGGTAAAGAGGTTTTTCTCCTGAGCGCACATCGTAAAAGTCATGGTGGCGAACATTAGAATCAGAAACGACTTAATCTTCATCATCATCGCGGAATCTACGGTTATTCTTCTTGAAAGGTTTTTTGAAATCTCTGGAATCCCTGAAACCTCTAGAATCCCTAGAACCTCTAGAATCTCTAGAATTTCTAGAATCTCTCGGTTCTCTGGCTTCACGGGGTCTCTTGAATTCTTTTTTCTCCAGCGAATGGAACTTAAACGAACGGATGTCGCCATCCTCGTTCTCCTCCTGTTCGTCCAGACGCTTCTTGAACTCACGCTCCTTCTTGAAACGGTGCTTTTCAGCCATCTGGCGCTTCTCTTCTTCTGTCTTCACAATACCGCCTTCCCCACGGAAATCGCTCATCTTACCATCGAACATCTGGTATTTGCGGAACTCACACTCCAGACTGCCATTGAACAAGGGGATCTTGATGCTGGGTTTCAGACCAATCTGGGTGAAACATTCCTCACGATAGGAAAGTACCCAAGCCTCGTTGCCTGTAAACTGGTGTTTCAAGCGCTCACCAATCATCTTGTACGTGCCCAGCAGGTCGGACGTCGAGATGCGCTCGCCATAGGGTGGATTGGTCACCATGATGCTCTTCTCCTTGGGTTGCGTGAAGTTCTTGAAGTCCTGTTCCTCGACGGTGATGTCGCTGGTCAGTCCTGCGGCCTTCACGTTCAGGCGTGCCGTATTCACGGCCTTGATATCCACATCGTAACCATAGATGTGGTGCGTAAATTCGCGCTCGTTCGAATCGTCGTTATAGATCTTGTCGAAAAGGTCGGCATCGAAGTCGGGCCATTTCTCGAAGGCAAACTCCTTACGGAACAAGCCCGGAGCCATGTTGCGGGCTATCAGTGCGGCCTCGATGAGCAACGTGCCACTGCCACACATGGGGTCGATGAAGTCCGTCTCACCACGCCAACCAGTCATCAGGATCATACCTGCGGCCAGCACTTCGTTCAGCGGTGCCTCTACCGACTCCTGACGATAGCCGCGACGATGCAGGCTCTCGCCACTCGAGTCCAGACATAGCGTACACTGGTCCTCGGCAATGTGGATGTGCAGGCGCATGTCAGGATTGCTCACGCTGATGTTCGGACGGTTGCCCGTTTTCTCGCGGAACTGGTCGACGATGGCGTCCTTCACTTTATATGCCACGAATTTCGAGTGGCGGAACTCCTCGGAGAATACGACGGAGTCGACGGCAAAGGTCTTGTCCAGCGACAGGTATTCTGTCCAGTCGATGTCCTTTACACCTTCGTACACGTCGTCTGCCGACAATGCCTTGAAGTGCTTGATGGGTTTCAGAATACGGATGGCGGTATGCAGTTGGAAATTAGCGCGATACATCATCTCCTTATCGCCCGTAAAGGACACCATTCTGCGTCCTACTTGTACGTTTTTTGCGCCCAACTGCGTCAGTTCGTTCGCCAAGACGGGCTCCAGACCCATGAAGGTCTTGGCGATCATTTCAAATTCTTGTGTCATGATGTCATAATATAAATATGGGGCAAAGTTACGAAATTTTTCTAAATAAATGATGCAGAATTCGATTTTTTTTGTAATTTTGCACAATAATTGCGAAGACGACAGCTATGACCGTAACCGCAGTCATACAGTTTTTGGCGGTGAATTCGCTGTTTCAGCTCGATATTCTCGCCTGGATAGTCGGCATCCCCATGCTGATTGCCTTGTGCGTTTACCTCATACGACAGGCGGTCCGTTCGCATCGTTTGAAAGCAGAACTCAATCAGCTGGATCAGGTAAAAACGCTTTCCGTAGAGTACGAATTGGTGTTGAAAGCCATGCACCTGTGCGTGTGGCGCATCGATGTCGGCAGCCATGTCGTATCGTTCGACAGCGACTACCGTGACTATGGCGATACCGTGTTCCTGCCTCCTGGTGGCAAAGTGGAGGATATCATCCGTCAGATAGTTCCGGAATATCAGGAAGACTTCCGCAAAGGCATGGATGACGTGATGAATGGTGCGTCGGAACAGTTCAATATGCAGTATCAGATCATGTCTCCGCATAGTCAGAAACCCTATTGGAGCGAGAGTTTCTTTACCGTCGAGAAGCGTAATCTGAACGGTGACCCTGAGACCATCGTCGGTACCACCATGCGTATCGACCAGCAGAAGGAGATTGAGACGGCCCTGATGGATGCACTCTATCATGCCGAGGAGAGCGACCGTCTGAAATCGGCTTTCCTCTCGAACATCAGTCACGAAATCCGTACTCCGCTTAATGCCATTGTGGGCTTCAGCAATGTGCTGTCGATGGCCGATGACGAGGAAGAACGCCAAAAACTGGTGGATGTCATCCAGCAGAACAATACGCGACTGCTCAGCATGCTTGACAATATCGTCAGTATGTCCCGACTCGAGGCCAAGGGTGCTGCGACGCTCAATAAGGAGACGTTCGCCCTGAAGGGTCTCTTCTTCGAGCTGTTCGAGAAATATCATGAGAAGGCCCGCAATAACGGTGATATTCTGCAGATAGAGGATGATAACCACCTGCCGACGTTATATACCGACCGCGAACGCCTGTTGGAAATCATCAACCAGTATTTGGACAACGCAGTGAAATATACCACCCATGGTCTCGTCACCGTAGGTTGTAAGACAGACAATGACGTCATTCGCATCTTTGTGCGCGATACGGGTAAGGGAATAGCTGCCGACATGTGTAACGAACAGCTCTTCGAGCGTTTCTTCAAGGTCGATGAGTTTGAAGTGGGCTCTGGTTTGGGACTGAGCATCTGTCGCAGTCTGGCTGCTTCGCTCGACGGTCGCGTGGGTGTTGTATCGGAACTGGGCAAGGGCTCGACGTTCTGGGTTGAACTTGGAAAGGATATAATAGTTTATGAATCGAATTAAGATGTTGATATTGCTGGTGATGACATGTGTGATGACGTCACTGGCGCAGGAAAAGATTACAGGTTATGTTATTGACGACCAGTCTGGCGACAGCCTGGGCTTCGTCACCGTTCAGTATAAAGGACAGAAAATCACGACGATGGCCGACCACCGCGGCTATTTCTCCATTACCAAGCAGGTGGGAAAGAAGCTGACGTTCAGTGCCGTGGGCTATAAGACCAAGACGGTCTCCATCGGTCCCAATAGCCACCGTCTGCTGGTGGTCCTCAAGGAGGATGCCAAGTCGGTGGGCGAAGTCACCGTCAAGGCCAAGCGCGGCAAATACCGCCGCAAGGGCAATCCTGCCGTGGAACTCATGCGGAAGGTCATTGCCAATAAGAAAAAAACGGACCTTTCCAATCGTGATTACTACCAGTATACGAAGTATCAGAAACTCACGCTGGCGTTGAACGATGTCAAACCCGACATGCTCACCAATCCCAAGTTTGCGAAGTATCCCTGGCTCACTGACCAGGTGGAGAAGTGTCAGATGACGGGACGTCTCATCCTGCCTGCCAGTGTCGACGAGACTGTCACCCAGAAAATCTATCGCCGTGATCCTCACGACGAGAAGAACATCATCAAGGGTCAGCGCTCGGTGGGTGTCACCAATTTCTTCCAGACGGGCGACATCGTCAATACCGTCTCGAAGGACATCTTTACCGATGTGAATATTTACGACAATCAGATACGCATCCTCCAGCATCCTTTCACCTCGCCCATTGGCGACGGAGCCATCTCCTTCTATCGCTATTATATCGAGGACACGCTGGCTGTCGGACGCGACTCCTGCATCCACGTCCATTTCCTGCCCAACAATCAACAGGACTTCGGATTCCGTGGCGACCTCTACATCCTCAAGGATTCCAGCTATCAGGTCAAGCGCTGTGAGATCATCCTGCCCAACAGGAGTGACGTCAACTTCGTAGAAAACTTGAAACTCGTCCAGGAATTCACCAAGCTGCCCACGGGCGAATGGGTGCTGTCCGTCGATGATATGGTGGTCGAACTGGTGCTCTTCGACTTCCTCCAGAAAGGCGTCGCCATTCGTACCACGCGATTGTCGGACTATCAGTTTACGGAAATTCCTGACAAAATGTTTAGAGGGCGCGAGAAAATCGTCATGGACCCCGATGCCGAACTGCAGGGCACCGACTTCTGGCAACAGGAGCGAAAGGTCGAGCTGACGGCCAGCGAGGCAAAGATGGACAATTTCCTGAAAGGCATCAAGTCCATGGGTGGTTTCGGCTGGATATTGGCCGGACTGAAAGTCCTCACCGAGAATTTCATCGAGACCAGCGAGCACAGCAAGATTGATATTGGTCCTATCATTTCGACAATCAGCAACAATTTCATCGACGGCTTGCGCACCAGGTTGGGTGCACAGACCACTGCCAACCTCTTCCCCCGTCTCTTCTGGAAAGGCTATGTGGCCAATGGCTGGAAGAGCAAGCGCTGGTATTACAGCAGTCAGATTACGTGGGCGCTGAACAAGAAAAAATACCTGCCTGAGGAATTCCCCAAGCGCAACATCTCGTTCTTGACGACCTACGACGTCATGTCGCCGTCCAACAGAATTACCGAATACGACAAGGATAATTTCTTCACGTCATTCCGATGGACCAAGGTCGATAAGATGATGTTCTATCACCGCCAAAGGCTGCTCTTCGAATACGAGCAACGCTGGGGACTGCGGACGCTGTTCAGTCTGAACACTGAACAGAACGAGGCTGCCGGCAACATGAAGTTTGTCCCGCTATCGTCCACCGACGGCACTGACATCAAGTTCCGTACCACCGAGCTTAAGGCCGAGTTGGAGTATAGCCCTGGAGCCCTCTACACCAATTCCAAGATCCGCCGTGTCAAGGTCAATCGCGAGGCACCCATCTTCACCCTCAGCCATACCGTCGGACTGCAGGATTTCCTCGGTGGCGACTATCACTACAACTATACCGAGGCCAGCATCTTCAAACGCCTCTGGCTCAACAGCTGGGGACGCATCGACTTCTTTACGCGTGCCGGAAAACAGTGGAATCAGGTACCCTTCCCACTGCTCTGCATGCCGCTGGCCAACGTGTCCTATTTCAGTCGCAAACAGACGTTCAACCTCATTACCGACATGGAATTCCTCAACGACCGCTTCTGGAGCATCGACCTCAATTGGGATATGCAGGGAAAAATCCTCAACCGCATCCCGCTCATCCAGAAAGCCCGTCTGCGCGAATACATCGGTGTCAAGATGCTGTGGGGCGGACTCTCCGACAAGAACAACCCCTATCTGGCCGAAAATGCCGGCAGCAACGTCCTCATGTATTTCCCCGACGATTGCTTCGTCATGAACCCCCGCATTCCCTATTGGGAAATCTCTGCCGGTGTCCGCGGCATCCTCCGCTTCTTCCAGATTGAATACGTCCGCCGCATGAACTACAACACCGGTCGCAGTTCCAAGAACAGCGTCCGCTTCGGCTTCACGATGATGTTCTAAGAAATTCTCCCCTTGCAATAAATAAGGCTGCCCGTTCGGCAGCCTTATTATTATTCCCACTCGATGGTTGCGGGTGGTTTTGAGGAAATGTCGTAGCAGACGCGGTTGACACCACGGACCTTGTTGATGATCTCGTTCGAGACCTTCGCCAAGAAGTCGTAGGGTAGGTGAGCCCAGTCGGCAGTCATGGCGTCGGTAGAGGTGACAGCACGCAGGGCGACAGGATTCTCGTAGGTGCGCTCGTCGCCCATGACACCGACGCTGCGGACGGTGGAGAGGAGGATGGCGCCAGCCTGCCAAATCTGGTCGTAGAGCGATACCTCGATTTCGCCGTCGGTCATAGCGGCAGGAATGCCAGCGGCCAGTACTCTGCGGGCTTCTTCGCCCGAGAGCTTCACCTTATATTCGCGGAGTCCGCGGATGTAGATGTCGTCGGCATCCTGCAGGATGCGCACTTTCTCGCGGGTGATGTCGCCCAGGATGCGGACAGCAAGGCCCGGACCAGGGAAGGGGTGACGCGTGATGAGGTGTTCGGGCATCTGCAGCTGACGGCCTACGCGACGCACTTCGTCCTTGAACAGCCACTTCAGGGGTTCGCAGAGCTGGAGGTGCATCTCCTTGGGCAGACCGCCCACGTTGTGGTGGCTCTTGATGACCTTACCCGTGATGTTGAGCGACTCGATGCGGTCGGGATAGATGGTGCCCTGAGCGAGCCATTTGGCGTCAGTAATCTTCTTGGCCTCGGCATTGAACACTTCGACGAAGTCGCGACCGATGATCTTACGTTTCTGTTCGGGTTCGGTAACGCCAGCGAGGTCGGCAAAGAACTTTTCGCTGGCATCGACGCCAATGACGTTCAAACCCAGCACTTTGTAGTCGTCCATAACCTGCTGGAACTCGTTCTTGCGCAGCATGCCGTGGTCGACGAAGATACAGGTGAGATGCGAGCCGATGGCCTTGTTGAGCAGCACGGCGGCAACAGAGCTGTCGACACCGCCGGAGAGTCCGAGGATGACGCGGTCGTTGCCCAGCTGATAGCGCAGTGTGGCGACGGTGCTTTCTACGAACGAGGCAGCGCTCCACTCCTGACGCGATCCGCAGATGTCCACAACGAAATTCTTCAGCAGTTGCTTACCCTGCAAGGTGTGATACACCTCAGGATGGAACTGCACGGCGAAAACACCTTGGCTATTAGCTTTTGGCTCATAGCTTTTGGCATACGCCGCATACTTGACATCCTTGGTGGAGGCGATGCAGTGGAATCCGTCGGGGATGGCGGTGATGGTGTCACCATGCGACATCCACACCTGCGAGTGTTGGTCGAAACCCTTGAAGAGCGGGTTCGAGGCATCGACGGTCTGGAGATTGGCACGGCCATATTCGCGGGAGTCGGCCTTTTCCACACGGCCGCCCAGCGTATGGCTGATGAACTGTGCACCATAGCAGATGCCGAGCACGGGGATGCGGCCTACGAACTGCGAGAGGTCCACCTTGAACGCCTCCGGATCGTGCACCGAATAGGGTGAGCCGGAGAGGATGACGCCGATGACGTCGTCGTCGTTGCCTACAGGATATTTGTTGTAGGGCAGAATCTCGCAGAAGGTATCGAGTTCGCGGACGCGACGGCCGATGAGCTGCGTGGTCTGCGAACCGAAATCGAGGATAATAATCTTCTGTTGCATATTAATATTTTTTTCCGTTTGTGTCTATTGGCCGACAAAGGTACTAATTATTTTCCATACTGCCAAATCTTTCGATGATTTCGAGGCACATACGGCTGTTGTGGTAGGGACATTTCCAGAAGCCCGCCTTGTCGTCGACGGTGTTCAACGTGCCGTCGGCATGACGGCTCCAATGCCACTCACCGTGCTCATAATCAATGATTTGCGCCTTGATGTAGTCCCAGCATTTCAGGGCTCGCGCGAGGGCTTCCTCGTCGCCGAAGTGCTGATAGAGATTGAACCAGCCCACGACATTCTCGGCCTGTACCCACCAGTGGAGATCGTCGTCGATGTGACCTGTGTCGAGGTTTGCCTCGTGGATCATCGAACCATCGGGGCGCAACCCTTTCTCGCTGGCTTTTGCCACTTCGCGCACAACAGGTTCGACACGCGCCAATACCTGACGGTCGCCCAAGACGAGGGCAGCCTCGTGCATGAGCCATGAGCATTCGATGTCGTGGCCGTAGCTCTCGAGCCGACCTGCACCACGCGTCCAGTCCATGTCGAAGAAGAGGTCGAGGTGGTGGGTCTCGGGATTGAGGATGCGGTCGGTAAAGATGTTGATGATGTTACGCAGGGCGCCTTCAACCCTTGCGACCAAATCGCAAGGCACCGTAATGTCGATGGGCAATACGGAGCCTATGACGGGGACGTAGTCGCACGACGAATTGGCCTGAAACTCTTTCAGCGTGCGGTAGAGGTTGGCGTAGGGCTCGATGATGTGCAGATGGGTGTTCTGCGACTTCGGGTAGTTGGCGTCGAGGTCGGAGAGTCGCATGTCGGCCAAGGGCTGCCAGTCGCGCGAGAGGGCTTCGATATAGCCGTTGTGCTCGTGGTCGAAGGCGTGGTCCTCGATGCATTCGAAGAGTTGTAGGGCATAGTCCAAAGCCTCGCGGTCGCCTGTAGCGCGGGCATATTCCGAGAGGCCGTAGATGGCGAAGCCGATGGCATAGAACTGCTTCTTGGTGTCGAGGGGATTGCCTTTGTAGTCGAGGCTCCAATAGACACCGCCGTATTCGTGGTCGATGAAATGTTCGATGAAGTAATCCTTGGCGCGCGTGGCAGCAGCAAGATAGGCGGAGGCCTCGGCGGCCGAACCGCCGAGCACACGGTAGGCGGCGGAGAAGGACCAGAGGATGCGGGCGTTGAGGATGGCGCCTTTCTCGGCCTCGCGGTGGAGTTGTTCGTTGGCGTCGATGCGTCCGTAGAAACCGCCGTTTTCGTGGTCCTGCATGCGGTCTAACCAGAAACGCAGGATGTTGTTCTGGACAACATCCTGCATCTCACATTTCATTGTTTCAATCGTTTTCGTCAGCATTGAGATAGTAACTGCGTAATTCCTTCAGTTCTTTGTTAATCTGCGTGATACGCTCGGTGGTGAGCGGATAGAACCAGACGATGCACATAGACACGAGGGCTACGAGTGCAGGAATGAAGCTCATGAGCCAGCGCAGACAGCTGAGGGCTCCGTCGGGCTGTACGACACCAGCAGCAAGCTGTTGTGGGTCAGTAATGTAGCCAAAGCCGTCGAGCAGCCACAGTACGGCAGCACCACCGATGGCGCCACCAAACTTCTGTGCCATGGACGACGACGAGAAGATAAGACCCGTGGAGGCCGTGTGGAACTCGAGCTCAGCATAGTCGCTGACATCAGCATACATTGACCATACGAGTGGTGACATGATACCCGTCAGGATGGAGATGAGCACCTGGAACACGAGCATGGTCCAATAACCCGTTGGAGTGCAAGGAATGAAGTAGAACGCGATGCTCAGGACGACCAATGAGGCATTGACCATGATGAAAGTGGACTTCTTGCCCAGCTTGTTGGAAATAGGTACGCACGAGGCTACACCCACCATGTTCGACACTTCGCCCACACCCAGGAAGAGTCCGGCATAGAAGGCAAATATCAGTCCGAAGAACACGAGGTTGACGTCGGCACCGATGATGTCTTGGAAATAATAGGCGACGGTAGCACCACGCACGGTGTTGAACAGATTGAAGCAGAGGGCAGCACCGATGAGCAGCCACCAGGGCTTGTTGGAGAGCAGTGCCTTGAAGTCGGAACCAACGGAGACGGTGGAGACGGTCTTCAGGTGTTCGCGGGTCATTGAGAAACAGATGAGGAACATGACGAAGCATGCTGCTGCGATAACCACCATGGCCCAGAACCAGCCCTCGGGCGTGTTGTAGCCACCCATCATGTTGGTAAGCGGTTCCCAGAGGAACAGCGAGATGAACGAACCGCCATAGGCAAAGAACATGCGGAAGGATGAGAACACGGTCTTCTCGTTGGTATCGTCGGTCATCACACCCAGCATGGCACCGTAAGGCACATTGATACCCGTATAGACAGTCATCATGAGGATGTAGGTGACGTAAGCCCAGATGAGCTTGCCACCATAGTCGAGGTCGGGCGTGGTGAACAGCAGGATGCCTGCGATGGAGAAGAACGGTGCCACCCAAAGCAGGAAGGGGCGATACTTACCCCAACGTGTATTGGTACGGTCGGCAATGACACCCATCATGGGGTCAGAGACGGCATCCCAGATACGTGTTACCAACACCAGCACACCAGCGTCGATGAGCGACAGTCCGAAGATGTTGCTGTAGAAGAACGGCAGATAATAAGAGAATATCTTCCAGAACATGCTGGACGACATGTCGCCAAAGCCATAGGCGATCTTTTCTTTTAAATTACTCATAGTTTATGATTTTTTGCGATTAACTTTTTGATTGTTTCCACGCTGGCGGCGGTAAAGAGGCCGTCCTCGGGAGTGTTCATACAGTAGTCGACGAGGCGGTCGACAGTAGAGGTAGCCACATGCATACGCGTGTCGGCAGAGGCGTAGTAGATGAATACACGGCCGTCGGGGTCGGCAATCCAGCCGTTGGCGAAGGCCACGTTCATGACGTCGCCCAGATATTCGTCACCCTCAGGAACGAGGAAATATCCGCCCGGCTGTGCGATGACGCGCGTGGGGTCGTCGAGGGCCGTCATGTACATATACAGGACATAGCGCAGTCCGTCGGCAGTAGCACGTACGCCATGTGCCAGATGAAGCCAGCCCTTGGGAGTCTTGATGGGGTGGGGACCTTCGCCATTCTTCACTTCCGTAATGGTGTGATAATGGCGCGCGTTGATGATTTTTTCTTCTTTCACCTCAGCGTGGGTGATGTCGTCGACCAATGCCCAGCCGATGCCGCCACCACTGCCCGTATCGATGAAACCATCCTGAGGACGGGTGTAGAAGGCGTATTTGCCATCAACGAACTCAGGGTGCAGTACGACGTTGCGCTGCTGTGACTTCGTCTTCAGGTCGGGCAGACGATACCAAGTCTTCAAGTCCTTGGTGCGTGCAATGCCTGCCGTAGCAGTTGCCGCAGAGAGATTGCCCGGCTGCGATTCGTCGTGACGCTCGGCACAGAACACGCCGTAAATCCAGCCGTCCTCGTGCTGCGTGATGCGCATGTCGTAAACGTTGGTGGCCGGAATGACATCCTCGGGCATGGTGATGGGCTCGTCCCAGAAGCGGAAATTGTCGACGCCATTAGGCGACTCAGCCACGGCGAAGAACGACTTGCGGTCGGCACCTTCTACACGCACTACGAGGCAGTATTTGCCCTGCCACTTGATGGCCCCGCTGTTGAGCGTAGCATTCATCATGATGCGCTGCATGAGGTAGGGGTTGTCTTTTTCGCAGAAGTCATACTTCCATTCCAGCGGTGTATGCTCTGCAGTCAGAATGGGGAACTTCCACTTTTCGTAGATGCCATTCCCCCATTCCAGGGGTTCGTTTTTTCGCGTCAGCAACTGCTCGTGATGAGCACGCAACGCTTTTACTTTTTCTTCGAAATTGCTCATTTATTTTTTTATTTTTGATTTATTTTCCAATACTCCGAGACTATTTTCAAATACTCCGAGACTATTTCCCGTTACTCCGATATTCCGTCACGCCGTTATTCGCGACGATATCTTTCAGGAACAGCGTGTTCTTGGCCTCGTAAAGTTTGCGGAAGTCAGCGGCGCACGGCAAGTTGGGCGCAGGACCGAAGAACTCCTCCTTGTAGTTACGCCAGAGGAGGAAATAGCTGATGGGATATTGGTCCATGATGGGTTTCAGCACGCGGGTCCACCACGTAGAATCCGTCATGTTCTTCAGACCGCACTCAGTCATGGCAAGCAGTTTGCCGTTCTTCTGGGCAAAATCGCTGAGGAATTTCAGGTCGGCCGTCAAGTCGCGCTTGAAATCCTCCTCCGTACCCCATTGATAAGCGTCCTCACCGATAAGCGTTACGCGCTCGTTTCCGGGATAGCGTGCCAGGAAGCGTTCCTCGTTCCAGCCGCCGTCGAGATTGGGCGAATAGCTCCACAGCAGGTTAGTCAGTCCGCGACTATTCAACTCGTCCTGCAACATACACCAAAGACCATGGAACTCGTTGTCTGTGCAAAGCTTCTGTCCCCACCAGAACCACGAGCCATTGTTCTCGTGCCAAGGACGGAAAATGATGGGTACGGGTTGGCCGTCCTTCGTTTTCAGCGTCAGCAGGAAATCACCCACGCGCTTCATCCACGTCTGGAACTTCTCGAACTCGCTGCCACCAGGGAGGATGCTGGAAACGATGGTGGAGTCGGCAACATCCCAGGCTGAGCCTTCAGGGAATTTCTGACCATCCAGTCCTCCACGCGGAGCAGTGGTCTTGGGATTACGCGGATGCCACGAAATGGTGACGATACCGCCACGTTCGTGGTGAGCAATAATCTCGTCGTGGATACGCGTAAAGGGCACACTGTCGAGGTTCTTGGCGTCGTCCACCTCGATGCCGCCAAGGTCGAAACCCATGACGGCAGGATAGTCGCCACACGTGTTCTTCACGTCGCTGCTGTCTGCCTGATAATCCCATGTCAGACCATAGAACGGATCGTCCTGATGGCCCATCATATAACCTTTCTGTCGCAAAGACTCCAGCCGTTCAGCCAATTGCTGGGCAACGGTCTTAGGCGCCTCTTCTTTTTTACAGGCAACCATCATAATGGCTATACCTATTATTATAAATAATGTTTTCTTCATATTCTTACCTCTTACATCTTACCTCTAACCTCTCACTTCTTACATCCTAATTCTTTTAGCAACCAGTTTTCCCATTCGTCCCATTGCTCCTGATGCCAATAGTGCCACGTGGCCTGATAGGGCGAAATCTCCTTCGGACCTGTGACGGTGTTGTATGTAGCCCAAGCTGTTGTAGGAGGCACTACGTCGTCGTTATAGCCGAACGAGAACCAGCCTTTCTGCTTGTCGTTGATGAGACGGGCGAAGTTGACACCATCGTAGTAGCGTGAGGTGTTGATTTTCGCTTCCTGCCCCTTGCCTTTATTCCAATAGAAATAGTGCGGCCAGCCACAAGCGACGCCCTTCAGCGAAGCCGTATGGTCACAGCATGCTGCATGGACGGGCGCATAACAAGTGACGCGTTTGTCGAGTCCGGCACAGGCCAACGAGAGGAATCCGCCCTGACTAGAACCCGATACCGCGAGCTGCTCACCATTCCAAGGGGTGTACTGCTCGATATAGTCAATAGCTCGGATGCAACCGATGATGACACGCTTGTAGTAGCTGTCGTCGCGATTGTCCATGCCCCAATTCCAGTAATTCATCAAGGCACCGTTGAACACGTCGTCGTAAACCTTCTGGTCCATCGTGACGGAAATGCCGTGAATGCCGATTTCGAGTGTGATAGCACCCTGCGAGGCAGTATAGATGTCGCCACCATAAGGGCGAACACCGGCACCAGGCACCCGCAGCAAAGCGGGATAACGCCCCTCTTTGACAGGAACACAGAGAATGCCGTAGGTGCGCCAGTTCCACTGGATATTCTGGAACGACACCTCATAGACGTTGACATCCTTCGTACAACGCTCAGGCAAGAGGCGTTTCGTGGGATTGAGGTCAACCTTGCGAGCCTCGCTGATGGCATTCTGCCAATATTCGCTGAAGTCCTGAGGCATGACGGTAGTCGGTTGCAAGCGTTCTGGCGAGAAGGCTGCACCGCAAGCACCCTTATATTCCTTGCCGTCGATGGTGGTTTTCACGTCGACCCGATAGAAGCCTGGTTTTGTCATCTTACCTTTCAGCGTCAGTGTACCATCTTTCAATAGCACTCCTTCTTTTTTGACGTCCTGATACATCTCCGGTCCAGCGGCATAGTCCACCTTTACATTATTTATTAAGGTATGCTCGCGCGTAACCTTAATATTAAATATAGCGGTTTCTCCCACCTCATAACGCCAGTCCTGATGGTCGGGAATGACCTCGACATTAATACTATTACCACGAATCTGACCCTTCATCGGCATCGCGATGAACAGTGTCAGCAACAGGGCGATAAAACCAGTTTTCTTCATATTATTTGGTCTTTAGCTCGATGTATCATTTTAACACGTTGCAAAGTTAGCACTATTTTTTGAAATAGCACTATACTATTTTAACAAACTTGCATACTTTCAGCTGGAGAGACACTTAAAAAAACTTAAATTGTGTATTTATGTTGTACAAAAACGACCAAAAAGCAAAAAAGTATCAAAAACTATCAATAAAAGATGTTAGCTTTTACAAAAAAAGCATTACCTTTGCAACGTCTTAACAAGATACAAGTGATATTATATACTATTAACTAACAAGCAAAGTATGGATTTAAATTGCAGTAAAAACTCTCTGCTAGCAGGATTATGCGCTATATTCCTGCTGGGCTATTCGCCCGTGACGTATGCCGCAGAGGGCAGTTCACCGCTGCCCAATGAGGTACAACAGGCGAAGAAGATTACTGGTACGGTGTCGGACGCCATGGGGCCCGTCATTGGAGCCAGTGTAGTTGTAAAGGGAACCTCGAACGGTGTTGCTACCGATTTCGACGGAAACTTTACGCTCAGTGTCAATCAGGGACAGACCATCGTCGTTAGCTACATTGGCTATCTGACGAAGGAAATCAAGATTGACGCACGTAACAACTATCAGATTGTGTTGGAAGAAGACAAGAAGATGCTTGACGAAGTCGTCGTCGTGGGTTATGGTACGATGAAGAAGAGCGACATCTCCGGTGCTTCGGTATCGTTGGGTGAAAGTGCCGTGAAGGGCTCTATCATCACTTCGCTCGACCAGTCGTTGCAAGGTCGCGCAGCCGGTGTGTCTGCCGTATCGACCTCAGGTGCACCTGGTTCGTCATCGGCAATCCGCGTGCGTGGTACCGCTACCATCAACGCCAATGCTGAGCCATTGTATGTAATTGACGGTGTACCCGTACAGAGCGGCGGCACGTCAGGTGCAAGCTATGGTTTGGGTGACGCGCTGGGTAATGGTTCTGTATCTACCATTTCTCCGCTGTCGACTATCGACCCATCCGACATCGTCTCGATGGAAATTCTGAAGGACGCCTCTGCCACCGCCATCTATGGTGCTCAGGGTGCTAACGGTGTCGTGCTGATTACCACCAAGCGTGGTAAGGCCGGTGACGCTAAGTTCACCTACAACGGCATGGCAGCATGGAACCGTCAGACGAAGCGTCTGGATATGATGAACCTGCGCGAATATGCAGATTACTACAACAGCTATGCCGAAGTAGGCGAAGCTTCTCACGTAGGCAATTTCAGCGACCCCTCGCTGTTGGGTAAGGGTACGAACTGGCAGGATGCCATTTTCCAGACGGCTTTCCAGCACTCTCATCAGGTAAGTGCACAGGGTGGTTCTGACAAGGTACAATACTACGTCAGCGGCAGCTATATGGATCAGGAGGGTACGATTATCGGTTCTGAGTTCAAACGTTTCTCGGCTCGTACTAACCTCGACGCACAACTGAAGAGCTGGTTGAAGATGAGCTTGAGTATCACCTATTCTGACACAAAGGATGACCTGAAGTTGGCCGACTCTGATGAGGGTCTTATCGGTTATTCATTGACCACCATCCCCTCTATACCTATATATAATGTAGACGGCAGCTATTCTAGCGTATCGCAGGAAGGCTATACCAATCCTAACCCCATCGCCATGGCAATGATGGATGACATCTTGCTGAAGCGTCAGAAACTGAACGGTAACATCTTCTTTGAGGTGACACCCATCGAGAATCTGGTTTGGCACGCAGAACTTGGCTTCGACTTAGGTTGGAACAAGGGTGAGACTTACGAACCTATGGTAGATCTCGGCACATGGAAGCGTTCGAGCAACGAGAGCCGTATGCAGAAGAACACCAGTACTTTCTGGCAGTTGAAGAACTACCTCACCTATAGCCGCACCTTCGGCAAACACTCAGCTACGGCCATGATCGGTCAAGAGTGCTGGGAATCGAAGTGGGACTATATTTCTGTTTACAACACCGGTCTGCCTTCTGACGCTGTACACAATCCCGCTCTGGGTGCAGGTACGCCGCAGATTGGCGCAGGCTTCGGCAGCAGTTCTATGGCTTCGTTCTTCACCCGTTGGACATACAGCTACGACAACCGCTACAATGCTACTTATACCTATCGTTACGATGGTAGCTCGAACTTCGGTCCCAACAAGCGCTGGGCCGGTTTCCACTCGTTTGCAGCCAGCTGGCGTTTCTCCAACGAGAAATTCATAGAAGAGGCTGTCGGCAAGTGGTTGTCGAATGGTAAGCTGCGTGTCGGCTGGGGTCAGACAGGTAACTCGAGCATCGGTGGTTACAAGTGGGGTTCTCCGCTTTCTACCATGGAGACGGCTTTGGGTACCAGCTACCGTCCTGCACAGATTGCCAACAAGGATATCAAGTGGGAAAGCCAGGAGCAGTGGAACATCGGTATCGACCTCGGTTTCTTCCACGACCGTGTCAACCTGACCGTCGATTGGTATAACAAGGAGTCGAAGGACATGCTGATGCAGCTGCAGTTGCCCTCATACATGGGAACTAGCGGTAACGGTTCCTCTGCCCTTGCTGCACCTTATGGTAACTACGGACAGATTCGCAATACCGGTGTCGAAATCTCGCTGAACACACACCCACTGGTCGGTAAGTTCGAGTGGGATGCTGACTTCCAGATTTCGTTCAACAAGAACAAGCTCGTCAGCCTCTCAGACGGTTCGAGCAATGCTCAGCTCATTGGTTACGGACAGTGGAGCGACGTGGTGAGCCTCACGCAGGCTGGTGAGTCACTCTACAGCTTCTATGGCTATGTGACTGACGGCGTCTATACTTCGCTGGAGGACATTGAGACCTCAGCAAAACCCGCTGCTTACCCGACGAATGGTGTATTCTCGAAGAATTCCACCGTTTATGTTGGCGATATCAAGTACAAGGACTTGAACGGCGACGGTATCATTGACGAAAACGACCGTACCAACATCGGTTCGCCGCTGCCCAAGTACACCTTCGGTTTCAACAACACTTTCCGTTACAAGGGCTTTGACCTGAACATCTTCATCAACGGTTCCTATGGCAACAAGGTGGGTAACTACCTGAAGATGAAGCTGACACACATGAATTCTACATGGACCAACCAGCTCACTGACGTGAACGGACGTGCTATCCTCACAGCCATTGATCCCAGCAAGGACTATTCGGCTGGTGTGGATCGTGGCGACGGACAGCTCATCTACAACTGGTATGATGACATACACAACGTAACGTTGAAGAACCCCGACGGCACCATGCCGCGTGCTACCATCAACGACCCGAACGACAACGACCGCTGGAGCGACCGCTACATCGAAGATGGAAGCTACATCCGTCTGAAGAATATCGCCCTGGGCTACAACTTCCCCAAGAAGCTCATCAGCCGCTGGGGTTTGGAGAGCCTGCGTATCTCGTGCAACATCCAGAATCTGGTGACACTGACCAAGTATGACGGTTACGATCCTGAAATTGGTATCTCGACACAGAGCCCCAACGTCATGGGTCTCGATAACGCACGTTATCCCTCACCTACCACTTATTCGTTTGGTCTTAACGTATCATTCTAATTATATAAAGGAATAAGATTATGAAACTGAAAAATATCAAATATACAGCTGTTGCCGCACTTACAGCCCTCACGATGTCGTCGTGCGATGATTTCCTCGACAGACCGACAGAGGACAGCTACAATACGGACAACTTCTATCAGACCGCCGACCAGTGCCTCAGCAGTGTCAATTACCTGTACAACTCGCCCTGGTACGATTTCCAGCGTGGTTTCATCAAGGTTGGTGAAGTGCTCTCGGGTAACTATTACTGGGGTTCGTCACCTTATCTGAACTTCTCGGTGAATGGTTCCGACCAAGACCTGGTCAATATGTCCTATTCACTGTGGGCTGTCATCGGACATTCTACTACATTGTATAATTCACTGGCTGCTACCAGTGCTCCTAACAAAAACCAGTGTCTGGGTGAATGCCTCACATGGAAGGCAATGGCCTATTTCTTCCTCGTCCGCTCATTTGGCGACGTGCCCATCATCCACAATAACTCCAGCCTGCTGGCTTCTGGCGACTACAACAGTCTGCCGAAGGTAAAGCGTTCCGACGTCTACGAATACATCATCATGACGCTGGAGAAGGCTATGGAGGACTTGGAAGGTGTGAAGAATCCTACCGCCGGACGCCTTGATTACTATTCTGCCGAAGCACTGTTGGCAAAGGTTTATCTCACCAGAGCCGGTGTGTCTGGCTCGCTCAATGCCAGCGACCTGGCAAAGGCTGCTGAGCTTGCAAAGGATGTCATCGACAACTCCGGACGTTCGCTGTTGGAGAACTATGGCGATGTATGGAAGCTGACATCCAATTTGGCATCTGAGAGCCTTATCGCATGGCGTTGGACAGTCGGTGCACAATGGACCAGCCAGAACACGCTGCAGAGTGACCTTGCCCAGGAAGGCATGGACGAGTTCGGTGACGACTGGGGCGGCTGGAATGGTCTCTCCGTGGACATGCAGGAGGCTTTCGGCATCAAACTGCTCGAAAACCAGCCTGACGCATGGATCAACAACATCGACACCCGTCTGAAGGCTACGATGATGTTGCCAGGATTCTCATGGGACTATCTGTGGCGTGACCACGGAGGACTGGACTTCCTGCGTTTCCTCTACGACGATACCTACAATGCTGCTGCAACGGGAACACTGCAGACTCCGACCGGTGCTAACTGCGTGAAGCACCTGTACGGAAATACTGCCGACCACGTAGCAGACCTGAATATCGCTCCTGCACGTATGGCATACGCACTGGCTACCCACATCCTGCGTCTGTCGGACATCTATCTGATTTATGCAGAGGCAAAGCTGGGTGCAAACCGCGCTACCTCAACCGATCCCGATGTCATCGACGCCTTCTATGCCGTCCGTCATCGTGCAATTCCTAGTGGCGTCCGTCCTACCAGCGTCTCTTGGGATGACATCTGGAAAGAGCGTCGTCTGGAGTTTGCTATGGAAGGCGACCGCTGGTACGACTATGTACGCGTCAGCTACTACAATTCTGACTTCTGCGTCAACGAGCTCACTCATCAGAAGCGTAACGCCTATTGGGGCCTGAACGACCTCTACAAGGAGTACTATACCTCTGGCTCATGGAATCCCGATTCCTCGAAGCAGGGCTACGACACCTCTGTTGCCGCTCCTAATGTGAACGTTTTGCTGCGTCTCGATTCTGAGATTGGCAAGAGCTACTTCGCACTGCCTATGTCGGCAGAGGATGTCCTCTACAATCCCAATCTGGGTTCTAACGTAGAAGGTGTCCACGTCAACGTACGCGATACCTATAGTTACTAATCGTCAAAAGAATCTGTTATTATGAACAAGATGAAACAATATACGAAAGGATTGCTCTTTGCCTCGTTAGTCATGGCAGGCTTCACGCTGTCATCATGCAAAGACCAGCCTGACAAATACGAAGTGGCCGACGGTACACCAACGGTCAACTATGTCCGTTGCCTCTCGACAGAGGTACAAAACTACAACGATGCCTCGGACATGCATTATACCAACGGAGAATTGGTGCTGGAGGCTTCTCCCCAGAGCACGCTGGCGCTCATCGGTAGCAACCTGCGTAGTGTCTACGAACTCTATTTCAACGACCGCAAGGCTGTGCTCAACACCAGTTTCATGACCGACAATGCGCTCATCGTCGATGTGCCTAAGGACGTGCCCATCATGGTGACTGATAAGATCTATATGATTACCAAGTCGCAAGACACGGTTACCTACGACTTCCATGTCGTCATCCCGGCACCCGTCGTCACGTCTATGTCGTGTGAGTATGCCAAGCCCGGCGACCGTGTGACCATCACCGGTAGCTATATGGTGAACGATGCCGGTGTACCCCTCGAGGTATATTTCTGCGATGCCAGTGGTCAGAACATCCCTGCAACCATCCATAGCATTTCCGACGACTTCACTTCTGTGGAGGTGACCGTTCCTGAAGGTGCTGCAGAGGGTCCCGTTACGCTGACATCTATCTATGGCACCGCACAGTCCTCATTCCACTATCAGGACCACCGCGGCATGCTGTTCGACTTCGACAATGGCCGTACACAGCAGGGTTGGCACGCACGTACCATCACCTCCAGCGAGATGTCGCTCTCTGGCAACTACCTCGTCCTGGGTGAAGGTGCCACGATGAGCGAGGACGGTGCTTGGGACGACGGTAACAACTCGTTCGAATACTGGTGCGGCGACTGGAATACTCCTCAGACCTATCCCAACCCAGAAGGCGTACGTCTGTTCGACGTCGTTGACTTCAAGAATGCTGAGAGCATGAATCTGAAGTTCGAGATGTGCATTCCTGCCAGCAACGCCTGGGCAGCCGGTGCTATGCAGATCATCTTCGCGCCCACCAGTGCTGTGACGCTTAGCGGCAACAGCCCCGACATCTATGGCGACGAGGTGGCAGGTGCCAACAACACCTTCTTCCGCACCAAGGCTGACGGAGGTCTCGACATTCCGCGTGCACTCTATCGTCCTTGGACGGCTACCGGTTCCTTCGATACCAATGGCGAATGGATTACGGTGACCATACCCATTGCCTCCAGCTTCGTCTACAATTTCGACGGTTCTGGTCTTACTTACAACCTGCAGGAGAAAGACTTCGCCAGCCTCACCATCTTCATCATTGGTGGCGGTATCAATGGCACAGAGTGTAATCCTTACATAATGATTGACAATATCCGTGCGGTTCCTAACAAATAAATATTCTAAAACCGATTCAATATGAAAAGTATCAAAAATATATTAGCCCTGTTAGTGATGGCCCTCGTCGGGCTGTCCCTGACAGCGTGCAGCAACGACGACTTGGATACCAACCAGTATAAGGGTGGTTTCAGTCTCAACGCATACGGTCCCAATCCCGTCATGCGTGGCGGTACACTGCGCTTCGTGGGTAGCAACCTCGACCAGGTTGCCAGCATCCAGATTCCAGGTGTTGCAGCCATCACCAATTATGAAATAGTAAAGTCTGGTGTTCCCAGCGAGATTCGCGTGGTTGTTCCCAAGGACGGTCCTACGGTAGGACAAGTCACCCTGACGTCCAAAACCAACGAGACCATCCAGACAGCGAGCGAGCTCACCTATACCGAGCCTATCGACTTCGAGAGCTTCTCGCCCGCATCCGTAATGCCTGGCGACATCGTCACCATCAAGGGCGACTACCTCAACCTCATCTATTCGCTGGCATTTGCCGACAAGGTGATTATCAGCGAGGCTGACTTCCTCAAGCACGACAGATATACTATTGAGGTACGCGTTCCCGAGGAGGCTAAGACCGGTAAGATTGAACTCTACACTGCCGACCTCACCGTATCGTCCGATGAAGAGCTCGACTATCAGATCATCTCTTCCGATAAGGCCATCGAAATCGGCGTACCGACCATCACTAGCCTTAAGGGCCGTAACCCGGCCGAGCCATTGGGCAACATTCTCTGTAAAGCTGGTGAGACCATCCTCATCACGGGTACCTACTTCAATGTTGTTGAAGATGTTACCATCGGTGGTGTCAGCGCTAATTACATCCAGATTGTCAACGATGGCAAGGGTATTTCCTGCATGTTGCCTTTGGAAGCTCCTGACGGCGACATTGTGCTGATATGTAAGTCGGGTGTCGAGGTTCCCGTAGGTACTGTTACCACGGTGAAGCCTACCAACTGCGTAGCTACTCCGACACCCGTCAAGGCCGGACAGGCTTTGACCATTACTGGTTTGGATATGAATTTGGTATCAAGTGTCGAGTTCCCCGACTTCGCAGGCGACTATATTGTTCCTGGTGGTGACATCACTGCCGAAACTACCAAGGTAGTTGTCAAGAGCGTTCCCAACTTAGCTGCCGAAGGTAACCTTCATTTGGTAATGGCCAACGGTATGACGGTCGATGTACCCTTCACGTTGGTAAAGCCCACTGTGACAGGCTATAGTGTCAATCCTGTCAGTGCTGGCGGTGCCTTGACCATTAAGGGTACAGACCTTGATCTGGTCGCATCGGTACAGTTTGGCGAATCCGACTTCCCCGAATTGGAAGCTACTGCTAATGCCATTACCCTTACCGTTCCAATGAATGCCACTTCAGGTGTTCCGACCCTAACACTGGCTAATGGTACGAAAGTGGAGAATGTTCCTGCGATTACCATCAACGAGGCTGTATTCTGCTATGTCACCGAGAAGATTTGGGAGACACAGGAGATTGAGCTGCTGGCAGGCGAGTCCTTCACCGTGCCTGTTGCCAATGGCGACAAGCTTACAGGTGTGGAAATCGCTGGTACCGCCTGTCAGTACGTGCTGGCAAGCAACAACACCCAGCTCATCGTTGGCATTCCTACCAATGCCAAGAAGGGCTCTACGTTCCGACTCATTTCTTCTAACGGCGAGATTTCCTACACCGTCGACTTTACTCCCAACACCGAGGTGAACACCGTCCTCTGGACAGGTCTTGCCGACCTCAAGAACTGGTCGTTCAACTGGGAGATTGGTAAGGGCACCAATGGCGACAACAATCCGAACATGTTCAAGGATATGGATCTCCAGGCTGGTGACGTCATCCGCGTTTACGTCACGCCGGTCGATGGCTGGTGGATGGTGAAGTTCTACGACGGCCACTGGGCAGAGCATCTTGAGGCAGGTGTTGCCGCAGGCCTTGGCGAGACATGCGAAATCAGTGGCAACAACTACAACCTCGACGACCACGGCGGTTGCATCGAGTTCACCGCTACTGCCAAGATGGTCGAGCAGCTGACAACGCTCACCGACTGGGGTATGTGCTGGATCATGATGGGACAGGCTGTCATCACCAAGATTACCGTCACCCACTACAACAGCCTCGAGACCACCGTATGGGAAGGTCAGGCTGTGGCCGACAACTGGGGTGACCAGCCTTACATCCTCAGCGATGGCGGTACTGAGCTGCTCGCTGCAGGCATGAAGGTCGGCTCGCTCATCCGCGTCTATATCACTACCACCGATGCTGCCTGGAACTGCCAGCTGGTCGATGGCCACTGGAATCCTAACACCCCGTTCCCGGGTTGCGACTTCAACAACGGCAACTGGGATTTGGCAGAACACGGAGGTGCGCTTGAACTGCAAGTAACCGATTACGTTTACGAACACATCACCTCAACCCAGGGCTGGGGCGGTTCGTTCCTCCTCAATGGCGACAATGTTATCTGCACTAAAGTTACTGTTGAATAATCAAACACGATAAGCAATATGAAACTAAAGAATATTTTCAAGACATTACCGTTAGCAGCTGTGGCACTCGTTGCCACAGCCTGCCAGGACACGGATGCACAATACACCATCGCCGAGGTCGACGCGCCTGTGTTCACTGAGGTCGTTCCCTCCGTGACAGATGACCTGCTGCTCTTTGGCGAAAAGACCATCAAGGTAGTTTTCGACAAGAACATCGGCTTTGCCACCAAGAACACCTCGCTCATCACGCTCAATGGCGTGCCAGTGAAGAGTGCCGCCGTCTATGGCGCTGATAAGGCACTTACCATCGTTGCCGACGTCAGCTTCGACAGAAAGCAGACGCTGCACATCCCCGCAGGGCTCATCGTCGGTCCACAGCATAAGACCAACGCGCAGGACATCGACCTCACGTGGGAAGCCAAGCCGCTGCCCGACAACGTAGCCGGACAGATGACCCGCCAGTTAGGGTGGGGCTGGAATCTCGGTAACCACTTCGACACTAGCGACACGCAGTGGGGCTACTGGGACGGCGTTGCAACCATCACCGATGCACCCTTCCGTACGCTCGCCGCTGCCGGTGCCAAGACTGTGCGTATTCCCGTTACATGGACTAACCACATGAATGCCATGAACGTCATCAATGCAAACTACCTCGCTGAGGTGGCTGGTGCTGTCGACAAGGCCCTCGCTGCAGGACTCAACGTCATCCTCAACACCCACCACGACTCCTTCGAGACCGACCTGGGCAATGCCGCCTCCAACGCCGAAGTAGCCCAGAAGGACTCAGCACTCATCTCCTTCCTGTGGAGACAGGTGGCCACCTATTTCGCCGACTACAGCGACAACCTCATCTTCGAGGTCTTCAACGAGATTCATGCTGGCGACAACTGGGGGGCTGGTTCCGATGCTGAAAACGAGCTGCTTAACAAGTGGAACCAGTATGCCGTCGACGCTATCCGTGCCACTGGTGGTAAAAACGCCAATCGCTGGATTGCTGTCGCAGGCTATGCTGCCAACATCGACCAGACCATCTCGAAACTCCACATTCCCACCGACGACGCCAACCGTATCATCGTCGCTGCCCACTGCTACGACCCCTACAACTTCTGTCTCGCACCTGTAGCATCTGGTACCGACAGCTGGGGTCACAACGCCAATCCGTTGACATCCGTAGCAGGCGCCAACGAGGAATACGTCATCGCCCAGCTATACAAGCTCCGCAGGGCATACATCGACAAGGGCATCCCCTGTTACCTCGGTGAGTATGGCTGCGTATGGCAGACCACTGAAAGTGCCAACGCCTTCCGCAAGTATTACCTCGAGTTCTTCTGCCGCGCTGCCTACATGGCCGGCATCCCCATGTTCGTATGGGACAACAACTCGAAGGACACTGGCGACGAGGCCAACGGATATATCGACCATGCTAGCGGTGCTTGGCTGAACGACAGCGAGACCGTCGTTCCTATGATGATCCGTGCCTGCACCGATACCGACGAGAGCTACTGGTTCCCCGTAATTTGGGATCATTCCCCCGTTCCTGTTGATTAACGTATGAAGAAAAACCTCTTTATAATTGCCGCCGCACTGGTTCTTGCCTCGTGCGGCGGCAATCATCAGAAAGCTGACGATCCGCTGGCCGACAGCGGACGCACCCAGCGCACAGAAAACCTGTTGCACAATCTCCGTGCACTGGGCGACTCTGCCGTCTATCTCTTCGGACACCACGACGCCACCGTCTATGGCATCGGATGGCAGGCCGACTACACCAGCGACTCTACCGTCCATCAGCGCTCCGACGTCCATAGCGTCTGCAACGACCATCCCGCCGTCCTCAGCTTCGACCTCGGCGGCATCGAACTCGGCGACTCCCTCAACCTCGATGGTGTACCCTTCCGGCGCATCCGTCAGGAGGCTATCGCCCACTACGACCGTGGTGGCATGGTCACCCTCAGCTGGCACCTCGACAATCCCCTCAGCGGTGGCACCGCCTGGGTGGCCGACTCCCTCAAAGCGACGGAGTCGCAAACAGTCTCTGCCGTATTGGACGGCGGTTCCAAACACGAGTTGTTTCTCACCTGGCTCGACCGCGTAGCCGATTTCCTCAATTCGCTGGAGACACCCTATGGCGTCCGCGTACCCGTCCTCTTCCGACCCTGGCACGAGCATACAGGCTCCTGGTTCTGGTGGGGACAGGACCATTGCACCGCCGAACAGTACAAAGCCCTCTGGCGGCTCACTGTCAACCGTCTCCGTGAACGTGGCGTCGTCAATGCCCTCTACGCCTACTCCCTAGGCACCGAGGCCGACGGTGACGAGGCACGCTATCTGGAACGTTATCCCGGCGACGACGTCATCGACCTCATGGGACTCGACTGTTACTGCTGGGCGCCCGATGCCGATACCCTCCGCATTGCCGACTATGCCGCACAACTTGATAAGAATCTCGCTATGGTCTGTGATGTTGCCAAGCAACATCAGAAGGCCGTAGCACTCACCGAGACCGGCTACGAATGCCTGAAGACGCGCGACTGGTGGACTAAGACGCTAGCTCCAGTTCTTGCTAAACATCCTATTAGCTACGTCCTCGTCTGGCGTAATGCCTATAACCGTCCGAACCACTTCTTCGCCCCCTATCCGGGCCAGCAGTCTGCCTCCGACTTCATCCGGTTCTACAACGATCCCCGCACCCTCTTCCTCCACGACGTCAACGCTCTATACAATTAGATGGCTTGTGTGTGAGTGTGACTAGAACTTACATGGATTTGGCTATAGCCGCGCGTTAATTTGGCTGCAGCCACGCATTAATTTGGCTAGAGCCGCATATTAATTTGGCTATAGGCAAATCCGTTTTTGTGCCGTGCTCCGTCCCGCTTACTTCAGTGTTTAAACGCGTCCTACCGGCACTTCTTCCTCTGTGATTAGCGGGCGGGATTGAGATAGTGTATTCTGTTGATTTTGCCGTTGAACGTGCGTTCGACTTTCTCGACCTGACTGTAGAGCATGGGGATTTTGTATGATTCCAGCTTCGTTTTCAGATGCAGGGCGAGGGCCTTGCGGTCCAGCGCCTTGCCGTCCTTCATGACCACGAGGAGCTTCAGGGCCTTGCCGGTAATGATGTGGTCAACGGGTATGCACACGCAGTCCTCCACGTCAGGAAATGCCAGTGCGGCATCCTCTACCTCGGTTGGTGCGACCTTGAAACCGCCGACATTGATGACGTCGTCCTCGCGGCCCGTGAGATGCAGCATGCCCTCAGCATCGAGCATTCCCATGTCCGACGTGTAAACTACTTCGAGAGGTGAGGGCTGTTGGCTGTTAGCTATTGGCTGTTGGCTGTTAGCTAGGGGGTGGGGGGCGCCGACGTAGCCCGTCATCAGGGTGCGGCCTTTACAGGCGATGAGCCCCTTGTCGGTAATGATTATCTCGGAATGTTTCATCGGACGTCCCAGACACCCTGCCACGCACTTACCATCGTTATAGTTGTAGGTGCTGATGATGCCGGTCTCCGTTGAGGCGTAGGTGTTGTAAAGGCGTGTCTTGGGCAGCAAGCGACACAGCGCCGCCATGTCCGTCTGCGATATGGCTGCAGCACCGGTCTCGATGAAGTCCATTTTGTCGGCCAGTGCTGCCAGTTGTGCGGAGCCAAACTGCAACAGCATACGGATGCTGGCGGGCACGAGGAATGTGGCCATCTTCGGCGCAGGATATTGGAAGGCGTCGAAGAATCGGTTTAAGTCCTTCAAGCCGTCGACGATGATGGCGGTAGCCCCCAGCATCATGACCGGATAGAGTTTCGACAGGCTTCCGATGTGGTTCAGGGGTCCGTTGACGACAAATGCCAGGTCGTGGGAGAATCCCTGTCCGTCGATGAGGTTTTCGGCATCGGCAATGATGGCGTCGTGGCTGACGATGACGCCCTTCGACCGTCCTGTTGTTCCCGTGGTGTAAAGGATGTCCGCCGAACCCTTCGGGACGGAATGGGGACACAGCTCGTCGGCAATCTTCTGGAACGACGCCTCCGGCAGGTCCTTTTCCAGCGGTGCCACGACACCCCCCGCAACGTGATATGCAAAATAGTCCACGAGGTAGTCTGTCGTCGGCAGGGCTCGCAGACAGACGATCTGTCCCTCCCGATAGCCGGCCGCCTGTAATGCTGCCGCCTTCCGTCTGATACGTTCGTGCAGCATGCTGTAGGTGCAGTGTTCCCCGTCGCAGACGATTGCCGTCTCGTCGGGGTATAGCGTGGCGTTGCGTTCGATATAGCGTTCAATGGTCATCATGTTGGAGGTTTCAAGTTTCAGGTTTCAATTTTCTTTCCACCATTGCCACGATGCTGTCAAGCGTTTTCAGGTTCTTCGGCGTGGCGTCCGTCGCCTCGAGCTTGATGCCGTATTCGTCGGAAAGCAGCATCAATATGGTCGTTACGCCCAATGAGTCGAGTTCACTGAACAGGAAGTCGGAGTCGAAATCCACCAACGGCAGCGCTTCCTCTAATAATTGTCTAATTCTTTCTCGCATATTCTAAATTATTTGTTACGTTTTCGTAGGCGTGACGGGCCACGAGGGCTCGCTCGTCGTCGGCAATCACTGCCACATAGCGTCGCTGCGGATTGAGTAGCGCCACCAGCAGTGCCGTTTCGCCCCAACCGTCGTCGGTGATGGTTTCGCCGTCCGACAGTTGGGTTAGTTCTTCCTCGTGACTGCGCCAGTAACGCAGTCGGCGGTTGACAGCCATCGATATCTCCACCCCACGGTAGCGATAGCGTTCGGCCACGAGCCGGAACACGCTAGTCCTAAGTGACGTTGAAGGGTCTTCAGAGCGTCTCCATAGCATGTTGCGCAGGGTGATGGGCCGACGGCGTTCATGGCCGTTGCGGTCGTACACCATCCAGCGGAAAATGAGCGGTGGCACCAGCCATGCCATGAGCACGACGACGAACATTCCTACGATGGTCACTTCGGCCAGTGAGCGCAGGGCCGGATGGCGTGCCGTGATGAGTGCGCCGATGCCTATCAGCATGACCAATGCCGAGATGATGATGCTATGTCGGTAGGCCCCCAGCATCTTGCGTCGGTAGGCATATTCGTACTGGCAGCCTTCCGTCATAAAGATGGTGTAGTCGTCGCCCTGTCCGAAAATGAACGTTGCCAGGATGATGTTGACCACGTTAAACTGTATGCCCAGCAGTGCCATGATGCCTAATATCCACACCCAGCTGACAGCCATGGGCAGGAACGATATGAGGGCCAGTTCGATGCTGCCCATCGAGAACCACAGGAAGAAGAACACGATGGCTCCGCAGGCCCAGCCGATGTAGTTGAAATTGTCCGTCAGACTGCTCACAATGGCGGAGGTGATGTCTGATGTCTGATGTCTGAGGGCTGAGGGTGGGGGAGTGAGTGTCATGAGTTTGTAGAAGTCGTCGAACGAATCGTCGGCAAAGCCCGTCGCCGCAGCTTTTTCCTGCAGTTGCTGACACAGTACGGTACCCTTCGTGGTGCGCCATTCGTTCCATTGGGCGATGGCTGATGGCTGATGTGTGATGGATGATGTCTGATGTGTGATGGGTGAGGGCTGTTCCAGCAGTTCTCTCGGAGAGAGTGTGGCGATGCAATGCATGTCCTGACGCTGTTCGTCCGTCATGTAGTTGATGTTGCGCAAATCGGCATCGAATGACGTCTGAAGACTGAACCATCCCAGCACTACCGTCAGCACCACCGCCGTCCATACGAACCAACTTTGAACTTTGAACTTTGATTTCACCGCCACACTCTCGAAGAGAGAATTATGAACTATGTCATCGACCTTGGTCGCTTTGACCTTTAGGTCTAAGAACTGTGAACTATGAACTAAATGTGGCAACCATACGAGTACGAAGACAATGGTGCCTACGAGCAGGAACGCGCTGAAGAGCCCGAGGTCGCGCAATGCCACTGACTGCAGTGGTACCAATGCCAGAAACGCTCCGACGGTGGTGATGTTGCCCACCACCAGCGGCATCCTGATCTCCTTCAGTGCCGTGCGCACGTCCGTCGTATGTGACAGATGGGCAATGAGGTGTAGCGGATAGTTCACCGCGATGCCCACGATGACCGACGCGATGCCAATGACGATGACCGACACCTCGCTGTGGACCAGTGCCAGGCACCCCATGGCCGCCAGCCACCCCCATGCGATGCTGACGGCTATCAGCACCATGTTTCGCACGTTGCGGAACGCCAGCCATAGTAGCAGGAGTATCAATACGGCGGCAATGGTGACGGCCGTCATGCTGTCCCGCTTGATTTGCTGGGCATTACCCACGGCGATGACCGGTCCTCCTGTCAGGTGTATGCTGACGTCGGGATAGGCGCTGCCGACGCTGTCGCACACCTGTTGCAGCATCGCCACCAGCGCGGCATTATGCTCCGTCTCGCTGGCACCGTAGGGCGAATCCACCATGACGACGCTTTTCGCCGTGGCACCGCCGCCCATCGCTGTTGCGTACCGCTGCACGACGGGCGCAAACAATCCCAGCGGGTCGCGGCTCACTTGCATCGCCATCATCCCCGCCGTGGGCAACATCAGCAGTTGCTTATCTTGGTCTAACTGTCGGGCCACGAAGTCCGCCTCCGCCGTCATGCTGTCCATCCGGGCATAATCGTCCGCTGTCAACAGGTACGGCATCCGGGCATAGATGGCGTCCATGGCCTCCTGCATCGCTTCCGGATCGTCCGCCGTCAAAATGGCTATTCTCTCTTTGAGAGTGTGGCGTTGCGAGGGCTTTTGGCTTTTGGCTGTTAGCTGTTCCACCATCTCGCAGAACCGCTCCACGGCCGGTTGACAATTGACAGTTCTCTCTTTGAGAGTGTGGCGTTGCGAGGACAATTGACAATTGACAATTGAAACCACCGCATAGATGCGTCGTGCGCCTGCTGCCTGCTGTTGTTCGGCAAAGGCCTCCTGCTGCTCACGGTCCAGTGGCAGGAAGTCGGCAATGTCCTCCTTATATTCCAGCCTGGCCGTCAGCACCACCAGCGCGGCAGTCACCACCGCGAGAACGATCCACTTATATGTTGTCCACCGGATTCGCATAGATTCCTAAGAATATTTCCCGCAAGCGTTCTATGTCGCACGTCTCCGCATAACGGTCCAGCTTCGCCAGATGGTGACGGAACGCCTCACACTCCTCGTCGGTGTACATCGCCCGGTAGCGCCCGTTGCCATACAGCATGTCGTGGGCCACGTAGTTGTTCGGCCACAGCTGGTAGGCTCCTTTGATGCGGCGGTCTATCAGTCCCGCCACCGCCTTGTGGTATTCGTTGTTCGTCAGCCCCTCCATAGCCGCCAAATCCTCTGCGTGGATGGGCTCACACAGCGCCATATGTACGCGTCCCTTCCATTGTATGATGCCTGTCATGATGCTATTCAGGTCCTCGCCGGGCTTCTTCGTATATTTCGTGTACTGCGACTCATACAGTTCCAGCGCCTTCAGCACGTCGCACGACTCCCATTCGTACGAGATGGCCACGGGCACGATGTTCAGTTCCGCCAATGCTTTCACACGGTCTTTGTCCTCACTCATGCAGAACATTTTTATGATGCCCTGATCCGTGCGGTCTATGCCGTTCTTCGTCCGTCCGTTGCGCTGGGCAATCCATACCGACTCGCCCTTTTCCCCGATGGTATAGCGGATATATTCCGACAGGTGCAGCGACTGACGGTAGAACTCCTTGATGTCGCCCCCAGGCCGCGCCACTTTGAACATCTTGTTGCTCCGGCCTACGTCGATCACCACCGGATGGCGCATCAGGTTTTCGCCAAACGTAATCTCCGTGGTCTCAAAACCGTTCTTCACCAGCCAATATTGCAACAGACTGGCGTCGAGCATAATGTCTCGGTGGTTTGACACAAACAGATAATGCTTGTCAGGCGAAAGCCGCTCCAGACCGGAAACGGTAAACGCCGTCATGCTGCGCGCAATGACTTGTTCGTTCACCTTTACCATCGCATCGTGCTGGAATTCGCGCACCGTCTTAAACGCCCGGACGCGTCGACGTACCTCTTCTAATGGTTCCGTCGGATAGACAAACGACGCCAGCAACGGAAACACGTCGCTCGCCGCTATGCGCTCCATGGCTGCCAAAAACTCCTTCTCGTCATACGGACGAATATCGTCAAACTTACTTATGCAGTTCATAATTCACAATTATCAATTGTCAATTGACTTAATCCATTCTAAAAACATTCCCTTCCATTGGCGACACTCCGCCGTGCCTTTCCGTTCGCTGGCACCAAAACCGTGGCCACCCGTCTGGAACTGCACATACCGATGGTTTACTCCTGCCGCTGTCAGCGCCGAGTCGAGCAATACCGAGTTACGATAGTCCACCACGGGATCGTCCACGCAGTTTACCAGAAACACCGGCGGACAGTCTGCAGGTACGTGGCGCTCCAACGATAGCTGGTCGCGCAACGCTTCGTTCCCCGTGCGTGAGTCACCTAACAGTCCACGGCGCGAACGCTTGTGGACGCACTCCTCCGTCATCGTCACCACCGGATATACCGGCACGACAAATGCCGGACGGTCTACTGCGTCAAACAGTTCTGCCGCCGACATCACCAGATGTCCACCAGCCGAAAAGCCCATCGCGCCAATCTTCGTCGTGTCCACACCGTACTCCTCCGCATGTTCCTTCACATATCTGATGGCCTGCCGCAGATCGTCCTGCGCGTCGGGATACCTCGTGCCGCGGAACAGCAGTCGGTAGTGTGTGGCATAGGCCAGTGCCTTCGCCGTGCGGTAGTTCAGCACAAATGCCGTGATGCCGTTCTCCTGCAACCATCGTCCCACGTCGCTGGCTTCGCCCTCCTTGTCATGCCAGAAATAGCTGCCACCGGGACATACCACTACCGCCGTACCGTCGCCTCCTATGGCCCGATATGGCATCATCATCACACTTTTGTGATGCGTGTCATGCTCCCAGATGTTTATCTGAGCGCCAGCCCTCATGGCGACAAGCAGCAGTATGATGCACAATTTATAATTCATAATTCATTAATCTTATTAACGATGTAGTTTCTGCCCAAGATGGCCTCACACGTCGTGATGGCCGTCAGGGGCACACCGCAAAAGCCGTGCAGGTTGACGTTCTGACCCGTCAGCAACAGGTTACGTACCTTCGTCACCACCGGCACCTGCGACAACACGATATTCTGACAATTCTTGGCAAAGCCACAGATGCTGCCATCCTTCACACCATAGAAGTCGCGGATGGTCAGTGGCGACGACGTGTTGACGGCCTCTATGCACGCCTGAAAGCCGGGGTGCATTTCTTCTATCTGCGCCAATAGCAGTTCTGCACACTTCGCCTTCCATGCCTCATATTCCGCACCACGATGCCCCACCGTGGTGTTCTCCCATTGCCTGACCATATCGAAGGGCATGGGTGCTGTTATCAGTACCTTTGTGGCATATTGGCCTTGATGACTGTTTGGTGGCGTCATCATCAGGAATCCCAATGGCCAGGGTTTATCCGTCCGACTGAAGTTCCATACATCGGCATACCGCGTCATATAGTATTCCGAATGATTGATGTATGGGAACGTCTCCGGCTTCAGTTTTACGTACAGTGCAAAAGCGGAATGGGTGTTGGGGATAGTGTCAAGCCGCTCGCGATACGATTTGGGGAATGCTTTTTCGTCCATCAGTTTCATTAGCGTACAGGGATGAACGTCAGAGATGTAGTAGTCGGCCGTGTATTGCTTGCCGCTCTTCGTACGAACATACTCCACATTCCTGTCAATAACCTCTATCCATTCCACTCCGTCACCTGCAACTACAGTTCCTCCATGTTGTTTGATGACATCAGCCAACAGTAAAGCAAACTGACCGCTGCCATCAACAAACCTACTGGCACCATGAATGTACAACGTACTGATGATGGCATGAACGTATGCCGGTGTCTCGTGGGCTCGACCACCATACAGCGGATTCATATAGGCCAAAACGCTTTGCAGACGTTTGTCAGTGATGTATTTTGCGATGAAGGCATCCGCAGCCATCAGGAAGTCATTGGACTCAGCAAAGAGACCCATCTGACCTGTAGAAGGTCGCAGATTGAACAAATCAACCTTGTCGGCGATAGAGAATACGGCATCGACATAACGCTCCAGATTCCCCCGTTCTTCAGGAAAATACTTTGACAGCGAACTGATAAACCCTTCCCGACCTTTAGCTATATCGTAATAGCTGTGGTCTTCTGAGAAATACAATCGGTCGGTGCATTTGTCATCAACATCGCGTATCTTCATTTTATCCAGGACACCCAGATAACGGCAGATTTTCCATACATTACCACCGGGATGCATACCGCCAATCACATGCATACCCGTATCAAAATGTTCGCCAAAACGCTGGAAGGTCTGGAGCCCGCCACCAATCGTGGCATTCTTCTCCAAGATGACGACCTCGAAGCCTTCCTTGCTTAGGATGGCGCCAGTGAACAACCCACCCAAACCTGCACCTATGATGACGACTTTTTGTTTCATGTGTTATTTGCTTCGATGATTTGCTGATAGATACGTTCAGCGGTAAGTAATTCACTACACGTCACGATGGTGCCAACGATAACACCCAGAATACCATGCGAATTGATATTTTGTCCTGTTTGCCACACATTGGGAATCTTCGTACGGTGCGGTACCCTGCATGCCGCTCCAAGATGAATATCACGCGCAATGCCATACATACCACCACCCTCTGTGCCCGTATAGTCACGATAGGTCAATGGCGTAGAGGTATAATAATGCTTGATATTATCTCGAAGATGAGGGAACTGCCGTTCTACAGACTTTATCAGTTGCTCTGCCTTTTGTCGTTTGAAGGCTTCATAGTCGTCCCCACGATGGCCGACTGTTGTACCACTCCATTGCGCTACATCCTTCATCTGCATATATGAGATGATAACGCCGGTTTTTGCGTAACGTGGCTGTGGCTCCTGACAGAAATGCATATATAGGTATCCCTTGGGCCACGACTCCTCGTCGTACTGCTCACAATTCCAAGGCGTCCCATCGTTATATCCGTAGAAGTTATAATTCTGGTATGGCACAGCCTCGTCTTTAAACTCCAGATAGACGGAGAACCCGCCAACGGTCTGAGGTATGGCGTTGATGCGATTGCGGAAGGCCGGACGTATCAGTTTCGAGTCTATCAGTTCCAACGTCCGCATGGGGTGGGCGTCAGAGATGACATAGTCGCACGGCATATACGTACTTCCATTTATTTCTACTCCTGTTGCATGCGTGTCGTCACATATTATCTTGGTGACCTTACTATGTGTTAACACCCTGCCGCCATACTTTTCTATGGTACGCACCATGGACGCTGCAATTATGTCGCTTCCCCCCACCACACGAAAGGCACTCTGATTATAAAAATCCATGATAAAAGCATGGGTAGAAAACGGCGTCTTGTCGCGCTCGGCAGCATAGAGCGGCAAGGAACCCACAAGGACTTTGGCAAGCAAAGGATCAGTGATGACACTATCAATCACTTCGTTGACAGATCGCAACTGGTATTCGGTGTTGATGGCAGCATCGCTCTCGGCATGTCTCAGAGAATGCAGCGACGATGCCCCTGCCACGCGCTCTACCAAGTCGAAATACGTTTCCAGCTGTTGACGCTGATGAGGGAAATAGCTGGCCATCTGCTCGATAAAAGCCTCGCGCCCGTTTGCAAAGCGATACCTCTTCCCGTCAAGACATACGACATCATATCCATCCTTGTCGAGCGGTGCCAACACGATATCTTTCTTAATCTCCAGATATTGCAACAGACGGTCCAGCGTTTGTCCCTCAGCAGCACTCCCGACGAAATGCATACCCGTCTCAAAACGTGCTCCGCGACGAGAGAAACATTGCAGGCAGCCACCCACTTGGGCACCCTGTTCCAGAACGGTCACCTCGTAACCGTTCTTTGCCAGGATGACTCCGCACGACAAGCCTCCCATGCCACTGCCTATGATGATGACGCGCTGTTTACACATCTTGCTCTATTCGGTTCGCTATTTGTTCATACTTATTGATATAATGCTTGCGCAATTGAGACGCCTGCTTTTTAGTATCACCCATCTGTCGCAGTTTGCTTAACGGTATAGGGTCGCCCACCTCAATGTATATTGGTCCCTTCCGCAGATGATAAGTCCGCGGGGGCAGTATCCTTCCTGGTCCATAGAGATACATGGGCACGACGTCTAACCCCAATTGCTCTGCGATATGGAATGCTCCCTGATGAAAACGTCCGATGCGGCAGTCCCTTGAACGCGTGCCTTCCGGATATACTGCAATGCTGTAGCCCCGCTCTACCAAGGACTGCAATTTGGGCATCAGCGCGTCGATACCATTCGCAACAGGATAAAACTCTGCATGACGTATCAACAGGCCATATATCGGATTATGCCATACCCACTGATTGGTGAGGAAAATGATGTTGGGGGTGAATATGAGCTGACAGGCGAGATCGAGGTGCGACTGGTGGTTGCAGATGACCACAGAGGGCTTGGAAAAGTCGACGCCTTCAGCAACCTTATAGGTAAACTTCGTACCAGGAATGCCATGCCGTAGCATGACGAATCGCGTGGCGTGGTAAATCAATCGGTGGAGGTTGCGGCGTTTCTGCTCCGTCATTTTTCCAATCTTTACATATAGCCATACTATCGGGGTGAAGACACAGCAGCAGAAGAACAGAACGAAAAGGAGTGAGTAGATTGTTCTTACGGCATTTGCCACCCATCGGAACAGGCGTAGCGGCAAGCCATAGACCACTGCCAGGAAACATAAGATGGTGTTCAGCACGCTGATGCGGGCAAAGTCCGCGGCAGGGCGGAAATGACTGACGCGTTCTTCACGTGATGGATAATATACATTGATGTCAATCGGTACCAGCTTTACGCCATGCCATGAAGCGAAAACAAGGAGTTCCAGTTCTGCTTCGTAACGCGATGTCAGCAAACAAAGTCCATACAGCTTTTTTAGTGGATAGAGTCGATAGCCTGTCTGAGTGTCAGGCAGTCGTCGTCCTGTCTGAACGTAAAACCAGAAGTTTGAAAACTTATTGGCAAAACTACTACCTTTTGTTCGCTCGACACCATCCAGCGTGCGACTACCAATGATCAGTGCTCCAGGATGTTGTCGGTTTGCCTCAAGGAAGAGACTGATATCATGTGGATAGTGTTGCCCGTCGCCATCAAGTGTAATGGCATAGGCAAAGCCCATCTCAAGAGCTCGCTGAAAACCACGTTTCAAGGCGTGTCCCTTACCACGATTCTGTGTGTATTCTACGATGGTAATACCCTCTATGGCATGAAGAATGGCGGACGTGCCGTCTGTTGATCCGTCGTTAACCACAATCACATCCATGCACTCCTCGAGGGTCTGACGGACAACAGCATCTATTGTCCCACCATTATTGTATGTGGGAATCACGACACATATACCGCGGTCGTGTAGTAATTGCTGTTGTCTTAGTCTATTATCCATTATCAATTGTCAATTGTGAATTGTCAATTACCTTAAGTTGATAGGTGATGTTGCGACGTTCGTTGTGATACGTTGTTTCGCCCTGCTGCAGTCGGAGCATCAGTTGGGCAAGGTCCTTGCGAAGGACACGACGGATGTACCATTTGTCCATCATGCTTATGACATGATGTAGCTTGACTTTCTGGTTTTCTGGATGATAGGTGAAATCGAGCGCTGTGACACCAAATTCATTGAAGAGGCTGCCGCGTATGACGTCGCCTTCCCGCAACAGCACACAGATGCCGCTGAGGTATGCTTTTGGCATTTCGATAGAGGCAGCATAGCGGATGCGTCCACCTTCCGTTTCTGGAAATGCAACGCCACACTCTGACCATGGGTCAGAGAATGCAGATTGTGCAAATAGCCGCATGACTGCTAATTGGCTAACGAATAGTAAACATATCAGCGCTGATTTTCTCATTGGTTCTGATGTTATTCAATTCGATGACCGTCCTGTCGCCATTCCGTTCTATCAGTTCCACCTGCTTCACCATCGCATTCGTCCGATTGAAATGCAATATAATCTTCTGGAACAACTGCCGCAAGTCTTTCCGTTGGGGCAATAGGGTTGCCGTCCACTCGCTGCCGTTTGTGGCAATGGTGCTCTTAAAACTTTTGTCGTCGGTGAGACTGGTACCAACAACGCTATTCATCATGATACGGGCAATCTCGCGGAACAGCTTGTTTTTGTTCACGTCTATGACATCATTACGTTGGGCGTTTTTTAACAGCACCTTGTCGTCATTGAGTATAAACGTATAGGAGTAGGGTGATGTGTACTCCCAGCGCAGGCGATTTGTTTGCTGGTAATACATCCGGCCTTTCGACGTCATTTTGTCGTTAAGCATTCGGAGATGCTTCGTTTGTGTGAAGTCGCACTGCATCGTCTTCATGGCTGATGCAGCCTGAGTGATTGCCTGGCGGATTTGTGCCTCGCTCTGCTGTGCCGTCAGCGACAGGTGGACGGAGACGAAAATAAACAGTAGAATCAGTAATCTCTTCATAACTTGACTATTTTGCAATCAACATACATCCAACAACAATGAATGCCACGCCAAACCATTTAATCATAGAGACCTCCTCATGAAAGAACAGTATGGCAGCCAGTATGCCAAAAACATAGCTCAGCGAAACCATCGGATAGGCCGAACTGAAGGGGAACACTTTTACGATATACATCCATAGCAATGAGGCGGCACCAAAGAACAGTCCGCAAACTGCAAATTGCCAGTTGGTGAGGATAGAAAGCCAAAAATCACGCGTCCACGCAAAAGGTGGCATTTTAGACAGGGCAAACTTTAAGAACACCTGTCCTCCAGTGAGCAGGATACTTTGAAGAATGGCGTATGGTACTATTTTCCACATGACAACACAATAGCTTTAGAGTTTACGGATGGAATATCGTCGTAGCCCAATCGCTGCATCAATTGGCGATAGAGGGGAGTCGATTCGTCGTGGCATCCCACGAGAACCGTTTTACATTTGCCGCTTTTCAGCAACAGCTCAGCATCACGCATGGCCCAGTCAAAAGAGGCCTGGTCCTGAGTATAGGTGATGTTATAGCCATGACAGCCCAGACGGATGGCGATATTGCTACTGATCGTATTATGCGTGCTCTGCATGAAATACGTGGGCTTTAGCATCGTTTCACCTTCGTCAACCATTTGCCGTAACAGTAGCTCGGAGTTTTCCAGACATCCCAAAGCAGTGCCGGTGATGATGGCATCGGGCTGTTCTATGCCAGCCTGACGTAGCGCCTTCAACGATGACAGTAGCGAACTTTTCATGATTTTCCCCATGCGACGGGCTTCCAGGGGTTTTACGTAGTCACGAATCTCAGCCAATTGGTCTTCTGATGTGATTTCAACCCTTGCAAGTTCTTTAATGACACAGGGGGCTTTTGGCTTTTGGCTTTTGGCTCTTGGCTCTTGGCAAATAGCTAATGGCCCTCGCAACGCCACACTCTCAAAGAGAGAATTGCTGAAAACCAAAGATGTGTCATTACCTCCAAAGCCAAACGAATTGCAAACAACATGCTGAAGGTGACAGTGGTCTTCGCCCATCGTGGGGACGATGCCGCCGTCTGTGGCTTGCGACCATCCGAGATTTGCAGGTACAAACTGATGCTGTAGGGCAAGCAGGCAAATGACAGACTCAATGCCGCCTGAGGCACTGGTAGTATGACCAGTAAATGATTTCGTAGAACTAATCAACGGCATATTTTCGCCAAAGACACGCTTCAATGCCATGCTCTCTGACAAATCATTATTGGGAGTACCAGTACCGTGAGCATTCACATATTGAATGTCCGATGGCTTCAAACCAGCCATCTGTAACGCTTCTGTCATTGCCAAATAGGCTCCCTCGCCATTGTCAGACGATGCCGTCTGGTGGAATGCATCGCAGGCATTGCCATAACCAGTAAGATAGGCGTGAGGCGTTACACCTCTACGTATTGCACCTTCTTCTGTTTCCATGACGAGGAATGCAGCACCTTCGCCAAGGTTCAGTCCTGCGCGAGTGGCATCAAAGGGCCGGCAGGGCTCATGGTCGAGAATCATCAGTGAGCGGAAACCATTGAGATGGAAGAGTGACAAGGCCTCTGCACCACCAGCGACCACGACGTCAGCCTCACCAGCTGTCAGCATTCTGGCTCCCAACATGAGGGCATTGGCTGCAGAGGAACAGGCGGTGGAAATTGTGGTGTATTCCGCAAAGATGTCAAAATACTCCGCTATCAGACGGGTGCTGGCACCTGCACTGTGGTAGCGCAGGCATTGCAGGGCGGCGTCAGAGTGCGAAAACTGGTCAAACAAATCCTCTGTAATGTCCATTCCTGCCACTGTCGTGCCGGAAATAAGTACCAGTCGTAGCGGTTTTTCCTTAACTGTGTCACACTGGATGGCGGCATCTTCCAGTGCCTGTCTGACTGCCAGCATGCCCATCAGCGTGGTACGGTTAATCATCGTATCTTTGACCCCTAACTGACTGCGCATATCGTCATTCGACAAAGGCACCTCGCCCACAGGCAATTCCTTATGGCATGAGCGGAGAAACTGCATGGTGCCAATACCGGAATGCTTATGTTGCAGGGAGTCAAGAACAGATTGCTTGTTCTGTCCTATAGCACAGATAATGCCCTCACCAGTTATGACAATATTAGTAGGATAGTTCATAATTCATAGTTCATAGTTTACTTTGTCCTATGACTACTTACATATTCTGCTATTGTACGAATACTCTTAAAGATATCTTTCCCCTCAGCAGGATTAGCCAGCTTGATGCCATAACTCTTCTCCATGAGCACAATGAGTTCAAGTGCATCGATGGAGTCAAGACCAAGACCGTCACCATCACCAAACAGTGCGTCGTCGGCATCAATGTCAGCGGGGGTCATCTCTTCCAAATTTAATGCTTCAATAATCTTCTCTTTTAAATCTAAAATCAATTCTTCCATATTTATTTTTACTTTTTTACCTTTTTATTAGTTTCAATTCTGCTTCAAAATGTTGATCGTCCTCGTAATCTATCCAACCAGTCAGAATGCTTTGGATGGTTTCGTCGAGGAAAGTTGATGCCAATACTTGGCGCATCATTTCCTCATCTTTATTGGGCAGGATATAGAAAGACGTCTCGGCATGATAACCATTGCGGACTGCTATCTCGCCACAAACGATGTTGGGCAACGTATATACAAACAATGAGGGGCTGGGGAAATAGTCGTCGCCAACGGCAATGCTTTTTGCGTATTCGCGGTCAACCCATATTGATGATGAATGATTAAACAGCACCACAGCCCTGTCAGCGCATTGCTCCTTACGAGGGCTTTCCTGTTTTAATAAGAGTTCACTTGCAATGAATCCCAACTGAGAGAGCTTGTCCATTTTATAAAACTTGGGATAAGCCCCTTTGGCGGAAGCCGTTTCCCCAATGAACGGGGCCACTTCGTGTTTGTAGATTTCTGTGAGATCGGAGGGGGGCGTTATACGTACATGATGTTCAACAGAATAAGTATTGGCAGTATATTGTTGAGATGGGCTTGGCGCATTTAGTGCGCAATAGACAGCAGCGTTGCAACCACCAAAACCCGATATGACCTTTACAAATGACAGACTCCCTCGATCCCCCTGTTTAGGGGGAAGGTCTCTCAGTGAGAGTGTCTTAGCGGAGATGTTCACACGTCCAGAGACGCCGATTTCACTGAATCCCCTGGTACCGAGCAGTTCTCCATGCGCTACGGAGTGCATCGTGATAATTGTCTCAAGTATTCCGGAGGCGCCAAGGGTATGACCGTAATAGCCTTTCAGCGAATTCATGGGGACATCGGAGAGTCCTGCGGCGGCAATGGCTACGGACTCCATCTGGTCGTTGTACATGGTGGCAGTGCCATGAGCATTGAGAGCCGACAATGTCTTGGGATCGACACCTTCTGTGACATAGCGGATGGCACTGGCGCATCCCTCTCCCTTTGGTGAAGGACTGCTAATGTGGTAGGCATCGTTACGGATGGCTCCACGGACTATTGCCCAAATCTTAGAGGTGAGAGGTGAGAGGTGAGAGGTGAGAGAATTGCTCAAAACCATCGTGGCGGCAGCCTCGCCGAGATTCAAACCGATTCGCTCGATGTCAAACGGACGACAGGGTTCTGGCGACATGGCTTTCAGCGACTGGAAGCCAGACACGACGAAATGGCTAATGACATCGCAGCCTACAACGATGGCGGTATCATAGCTGCCACAGTTTAACATGCGCTGGGCTGTGACGAGTGCAGCGACACCAGAGATGCAGGCGTTGCAGACCACGAGGGGTGGGGTAGTGATGCCTAATAACGATGCAATACGACGGGCAGACTCTGCGGGTTGAAGGGTGGCGTAATCAGAGGCGGAGAGGTAATCGATATTCGCTTTGGTAGTGCTGACAACGAGCAGGGTGCGAGGGCTGGCGACATCGATGGTGCACTGGCGAAGGGCTTCCGTTACACTGTGGTAACATAGCGATTCAAACCACGTCAAACCAGGAATCATCAGCTTTTCACGCTGTTCGTCACTGAATCGCGAGGCAACATAGTCATCTTCACTCCTGCCCGAATAGCTGGCATAGGATGTCAGCGCAGAATGCAACGCCACACTCTGACCATGGGTCAGAGAACGCCCCTCCCGCAGAGCTTCGTAGTTCTCTGCAGTGGTCGCACCAAGCGGCGACAGGATGTTGTCAGCTATACAATATACCATACAGTAGATTCTTCACTTTTCACTCTCAAACACGTTCCAGCGTTTTTGCCATTCCTCATAGAACTTGGGACTATAGAGCACCAGTTGGTAGTTCAGGTCCATGAATACCTGTACGCTATGTGCTGTGGCTAAAAGGCTCTCGTCGGCCGTATCGTGGATTTCGTAGTCGAACACCACCTTTGCGGCCACTGTGGGACGATAGATGATGTCGATACGGGGCTGCATACCATAGAGGATGGGTTTCTTCCATTGGATGTTCATCTCCACCATCGGAGCGTAGTAGCCATGACGGACGTAGCCCATGTAGGTGAGGTCGTATTGACTGCCGAAGAGTTCACGGGCATCCTCAAAATAGAGCATATATGAGCCGTGCCATGCGACATTCATGGAATCGACTTCAGAGAATCGGATATCGAGGAGTTTAGAGGACTTTAATTCCATGTTTTCCAATATTCAAAATAGTTGTACCATTGTGTGGGGTAGATGGTGAGAATGTGCTCGAGTTCGGCGGCGTAGCGCTGTGCCAACTGGCGGGTCTGCTCCTGACGCGGGGCGCGGTGGTCGTAGGAAATCGGACGGACGTAGACGTGATAGCGGTTAGGGGTGACTTTCATCACGTTGACGGCGAGCACACGGAGTCCATGCATGGCGGCGACGCTGAACGGGCCTAATGGCAATCGGACGGGGGCTCCGAGCAGTGTGGCACTGACGGACTTCTGCGAACCGAAGATCCTGTCGGCAGGCATGCTGACAATTTCGCCCTGCTGGATGGCCTGGTCAAGAAGAAACAGGTGACTCATGTCGTCGCTGACAGGAATCATGCGGATGTTCTTGTCGGCAAACATCTCCGTACGATGCTCCATCACAGTCTGTTTCTCGCCAGAGAATACGAGGGCGTTCAGACGCTTGCGGTCGGACACAAGGGTGTAGCCTGCCATTTCGTAATTGCCGACGTGGGAGCTGAGCAGGACAAAGGCCCCAGGACGGTCAGCCAGTCGGCGGAAGTGTTCGAAACCGTCGATGGTGACGTGGAAGTGGCGACCTGCATACATGGCGAAACGGTCGATGACGACCTGTGCGAACATGTAGTGGTTGCGGTAAGTCATCCGAAACGCTTTTATCGGACCGTAACCCCAACGCTGGCGGAAGTAATGGTAGATGGGCTTGAAACCGTCACGGAACAAACATGGCGGAATGACAAATATGTAAGTAAAGATATAGACAATCCGAATGTCTATACCTTTCAACAGCTTGATAAGCCAACGATGCATCAGGCTATTGCCATATGTCGTGCCTTCCCACTGCTTCTCTGTACTCACCGCTTACCTTTTACCTTTTTACTTTTTTACCTTTTAATTGACCTTACTCTCGATATAGTCGCAGAACTGGCTCAACGTGGTGACACCCTGCATCTCCTCGGGCTTGATCTTAAAACCGAAGTTGCGTTCTACGATGACCACAATGTCTACGAAGTCGAGACTGTCGATGCCCATGTCGTCCTTCAGACTGGCATCAGGGAAAATCTTTTCCTCATCAATCTCCAACTCGTCAATGAGGAATGCTCTTACTTTTTCTTCAATTTCTTGTCGTGTCATAATATTATAACGTTTAATGTTTTTTCATCTCTTACCTCTCACCTCTTACCTCTTAACTACCAGTATGCTGTGTCCCAGCCCCAGATGGTCGTGAATGGTCTCAACGGACAAACCGGCGCGCTGGATACAGGATTGCATATCTTCCGTATGATACATTTTTGAATTACCGTTGGCCATAGCCGTGAAATAGAGGCTGGTCATGGTGAGGCAGAAGGCGGCAGTCTCGAAACGCTGACGATCCCACAGGGTCTCCATGATGTAGAGACGTGTGTGGGGCGCCATGGCGGCTTTCGCTCTCTGCAGGATGCTGACGATTTCGTCCATGCTGAAACAATCAAGGAACTGGCTCATCCAGATGGCGTCAGGACCGTTCTCATGCTGGGGGAATGACGCATCGGGGTCGAGCAGGTCGATGCCATATCCATGAATACGCTCTGCACCCTCTTTGCCTTTGATATTCTCTTGCATCATGGCTATTTGTTGAGGCAGGTCAAGAATAGTGACGTCTGCTTCTTTGCTGTAACCAACGCATTGCAGGGCCCACTTGCCAGTGTTGCCGCCGACGTCGTAGAGCGTGCGGACATGATGGTCGTCGAAAATGATTTTTAGTGCCTCAGGAAATGACGAATCGCTATAGAAATGGTCGAAACCAAACCAGCTTTTCTGCACTTGCTGTGGCAGTTGGGAGAGACCCTCGTAAATCGTTGGCCACGGACCGAAATGCTTCAAGCCCTCTGGCTTACCATGACGCAACGACTCCTCAAGGTGGAACCAGCCTTCGTAGTTGACATCGTGGTTGAAGTCGATGTTTACACGGGTTGCAGTGTCGGTGGCCAGAAACCAACCGGTCTTTGTCAGTGTATAGCGGTCGGTGGCAGGGTCGACGAGGAGGATTCCGATGGTAAGCGAGGCCTCTAACAGACATTTGACGGCATAATCGGAATATCCTGTCTTCGCGCAAATATCTTCGCGGGTGAGCCCGTCGCGCGAGTCGCGTATCATATCGAGGATACCCCATTTCAGCATGATGCGTGCGGTTTGGAACACGGCAGGTCCCCAGGCGATGAACTCCGCCAGCCGTTGTGCGTCGAGTGCCGACAGCGACTCTTTGCTATACCTTTTTTCTAAAGCCGGAAACAGTTTCATATTATTCTAATTCGTTATTCCCTAATTCTGTAATCCCGTAATTCCGTTATTCCGTTATTCCGTAAATCTCTTCACGACCAGCGCACTATTGGTGCCGCCGAATCCGAAGGAGTTGCTGAGCACCGTGTTGACCTCAGTATCAACGGTCTTGGCGGTAAGGTTCAACTTCTCAGAGTATTCGTCAGGATTCTCGAAATTGATGTTTGGTGCCACAAAGTTATTCTGCATCATAATGATGCTATAGACAATCTCGCTGGCGCCGGCCATCCAACACTCATGACCAGTCATCGATTTCGTTGAACTGATGAGGGCGCGACGGCCACGAAACATCCTGTCGAGGGCGATGGCCTCATACATATCGCCTTGAACCGTTGATGTCGCATGGGCATTGATGTAGTCGATGTCGTCGGGCGTCAGACCAGCATCGTTGAGGGCACGCGTCATGGCTATTACACTGCCATTGTCGCTGGGTTCCGATATACCACCGCCATTGCTCGAGAATCCATAGCCTACGACTTCTGCCAAAATGGTAGCACCTCTGGCTACGGCATGATCATAATCCTCAAGCACGAGGGCTGCGGCACCGCCACTGGGTATCAAGCCGTCGCGGTCTTTATCAAACGGGCGACTGGCCTTCGTCGGCTCGTCCATCCTGATGGAAAAAGCATTCAGCGCGTCGAATGATGCCATAGAATAATAGTTGGTTTCCTGAGCACCACCGCAAAGCACCATGTCCTGCAGTCCCTGACGGATGAGCATATAGCCCAATCCGATGGAGTGACTGCCGCTGGCACAGGCCGCGCTGACGGTGAAGTTAATGCCGCGGAGGTGGAAGATAGTGCTGAGGTTCATGTTTACCGTCGAGTTCATCGACTGGAAAATGAGACCATAGCCCAGCATGGCGGAGTCGTGCTTCTCGTCCATGATCTTCGACGACTCGATGACGGGTTTCGCGGAGGAGTCGTTGCCAAAGATGCAACCTACCTCGTTCTCGCGGAGATAGTCATCGCTGACGTGGGCCTGTTCGAAGGCCTGACGACTGGCCATATAGGCATATTGAGCCTCTTCCGACATGCCGGCACGGGTATGACGGTCCACCATCTGCTTTGTAATGACGGGTGTCTCGACGATGCCCGTAAGCCCTGAGCGGTAACCGTATTCGAGTCGTTCGGACTTGAGACCAATGCCCGATTTTCCTTCGTAGAGTGACTGTCGGACGGTATCAATGTCAGTTCCAAGGCAGGACCAGATGCCCATGCCTGTAATAACAACACGTCTCATCAGGTATGCAGGCCACCGTTAATGTTTATCACCTCACCTGTGATGTACGATGCATCGTCGGAGGCAAGGAATGCAACAAGTGCTGCCACTTCGTCGGGCTTGCCGAAACGACCCACGGGAATCAGCTTCTTCAGGTCGTCAACAGGCAGGTCCTTCGTCATGTCCGACTCGATGAAGCCAGGGGCAATGGCGTTGACGGTGATGTTACGCAGTGCCACCTCCTGAGCCAGGGCCTTCGTTGCACCAATCAGGGCAGCTTTGGCAGCACTATAGTTGGTTTGGCCTGGCAATCCCTTCACACCTGATAACGAGGCGATGTTGATGATGCGGCCACCGCGTTTGCGAGGCATCATGTGACGCAGTATGCATCGCGTGATATAGAAAAAGCCGTCGAGCGTGGTGTCAATCACCTGATGCCACTCGTCGTCGGACATCATAAACATGACGTTGTCGCGACGGATACCGGCGTTGTTGACCAATATCGAGATGTAATCGTCAGGATGCGACGCCTCCCAGTCCTGAATGGCCTTTTCCACCTCCGACTGGTTCGAAACATTGAAAGGCAACAGTTCCGCCTTGCCACCAGCCTCTTCGATAAGGGCCTTCGTCTCGTTGGCAGCAGAAACGTTGGTGTTGTAATTGATGATGATGGGCATGCCAAAAGAGGCCAATCTCAAACAGATTGCTTTTCCAATGCCTCTTGACCCACCTGTGACTAAAATGTATTTCATTACTTATAAGTAAACGTTAATGTTAAAAACAGATGCAAAGGTAATCATTTTCATTGAATTATGACCATCTTTGTGCCAAGTTTTTAAAATTATTAGGAAAAAAAGTGAGCCGACCAAACATCAGCCCACCTTTTCTTGTTCGCAGCACAATACATTGTCGATGTCAAATCTTTATTTTTTTTAATTCTTTCTACAAAACTTCCTTGATTTTGCAAAAATACCCCTCACTGCCTCTCAGTCCCTATCTGCAAAGGCATTCCCAAAGATTTGAGTGAGGGGTAGTCACGCGATAGTCAACCCAAATCAGGAAACGTCAGCTTGTTCGTCAATAACGCAGCCTTATTTGCGCTAAACCTTGCCTTATTGAAAAATACTCCGAGAGTATTGAAAATTACTCCGAAAGTATTTCCAATTAGTCCGGAAGTAAATTTGATGGAAGATATGTGGAAGAGAAAATTGTCTCTTCCATCTTCTGAATGGCCAGTAAATACAGGAAATTCGAGCATTTTAGTGGAAGATGGAAGAGACTTTACATTTTTTTTCCTCTACCCTAATAGTAAAGCCCCTCTAGTATGATACTAAAGGGGCTCTGGTGTGACACTGGAAAGAGTGTCGTGTTAAACTAATTTTCTGTTTGTAATTCTGGCCGCCGTTGGCAGCCTGGTGAGTGAGTATGTGAAAGGCGTACATTTTTTAGAATAAAGTTTGGAAATTCAAAGAAAAATGAGTATCTTTGCAGGGCAGAGCCAAAAGAGTCTAGAAAATCTAGAGAATCTAGACCATCTAGAAACTCTAGAGGCTCTAGGAAATCTAGAACAAGACAACGCAATGGAACAAAATCAAACTACTCCAGCAAAGAAGATAGAATCCGTGCTGCGCAAGCAGACCAACTGGAAGAACCTTTGGTTCTACCAGAAGACGGTGGTGCTCTATCGGATGACCTACGCCTTCACACGGCGGTTCCTGCCGGCCTTTGGTGACAGGACTGTCGACCAGATGGTGCAGGCTGCTCGCTCTGGGAAACAGAATATTGTTGAGGGCTCGGCTGATGGCGTGACGTCGATGGAGATGGAACTGAAGTTGCTGAACGTGGCCCGTTCGAGTATCCAGGAGTTGTTGGAAGATTATGAGGACTACCTGCCGACGCATCACCAGACGAAGTGGGTAGATGGTCATCCGCGCTACAATCAGATGCTAAGCTACTGCCGCGAGCACAACTATGCGAGCGACTATGAGCCGTTTTTCGAGAAATGGACGGACGAAGAGATTGCTAATATTGCCATCACGCTCTGTCACATGGTAGACAAGATGATGATGACTTATCAGAAAAAGAAAGAGGACGAGTTCGTCACTGAGGGTGGCATCCGCGAGCGAATGACTGCTGCCCGCCTGGGCTATCGCACCAACCAGCGTGAGGCCATCGAACAGCTAACCCGCGAGGTAGAAGCCCTGCGTCAGGAGAACGAAATGCTGAAAAACAGGATTAAGGAGTTGGAGGGGGAGAAAAATAATTGAAAAAATTATGAAGAAATATTTGATAGCTTTTTTACTTGGGATATCATTTTCTGTAAACGCACAAACATTTGTGAAAGCAGAGAATGATACGACCGTCCTAACAGAGTATAACGACGGTCGACTATGGGCTTATAGGACGATTGGCAATGTCATGGATTATATCAATAATGGTCATAAAGTAGAATGAATCTTTTTTGTGTAATGGTTTGAAAATTAATAATAAAATAAATAATATGAAAAGAATAATCACATGCTTGGTAATGGCATTTTTAGCAGTTTCAATGTACGCTCAAAAAGACGTAACAACATTCCTTGGTATCCCGATTGATGGATACAAAGCTGAGATGAAACAAAAACTCATAGCAAAAGGGTATGTTCCTAAAAAAGTAGGTGATAATGAATACTTTGAAGGTGAGTTTAATGGTACAGATGTGCATATTTATATTGCTACTAATAATAACAAGGTCTATCGAATTATGCTTTGCGATGCAAACACTCGGAGCGAAGCTGATATTAAGATTCGTTTCAACAGACTTGTTGACCAGTTTAAAAACAACAAGAGATATACAGCTTTAGAAGATTATACTTTATCTGAATCTGATGACATTTCCTATGAGATGACTATTAACAAGAAAAATTTTGATGCTCTTTTCTACCAGATTCCAGATATGGAAAAGGTCGACACTTTGACTATGCAGGAGCAGGTTAGAAATGAAATCTTAAAAAAGTTCACCCCCGAACAATTAGAAAATCCAACGGAAGAGATCAATCAAGAGATGCAAAGCATAGCATTAAGAATGGGTATGGATATGCTTTTCAAGAAGCCCGTATGGTTCCGTATTTGTGAGCATTATGGCGAATATTACATTACGATGTTCTATGATAATGAGTATAACCATGCTAATGGTGAGGACCTATAATACTCGCAAAACATCGTAGTGATCAATAATTTGTACTATTTATGAAAAAGAATATAAATGATATAACTCTATTCAGGTATCTATTTAATCTCGACAATAGAAACTTACCTCAAAGCATTCTTAATTGGTGGAAGAACATAGGTAATAGAATAGACTCAGATAGGGAGAATGCGATTAAGGAGCTATCTCTTATAAAAGGCAATTGTCGTAATCTTGTTGTGTTCTCTAAAACATTCGTTAACACAATGGACAAATCTTATATGAAGTTTACACAATTTCATATGGATATTCTGGAAGAACTTGACAACGAGAATGGGATTGTACGTAGCCCATATTTTGTAGAAGGATGTTATGTTGTTTATAGTATAAAAAACGGATGCCTGACTTTGTGGGTGTTTCAAGATAGCATAAACAAATATTTGTCTATCCCAACATACTACATCTGTGCATCACCTAAAGATAAGATTAAAGGTGCAGGCCATCAATTAGATTGTATGATACTTCCTCTATTGGATAATTGCATGGAAGTTAACCTTAGAGACTACATAGACATGGTTTTGGATTATCTTTGTTTAAGACAATGGGCAGAGGTTGAATTAGGTAAAGTGACTACCTCTATCAAAAAAGAAATTAAGAAGAACAATAAAACAAAGTCAGTTACAGAGTCTGGACTTGACTATTATTTATTTGATAGTAAGTGGTATACAGAAATATCCAATGATGAGTCTTTCCTGGTAAGCGGACATTTTAGATTACAACCTTATGGTGATGGTACAAGAAGACTTATATGGATAAACGAATTTACGAAACATGGCTATCATAGAAAGGCTACGATTGATAAAGTTAAGGATGGAGAAATCAGTTTAGAATAAGTCAATTCATCTTAGAAAATCAGTCCCCCTGCTTCTACGGTTATATATGGAAATATAAAAAGGATATGTAATAGTAAGTTTTTCTATTCTGAATCAAATAGAAATAATATGGCCACCCTTTTCTTAATACTCATAGCATTTGCCGTCGGAGGAGTCTTTATTTACCTTGCAAAATGTAGTACTCCAGACTATAAGGGCAAAATGGGTGAGGAGAGGGTCCACAATATTCTTATGCAGTTGCCTGATGAATACTATCTCATTGATGACGTCGTATTGGAAACAGGTAAAGGCACTACACAAATTGACCATGTGGTGGTTTCAAAGTATGGCGTCTTTGCAATAGAAACCAAAAACTATCGAGGCGAGACAGGCACCGTGTCACAATCGAATATTATCAGAGATATTTAAAAAGGAAAGGGTTATAGATTAACATGAATACTTCTACAATTAAAACAATGCGCGTCTGGAAATGGGCGCTGCTACTGGTGGTAAGTCTGGTACTTGCCATACTCATGTATTCCTTCGCTCAGTTAGTGTTTCTGGCTATTGATAATCTGTGGGTGCAATCGACTGTTGGTGTGGTTTCTTCCATTGCTATGATAGGGCTTTATGCACTATTTGTAAGATGGTTTGAGAAACATAAAGCAATGGATATTCCTTTCAGACGTTTTGTGCAGGATACGGCAAAAGGTCTTGGAGTCGGATTCGGTTTCTTTGTTGGTGTAGTATTGATAATGATGCTTTTGGGCCTATATCGCATCGATAGCATAGGAACAGACAAGCCAATACAAATCGTATCGGCATTCTCCCTTTTTCTGTTGGTAGGAACAGGGGAGGAAATACTGTTCCGAGGGGTGCTCTTCCGCTGGATTGATGAGAAATGGGGCTATGTGGCGGCTCTGACTGTATCTTCGGTGGTTTTTGGTTTCATACATTTTTCCGAGCCTAACGCGACCCTGTGGTCATCGTTGGCCATCGCCGTGGAAGCAGGACTCCTTCTAGGCGCAGCATACAAATATTCAGGGACATTGTGGCTTCCTATCGGCATTCATTGGGCATGGAATTTCACGCAAGGCAATATTTTCGGTTTTGAGGTATCTGGTAAAGATTTAGGAGTATCCCTCTTGAAGTCAACAGTTAGCGGCCCTGACTGGCTTACAGGTGGAGCCTTTGGGGCTGAAGCATCGGTTATACCAGTCTTGTTAGGTCTGATATTGTCGGCATGGTACATATGGAAATTACATCGTCTACACGATGGAACTATCGAAAGTGTTTGATTTTGGTAAAAAATAAGAAACGATGAAAAGACTATTGATTTGCTTATTAGCGGTGTTCTTGGTAAATAACGGTTTTGCCCAGAAGAACCAAATCGGATATATTGAATCTGGCAAGAATTGGCATTATGTCTATGATACCCAGGGAAAGAAGCTGGGTGGCTTTTCGCGTAGCAGCGTGGGGGAAGTCGTAGGCTGGGGGACGGATTTCTTTGTTGGCAAGCAACATGGGTTCTACAGGATCTATGATATCAAGGGGAAAGTCCTGAAAGCGCTGAGCGTTAATACGGTTGGTGAGGTGTTGTCTGTTTCAGGCGAAACCTTTACCAGTCGGCTTGGCAACTGGATTTATTTTTGGGACAAGAACGGCAAGAAAATAGGTTCTCGCCCTGCATCTTGAATTGAAATTATCCCATTACCACATCAAGCACCATCATCAGGACGAAACCGATAGCAAAGCCGATAGTGCTGAGATTGGAGTGTTGACCGCTGGAGGCTTCAGGGATGAGTTCTTCGACCACGACGTAGAACATGGCGCCTGCAGCAAAAGCGAGCATGTAGGGTAGGGCGGGCATCAGTAGCGAGGCCAACAACAAGACTGCGATTGCTCCTACAGGTTCCACAGCTCCGCTTAGTGAACCAATGATAAACGAACGCCAACGGCTGTTTCCTGCTGCACGCATCGGCATAGAAATGATAGCTCCTTCTGGCACGTTCTGAATGGCGATACCCACGGCGACAGCCAGTGCGCTGGCAAGGGAGAGGTTCGTTGCGCCACTATCAGCTCCTGCGAACACTACGCCCACAGCCATTCCTTCTGGCAGGTTATGGATGGTGACAGCAAGGGCCAGCATTGCAGTTTTCGACAGATGCGAGCGTACGCCTTCTGGCTTATCTGTGCCAATGTGCAGGTGCGGCGTCAGTTCGTCAATCAGCAATAGAAATCCCATGCCTAACAGAAACCCAACAGCAGCAGGCAACACAGCCCATTTACCGCTATCTGCTCCCATATCCATTGCAGGAATCAGCAACGACCACACTGATGCCGCTACCATCACACCCGATGCAAAGCCCAGTAACGACTTTTGAAGTCGAGCCGACATCTCGTCCCGCATAAAGAACACAAAGGCTGAGCCGAGCATTGTGCCCAGCAGCGGAATCAGCAGTCCTATAATTAATGTTGTTGTCATCGGGTGCAAAGGTAATACTTTTCTTTGAATTGTGCAATACCTAAATCTGATGGAAAAGCAAAAAGGAGAGCCGAAGCCCTCCTTTATTACGCTGGATTGAATTTCTCCTTCGGCTGCTTACAACGAGGACAACGCCAGTCGTCAGGCAGGTCTTCGAAAGCAACGCCGTCGTGCTCAGCGGGGTCATATACATAACCGCAGATGGAGCAGACATACTTGCCAGAGGCTTCCTGCTTGGAGAAATCGACTTCGGCCAGAACGGTCGGCACGGGATTATCTAGGTCCATCACGCGCTTGGCCTCCAGATTCTCATAGCCTTGTGGCGTGTGGGTGCCACAATAAACGGTGGGGTGATTGCGGACGAACTCACGCACGCGATTGAGTGTCTCGCGAGCGGCTGGCAGGTCATCGAATACTATCGATAGTTTGTCCTCGTAGAGTGCCTCGTCCACGTAGGTGATGTCGCCGTGAATCATGTAGAACAGACCGTCCATCTCGACAATGATGATACTGTTGCCCTTGGTGTGACCCTTGGCCTTGATGTAGTAGATGCCGTCGGCTATCTTCTGACTTTCGGGGAAGTTGTAGTAGGCGCCGTCGGTATAGCTGACGGGAACGAGGTTCGTCAGTCCCTGCAGCTCCGTAGCGTCCATCTCCTCCTGGTTCACATAAATCTTTGCATTGGGGAAACTTTTCAGCTCACCAGTGTGGTCGGCATGCTTGTGTGTAACCAGTATCTTCGTCACCTGCTCAGGTTTGTAGCCGAGGTTCTTGAAGGCATCCATATAGCTACTGATGTCTTTGCCGGTGAAGATGGGGGAATCTTCATTTGGCACTTCCTCAGGAAAGCCTGCAGGGAGGCCGGTATCCACTAGTATCACCTCGCTACCTGTGTCAATCAGATAGTTTTGCAGACTGCCGCGATAGCGCACGTTCTTATCAAATTTCTCTTTCCCTTCCTCGCCTCCGAACACGAAGGGCTGAGTATAGAATCCATCTCTGCGGAATTTTACTGCCTTGATTTGCATATTATTCTCTGTTTTATTCTTCTACTGGTACGAATTTTTCTTTTTTACGCTTGCAGCGGGGACAGCGCCATGTGTCGGGCAGTTCCTCAAAAGGAGTGCCGGGAGGGATGTTCTGCTTAGGGTCGCCCTTTTCAGGGTCGTAGGTGTATTTGCAGGGGCATTTGAACTTTGTCATAATCGTATTTTCGTTTAATCAAGCGGGCTGCCATTTGCAACGGACAGGCGACACAATCGCAGCTTCCTTTTTCAACTCGGCGAAAGCCTTGTCAACCTCTTTGCGGTCAATACCTGTGATCTCCGCAATCTTGCCAGCGTTCACGGGAGCACCGAACTCACGCATGGCCTGTAATACCTTCTCCTTCATGATGTTTAATCTTTAATGTATTACATCTGCATTAACAGCCAGTTCTGTGCGCCAATCTTCTCTATCACTTCGACAGCACCCTGACTCCAATAGAGGTCTTCTTCCTCGTCGGCCAGATATGCTTTCAGAATGTCGAAAGTGAGATAGTCCTCGCATACCGAACCCATGCACTTGCGCAACAGCTCTACACCTGGTTCCTGAATCTTCAGGTCCTCCTTGATGTACTCGATGGGGTCATAGCACAGCGCGCGTGCCTCGTGCTTCTCTACCTTCACTTCGCCGCCCAGGTCGAGGATGCGGTCGATGAACTTCTCTACCCATTCCATCTCCTCCGTGTAATGGCCGATGTACTTCTCGCCCAGTTTCGTAAAGCCCTGAGCCTTGAAAATCTGTCCCTGTACCTTGTGTACGAATGCGCCCTCTGAGAGGCCTGTTACGAAGAACTGCAATGCTTCGATTGATTTCTGCTTGTCCATAGTTTGAATTGTTTTAAAGTGAATAATAATGTTGTTTCTAATTTCGTCGGCAAAGTTACGACGTTTTTTTCATAAAATTGCAAGCTAAAACGAAACAAAAACCGACCAAAACGGAACAAATTCAATTTTTTATTGTATCTTTGCACAGAAAATCTGTGCGAAGTTGCTCACGCTCGGCAAAATGAGCAAGCTCTTTGCACTCACTTAATCGCAACATTGCAGCGCAAAACAGTATTGGTATGTATAGTTTGAAGGAATTTTGGCAACTAAGAAACCTGCCCGAACCCGAAGGGGAATGGGACGGGAATGTTATCTGCTTAGAGAGTAACGCGGAGTGGTCATTCGGCGCGAACGAGACGCACGGCTTCTTGTCTTGCTATATCTATACGATTGTCACGCGCGGCTGGCTTACCATATTATATAATAATAGCGAACTGACGCTGCACAAGGGCGACCTCTATACCTATTCGCCCGGCTTCGAGATAACCATCCTCTCGTCCTCCAGCGACTACAGCGGCATCTGTCTGCTGGGCGACGAGCACTTCACGCTCTCGCTGCCCATGGTGCGCGATGCCATCCGCACGGCCTACTTCACGGTGGTAGAACTCACCTCACCTGTGCTGCCACTGAAAACCGACGATTTTCGCCGCCTGCGCGAACTGATGCAGATGATGATTCACTACCAGCAGATGGGGCTTCCGCTTTCCAACGATAGCCTGCGCATGCTCTACAACCTCTTCCTTACCGACCTCTCCAGCGTCCAGCAGCACAGCATCCGCGAACACCGCTTCCCCAAGCGCGTCGAAGAAATCTTCCTCGGATTCCTCGGCCTGTTGCCCCAGCATTTCGCAGAGCATCACGACATCGGCTTTTATGCCGACCGCCTCTGCATCACCACCACCTACCTCTCGCGCGTGGTCCGTCAGGTGTCAGGAGGTCGCACCGTCGTTGACTACATCAACCAGATGCTTCTCATGGAGGCCACGTTCCTGTTGCGTCAGACCTCACTAAGTATCACTCAGATCTCCGACCAGCTGCATTTCGCTGAAGTCACCACCTTCGCCCGTTTCTTCAACAGGATGAAGGGAATGAACCCGAGAGAGTTTAGAAAAGGGAGGTAATGAAAACTATGTAAAATTATAGCAATGCCAGAGCAGCAGCGGACATATATTGCCATCGACCTGAAGTCGTTCTATGCTTCAGTAGAATGTGTGGACAGAGGGCTTGACCCGCTGACCACAAACCTCGTGGTGGCAGATGTGAGCCGCACGGAGAAAACGATATGCCTGGCAGTAACTCCCTCGCTGAAAGCATATGGCATCGGTGGACGGGCACGACTCTTCGAGGTGTATCAGAAGGCACGTGGTGTCGATTTCATCATCGCTCCGCCACAGATGGCACACTATATCGAGGTAAGCACGAAGATTTACAAGATATATCTGAAATATATTGCGCCAGAGGATATCCATGTATATTCCATTGATGAGGTGATCATGGACGTGACGGCTTATCTTGGCACATATAAACTGACTGCCCATGAGTTGGCGATGAAGATGATTCGCGACGTGCTAAGTCAGACGGGCATTACTGCAACGGCTGGCATCGGCACGAATATGTATCTCTGTAAGGTGGCAATGGATATTGTGGCAAAGAAGATGCCTGCCGACAAGGACGGTGTGCGTATCGCCGAACTCGATGAAATGTCGTATCGCCGTGAACTCTGGGACTATCGCCCGATAACGAAGTTCTGGAGAGTAGGACGCGGTATTGCAGAGAAACTGGCTCTTTATGGCGTTGACACGATGGGCAAGCTGGCACGAATGTCCGTGCAGAACGAGGAAACGCTCTATCGGCTTTTCGGCGTGAATGCAGAGCTGCTGATAGACCATGCCTGGGGCTGGGAACCGTGTACGATGGAAGCAGTAAAAGCTTACAGACCTGAGACAAACTCCTTCAGTAGTGGACAGGTGCTGCAGGAGCCTTACGATTTCAAAAAGGCCCGTGTGGTGATACAGGAGATGGCAGAGGGAAAGGCTCTCGACCTGGTGTCGAAACGACTGGTGACCGACCAATTGGTGCTGACCGTCGGATATGATGCAGAGAACCTTATCCGCCCTGAGATTCGCGAGAAATATCATGGTGAGATTACCAACAACTACTACGGCAAGGCTGTGCCGAAACACGCCCATGGCACGTTCAACTTCGAGAAGCCCACATCGTCATCGAGGCAAATCATGGATGGCGCAGCGGAGTTGTTCGACCGCTGTGTGAATCCAGACTTGCTCATTCGCAGGTTGAACCTGACCACGAACCATGTGGTATCGGAGGCATCCGTTGCTGCAAAGGAAAATGCGCCCCAGCAGCTTGACCTCTTTACTGACTACGAGGCTTTGGAGAAGCAGCAGCAAGAGGAAAAGGCAAAACGCGACAAGGAGCGTCGGATGCAGGAAGCACAGTTGAAAATCAAACAGCGTTTTGGCAAGAATGCCATCCTCCGTGGTCTGAACTTCGAGGAGGGTGCCACCGCCAAGGAACGTAATAAACAGATAGGAGGACACAAGGCATGACCCACGACTACGACGATATTATTAATTTGCCGCACCACGTATCGAAGCGTCATCCTCAGATGTCGATGTGGAACCGTGCAGCCCAGTTTGCGCCTTTCGCAGCATTGACAGGCTACGAAGATGCCATCAAAAACACAGCACTACTTCCATAGTTGTTTTCTGGACTTTCATACCCATGTTCCGATAGAAGCTTAATGCAGCATCGTTGCCTTCCCATACATTCAGGGTGATGTTGTTACAACCAATTGACTGGGCATAATCGCGGACATATTCATACAAAGCTTTGCCAACATGTTTGCCGCGTGCCTTTTCATCCACACAGATATCATCAATATACAGCGTCTTGATGTTCTGCAACAATTTATCGTCCGTCACTTCGGTTATCATGCAGAAAGCATGGCCTAATATGGCTCCATCTTCAAAAACAAAGATAGGTTTGCTGTCATTACCAATCAGGGCCTCCAGTTCTTGTTCGTTATACTTGGTAGTGTGGGGTTTAAACAAGTCAGGACGCAGTACGTGATGCACCATGTTAACCTGATGCAGCAGTTCAATGATGCCTGGTATATCTTTTATTTCAGCTCTTCTAATCATAATATTCATTTTTTGATACTACGAAGCGTTAGACTGGTCGTAGGCAATGCGCTCTTGATGCTCACGTTGACGGAGCCTCCCTTCTGCGTACTGCGAACAACGAGGAGGGCGCGGCCCTTCCACGTTTTTACATGAGATGAGGTGTAGGGCTCTGTATCCTTCAAGTCGGCAGAAGCGAAGGCTAACAGCTTACCCGCTCCCTTGACGACAGCCTCGCAGTCGATGGCGGCTTCGGGGACAAGTGTGCCTTGCTTGTCAAGAACTTCGACAGTAACAAAGGTAAGCGACTGTCCGTCGGCTGTCATTACGGTACGGTCGGGGGTGAGGCGCAGACGGGCTGGTTCGCCAGCGGTCTTCATTGTCACACTCTCACCACCGGCTTCTGCACGGAGGGTGCCTGCTTTATAGGGTACAGAGAAGACGGCCTTGAACTCAGTGTCGCGGCTTACCTGTTTCGTGCCGATGAGTTGGTCGTTAAGATACAATTTCACTTCGGGCTGATGGGTATATACCTCCACTTCGACAGGTTTGCCTTCCCAACTGGGCCATGTCCACGATTCCCATGTGGGCCATACGCTCCACATCGTCGTTTTGATCTCACCGTGGTAACCGTTTGGCTCCTTCACGGCCATATAAAGAAGAGGTGAGAGATTACTCCATAATAGTTGACGGTAGTGGCTGATAGGCTTGCGCCAACCGGTGATGTCAACGTCGCCACAGTAGGCACCGTGCCACTCGGGGAATCCGCCGTCCAACCAATGTTCGCCCGGCCGTTCTCCTTCATAATAATAGCGACCTATGCCACTCTCGCCCAGATAGTCGAGACCCGTCCATACGATATCGCCCACGACGTAAGGGAAATCGTGGGTTACCGCCCAGTTACGGAAGGCATCGCGCGGATAACTCTCCGTTTGCCAAATGATGCGCTTGGGATCGCGCTCATGGTCAGAGGCGTGCTTGAAGATCATGTAGTTGTAACCCACCACGTCGAGCACTTCGGCGTGCGGGTCATAGATTTCCCAGTCGCTGTCCCAGGCGCAGAGGGCCTCGGTGACGGGGCGCGTCGTGTCCAGTTCGTGTATGGCCTGCTTCATCTGTCGGGCTGTATAGACCACGCGGATGTCCTTGCGCTCGATGACCTCGTTGCCGATGCTCCACGAGATGACGCTTGGGTGATTGCGGTCGCGCAATACCATTGCGTGAATGTCCTGACGGAAGCAGGAATCAATAACGGTCGAATAGTCGTAAGGATTCTTCTGCGTGCGCCAGCCGTCGAAGGCCTCGTCGATAACAAGCATACCTATCGAGTCGCAAGCATCGAGGAAGGCACGCGTCGTGGGATTATGTGACGTGCGGATGAGGTTGAACCCCGCCTCCTTCATTTGGCGCACCTTGCGGATTTCGGCATCGTCGAAGGCCATAGCGCCCAGCACACCGTCGTCGTGATGTACGCAGGCACCGTTGATGAGCACCTTCTGGCCATTGAGCACGAAACCATTCTCAGCGTCGAACGAGAACGAACGGATGCCGTATCTCGCTGTTGCGTTGTCGATGACGTTGCCTGCCTCCTTCAGTTCCACCTTCTCCTCGTAGAGTGTCGGACTCTCTGGTGACCACAGGCGCGGATTGTTGACGAAGAGAGTCGTTGTCACGGTCTTGCTTTCACCAGCCTTCACAGCCACCATCAACTGAGCGCCGCCCACCACGACGGTAGCATTGCGGTCGGTCTGCGACTCATTCTGCACAGTCACCTCCACCTGCACACGCGCCTTGTCGGCACTCACCTCCGGCGTGGTGACGAAGACACCATTCTCGGCGATGTGTAGTGCAGGCATCGTTTCGAGCCATACGTGACGGTAGATACCGGAACCGCTGTACCAGCGGCAGTTGGGCTGCTGGGAGTTGTCCACCTTCACCACCACCTCGTTAGCCTGTTTCTTATCCTTATTAATATATGGTGTCACATCGACGGTGAACGGTGTATAGCCATAGTGATGCTGCCCGGCACGCTGTCCGTTCACATAGACCTCGGCCTTCTGGTACACGCCCTCGAAATGGAGCTTGACGAGTTTATCTCTCAACTCTAAACTCTCAACTCTAAACTCTTTCCGATACTCACCCTTGCCGGCCTCGAACCATCCGCCGCCAGTACCCGTAGCACCCTTTCCAGAATTGGGACCTTCGAAAATGTCCCAGTCATGCGGCAGGTCAACGGTCTGCGTCGTTCCATTGTGAGTAAACTGCCAGCCGAAGTCAAACAACTGACTTGACCTCCGGTCGAGCCTGCTCACGCTCGGCAGAGCTGATGCGTGCATCGCTCTGCTCTCGTTCAATCGCAGCCTTTTTGTCTGTGCCGATGCCGTCACCACTGCGATAGCCAGCATCATTGTCATCATAATCTTCTTCATATCCTGCTATTTAAACAAAAAAGACATTGCCTTTCAGCAATGTCTTCTGCTGGGGTGCCCGGACGGACTCGAACCGTCGACATTCAGAACCACAATCTGACGCTCTAACCAACTGAACTACGGGCACCATGTTACCTTGGAAACGATCAGTTTACCGTTTTGCGGCTGCAAAGGTAGGCATTTTCCTCCGAACCACCAAACATTTAAGCGTTTTTTTATCGAAAAACTTAATTTTTGAAGTGTTCTGAGAGAATTTTTAGGTTTATTGTATATCTTTACAGGCGTTTTCCGACGAATGACGCAGGGCTATCAGCGACTATGACTTGTTGCGCACACCATTTTGAGGTGTTGCGTAGGGTGTTGCGCAGAAAATTATGTTTTTTCTTGGAGAATCGTCAATATTACTCTACCTTTGCACAGACCAACACAAAAATTTATATATTTTTAGTTGTACATAAGCCACCTGCTTGCGAAAGTCGGTGGTTTTTTAAAAAATAGCAATAGCATCATTTGGATGTTAATATATAAATTAATATGGTATAAAGATACTGACAGTATGAAAAAGATATCGCAACGTGACATTGCCAAGACGCTAGGAGTGAACGTCTCCAGCGTGTCCCGGGCATTGAAAGGGCAAAAAGGTGTCAGCGAAGAGCTGAGGCAAAAGATAGCGCGTATGGCGGCTGAGAACGGCTACCAGACTAACGTGAGAGCCAGCAGCGAACGCTACAATACAACGCGGCTCATTGGAGTCGTGGTGCCCGACGTGGCATTCAACCACAATTCCCAGATTATCAAACGCATCGAATCCGAGGCCCAGAAGGCGGGGTATCTTTGCATCGTATCCGACACCGATGACCGTTATGACAATGAAGTGGAAATCGTCGACAAGCTGTTGGACCTGCAAGTGGCAGGCGTCATCGTTAGTCTGTCGCAGGAAACGACAGATTACAGTCATCTGCTGCGGGTGAAGGAGCGCAACATCCCATTGGTGTTGTTCGACCGCGCTGCGGATGTCAACGTGACGTCGGTAGTAATCAACGATGCCGACTCAGCGCGTCAGGCCACACACTACCTGATTGACGGCGGGGCACGGCGCATAGCATTCCTCGGAGGTTCGAACAAACTGAAACAGACCGCCGACCGCAAGCATGGATATCTGGAGGCGTTGCGCGAACGCAACATTCCCATCAGGAAGGAATTGGTGCGTTGTCACGATGCCAGCATCAACTCAGGACTGACGGACACGCTGGCACTGCTGGACCTGCCGGAACCGCCCGACGCTGTCATTGCGTCGCACGGTCTGCTGGCTCTCTCCGCCTATCAGGCCATCACCAGTCGCAAACTGCGCATCCCCGACGACGTAGCTATCATCGGCTATATGAGCGACTGGGTATCAGACATGCCGACACCGAGAATCTCATACGTAAAACAGAATCCCAAGGAAATTGGCACGAAGGCGTTCCGCCTGCTGTTAGACCAGATAAACGGCGACGACCGCGTGAGACGTATGGTCGTGAAGACTCGCCTGGAGATTCGCGAGAGCACAAGGAATACATAATTACTATATATAACTTGAAGGAATTTAACTAACACAAAGACGATGACAAAACGTATCATATTCATCCTGACATTTATCACTATTCATTTCTCATTGCTCACAACGTCCGCCCAGCCCGATCCCGAAGACCGTCGGCTTACCATCCGCGGACAACTGCTCGACGCCGACCTGAAAGAGCCGATGATACAAGCTACCGTCCAGCTGTTCACCGCTTCCGACAGCACCTTCGTCGGAGGAACGGTGACCAACGAACGCGGCAACTTCTACGTCCTGGCACCCGGAACGGGCACCTACCGTCTGCGCATCTCGTCACTGGGATACCAGACCATTGAGCGCGAGATAACGCTGCGGCGCAACGAGAACCAAGACCTCGGCAACCTCCTCATGGAGTCGGAGAGTATCCTACTCCAAGAGGCTGTCGTCACAGGCCGTGCCGCACAAGTCATCGTCCGCAAGGACACCATCGTCTACAATCCTGAGGCCTACCGCACCCCGGAAGGTTCAGCCATCGAGGAACTCATCAAGCGCATTCCTGGTGCCGACGTCGACGAGGACGGCAAAATAACCATCAACGGCAAGGAGGTCAAGAAGATTCTGCTCGACGGCAAGGAGTTCATGCTCGGCGATGTCGAGACGGCGCTCAAAAACATCCCCGTCAGCATCATCCAGAACCTGAAGTTCTACGACCAGCAGTCGGACCAGTCGCGCATTACCGGCATCGACGATGGAAACAAAGAGACCGTGCTCGACTTCTCTATCAAGAAAGGTATGAACCGCGGATATATGACCAACCTCGACCTTGCCGGCGGCACCAACCACCGCTATGCCTCACGCGGCATGGCCTCGAGTTTCACCGATAAGACACGCATTGTGCTCCTCGGCAATTTCAACAACAAGGAGGAGAATGCCGGCTGGTGGAACCGTCGCGGACTGAACTCACGCAAGATGCTCGGCACCAACCTCAACTACGACGACGGCAAAAAGCTAAAGGTCGATGCGAGCGTGCGCTGGAACCACCGTGGTGGCGACAACCAGACCGAGAATGCCAGCGAGACGTTCTATAGCGAGACGTCGCGAAACTTCTCGAACACCAAGACGTCGAACTACACCCGCAGCAACAACTGGTGGGGCAACATCCGCGTCGAATGGAAACCCGACACGCTGACCAACATCCTGCTGCGTGCCAACGGCAGCTACGGCACCAACGACGCCACCAACATGTCGCTCGCAGCAACATTCGACGACGACCCCTACAAATACAGCAGCAATCCGCTGGCCGAAGTGGCTGAAATGGGATTAACGCCCGACCCCACCAATCCATTGATGCCATACATCATCAACCGCAACCAGAACACCAGCCTCACCTATGGCGACAACAAAAACGCATGGGGCATGCTGCAGCTATACCGCCGTCTGAACCCGCGTGGCCGCAACGTCGTCATACGATTGGAAGCCAACGGTGGCAACAGCAACAACCGCAACGCCAGCGACAATGCCGTCCACCTCTTCCGTGTCAAGAATCAGGCAGGTCTCGACTCCACCTACTACACCGCCCGCTACAATACGACGCCCTCCGACAATAGCGGCTACGTACTGAGCGGCACCTATAGCGAACCGCTCTGGAAGGGTGCACACCTGCAGGCCAGCTACGAGCTGCGTTACAGTCAGAACAAAAGCGACCGCAAGACCTACGACTACAGCCACATGGACGCCGACCCCTTCTACGGCATCCATCCGCAATACCGCGAGTGGGATCCCTGGGCCGCCAACGTCGGAGGCAATCTGGAATTGCCCGCTGCCCTCGACCGCAGTCTCAGCCGCTACTCGGAATACAAAAACTACACCCATAACATCCGGCTGAACCTGCGTCACCGCGTCGAGAAATACGACTACAACATCGGTGTCCTCATCCAACCGCAGCACTCCGATTTCATCCAGGACTACCGCGGCATCTACGTCGATACCGTACGCAACGTCATCAACCTGACGCCGACCCTCGACTTCCACTACAAGTTCAGCGAGCAGAGCAACCTCTGGTTCCACTATCGCGGCGAGACCAGCCAGCCTGAGATGACGCAGCTGCTCGACATCACCGACGACTCCAATCCGCTCTATATCACCCAAGGTAATCCCGGACTGAAGCCTTCGTTCACCAACTCGCTGAACGCATACTACAACAACTACATCGTGCGCCACAAACGTTCCATCGTGGCCTACTTCAATTTCCGCCATACGCGCAACGCCATCTCCAACTTCGTACGCTATGATCCTGCGACGGGTGGAAGCATCTCGCGACCGGAGAACATCAACGGCAACTGGAACATCAATGGCGGATTCACCTTCAACACCGCCATCGACACCACCGCTCATTGGAACGTCGGCACCGACACCCGCATCCGCTACAACCATTATGTCAGCTACGTAGCCCAGAAGCTGGCTGACGCCGAGAAAAATACCACACGCACGACGAACCTCAACGAACGACTGACCGCCAGCTACCGCAACGACTGGCTCGAGATAGCCATCGACGGACGACTGAACTATCAGCACTCGCGCAACGAACTACAGCCCACCGCCGACCTCGACACCTGGCAGTTCGACTACGGCGGACAGTTCCTCGTGCGCCTGCCACTCGACTTCGAGGTCTCCATGAACCTCCACGAGCGCAGCCGTCGGGGATATAACGACTCGTCGATGAACACCAATGAATTGCTGTGGAATGGCCAGATATCGAAGCCGTTCCTGAAAAACAAGTCGCTCGTCGTCGCTCTCAACTTCTACGACCTGCTCGGCCAGCAGTCCAACTACGAACGCTGGGTCAACGCCACCGGACGTAGCGACACCCAGTATAACAGTGTCAATTCCTATGCCATGCTCCACGTCCGCTACCGCCTCAACATGTTTGGCGGCAAGATCGACACCGAAGGCCGCTACGACAAGAAATGGGGCAACCGCGACAATCAAAACCGCCAAGGCCGCAGGTAAGGCGTCATAGCTGGGCTATTGAGGCGCTACGATGTTTCTGAACGATGAACCGAAAATGATGTACTGCGTGTTGCCGGCGATGGTGCCCTCGTTCTGTCCCCACAGGAAGGGCCAGTCGTCGTAGTTCTCGAAGTGGTCGGGCTTGCGGAATAACAGACCAGGTGCTACGTTACCGGGGATAAACGAGAAGTCGGCACGGTTGTTGCCGTAGAACACCTGCTTCGGACGCGCGGCACCCACTACGGCCACAAACGAGTAGTTGTGGTAAGGATGACAGCCGTACAACCAGTTGGCTACGCGATAGACCTCCTCCTTGCCGACGATGTCGGGGAAGTAAATGTGGGCATAGTTGACGGTGATGCCGAAGTTCAGCACGGCATTCACGCCCGCCCAGTTGCCCAGTCCGATGGGCACGCCATAGGGATTCTCCTTGTCAAAACTGTGTATGTATTCCAAGTACTGCTTGACGGCGGGACGTAGCTTCTCTTTGTAGGCGGCATCCTTCATCGGTATGCTGTCGAGCATGGTCTGCAGGTTGCGGGCCACGTTGCGGTAGTTTCCGTCGCCAGTGCCCGTCAGCCAGTCGTTGTCACCATCAGCTTGGCGGTCGCGACGGAATCGCGATCCACGCTGAAGCTCAGTGGCCTCCTTGCGCAGACGGTCAGCCTGCTTCTGGGCGCGGTCGGCCAACTCGTCGTTATAGCCTCTGAGTACGCGGGCTGCAGAGGTGAAGACACCAGCGGCCTGCAGGTCGAGACGTGGATTGCGGGTGGTGAAGGCCCACATGTCGTCGGGCGTACCGCTACGCTTGCCGTCAGCGCTCACCTCGTAAGGCTTCAGCGACGGGTCGTAGTGCAGACCGTCGGTAATGCTGGCGGCATCGCCAAGGTGGTGGTAGTTGTCGAGCACGGAGTTGGAGAGCGTCTGTGACATGTGACCAATCTGTTCGGCCTGCGCCACAAGGTTCAGCACACCGTGTTCGATGAACTGCAGGATGTCGGGCTTACCGTCAGGACGGTGCAGCTCCACGTAACGTTGCTCCTGCGAGACGAAGGTCTCGTCGCGCTGCGGCTTAAATAGCTCCCACGTACGGATGAAGTTCTGCACGACGTTGATGTTCGAGCTGGTCTCGATGTCGAAGTCGCCGGCATCGAAGAATCCACCCACGTTCAGTCCGGGTATCAATTCATAGGGCTTGTATTTCGTGTCGGTCGTCGCGCCCTGACTGTGCAGGTCGAAGTGGTCGCTCTCCGGTGCTTGCAGGTAGCCCTCCTTGAACGGCTCGCCATGCCAGGTGCGGTAGCCCTCGGTGACGTACATGTGGTTCATGTGGATAGGCACCCACACGTCGGTCGTAGCGTCGGTAATCTTGTCATATACGTGTTCGTCAATCAGGAAGTCGTTGGTGCGCGTCTTGCCGTATTGAATGTAGTAGATGCCAGGCTCTTTCACCGACGAGAAGTCAAACTTCACATAATGATATTTAAAGTAAGGGCCCCAAGGCTTGACGGTGGCGCTGTAGGCAACGGCAGTGCTGCCGTCGGGGTTGAGGCGCATCAGGCTGGCGGAACCCGCCTGCAGGGGGTCGTTCTTGTCCAGCTCGATGACGGCCACCTTGGGCTGTTCGGGCGTGTAGCCCACCTGCGAGAACCCGACATTCGGTTCGCGGATCCAGCCGGGGATGGCGTGAGGCTCCATGGTCCACGTCACCACCTTGCCCGTCTTGCCTGCCGGCAACACGCTACGCAGCACAAACCAGCCGTTCTGTGCCAGCATGCGACCGTCGTAGAGTTTCAGTTCGGCATCCTCGCTGCTGATACGTATCATCCTCTCTGGCGCATCTGTCGCTACGGTGATGCTATGTCCCGTCTCCAAGGGTAGGGGATCTACAAAGCGACCAGTGCCACGGTCATCGTAGGTCTTGAAACCCTTGAACTGTCGTGGTTTCTCACTATTGGGGCGAGTGACGGTCAGACTCGTCGCATAGCGGGGGAACCGTCCCAGACGACCGTCTATGCTGTAGGTCTTCAACCAATACTGCGACGGCAGAAACTCGATGTTCAGACCTGCCTCGCCGGCCAGTTTCTCGGGCACGGGCTTGTCCAGCCATACCGCAATCTCCACCGCCTTGCCCTTAGCCGTCACGACAATGCGGCTGTCAAAGTCGTAGTCTTTGTAGCGCAGGGCAACTTCGATGCTGCCGGCCTCACGGTTCACCTTACGGCTGGTCATCGTCGGCACGAGGTCCCACTGCTCCGGCGTGTTGTTCAGGCGGATGGCGCCACCCTGCACTGTCCGCACGCCGTGGTGGATAATCTCGATACCGGAGTTCTTCTCGTCGTTGAATCCGCCGTTAAAACTGTTGCTGAACACTAGCACGTTCACACCCTGACGCTCAAAATATTCGAGGTCGTTCAATCTAAGGTCATCCTGTGCGCTGACTGCGGCGGACGCCAGCAGCCCTGAAAAAATGAATAATCGTCTCAGCGATAGCAGCACGGTCAATACATTAATTCTTCTCTGTTTCATTTTTTTTGTGTTGGTTTTAGGATTTGCATCTTTTAACTGCAAATATAATGATAATTTGGAAATAATGTGTAATTTTGCCAATAGATTTAAGAATTATTTAGTAATTTCCCCGGATATGGAAAGAAGACTGTTTTGCGAAATATCGCCCTTTACCTATCGGCTGTCGATGGAGAAGGAAATCCTGAAGCGCCACGTGCAGGACATGATGCGGAAGACGCTGTTCGCCAAGGAGCGGACGGAGGAGTCGCTGCCTGTAATCGTCTATCGCCACAACTCGCTCATCCGTCGTAGGCTGGGTAACGTGAACATGCAGCTGCAGGAGAACAAGGCAACGAACCTGGCGCTGGCGGTGAAGCATATCGACGGACTGCTGATCCGCCCTGGCGAGACATTCTCCGTATGGCGACTCATCGGGCGCACCACCAAGCGCAAGGGCTACAAGGAGGGACTGACCATTGCCAAGGGCAAGCCCTCGCAGGGCATCGGCGGCGGCATGTGCCAGTTGTCGAACCTCATCCACTGGCTGGTATTACACAGCGAGCTGACCATCACCGAGCACCATCACCACGACGGGCTCGACCTCTTTCCCGATTTTGGCCGCCAGATTCCCTTCGGCACGGGCACCAGCATCTCGTACAACTACATCGACTACCGCTTCCGCAACGACACCCGAAATACCTATCAGCTGCGCCTCTGGACGGACGACGAATACCTGTGTGGCGAACTGCGGGCTACGGAGCAACAGCCCCACACCTTCCACATCCATGCCGAGAACGAATTTTTCTCGCGCGAGGGTGGGGTAGTCTATCGCAATGGTGAGGTCTATCGCGACATCATCGACCGTGCGTCAGGCCAGCGCCTCGACAGCCAACTCATCCGCACCAATCACGCCCGCGTGATGTACGACTGTCCGCCGTCGATGGTCATTAGGGAAGAGAATGGCTAACAAAAAAACGCCCAGAAAAAGAGAAAAGAGAAAAAAGAGAAATCTTTCAGAATGCCTTTATTTAGGGCTATTCCCAGATATAGCAAAATCCACGCCATGCAATAATGACGGTGGATTTTTGGTGAATTTTTTATTTGTTATATCCGCACTCGGGATTTTCGTACATCGTGATGGGGATGCGGAACTGCATCATCTCGTCGAGGTTGTGGACGGGGTGTTCCACGTCCTGCGGAATGGGTCGCTGAGAGAACGTCTGGAAATAGAGCAGGCAGGCGTCGCGCCACCATTCTGCGTCGCGGGCCTGGATGCGGAGCTTGCGCTGTACCTCGCTGAAACGTTGCTGGTCGACGTAAGGCTGCATGGCATCCCAGACGGCCAGGAAATGGCGGGCTTCATGGACGCCGTCGTCGTATTTATGGCAGAGCTCGTCCCAGAAGGTACGGCCGCTCTTCATCTTAAAGTCCCAAGGCACGTGGTGGAACCAGGTGATGAGGTTCTCAGGACAGGTATTGATGTCGTTGTAGAGCTGGCAGAGTGCCTCAGGATACTGCTTGACATTGCCGGAGCCCGTCGTGGTGCGGTCGAAACCCATACCGACGGCATCGGCCTTGTGGTAGTAGGGTGGGGTCCAGTCAGCACGCACGCCCTTGGGAGCATACCACGGCTCTGGACCGTAATGGTGGGTGCCGGCAAAGATATGGTGAATGCCCAGGGGCATCATGTAGTCGACGCATGCCTCGCGGCTGTCCAGCATCAGCTGGAGAAGAGGTGAGAGGTGAGAGGTGAGAGGTGAGAGATTACCTTGTTCGCCGAAAGTCTGGGTGAGCCATTCGTCGGCAATCTCCTTCGGTGTCAGCGCAGGATTCCATGCGGCACGTCCGAAGGCATACCAGTTGGCCTGAGCGAAGTGGTGACCGCACCAGTTGGTGTCGTCGCCGATATTGGCCACACCAGCCATCGCACGGAGGCTGCCGGGCTTGACAAACGAGAAGAACTCCTGCCACATGGGGGCGAGATATACCAGGTGGTTGGCAGCACCCAGATATTCCTGGGTGAGCTGGAATTCCACCATCATCTGCGTCTTCTGCATGGCGGTGAACAGCGGGCTATACGGCTCGCGCGGCTGGAAATCGATGGGGCCGTTCTTGATCTGGATGATGACGTTGTCGGCAAACTGACCGTCGAGGGGCATGAACTCCAGATAGGCCTGATTGGCACGGTCGGGACTCTGGGGTGCATAGACGAAGGCGCGCCACATGACGATGCCCTTGTGGGGCTTCAGCACACGGGCCAGCATATTGGCACCGTCGGCATGGGTGCGTCCGAAATCCTGCGGACCAGGTTCGCCCTCGGAGTTGGCCTTCACCAGAAAGCCACCGAAGTCGGGAATGAGACGGTATATCTCGTTCACCTTCTCCTTCCACCAGCCGACGACCTTCTTGTCGAGCGGGTCGGCAGTGGGCAGTCCGCCCACCTTGATGGGTGAGGCGAAATTGATGGACAGATAGACGCGGATGCCGTAGGGACGCAACAGGTCGGCAATGGCCTTCGTCTGTTCCAGACTGGCTGTTGACAGTGCCTCGGGCTTGGCATTCACGTTGTTGAGCACGGTACCGTTGATGCCCACGGAGGCATTGGCGCGTGCGTACGTCTTTATACGCTCCGGGTCTGGATTCACGAAGATGCTATGTCCCGCAAAACCGCGCTCGACGGTGCCGTTGGGATTGTCCCAATGGTTCAGGATGCGCAGGTCGTAGAAGGGCTTCTCTGTGATGTCGAGGCCGTCGCACGACTGTCCCGTCTGTTGCAGGCGCAGCAGGTGGTAGGCACCATAGAGCAGACCAGCATCATTGCTGGCCGTTATCGCGATTTTGTCGCCCTGGCTCTTGACGGTATAGCCGTCGCGGGGCAAGCCCTTCTGCCGTTTCAGCACCACAGGACCGCCCTGCCAGTAGGTTTGCAACTCGGTCATGGCCGTTCCCTCGACACCCGTTACGTTTGCCGTGGTGTTAGCCATTTCCATACGTAGCCACAGTCGGCTGCCGTCTTCACTCTTCGCAGCAGCGAAACTCCATCCCGCTATCAGCGCAATTAGAATCAGGATTTTCTTCATTGCTTTTATCAACTCTTAACCGTTATCTTTTATCTCTTAGTTGGTGCGGCATCATTGTTTATTTGCCTTTTTGCGCTGGTCGTGGTCGAGGATGGTCTTGCGGATGCGCATGGACTGGGGGGTGACCTCGACGAGCTCATCCTCCTTGATATACTCCAGGCACTCCTCGAGGCTCATGACGATCTTGGGAATGATGCGGGCCTTCTCGTCGGTACCAGAGGCACGGACGTTGGTGAGCTGCTTTGCCTTGCAGACATTGATGACGAGGTCGTTGTCGTGGACGTGTTCGCCGACGACCTGACCCATATAGACGTCCTCACCGGGGTCGATGAAGAACTTGCCGCGGTCCTGAAGCTTGTCGATGGCATAGGCGAAAGCATTGCCGGTCTCGAGGGCTATCATGGAGCCGTTGACACGACGCTCGATGTCGCCCTTGTAGGGCTGGTACTCCTTAAAGCGATGGGCCATGATGGCTTCGCCCTGAGAGGCTGTGAGGACGTTGGTTCGCAGTCCGATGATGCCGCGTGAGGGGATGTCGAACTCGATATTGGTGCGTTCGCCCTGCGACTCCATCGATGTCATCTCGCCCTTGCGGCGGGTGACCATATCGATCATCTTCGAGGCGAACTCCTCGGGGACGTTGATGGTGAGTTCCTCGATGGGCTCACACTTAATAAGCTCTTGGCTGTTGGCTTTTAGCTGTTGGCCAATTGCTAATGGCAAATCGCTAACTGCCAGATCCTTATAGATGACCTGAGGCTGACCCACCTGCAGCTCGTAGCCTTCGCGACGCATGGTCTCGATGAGCACGGAGAGGTGGAGCACGCCACGGCCTGAGACAATCCACTTGTCGGTAGAGTCCTCGAAGGGCTCGACGTGGAGGGCGAGGTTCTTTTCCAACTCCTTCTCCAAGCGGTCGTTGATGTGACGCGAGGTGACGAACTTACCCTCCTTGCCGAAGAACGGCGAGTCGTTGATGCAGAAGAGCATCGACATGGTGGGTTCGTCGATGGCGATAGGCGGCAGGGGCTCTGGATTCTCGAGGTCGCAGATGGTGTCGCCAATCTCGAACTTCTCGAGTCCGATGACGGCACAGATGTCGCCGCAATCGACGCTGTCGGTGCGCACGTGGCCCATGCCCTCGAAGGTGTGGAGTTCCTTGATCTTCGTCTTCTCCATGGTGCCGTCGCGATGGGCAATGGTGACCTGCTGACCGTCGCGGAGGGTGCCACGATGGACGCGGCCCACGGCGATACGGCCGGTGTAGGAGCTATAGTCGAGCGAGGTGATGAGCATCTGCGGTGTGCCCTCCAACTGCTGAGGAGCAGGGATGACCTCGACGATTTTATCCAAGAGATAGGTGATGTCGGTAGTGGGTTTGTTGAAGTCCTCGCTCATCCAGCCGTTCTTGGCAGAGCCATAGACGACGGGGAAGTCGAGCTGGTCCTCAGTGGCATTGAGCGAGAACATGAGGTCGAACACCATTTCGTAAACCTCCTCAGGGCGGCAGTTGGGCTTGTCGACCTTATTCACCACCACGATGGGCTTGAGGCCAATCTGGAGGGCCTTCTGGAGCACGAAGCGCGTCTGGGGCATGGGTCCCTCGAAGGCATCGACGAGGAGCAGACATCCGTCGGCCATGTTGAGCACGCGCTCTACCTCGCCTCCGAAGTCGGAGTGTCCCGGGGTGTCGATGATGTTGATTTTCGTTCCTTTCCAATTAATACTGACATTTTTTGAAAGAATGGTGATGCCTCGTTCGCGCTCAAGGTCGTTAGCATCCAACACCTGAGAGGACAGGTTCTGTCCCTCACGGAACAGATTACCGGCCAGCATCATCTTGTCCACGAGCGTCGTCTTGCCGTGGTCTACGTGTGCAATAATTGCAATGTTTCTGATATCCTGCATAAGTAAATTACGTAATTTCGGGTGCAAAGGTACAAATTTTCTGCGAATTATTTGCGCATTTCATTAATTATTCGTAATTTTGCAGCCGCATTTCGGAAAATCCGGAGCATTTGACGACGTAAACCGCCCGTGATTAGGCAGGAGAGCGTCCGAAAGATGTCATTGCAAAACAGTTATAATCACAATTAAACATTATGTATTTAGATCAAGCTAAGAAGACCGAGATCTTCAGCCAGTATGGCAAGAACGCTCAGGACACCGGTTCTGTAGAAAGCCAGGTAGCCCTGTTCAGCTATCGCATCAAGCACCTGACGGAGCACTTGAAGGAGAACCACAAGGACTTCGGTACCGCTCGTGCACTGACGAAGATGGTAGGTCGTCGTCGTAAGCTCCTGAAGTACCTTTACAACAAGGACATCAACCGCTATCGTGAACTGATCAAGGCTCTCGGCCTGCGTAAGTAAAACACGAATGGTAAAAGGAAAAGAATAAGGACTCACTGAAATGGTGAGTCCTTTCTTTTTTTGTTATGTCAGGTCGCGTGGAATCCAGAACCAGAAGGTGGAGCCGACGCCTACATCGCCCGTGACGCCGATTTCGCCACCGCAACGGTCGACAATGGTCTTACAGATGGAGAGTCCGAGACCGGTGCCCTGAACGAAGTCGTTGAGCTTGACGAAACGCTGGAACACGGCGGCCTGCTTGTCCTTGGGGATGCCGGCACCCGTATCCTCGCAATAGAAGTAGAGTCCGTCGATGCCCTTGCGCTGCTCCTTGCGATAGCCGACGCGGATGTGGCCTTTGCGGGTGTACTTGACGGCATTGGTGACGAAATTGGTGAGGAGCTGCATGATACGGCCTTTGTCGAGGGTGGCAGGACACGTGGGATAGGGATTGTCCTTCTGGAACTCGACGCCGGGTTCCTGGACGCGCTGCGCCAGCGAGAGGCAGATATCGTCGAAGACCACCGAGAGTTCGACGTCCTCGGGCTGGAGAGCCATAGACTGTCCCATGTTGGAGGCTTCGAGGATGTCGTTGATGAGTCGGAGCAGCATGTCGCAATTGTTGCGGATGATGCGTATGAACTCGTGGCGCTCTTCGTCGGTATCGACAGCCTGGAGGAGACTGCTGAAGCCTACGATGGCATTGAGCGGGGTGCGGATCTCGTGCGTCATATTGGCCAGGAAGGCTGCCTTCAGACGTCCGGAATTCTCGGCGCGCTCCGTCTCGACACGCAGTTGCAGTTGAGCCTCCATGAGGTCTGTGACGTTACGTGCCAGACCGAAATACTCCTTCAGTTGCCCGTCCTTGCCAAAGATGGGCATGCCGCTGACGGAATACCAGCTGTGGTTGGGGTCGAGCGGTGTACTGGCGAAAGGCATAATGGTGACATAAGCCTTGCCTTCGGCCATAGCCTGACGAATCTGCTCGGCAGCCTGCTGACGAAACTCTTCGTCGATGGTGCCCAGATAATCCTCGACGGTCTCACTAAATTCGGTAATGCCCGGCGAGCGCGTCATGCGCACTATATTCTCCGAAGGGCGGTAAGTCCAGATGTACATGCGGCTCTCCTCCAACAGGTAGTGGAGCTGGCGCTCGTAACGGCTGATGGCGTCGTTGGTGGCCTGCAGTTGGCGGTCGTGAGCACGTTGTTCGAGAATCACATGACGCTCTGCTGTAATATCGCGGCTGGTGACGATATAATACACCAGTTTGTTGTCGTCGGTAATGACGGGATGGATGCGGAACTCAATGTACTTGTCGAGTCCGAGTGACGGTTCGCGGAGATGTTGGCAGACGTGCATGACGTCGCGTGAGCCCGGCGTATAGACACCCTTGAGGTTGGGGAAATCGAAGAGCGGCATCGTGCTGAAGAAATGTCCATCCTTACCCTCCATATTACACAGCTCGAGCATCTTGTTGTTGACGTCGAGCAGATGGCCTGTGGCATCGTAGAACGACATGGCTATGAGGTTCGTGTCGAACATCTTCTTGTATTTGCTGGCAAGGTCCTGAACGTGGCGCGCCTCGATCACCTCGTCGGTAATGTCCTTGGTGGTGTAGTAGATGAAGCGCGTCTTGCCGTTCTCCTTCTCCGCAATGGCATTGCTGTAATATGACCTCCATTCGGGTTTGTCGGGCGTCCCGTGATTCACGCTGAGATGCATGTCAAAATGCGAGGCAGCACCCGAGATCAGCTGCATATCGAGATTGTGGAGCATCTTGGCCTCATCGGGAGGCATGCGTTTCAAGAATTCCTCAGGATCCATCTCGTCGAAGGGCAGCATGTGGCCATAGGTATTTCTGACTTTATTGGCAGCTAAGTCCCACTCCGCCATCGCGTAATTGCCCATGCTCAGCACCTGGTCCATCATCTGCCCAAGATCGGAACGCTGCTGGACGGTCTTGCGCACACGACGGTTGACAAGGCGGATGAGGAGGAGCGAGAAGGCGATGGCTGCCGCAAGACCGCCGAGCACAAAGAGTGCAACGGGCGACGTATCGTCGTGGACCCGCTCAGGATGGAACCAGCGGTCGTAGATGCGCTGCAGGTCGCCAGCCTGTTCGAGGCGGGTGTACTGGTCGTCGATGATGTCGATGAGGTCGCGGTTGTAACCAATGATGCGCAGTTCGCCAGGAGGGATTTCTGCGTCGTCGAGCACGAGGCTGTCGATGCCTAGTTCCTGTATTTTACTGGTGAGCGGCGTCTCGCCCCAGAGAAAGTATTTGTAACGTCCTGCACGTATGCCTGTGAGTGCGTCTTTAGGCGTACGGTACTCGGTGACGAACTGGACGTTGGACATGATGTCGATGGTCAATGCGGCATAGTCGTCCTTCTTGAGCAGCACCGTATCGGTAGGCCCCAAACTATGGAGCGGCCTCATCGGGGGAGTATCAGCCCTACGTACCACCTTCAGATTGTAGTAGTTGAGGTACTTATGAGTGGAGACGTAGGGGGCGTTCCTATAGAAATAGAAGAGTGCATGGATGAGGTCGGCCTCGCGGTGCTGGAACATATTAGTGGCCACATGCCACTCCTGCATGACTAACTTATGGGGGATATCGAGACGGTCGAAAATCATGTCGAGGACATCAATGTTATAGCCTGCAGGCTGCCCCTCGCTGTCGAGAAATTCGAAAGGACGGAAATCCCAGTCGCAGACGACGACCAACGGGTGTTCGTCGGTATATTCCGGAAACTCGTTGGCAGCAGGGAGTCCCAGAGGCAGACAAAGCAAGAGCGCTAAGAGGAAATATATTGTTGTATGCTTCATATCCTTACTTTCTGATGATTTCACTACATTGACACGGAACGGAAACCCACACGATGGTTCCTTGTCCGGGCTTGGATTTGACACGAATCTTACCACCTAGATGCTGAATGATTTCATGACTGATGGCGAGACCGAGACCAGAACCGACGTTATCGGTGGTATAGAATCGGTCGAAGAGATGCTCCATCTTCTCAGCGGGGATGCCACTGCCGGTGTCCTGAACGGCAACCATCAATTCTTCACCATTATAATCGTAGCGCGCGCGCACGTGACCCGAGGTGGTGTGCTGGGCGGCATTGATCAATATCTGGTCGATGGCAATACCCAGGTTCTGCAGGTCGATGGTAAGCATCAGCCGTTCGTAGGGATTGTCGACCGTGAAACTGACATCGGGTTGCAGGTAGTTGGTGACTGCCGACTGGCAATGGCCCTCGAATACAGCGGCAAAATCGATGGGCACCTTGTTGAACTCAATCATCTGGGCATCAAGTCGCGAGAGATAGAGGATGTCGTTGATGAGTTTCAGCAACTTCTCGGAATTCTCCCTGATTTCCTGAATGAAGAATCCCTCGTCGTCCTTCGAGTGTTCCCTGTCGAAGAGTTCGGCAAAGCCCACGACGGAATTCAGCGGTGTACGGATTTCGTAACTCATGTTTGCGAGGAAGGCCTGCTTCAGCATCTCGACCTCACGGGCTTTCTCCGTCTCGCGAGCCAGTTGTTCCTCGGTGGCCTTGATTTCGCTGATGTCACGAATGAGTCCGAAATACTCGGTGACGCCCTCGTCGTTGATGACTGGTACGAACGAGAAATACAAATGGAGGCGACGACCCTCCTTGGTTTTCACCAGCGACTTGATGGTATCCTTCACGGGGTTACGCATGCGGTTGTCCATACTGTTCATCAGTCGCTGGGCGGCCTTCTTCGACTCGTCGGCAGCCAATGCCAACAAGCGTGCCTGCGTCAGGCGAAGTTGCACATGGTCGATCTCGCTGTAAACGGTGAGCGTATGGGTGTCAGGGGAATAGGTGGCAACACGCACGCCACCGTTCTGCATGACATAGTCGATGTTACGGACATACTCCTGCAACTCAGCATTAGCCTGCTCCATCTGGGCGATATTCTTCTGCAGACGGGAGTACGACTTTGCCAGTTCGGTGACGTCGCGACCAGTGCCGTAGATAGCCAGCAGACGGCCATTGTCGTCGCGAACGGGTACCAGTTGCAGTTCGTAGTATAACTCGTCGCGCTTGAGGAACTGGTTCAGAGGACGTTCGTCGTCGGGCGAGCGGTAGATCTGTGTCAGATAGGTGTACTCCAGATTGTCGGTAGTGACGGTGGGGTCGCCAAGCACATCCTGAATAGGAATCTTTGCATCGACGACAGCCTGTACACCACCAGGAATGGCGCGAGCGGCCTTCTCGTTCATATTGTCGATGATTCCGTGCTCGTCGTACGAAATGGTATCGACCATCGCAGAATTGAAGATGGACTGATAACGCAACATGGCATCCTTTTGCTTCTGACGGCGCTGACGCTCTTCGGTGACATTGGTGGTAGCACCGATGATGACGGTAGGACGTCCGGAACGGGTCCGACGCAGGACGGAGAAATCGACGGAGAAGATGAACTCTTCGCCGTTGTGTCCCTTCTGGCAACGTACTTCCAGCGTGTCCTTCTCTTTCTCCTGCAGGGCCAATTGTCGGAGGACGTCACAGAGCTTTTCGTAGTCCTCAGGATTCATGTAGTACTGGAAGAAATTGGGCGACAGGGGTATGACGACCCTGTTGCCGTCGTTGTCGAGACTGCTGATGGTACGTTTGGCAATGTCGAACAGCCAGATATGCACCTTACTGGTAGTGAGAATAAGCGCCAGGCGGTTGTTGCTGCGTCTGACATTCTGCGACATGCGGCGTTCGTAGATGCGGTAACCGACATAATATGCCAGGAATACGGCAATAATCACCGCCATTACAATGATTACACGCCATATCCACGAGGGGATACCCGTCTCGGTGCGCTCGGGGTAGAACCACTTGTTCTGGATGGGCTGCAGTCGTCCCGTCGAATTCAGATGGGTGAATACGCTGTCCAATTGATGGAGCAGTTGGGGGTTGTTGGACATGAACTTATACTCACCATGAGGAATGTTGACAGGTGTCAGTTCAAGGTCGTCGAAATGGAATTTGTACAGCAACCACTTGAGTGACAGCGTGTTCCACACAATCTGAGTACCTTCCACACCATGGGCATGTTGGACGGCTTCCTGCATATCGTCGTAGGGAATGGCATTGGCGCCCCACCCGTTCTGAATCATCAGATGGTGACTGAAACTGCCGTCGTGAACGATGACACGATGGTGCGCCAAGTCGTCGATGGTCTTGATGAGCACGGGCTCGTCCTTCTGGTGAACAACGCTATGGGTGAAAATCTGAATGACACTATTGCCATAGGTGGCATACTCGTTATGGAAATGGGCATCCATACCGCACATCAGGTCGGCACGTCCGGCCTTCAAATCCTCAAGGGCTTCCTTGGTGGGTTTCAACTTGACGCGATAGGGTATGTCGAGCTCGTTGCAAATCAGTCTCAGTAAGTCGATATTGAATCCGACGGGTTCACCGGCTTCGTTCAGGAAGGCATAAGGCCACAAGTCCCAGGCGTCTTCGTAAACCAACGGATGATCCTCGGTAAACACCCTGACGCTGTCGTTTGCCGCAGGCTGCTTTTGCGCTACGACAGGCATAGCGCAAAAAACGAGCAACATCGTGCAGAGGAGCTGTCGGAAACCGGCTATGCTCATGTTTCTATATATCATGATGGTATTTGTTTTTCTTTCACTTCAATTATTTCTGCAGGAATCCAGAACCAGAACGTCGAGCCCTGACCTTCCTCACTGTCAACGCCTATCTGACCTCCGCACTTCTCGATGATGCTCTTACAGATGGACAGACCGAGACCAGTGCCCTGAATATAGTCGTTGAGTTTGACGAAGCGCTCGAATACTGCCGCCTGCTTGTCCATGGGAATACCTGTTCCAGTGTCCTCGCAATAAGCGTAGAAGCCCTGCTGGCCGTTGCGTTCCTCGATGCGGAATCCCAATCGGATATGTCCCTGATGGGTATATTTTACGGCATTGGTCACAAAATTGGTGAGCACCTGACCGATGCGGTCGCTGTCCAATCGCGTCAGCAACTTCTGGTAGGGGTTTTCCGTGATAAATTCAACGGTAGGCTCCTGGACGCGCTGGGCCAATGTCTTTGCCATCTCATCGAAGTCGTGGGCTGCATCGATGTCGCGCGGTTCTATCTGCATGGCGTTGGCATCCATTGTACTCAGCACCAGAATGTCGTTGATGAGTCGTAGTAGCATGTCACAGTTGTTATGAATGACGCGAATCATCTCGCGCTTGTCGTCAGGCGACTCGATGGCCTGCAACAGGTCCGTGAAACCAACGATGGCATTCAGCGGGGTACGGATCTCGTGCGTCATATTTGCCAGGAACACCGACTTCAGACGTCCGGAGTCGTTGGCACGTTCCGTCTCGCGCTTCAACTGCTCCTGTTTCTCCATCATACCCGATATGTTTCGTATCAGTCCGAAGGCTTCCTTCACCTCTCCGTTTTCATCATAGACAGGGATGTTGTTGATTTGGTTCCATTGTATCTCGTGACCCTCATGGAACACAGGATGCATTTCAGCCATATAACCCATGGGCTGCGAGAAGTAGGTATAAGGATCCTGGAATCCCATACGCACTGATTCCGGTTCGTTGACGAAATGCGACTCAACCTCGTCGAACGACATTTCGAGTTCCACGGTTCCCAGACCCTTGTAGAAACGTACCACCCGTTCGTCGAAGAACAGTCGGAAGGCACGCATGTCGCAAGCCTCCATCATGTATCGTAACTCCTCCTCGTAACGCATGATTTCGCTGTTCACCTTCTGGATTTCCAAATCGTTCCGCTTGGCCTGCAGATACATCTCGCGCTCCTCAGTCACATTACGTACTGCAAGGGCGATGGTCAGGAGTTTCCCCTCGTCGCCATACAACGGGTAGACGTGTAATTCCAGATACTCGTGCATGCCACGCTCAGGGACGATACTCTGAACACAGGCCCACACCTCCTCGACATTGTTCTTGTCCAGAATCTCGTTGAACGGCATAGCGTTGAAGAGATTCGTATTCGAGAAATGCTCGTCGTAGGTGTCGCTGTCGAAATGACAGATTTCACGCATAATCTTATTGGCGTCCAACAGCCATCCGTCAGGACTGTAGAAGGACAGGCCTACGATGGAGTGTTCGAAGATTGTCTGGTACTTCGCTGACAGTTCTTCCTCCCTTATTTCCTGCTCGTGGAGCTCCGTCTCGTCGCGTAACGTACTGATGATACTCTGGGGAATCGACGTCCCTGCCTGAAACTCCACAACACTGTGATTGTGCATATATCCCCACTGGGGATCACCATTGTCGAAGTTGAAGTTCCAACGGTAGAAGAACTCATCCTGCGACTTCTTGCCAAACATCATATGGCGGAAACGGGCAATCGTAGCCTCCTTGTCGTCAGGATGCACGTGTTCTTTCCATTCGTCGACGGTAAGGCCATTCTCTGGAAACAGATGGCCATAGAGCTGTTCGATGTATTTTTCACGGATAATGAAGCGTACCACATTATTATCACTGATCTTCACAGCCTCCTCCATCATGTTTCCTGTGAAGTGGGTGTCAGCTAGATATTTCTTCACGCGCCGCACTACGATACGGTTTTGGACAAGCATAAGCAGGAACGCCAGGGTGATGATCAGCAGCACCATGGTAGGTAGGAACTGGAACGGCCAAACAAACGATATTATATAGGTGAACATAGTCATAAGGAATTACATGCAAGGTTATACAATTTCACGACGTTTCTCTATCACTGAGGCTTCACAAGGAATGAACACCCAGACGGTGGTTCCTTTACCGTATTCAGACTGCATCTCAATGGTACCACCCATCTGCTGAACCAGTGCCTGGACAATAGGCAGGTCAAGACCTGTTCCACATACACCATCTTGCTCGTCGCGCACAAAGCGCTCGAAGGCGTGAGGCAGCGTCTTTTCGTCAATACCGCGTCCTGTGTCCTCAATGCTGATAGCCAGCTCACCATGACGGTATTCGTATTTCGTACGGATGGTACCCTTCTCGGTATAGCTCACCGAGACGGAACACAAGCGCTCGAGAATCTTGCCCATATGTTCCAGGTCGATGGAGACGAGCAGTCGTTCGTAAGGATTCTCGACGACGACCTTCACCTCGGGATTCACGTTGACCAATCCCATCTGGCACCAGCTCTCAAAGAGCATTGCAAAATCGGCCTCTTCCTTCTTGAACTCAATCATGTTGGCATCCAGTCGTGACAGGAAGAGGATGTCGTTCACCAGCTGTAACAGTGAATTCGAGTTCTGGCGTATCTCGTTGACAAACAACGGTTCGTCGGCCTCGTCGTGCTCGCTCTCGAAGAGTTCTGCAAAACCAATCACCGTGTTCAGCGGCGTACGGATCTCGTAACTCATGTTCGTCAGGAAAGCCTGCTTCAGCAGTTCTGTCTCTTGGGCCTTCTGCGACTCAATGGCCAACTGACGCTCGGTCTCCACCATTTGCGTCATGTTACGACACATGCCGAAATAGCGTTCCACCTGCCCCTCCGCGTTCAACAGCGGAATCATGTTAAACTGCAACCACACCGGACGACGCTGCTCGTCGTGTATCTCCGTTTCTATCAGGAGATTTACGGGACGGGCCGTACCATGGTCCATGCGATTCAACGCACTGGAGATGGCGCGACGGAAACGAGGCGTACCCAGACGTATGCAGCGCAACTGCGAGAGATACAACTGCGTCTCGTTCAGGTTGTCCGACAGTTCCAGCGTATACTTCGACGGGACATAGTTCACCAATCGGACTTCCGATACGCGCAGGGCATAGTTCACATTCGAGATGTACTGCTTGATGCTCTTCGTTATCTTGCTGAGCTGCTTGAATCCCTCCTGCTGATGATGGAACGACTCTACCATCTCCGTCACATTACGACCTGCCATATAGACGCCTTCCAATTCACCTTTTTCATTACGGATGGGATTGATGGTCGACTCATAATACATCTTGCCGTGCAATCCCAGTTCCGTCGTGCGGTAAACGGGGTCTGTAAACTGGTCGAAATCGACTATCGACGACGTCCTGGTATTGTCCATCTGATGAATATCGACACCACTGTAGAAAGGATTGTTCTTCAGCAGGAAACCTTCGCGGATGGCGGTCTCAGGGTCTTTCACACCAAACTGCTGACAAGCCTTCTCGTTGATGCCTGTCAAGACACCGTACTTGTCGTAATACACCATGTCCACCAGCGACGATTCAAACACCGTCTGGTAACGCAGCATCAGCTTGTTCACCTTCTCGCGGCGCGTCTCTATGTCGCTCACGTCATGAAGGATGAAGAGCAGGTCCTCAACTTCCTTGTGGTTCCTACGACGGGCTACGGATACGAAGAAATTATAGATGCGCTGCGACCCGTCCTCCTTTTGAAGCCCTCTTACCCTGACCTTGCCGGAAGGCAGACGTCCCTCGCCGATGGCAAAAACCATTTTACGGACTTCTTCAATGTCTTCACGTTCGAAAAGACTGGCAAATTCTATCGGGTCGTATTCCTTTGAGAATTCACCGCCTTCTTCGATAAAGATACAATGGCGGAGACGCATATTATAGAAGCACAACTGCAAGCCGCCTGTCTGCAATACCAGCGACAGACGTCCGTACTGGCTTAGGCCTTTCATCTTCGCATCCTGTTCACGGTAGTGATACACAAAGTTATAGAACAGCAGCACAAAGAATCCTATGAGAAATGCAGCCGTGATGTAGGCTGTCATGTGCACAAAGTCGAAGAGCCGTTCTATATTCTTCAAATCAACTTGAGCCATAAGTGGCAACGAGACTGTTAGCATCAATGTGGAAAGTGATGCTCGACAGATGGTATTTTTACTGCGTTTTAGGTTCATCTTTTCGTTAAGGGGACAGTAATAAACATGAATATTGCCCACAAAGATAGGCAAAAATAACACAATAACCAAATTTTTTTCCAAAATATTTTGTATTTTGCTCACTTATTCGTAACTTTGAGCCCAAGAAACTCAAAACAATACATTTATGATAGACGTAAAAGCAACATTAGCCGCTGCTGAAGAGCGCATGGAAATGGCAGCATTGTTCCTCGAGGAAGAACTGAACCGCGTACGCGCAGGACGTGCCAACGTGGCCATCCTCAGCGGTGTCAGAGTAGAGTCCTACGGACAGAAAGTTCCACTCAACCAAGTAGCCAACGTGTCAACACCCGATGCCCGCACCATCGCTATCAAGCCTTGGGACAAGAAACAGATTCGCGACATCGAGAAAGCCATCATGGACAGCGACGTGGGTATCACCCCCGAAAACAATGGTGAAATCATCCGTCTGGGTATCCCTCAGCCCACCGAAGAGCGCCGTCGTGACCTGGTGAAGCAGTGCAACAAGATTGCCGAGAAGGCCAAGGTCGAGGTGCGCAACGTTCGTGGCGACATCAAGGAGAAACTGAAGAAAGCCATCAAGGACGGTCTTTCCGAGGATAACGAGAAGGATGCCGAGCTCGATCTTCAGAAGCTCCACGACAAGTACATCAAGAAACTTGACGAGCTGATGGAGGCCAAGAACAAGGAAATCATGACCGTTTAATGGCCTTTGGCCTTTGGCCTTTGGCTATTGGCCAACAGCTAACTGCCAACAGCTAACAGCCAATGCTGGGACTCGTCATTAAAAATACAGGAAGCTGGTACACCGTCCTTACGGACGATGGCCAGTTACTTGATTGTAAGGTGAAGGGCAATTTCCGTATCAAGGGAATACGCTCTACCAATCCTGTGGCAGTAGGCGACCGTGTTAATGTCAGTATTTTGCCAACTGCTAACGGCCAACAGCCAACAGCTTGGATAACGGAAATCGAGGACCGTCGCAACTACATTATCCGCAAGAGCATCAACCTCTCCAAGCAGAGTCATATCCTTGCTGCCAATGTCGATCAGGCATTGCTCGTCATCACCGTCAGCCGCCCTGAGACCTCCACCACCTTCATCGACCGTTTCCTGGCATCTGCAGAAGCCTATCGCGTGCCCGTGATACTTATATTTAATAAGACCGACCTGCTCTCCGACGACGAGCTGCACTATCAGCAGATGATGATCCAGCTCTACGAAACCATTGGCTACGAGTGTCACGCCATCTCTGCACAGACGGGTGAAGGCGTTGAAGCCCTGCGGCCCCTGCTCGAAGGCAAGATCACCCTCCTCAGCGGCAACTCGGGTGTCGGCAAATCGACGCTCATCAATCGCCTCGTCCCCCACGCCAACCAGCGCGTAGCCGACATCAGCGAAGCCCACCAGACAGGCACCCACACCACCACCTTTTCCGAAATGATTCCGGTTGGTCCTGCGCCCGCCGCTTCTCCCGCCAATGCGGTCGCCGCTGGTCCGGTGGTCGGTGGTTCGGCCGCCGACAATAATACCTGGCTCATCGACACCCCAGGCATCAAGGGCTTCGGCACCTTCGACATGGAACGTGAAGAACTCACCAGCTATTTCCGCGAAATCTTCGAGTTCTCCAAGCAGTGCCGTTTCTCCGACTGCACCCACACCCACGAACCGGGCTGCGCCGTTCTCAAAGCCGTCGAAGACCACTACATCGCCCAAAGCCGTTACCAGAGTTATCTCTCGATGCTCGACGACAAGGACGAAAACAAATACCGCGAGGCCTACTAACCCTTCATCAGTCGCACCTTTACTCGCAAATTTTAATTGCATGATGACTTCCCTAGCAAGACGCCTGCTCTGTATGATGCCCATTTGGATGGTGGGTGCAGGGTGTCTTTGTGCGCAAGAGATAGTGGAACATCAAGGCAACCATTACACCATTCACGCAGATGCGCTGGAGCCTGATGCGGAAATGACGCTGCTTGACGTGTTGCAGATTTGTCCGGAATTCATAACCACCGACGGCAAGAGCATTACGGCCGACTATGTGTTTACCATCGACGACCTCCCTGTCGGTGGGAATTGGGAAGGCCTGCTACAGAACATCAAAGCCGTAGAACTGGACGAAGTACACATCTATAACTATTCGACTGTGGCCAATGGCGACGACGGCATCAGTGGCGAAATCAACATCACGTTTAGGGATCCAGAACAGCGTGATGCCAAGATTGCCTTGACCGGCAGCTCCTACGGCAATGGCAGGATGTTTGCCTCGTATGCCGAGAGTGGTGAAAAGGTAAGCGTAAGGGCTATGCTGAACACCGAGTTACGCTATGGCAAGGGAGGCATCAATGATGGTATGCGTGTGACTTCGCGCAAGGGAATAGAAAATGCAACAGCATTCCTGAACTGGCATCCGACGGAGCGCGACAAGCTGGAATTCAAACTGATACAAGGTTATCTGGATCAAGCCAATCGGTTCTTTGTTGGCAGGGAATCTGGGAAGGATGCGAACCGGGAATATCTCGGGGAGTTTTCGGCTGCCTACGAGCGGACACTGAATGACCGTGGGGCTTATCTCTACTTAGAAGGCGGGCTTGACTTTTTAAACTCGACAGCTAATCCATTGGACGTGCAGACCTGGGCACCCACCTGGAATGTCGAAACAGGATTTCCGCTCTTTACCGACCACCTGACGCTAACAGCAGGCTGGGAAATCGACTACATCAGTAATGAAACCAAAACTATTGACCGGGAGCAATATCTCTACAACGACCTCTATCTGCAATTCGACTATGCGCTAGGGCCGTGGATTCTGACCGTTGGCGACCGTTTGAGACTGATTGGTATCTGGGACAAGTACGAAATCAACCTGGAAGCAGGTCAGCAAGAATGGTCTTACAATCGTAACGACCATGCACTCCACGCGAGTGTGGGTTACAAGACAGGACGACACTTCCTGCAGGGTAACTTGGGACGTAATTTCTACACTCCCTCGGTAAGCGATTTCATCCACACGGACGAACTTACCAACCTGCGCCTGTACACCACAGATTTCGAAGACAACCTCGTCTGGCAGGTGGAGGGACGTTATGCCTATCAGACACCAAAACTGTTCGCGTCAGCCAGTGTGCTGCAACAATGGGAGAAAGATGAAACTTCCGGCGATGAACAGGTGACTGGCATCAGGACCTCAGCCACCTGGCATCACGGAGCGCTAAGGCTCACGGCAGGTGCGGATTATTATCACCGGCATGTAGATGAAGGAGCGTATAATGACGGCATCAACGATAATTACTATCATCTGAAACTGGCTCCCACGCTGACCCTCGGCAGCGGCTGGCGACTGTCATCGCTGTTGCTTTACAGTAGCCGTAAGAAAAAGTACGATGAGCACCCTTGGCTCTATGCCTCTCTCAAGGTGAACAAAGACCTCGGGCGCTACTGTAATGTGTTTGCCGATTTCCACGACATAGCAGGCTCGCCTAAAACATTGGCGTCTGGACTCAGCGGCTATTACAAGAACCGCGCCCTCACCATCGGCATTACATTCTACCCTTGGAGGTGATCGTTGAATAAATTCTAAGTTTACATGGGGGGTAATTTACGGACAGCAAGGACCGTAAAGGTACTGGATACAATGCCTACGATGAGCACTGTGATGATGAATGGCGTAACACTCATGACACCTGAAAAGTATAACACTACCAGCATTGCCATGAGCATCAACTCAAATGCCACGATTAATAATAATGCTTTCTTCCTATTCATTGTTTTCTTCGTTTTGTGGTTGTAGTTTTTTCTTCTTTGGCAGGCGCTTGGCTTTTCGCAGGGCCTCGGTGATGATCCACTGCAGTTGGCCGTTGGTGCTGCGGAACTCGTCCGCAGCCCAGGCCTCAATTGCGTTCATCGTCTCCGCATCCACGCGCAAGATGAAACTTTTGGTTGTCTTCTCAGCCATAACGTCTTACATTTCCCTGCTTTCTACATTGGCCATTTTCCATCAGACAAGTTTAATGGTTCAGCGTTCCTGTGTTTACTACGGGCTGGGCTGAGTCGTCGCCACAAAGTACTACTAACAGATTGCTGACCATAGCGGCCTTTTTATCGTCGTCAAGCTCCACGACATCCTCGTTAGAGAGTTTGTCGAGAGCCATCTTAACCATCGAAACTGCACCCTCTACAATCTTCTCGCGGGCGGTGATGATAGCTGAAGCCTGCTGGCGACGCAGCATGACAGCAGCAATTTCAGGAGCGTAAGCCAGATAGTTGATGCGAGCCTCGACCACCTCGATGCCTGCCAGAGCCAGACGCTCGTTCAGCTTTTCTTCCAGTTGGTCGTTGATCTCGTCACCACCACCGCGCAGGGTGAGCTCGTTACTCTTGTTATCCTCGTCGTCGTAGGCATACTGACCTGCCACCTGACGCAGGGCAGCATCGCTCTGCACACGCACGAAGCGCTCGAGGGCATTCATGATGGAACGCATGTCGGTACCCACGGAATTGGGGGCAGAAGCCATCGTCTGCGTGTCCACCTCGAACAAAGCCTTATACGTATCCTTCAGTTTCCACACCAACACCAAACCAATCATCACGGGGTTACCCGTCTTGTCGTTCACCTTGATGGGCTCTGCGTCGAGGTTACGGGCGCGGAGGCTGACTTTCTTGGTGCTATAGAGGGGATTGATCCAGAAGAAACCTGTCTTCGAGAACGTGCCGTCATACTTGCCGAACCATGTGGCTACGCGAGCCTCGTTGGGCTCGAGCATCATGTGACCACACCACATAAAGATGTTGACGACGAGCAGCAGAATGCCGCCACCCAGCAGCCAACCGCCATCGTTACCGTTTGACTCGTCGAGCAGGATGATGCTGAACACAATCGTTACGATAGACAATACCAGAATCAGAAAGTTGACGAACAACATCAGGAATCCGTTCATCACCCAACCTTTGAATGCAAATTCTTTTGTTTCCATAATTTTCAATGTTTAATATTCATGATGATATCAATTTGATATCGCAAAGATATGAACTATTTTTCATCCGACAATGGATTTGCACTAATATTTAAGTATCTTTAACTATGAACTATGAACTATGAACTATGAACTTTTCGTACCTTTGCACCCATGAACGTCAAAGAGATAGAAAACAAGCGTATCGCTGTGCTGCTTTCGGGCGGTGTCGATTCGAGCGTGGTGCTTTACGAACTGGTGCGCCAGGGCCTGCATCCGGACTGCTTTTACATCAAGATTGGTCCTGAGGAGGAAGAGGAGTGGGACTGCTCCAGCGAGGAGGATTTGGAGATGGCCACAGCCGTATCGCACAAATATGGTTGCAAGTTGGAAGTCATTGACTGCCACCGCGAATATTGGGACCAGGTGACGACGTACACAATGGATAAGGTACGCGCGGGCATGACGCCGAACCCCGACGTGATGTGCAACCGACTGATCAAGTTCGGAGCCTTCCACGAGAAATGCGGTCACGACTACGACCTCATTGCCACAGGGCATTATGCACAGACGGAGGAAGAAGCTATTAGCGATTCGCCGTTAGCAATTAGCCAAAAGCCAAAAGCCAAAAGCCAAAGGCTTAAATGGCTCTGCACCAGTCCTGACCCCGTGAAGGACCAGACGGATTTCCTCGCTCAGATCTATGACTGGCAGCTGGCGAAAGCCTTGTTTCCTATTGGTCACATGATGAAGGACGAGGTGCGCGTGATTGCCGAGCGCGAACATTTGGTCAACGCCAAGCGTAAGGACTCGCAGGGCATCTGTTTCTTGGGGAAAATCAATTACAACGACTATCTGCGTCGCTATTTAGGCGAATTGCCTGGCGACGTGGTGGAACTGGAAACGGGCAAGAAAATCGGTCAGCACAAAGGCCACTGGTTCCACACCATCGGTCAGCGCAAAGGTATGGGACTAGGCGGCGGTCCTTGGTTCGTCATCAAGAAAGACATCGACCAGAACATCGTCTACGTGTCTCACGGCTACGACCCTGCAACTGCCTACAAGCAGGACTTTCCCATTATGGACTACCATAGCATCAACGGACAACTGCCCCCAACGGATATCACGCTGAAGATTCGCCACACGCCCGAATACCTGCCTGCCAAATTGGAAAGCTTGGGTGAAGGTCGTTATATGGTTCATGCCGAGGCACCCATTCATGGCGTCGCCCCAGGCCAGTTCTGCGTCGTTTACGACAATCGCCACCACCGTTGCTACGGCAGTGGCGAGATCACTATCTAAGTTCAAACTTATTTCATTTGACCACCTTGCGGCCTTGATGGATGTAAAGGCCTGGATGGTTGGGACGGCCCTGCAGGCGACGACCGTCAAGACGGTACCAGTTGTCGGCAGGACGGTTGTCTGTGGTGATGGTGCGGATGCCGGAAGTGTTGAACAGCGCATTGATTGTCAGCGACTTACACGACGGCATCGTGAATGTGTGTTGCGCTCCTTCTACTTCACTGGTTGACGTCGTACCATTGTTATCCACTTGCACTATCTGCCAGCCCGTGACAGGCTGCTGTCCGCCCTCGGCATGCAGGGTCACCTGACGTCCGGCATAATATTTTCCGTCGAATACTGGTTGCGTCAGTGGGATGTCGTTGATGCTGACAGTGACGCCTTCCAACTTGTCGGAAGCCACATCCTTGTTGACGGTCAGCACGGTGGGCGTGCCCTCGTTGTAAAAGCTTGCCAGCTGATAGATGAAATATCCCGTACGTGCTGCCAGCCAATTGCGGGCGCCCTTCAGTTCGTTGTCGTAGTTGATCCATCCGTTCACGGCCTGCTTGTGATAGGGATACTCCTGATGAATCATATCGACCATCGGGTCCCAAATGGCACGGATGCCGCGCTCGTTGAGGAAATCGCCCATATAGACTGCCGCACGATCGAGGAACATGCGACGGAAATCGCTGATGGCCATCAAGCGGCGGAACAGCCGCGTCTCGTCGTTGCCATTGGCCCAGTTGGCGCTGGCGTCATAGTTGTGGTCGTTGATCCATGCAACGGTGTTGTAATCGGCAGCATGGCCATAGAGCCCGAGTCCGAAGTCGGTATCCTTGGCAATAAAACGCCAGCGTCCCCCTTCCTTGCGCGGTCGCCACATGACGATGTTGTTGCCAGGGAAGTCGCGATTGCTGTAGTAGAGGTTCATCAGCAGCAGGTTGGCAAACTCCTCACAGTCCATCCACTGTTCATACTCCGCCAGCGTGTGTCCCGTCTCCTGATAGAATGCCTTGAAACGGTTCCAATTCTCCCAGTCGCCCTCCTTCAGCTCATACCAGTTCTCTATCATGTCAATATCCTCGAGCTTGTCGTAGTGGGTATAGATGTTGTCCTCGTTCGAGCGCTCGCGGATGTTGAGAATGCCTTTATAAACACCATTTTTGAAGATGATGACCGGACGCCACGCCTGCCAGTCGAGGTCGACATGCTGACCCATGGTGCGCTGGATGATGGCATCGCGCATCAGGAGATAGTCGAAGTCGTTGCCGGCATTGCGTAACACCAGCGACTTGAACTCCGTATCGCCAGGACGTTGGTCGGGGAAGAACTCGTAGGCCAGCCGTTTCTCGCCAAAGCGTTTGTGGGCATAGACAGCCAGCGATTTCAGTTTGGCACTGCGCGACGCACCACCCTGTACGCGCGTCTCACCCAACTGGTTGAGCTTGCTGTCGCTATTGGGCGTCTCGAAGTATTCGATGTTCACAGGTCGGCGCCAGTCGTTGCGGTTCTCCGACGAATTGTTGCTGATGATGCCCAACTGCGGATCGTCCCAATAGCGTTGGTCGGTGACCAGCGAGACGACAGGCAGCGTCATGTCGCGCCCCAGGAAGATATACGACTGCGTGGCACTGCGAGGCGACAGATATCCCTCACAGAACGCTTTCGCACGTACCGTGGTGGTTTTTTTGATCGTGATGGGCGTAGTGTATTGCGGGCTGTCGGCCGTAGGTTCACTGCCGTCGCGGGTATAGCGGACGATGGTACCTTCCGGCGAACCGTTGGCAGGCGACAGTTCCAGGTGCAGTGTAGTGCCACTGGTCAGCACCCTGCCTGACTCGCTGAACACGGGTGCATTAAGGAGCTGTTTCTTCGTACACAGCACGCCACAGTTGGCAGCACCCGGCGTGGGCTCATACTGGTAATCCCACGAGTCGTCCGTTTCCGTCTTCACGCCTAACGAGATATTGGGTGCAGGCTGCTTCTCTATGTCTTCCCGCTTGTCGTCCACCTCACCGTTGAAGAACAGATAGACGCTGCCGCCCTTGCCCGAGTCCAGACGGAAGTCGGTATGCAGCCGCTTACCAACTTTGTCGGCAAAGACCACTGCGAAACCGTGGGGGGCTATCGTCATCGGCGGCAACTGCCATGCACTGGCGGCATTTTTCTCCACTCCCAGCTTATATTTACCCAGATTGACGGGGGTGTCACCGCTGTTGTATAGCTCTACCCACGAGTCGGGAAAATCGTTCAGGTCGTCCATCAGGCAATCGATGTTCGACTGCATCAGTTCGTTGATCTTCAACTGTCCTTTCTGCTCGCCATACTCCGGCAGACGCTCCATCTTCAGATAGATGCGCTTGACCACCAACGTGACGGCCTTGTCCGTCTGCAGGGCCACCTGTGTGACATTCTTACGCTTCTCGGCATCCAGCTCGACGTTGACGACGGTAGTGCCGGCAGTCATATAGTGCACGTCATTGCCCGTCCCTTCCGGATACATCACCAAGCCCTGAACGGCACAGGTTGACGGCGCGCTCAGTTCGAACACTATCTCACTATAGTCCGACCAGTCCTCGCCACCAAGCCATGCCACCAGTCCTCCCCACACACTGGTATGATAGGTGATGCTGCCGTCGGCATTGTGCGTCAACGACTCACCGCCGCCCCAGCAATAAGTGAACCGCGACGTAATATCCACCACGTCGTTGCTGTTTTGAGCCTGCATGGCCACTGCCGTCATCAGCAGCAATGCCAGAATCACCTTTCTCACCTTCATCATGATTTCTATTTTTTGAACTTGATCTGCTCACCCATCAGCCAACAGAGGTAGGCGTCAAGGGCGGTATAGCCGTCTTTCGAGACGATGAGGTTACGGTCGTCGGCATTCGTCGGGTCGAGACCGTGGTCGCGCTCCCAGTCGTCAGCCATTCCGTCGTGGTCGTTGTCCGTCACTGGCTGGGCGTCAGCATACGTCGGCCACCCGTCGGCATCGGCAGGCGAGTCGATAATGCCGGGCTTGTTGGCAGAGCGTCCCTGATACCTGGGCTGTCCGCTACGCACATCCTCAATGAGACGGCGCTCGACGGCATCGCGACGGATGGTGCCAGCCTTCGCCAACACTTGTTTATAGGCATTCTTGGCACTCTCGGCCTTTACGAGATACGTCTGATAGTCAGCGGGTTGCAACCGGTTGGCTGCCTTTTGTTGTTCGATGGTAAAGGGCGTCTTGTTGCCGACGAGCGTCCAGTTGTCCTTCGCCTTCACACCCTCCATCACGTTGCCGTCGAAGAACCAAACGGAGGGTGCCGTGAGCTGCTTGCCCTTGCGGGCATTGCTCAGTTCGACGAACACATTATCCTCGGGATGCGCAGGCCCGGGCTTGTAGTAGTTGCCCGTGAAGTTACACTCGTGCGTGCTACCCTCACCGGCCTCGTTCTCACCACCGTAGCAGGAGTTCTGGCGACCCCAGTTGAAGTTCACGTTATTGACATATTCCAGGAAGACGTTCTTGTCGCCATTCGCATTCGAGGCTCCGTTGATGCGTGCCGAACGGCTGTCGTTATGTGCCAGCAGGTTGTGGTGGAATGTCGCTGGCGAACCGCCCCACTGCGCACCGTAGCCCCTGACGCCTTTCTTGTGGCCGGCATCGTGCAGGCCCTCGTGGATGATACACCACTGCATCGTCGTATAGTGGTTGTCATACATCGTCACGTTCTCCTCGCCGCTCCATCCGAAACAGCAGTGGTCGATGATGATGTTACGGGCGTTCTCTATGCCGATGGCACCGCCCTCGATGAAGCAGCGCTTCTTGTAGGCCGCATCCGTCTCGCCGTCCTTTCGTGGCAGTTCCAGCACGCCCAGACGCGAACGGATGTTGCGGATGATGACATTCTCCGAACCGCCCAGATTCAGCTTGCCGCCCCGCAACAGGATACCCTCGCCGGGAGCCGTCTGACCCGCTATGGTGACATTCCTCAGCTTGGCACGGATGGAACGTTCGTTCTTGCGCTGCGGGTTGGGACCGATCTCTATTGTGCCACTCACACGGAACACGATGGTGGCATTCTCACGCCCGGCGTCCGTCAGTGCCCAGCGCAGCGAGCCCTCACCACTGTCAGCCAGTGTCGTCACCTCCACCACCTTACCACCGCGGCCGCCAGAGGCATACTTGCCGAAGCCCTCAGCCGTCGGAAACGCCAGCGTCTGTCCCCGTAAGGCCATCGCCACCGTCACCACCATTATCGCCATCATGATTCTTTTCATATCACCCTTACATTATGCGCTATCTGTGCGCAAAAGTACGAAAAAAATCCGAGCCCACCAACGATGGGCCCGTTTTTTTTATTCTACTTCCCGGCGCGCACGCCCAGAAAAAGACCAAAAGACCAAAAGACCTTTTTTCGAAAAACCCTTTATTTAGGGCTATTCCCAGATATAACATACTAAAAAGTAAATCCACGCCATGCAATTATGACGTGGATTTTTTCCATATTCGTTGCCAAAGAGTTTACATACTTCTCATAATCCACTCCCTGAAGAATGGATCTTCTATCTCGTATCGGTCGGAGTATATCACATATCCATCTTTCTTTAATCGCTTCAATGCACTATAGATGGTGCTTGTCGGATACTCACCAGTCTGAAGCACGGCTTTTGATGCAAGACGTTGGAGGATCCGTCTTCAAGCAGGATAGAAGCATCGACTCCCGGTTGGAATCCGACATCCATAGAACCCGTTATGGGATTACTGGTGATAGTTGGTATGATACGGAAGTGTGTTATAAGATGGCGAACCCGTTCCATCGGATGGACTTTGAAAAACTCACGTAGTAGTTTGGCGGAGAAATCAGCAACAGATGTCACTTGCTGCAGATTTACCGTAATGCTTTTCCGTCTACTTTGTTTAAGGGCTTTTGCTACTACACTACTCTTGCCAAAGCGCCGAGGGCTGATGAGGACAAGATGGTTCGCGCTCTCAACAAAATGGCTGATATATGCTACTTCTTCTATTCTGTCTGTGAAGTATTCAGCCTCTACAATTGTTCCGAATTTAAAGGGATTCTCCATATTACGACTTTTTTCGTTACGACTTTTTTCGTAGTCCGCTGCAAAGATAGTGCAAAATTTCGATTTAGCGAAGAAAATGAGAATAAATTTTCATTCCTGAGCATAAAAAGATCTCCACGGAAACGACCCTATCGTGCAAATCTATGCTCGAAAATACGAGAAATTCACCACAAATCCACGTCATATTTGCATGACGTGGATTTGTGTTTTAGTATATCTTCTCTGGGAATAGCCCTAAATAAAGGGTTTTTCGAAAAAAGGTCTTTTGGTCTTTTGGTCTTTTTCTGGGCGTGCGCGCTATGCGTCGGCGAAGACTTTGCCGTCGGCAAGGGTGACCTGGAGCTTGGTGTACTCGGAGTGGAAATCGTTTTGCAGGCGGTCGAGGTAGCGGCGGCTCTCCCAATGACACATAGGGAGGTCGTGGAGCAGGTAGTTGCCGCAGGACTCGGGCTCGGTGGCAGGGACGTGGTCCTGAGTGAGAATCCACTGGAGGCACTCGATGGTGAGCTGGCGCATGTCGTGGACGGTGTAGGTGCCGGTCATGACGATGTACATGCCTGTGAGGCATCCCATGGGGCCGACATAGACGACGTCGTCCTTGGCGCGGCTGTTGCGGAACCATGTGGCCATGAGGTGTTCGAGACTATGCATGGCAGCAGGCGCCACGGCGGGCTCGTGGTTGGGCTCGGTGATGCGCAGGTCGAACGTGGTGAAACCCTTGTCCTCGCGCGAGACGTAGATGCCGGGCTTGAGGTGGGTGTGGTCGATAGTGAAACTTTGAATTACTTCCATGATTGTAAAGTTTTCAGTTTACTGTTTACTGTTTACAGTTTAAAGTTAGAGGCTTTCGACGAAAGTCTTGGTGACTTGGAAGGAGTGGTCGGCGATGGTTTCCCAGAAGTTATGGTACTGGGAGGCATCAGTGTCGCGCAGGGGGATGTCGCTGATGACGCGGAAGGAGATGAAGGGGACGTGATTGAGGTAGCACGTCTGGGCGATGGCGCACGACTCCATATCGACGGCCTTGGCTTCGGGGAAGTGGCTGAGGATGTCGCGCATCTTGTCCTTGGAATCGACAAACCAGTCGCCAGTGACGATGAGGCCGGGATGGAGATGGGGCTGTTGGCTGTTAGCTGTTAGCTGTTGGCTGTTAGCTGTTAGCTGTTGGCTTTTGGCTGAGGATTGTGGGCTAAAAGCTAATTGCCAAATGCTAATAGCCTTTTCCAATAAATAGGGGTCGGCGGCGTAACGCGCGGGGAGACCCTGCACCTGACCATAGACGGTGGTGTCGTCGATGGCGCGTCCGCAATAGACGTCGTGGTAGCAGAGCTCGGTGCTGATGACGACATCCTGGACGTTGATGTCGTCGCCATTGCCTCCTGCACATCCGCTGGAGATGATGCAGTCGGGGTGGAACTCGTTGATCATACGCTGGGCGCCGAGTGCGGCATTGACCTTGCCGATGCCACACTTCTGGACGAGGACTTCAGAGGCTGGGAAAAGCTGCTGAAGTTGGCGTAACTCCTTGTCCATAGCGACAATAATACCTATTTTCTTCATATCTTTTTGCTTTTTGTGTGCAAAGTTACGAAAAAAAATCGTAACTTTGCGACGAAAAGTCGCGAAGTTACTCCGTTTCGGCAAAAAAAAGAACAAGTTCTTTTGTTTTGCGCTCAACTTTTCGTAACTTTGCACGCAAAATATAGAGAAAGCGTTATGAAAAATTTCAAGCAGTGGCTGCCAGACATCGTGGCAGTGGTTCTTTTTGCAGTAATATCGTTCGCCTATTTCTTCCCTGCCGACATCGAGGGACGCATCCTTTACAGGCACGACTCGTCGGCCAGCAGGGGTGCAGGACAGGAGGCATCGGAATACTATCAGCGCACCGGTGAGCGGTCGCGATGGACGAACGCACTGTTCGGCGGTATGCCGACGTACCAGATAGCACCGTCGTACAAGAGTACGGAGATGTTGCAGCAGGCTGAGAAGGCTTACCACCTGTGGCTGCCGGAGAACGTGTGGTATGTGTTTGCCTACCTGCTGGGATTCTATATCCTGCTGCGTGCCTTCGACTTCCGTTGGTATCTGGCCATGCTTGGTGGTATTGTCTGGGCGTTCTCGAGCTATTTCTTCATCATCATTGCCGCAGGGCATATCTGGAAGGTGATAGCACTGGCCTATCTGCCCCCGATGATTGCAGGCCTCGTGTTGGCCTATCGCGGGAAATACCTGTGGGGACTGCTGGTGACGGCACTGTTCGGGGCGCTGGAAATATCGGCCAACCACGTGCAGATGACGTACTACTACCTGTTTATCGTGTTGGCGATGGTCATTGCATTCATCATTGACGGCCTGCGGAAAAAGGAATATGCACACCTGCTGAAAGCCACCGGCGCATGCGTGGTGGCAGGTGCGATAGCTATAGCGCTGAACCTGTCGAACCTGTATCATACGTGGTCGTACGGTCAGGAGTCGATGCGCGGCAAGAGCGAGCTGGTGAAGGAGAACACGGCCAACCAGACGTCGAGCGGACTGGAGCGCGACTACATCACGCAGTGGAGTTACGGCATAGACGAGACATGGACGCTGCTGGTGCCCAACACGAAGGGTGGGGCTTCGGTGCCTATGTCGCGCAACAAGACGGCCATGAAGATAGCCGCTCCGGAGTATGAGAGCATCTATCAGCAGATAGGGCAGTACTGGGGTGAACAGCCGATGACGATGGGTCCGGTGTATGTCGGAGCCTTTGTGATGATGCTGTTTATCCTCGGTCTGTTTATCGTGAAAGGTCCGATGAAGTGGGCTTTGCTGGCGGTGACCATCCTGTCGATACTGTTGTCGTGGGGACGGCACTTCATGCCATTCACCGACTTCTTCATAGACTACATACCGATGTATGCGAAGTTCCGAACGGTATCGTCGATACTGGTCATTGCGGAATTCACCATACCCCTGCTGGCACTGCTGGCCCTGAAGAAAATCGTGGACGAGCCGCAGCTGCTGAAAAAGCAGGCTCCGTGGCTGTACACATCGTTTGCCCTGACGGCAGGTATGGCGCTGTTGTTTGCGCTGATGCCGAAGATGTTCTTCAGCGACTTTATCAGTAGCACCGAGGCTCAGCAGCTGAGTCAGTTGCCGGCCGAGCACCTGCAGCCGCTGACGAAGAACCTGACGGACATGCGTATCGCCATGTTTACGGCCGACTGCTGGCGTTCGTTCTGGATCATCGTCGTGGGTACGGCCATGCTGTTGGATTATCAATATTATAAGGTACGCAAGGAATTGATGGTGGGTGTGCTGACGGTGCTGTGTCTGGTGGACATGTGGCAGGTGAACAAGCGCTACCTGAACGACGAGATGTTTGTGTCGAAGTCGATGCGTGAGGCACCCATGGAGAAATCGGACGCCATTGACCACATTCTGCAGGACAAGTCGCTGGACTACCGCGTGCTGAACCTGGCGACATCGACCTTCAACGAGAACGAGACCTCGTTCTACGTGAAGAGCATCGGCGGTTACCATGCTGCGAAGCTGCGCCGCTATCAGGAACTGGTGGATGCCTATATCGACAAGGAGATCAACGGCGTGTATCGCGCTGTGGCTGGTGCTGCGGGCGATATGACGCAGGTGAACGGCGACAGCATCTATCCCGTGTTGAACATGCTGAACACGAAATACTTCATCCTGCCGTTGCAGGGTGGACAGACCGTGCCGCTGGAGAATCCTTATACCTACGGCAATGCGTGGTTTGTGGACAAGGTGAACTACGTGGACAATGCCAATGAGGAGCTGGCGATGACGGGAAAAGTGTCGCTGCGCCATGAGGCCGTAGCCGACAAGAAGTTCCGCGAACAGCTGGGCGACGCCGTCGTGCAGGATACGCTGAGCGTGGTGAACATCAAGGCCTACGAGCCCAACCAGTTGACCTACGAGGTGAATTCGGACAAGGGCGGTGTCGTGGTGTTCTCAGAGATCTACTACCCCGGTTGGACGGCAACGGTGGACGGCGAAGAGACGGAGCTGGGTCGCGTGAACTACGTGCTGCGCGCGCTGAAGGTGAAGCCCGGCAAGCACGAGGTGGTGCTGAGCTTCTTCCCGAAGAGTATCGACCGTACGGAGACGGCGGCCTATTCGGCTTATGTCGTGCTGTTGCTGCTTATCGCGTTCCTCGGATGGAGAGCCGTACGTAGGCGCGGTGACCATACCACCCAACCACAGCCAGACAAAGCATCGGAATAACGAATGAGATGTTGGTGCTAGGCAGTCCGAAGATGCTGACATTGCTTTCGATGATGGCAGCCTGAATGGGTGGGAAGAATGACCCGCCCAAGATGGCCATGATGAGTCCGGCACCAGCTATCTTGATGTTTTCGCCTATGCCATGCAACGCCAAGCCGTAGATGGTTGGGAACATAAGCGACAGGCAGATGCTGACGGCGACGAGGCAATAGATGCCGTTGCGGTCGGTGAAGGTGATGGCGCCAAAGACGGCTACGATACCGATGATGGCCGCTGATGACAGCAGACGTGCCGGTGTGAACCACTGCATGAGCCAGGTGCAGATGAAACGGCTGGCGGCAAAGAAACACAAGGCAATGACATTGAATTTCTGGGCTGTGAGGTCGGCATTCTGTTCGCTCATGCCCTCCGCCATGAAGATGCGTGTACCATACTGAATGATAAAGGTCCAACAAGCCACCTGTGCGCCGACGTAGCAGAACTCGGCCAGCACGCCCTCGCGGTAGTTCTCGTATTGGAACAGTTCGCTGAGGACGGTTTTGAGGGGTTTGTGGGCATCGTCAGTCTTGAAATCAGGCATGCGTGTGAGCCAGATGACGACAAGGATGATGACGACAACGGCGCCGATGAGGATGTAGGGTTGGATGAGCACACCGAGGTCGTGGTCCTTCAGGATGTTGAACTGCTGGAGCGGCATGTTGAGACGGTCCAGCGTGTCCGTCGTGCTGATTTGCGAGTGGACGGCTGTTGCCAGGAACATGCCGGCAACGCCTCCCAACGCGTTAAAGGCTTGGGCGGCATTGAGGCGCTGGATGCCCGACTGTTCACCCCCCATACAGTAGATATAGGGGTTACACGACGTCTCGAGGAACGACAGTCCGCAGGTCATAATGAAATAGGACATGAGGAAGGGGTAGAAGGAACCGATGGCCCTGGCAGGGAGGAAGAGCAGTGACCCCGCGGCATAGAGCCCGAGTCCGACGATGACGCCCCATTTGAATGAGTAGCGCTGGATGAAGAGCGCTGCGGGGAATGCCATGAGGAAATATCCCAGATTGAATGTCACCGGCACCAGCGTGCTTTCGAAGGTGCTGATGCGGAATATCTTTGAGAACGTGCCGACCATGGGTGTGGTGACGTTGTTGGCAAAACCCCATAATGCGAAACATGCCGTGATGAGCACGAAAGCGGGCAGAAAACCGCTGGTTTCGTTGAGGGAGAATGTCTTGTTTTGGAGTAGTTTCATCGCTTAGTATGTTTATTTTTCGGCAAAGATAGTAATTTTTGATGAAAAATTGCTAACTTTGCAAAGAAAATGTGAGAAATATGATGAAGAAACTATTGTCGTTGCCCCCAAATGTGGTGGAAAGCTTCCATGAAGTGACTGGTTTGTCGCATGACGAATACTTCTGCACGTGTGACCCTATCGGCCATCGGTTGGGGTCGGGTGGAGGAACAACGTGGGTGTTGCAGCAGGCCGAAAAATGGCTGCAGGGCGAGCGTTGTATCATTCTGCATGCAGGAGGACAGAGCAAGCGGTTGCCGTCGTATGCTGTCAGTGGCAAGGTGTTGACGCCTATTCCCGTATTCCGCTGGGAACGCGGGCAGCGGTTGTCGCAGACGCTGATGGACCTGCAGTTGCCGCTGTATGAGCGGATGATGGAACAGGCACCGCGCAGTCTGACGACGATGATTGTCAGCGGTGACGTGTATATCCGTGCTGCCGAGCGCATCGGAGAGATTCCCGAGGCCGATGTGGTGTGTTACGGTTTGTGGCTAGATGCCTCTATCGCCAAGAACCACGGGGTATTCGTGAGCGACCGCCGTACGCCGAACGTCTTGAAACAGATGTTGCAGAAGCCTTCGACGGAGACGCTGACGGAGTTGCTGAAGGACCACTTCTATCTGACGGATATCGGCATCTGGATGTTGAGCGACAAGGCGGTAAGGCTGTTAAAGCAGAAATCAATGGATGCTGGGGGAACCAATCTCCGCGAGTACGATTTGTATTCGGAATTCGGCTGTGCGCTGGGCACCAATCCTACCATTGACGATGCGGAATTGAAGTCGCTGACGGTGGCTGTGGTGCCGTTGCCAGGCGGTGAGTTCTATCATTTCGGCACGTCGCGCGAGATGATCAGTTCGACGGTGGCCATTCAGAATATCGTGAACGACCAGCGCGACATCATGCATAACGACCGCAAACCGCATCCGAGCATTTTTACGCAGAACACCATTACGCATTATCGGTTTACGGAGGAGAACTATAACATCTGGATCGAGAACAGTTTTGTGGGTCCGCGCTGGACGCTGACGCACGACAATGTGGTGACGGGCGTGCCCGAGAACGACTGGGAAATTACGCTGCAACCAGGCGAATGTATCGATGTGGTGCCAGTGGGCGAGACAGATTACGAGGTGCGCCGCTACCGGATTGATGAGGCCGTCAACAGCAATGAACTGGCGGAGAGAGCCAATCTGCGGCGGTTGTTTGCGCAGCGTCGGAAATTCCGTGGCGAGAACTGGCCTGCATTGGCGAAGAACTGGCAACATAGCGTGTTCTACCAGTTGGATTTGGACGATGCGGCACGGGAGTTTGAGACGATGCAGATTCCACTACCGGAGCCTGTTTCGACCGATGCTCCCTTGATGACGCGTATTCATGATGCGATGTTCCGCGGCGATAGCAACGGCGCCTTCTCGTTGTTGCGGGAAGGACTTACGGCAAGTGCACTGGCCGTGAAGCAGCAACCGCAATTGTCGGTATATCACGACCAAATAGTGTGGGGCCGTTCGCCGGTACGTATCGATTTGGCAGGCGGATGGACCGACACGCCGCCCTACTGTCTGATGGAGGGTGGTTCGGTG
>JBGUIA010000014.1:0-5431 GCA_045112595.1 Prevotella sp. | reverse complement strand
TAATATCGGCAAGGGTTGGTTGCCACAGGTGTCGGCCTCGGCACAGGCCACGTATCAGAGTGATGTGGTGGCATTCCCCGACCAGTTCAAGCAACTCTACCAGCAGATGGGGCTCGACATGAAGGGGCTGAAGAAAGACCAGTATCGCGTGGGTATCGATGTGAGCCAGACCATCTACGACGGTGGTGTCATCAGCAGTCAGAAGGCGATAGTCCGCGAGCAGGGCAAGGTGCAGTCAGCGCAGAACGAGGTTAATCTCTATAATGTACGCAAGCGCGTGAACGAGATGTACTTCGCCCTGCTGTTGCTCGACGACCAGATTCAGCTGAACAGCGATCTGCAAGAACTGCTCTTGGGCAATGAACGGAAGTTGGAGTCGATGGTGAAGAACGGTACTGCGGCTGAGAGCGACCTGCAGAGTGTGAAAGCCGAGCGACTGAACGTTATTCAGCAGAAAACCAGTCTGGAGTCGCAGAAGCGGATGCTACAGACGATGCTGAGCACGTTTTGTGGGATTGAGGTGAAGACGGTGGAGAAGCCTGCGTTAGCTGCGACACAGTCGCAGCCTACGGAGAACCAGCGCCCTGAACTTAAAGCTCTCGATGCGCAGATAGGACTGCTGAATGCTCAGGAGAAGGCACTTAACTCGGCCTTGATGCCGAAGCTGGGTGTGTTTGCGCAGGGCTACTACGGCTATCCTGGCCTGAATATGTTCGAAGACATGATGAGTCACGACTGGTCGTTGAACGGCATCATCGGCGCCCGCCTTACCTGGAACATCGGTGCGCTTTACACCCGCAAGAACGACAAGGCGAAACTCAATGTTCAACGTTCAATATTCAATGTTCAACGTGAGACATTCCTTTTCAACAACCGTCTGGAGCAGATTCAGCAGAATGAGGAGATCACGCGCTATAAGAAGCTGATGGCCGACGACGAGGAGATTATCCTGTTGCGCTCTGCCGTCCGCAAGGCAGCGGAGTCGAAACTCTCGCACGGCATCATCGACGTGAACGACTTGGTGCGCGAAATTAATCAGGAGAACGCTGCCCGCGTCAGTCAGTCGATGCATGAGATTGAGATGCTGAAGGAAATCTATGACAATAAATTCACGACTAATAATTAACAAGATATGAAGAAGATGATGATATTGGCAAGCGCCTCGCTGATGATGGTTGCTTGCGGAGGAAACGAGAAAGAGTTTGACGCTACCGGCACGTTCGAGGCTACAGAAACGACCGTGTTTGCTGAGCAAAACGGACAGTTGATGACGTTCAGCGTGAACGAGGGCGACAGCATTGCCAATGGTGCCGAAGTGGGACTCATCGACACCACGCAGGTGTGGCTGAAGATTCAGCAGTTGGGTGCCACGAAGGAGGTGTACCAAAGTCAGAAGCCCGACATGGAGGCGCAGATAGCCGCCACACGTCAGCAGTTGGCTAAGGCGCAGCAGGAGGAGCAGCGATACAAGGAACTGGTGGCCGACGGTGCTGCACCAAGCAAGTTCCTCGACGATGCGACCAATCAGGTGAAGGTGCTACAGAAGCAGCTCGCTGCCCAGCAGTCGGCACTCTCTACCAGCACTCGTTCGCTCGACAAGCAGATGGCTGCGACGGATGTACAGATTTCGCAGTTGAAGGACCAACTTCGCAAATGCCACATCGTCAGCCCCACCAAGGGCACTGTGCTGGAGAAATACGTGGAGCGTGGCGAATTCGTGGCCACAGGCAAACCGCTGTTCAAGATTGCCGACACTGAGGATCTGTATATGCGAGCCTATGTCACCTCGGCGCAGCTGCAGAACATCAAACTTGGTCAGCAGGTGAAGGTGTTTGCCGACTATGGCGATGGACAGCGCCGCGAGTATGCTGGTACCATCAGTTGGATTTCGAGTCGCAGCGAGTTTACGCCAAAGACTATCCTTACCGACGATGAGCGGGCCGACCTCGTTTATGCTGTGAAGGTCGCCATCAAGAACGACGGATACGTGAAGATTGGTATGTACGGAGAGGTGAAATTCTAATTGACAATTGATAATTGAAAATTGACAATTATGGATGCCATTGTTGTTAATAACGTGTCGAAGTCATACGCTAAGGTAAAAGCGCTCGACGATGTGTCGTTCACCGTCCAGAAGGGTGAGGTGTTCGGACTCATCGGACCTGACGGAGCGGGCAAAACGTCGATGTATCGCATACTCTGCTCGCTGCTGTTGCCTGAGACTGGGACGGCCACTGTGGACGGACTCGACGTGGTGAAGCAGATGCGCGAGGTGCGCTGCCGCGTGGGCTACATGCCGGGCAAGTTCTCGCTGTATCAGGACCTGACGGTGCAGGAAAACCTGAAATTCTTTGCTACGCTGTTTGGCACGACGGTGGAAGAGGGTTACGATAGCATCAAGGCCATCTATCAGCAGATAGAGCGCTTTAAGGATCGCAAGGCAGGGGCACTGTCGGGCGGCATGAAGCAGAAACTGGCGCTGAGTTGTGCGCTGGTGCATCAGCCGAGCGTGCTGTTCCTCGACGAGCCTACGACAGGTGTCGACCCCGTGAGCCGCAAGGAGTTCTGGGAGATGCTCTCGATGCTGAAGGAGTGCGGGATTACGATTGTGGCCTCGACGCCATATCTCGACGAGGTGCGCTGCTGCGAGCGGGTGGCATTCCTTGACCAGGGAAAGATTCGCGGTATCGACAAACCAGAGATTATCCTCGACCGCTTCAAAGATATCTTTAATCCGCCTGGAATCGAACATGACAAGCAGGTTGAAGTAAAAGATGAGAATGTCATCGAGGTGGAGCACCTGGTGAAGGCCTTTGGCGACTTCCACGCTGTTGATGATATAAGCTTTACCGTGAAGAAGGGCGAGATTTTCGGCTTCCTAGGGGCTAACGGTGCGGGCAAGACGACGGCGATGCACATGCTGACGGGATTGAACCAACCGACACAGGGAACGGGGCGTGTCTGCGGCTACGACATCCGCACGGAATATGAGCAGATAAAGCGCCACATCGGTTATATGAGTCAGAAGTTCTCGCTCTACGAGGATATGACCGTCGCTGAGAATATCCGCCTCTTCGCGGGTATCTATGGCATGAAGGACGGCGACATCAGCCGCAAGACCGACGAGCTGCTGGAGCGTCTGAAGTTTGCCGAACACAAGCATACGCTGGTAAAAAGTCTGCCGCTGGGCTGGAAACAGAAGTTGGCCTTCTCAGTGAGCATCTTCCACGAGCCGGGTGTGGTGTTCCTCGACGAACCGACGGGAGGTGTCGATCCCGCCACGCGCCGCCAGTTCTGGGAGCTGATTTACGACGCTGCCGAACGGGGCATCACGGTCTTCGTGACGACGCACTACATGGACGAGGCCGAATATTGCGACCGTATTTCGATCATGGTGGATGGAAAGGTTAAGGCCATCGGCACGCCCCAAGAATTGAAGAATGAGTTTAACCAGCCCGATATGGATCATGTGTTTACCTATCTGGCACGACAAGCTACGAGAGTTGAAAGTTGATAGTTGAAAGCAATGAAACAGTTTTGGAGTTTTGTTATCAAGGAGGCCCGTCACATTCTGCGCGACAAGCGTACGATGCTCATCCTCTTCGGTATGCCCGTGGTGCTGATGTTTATCTTCGGCTTCGCCATCACCAACGACGTGAAGAACGTGCGCACGGTGGTGGTTACGTCGCAGATGTCGCCCCAGACCCAGCAAGCCGTTGATCGCCTTGCTGCCTCTGAATATTTCGACATTGTCAGTACTGTAGCTACGCCTCAGGAGGCCGAAAGAACGATTCGCAGTCAGAAGGCGGATATGGCCATCGTGTTCGGGAAGGACCACAGCGTGCAGCTCATCGACGATGGCAGCGACCCCAACATGTCGCAGCAATGGACGACATACGCGCAGCAAGTAATTGTCCGCTCGGCTTTGCCGCTTGGCTCGTCCAAGAATTCTCAATTTTCAATTGTCAATTCAAAGCTTCTCTACAACCCCCAGATGAAGTCGGCCTACAACTTCGTGCCCGCCATCATGGGTATGCTGCTGATGCTTATCTGCGCCATGATGACCTCGATATCGATCGTGAAGGAGAAGGAGCGCGGCACGATGGAACTGCTGCTGGTGTCGCCTGTGCGTCCGCTGATGGTCATCGTGGCCAAGGTGGTGCCCTATCTGGTGCTCGCCTTCGGCATCATGGTCGTCATCCTGCTCATGGCCCGTTTCGTGCTCGGCGTGCCGCTCGAGGGCTCGCTGTTCTGGATTGTCGCCGTCAGCACCTTATATATCATACTGGCGCACTCGCTCGGCCTGCTCATCTCGAACATCGCCCAGACGCAACTCATGGCGCTGCTGATGTCGGCGATGGTGCTGCTCATGCCCATCGTGATGCTCTCGGGCATGCTCTTTCCCGTGGAGTCGATGCCCACGGTGCTGCAATGGATCTCGGCCATCGTGCCGCCGCGCTACTACATCGAGTGCATGCGCAAACTGATGATTATGGGTGTGGGCATCGGCGAGGTGATGCGCGAGATGCTCGTGCTCGTAGCAATGACCGTCGTGCTGCTCACCGTAGCGCTGAAGAAGTTTAACGTAAGACTGGAATAGATTATGACCCTCAAATATCTCATACAGAAAGAGTTCACGCAGATACGCCGCAATTCGTTCCTGCCTCGACTCATCATTATTTTCCCCATCGTCATCATGTGCGTGATGCCGTGGGTGATGAACATGGAGGTGAAGAACATCCGCGTGGATGTGGTTGACATCGACCACACCGTCGAGTCGCAGCGGCTCATCCAGCAGATAGCCCACAGCAACTACTTCATCTTCAACGCCCAGCAGCCCACCTACGACGAGGCTCTCCGCGATGTGGAGCACGGCAGCGCCGACGTCATTCTGGAGATCCGCGACGGCCAGTATCTCATCGCCGCCAACGCTGTGAATGGTACAAAGGGCAGCATGGGTTCGGCCTACCTGTCGCAGATAGTAACAGCAAACGCATTGCCCACCAATGCAGCTATCCAGAGTAAGGTGCAGGCGCTGGTGCTTTATAACAAGGGCCAGAACTACAAACTCTTTATGATTCCCGCCCTGCTGGCCATCGTGATGATGCTGATGACGGGCTTCCTGCCCACGCTCAACATTGTCGGCGAGAAAGAGTCTGGCACCATCGAGCAAATCAACGTCACGCCCGTGTCGAAGTGGGCCTTCATCCTCGCCAAGCTTATCCCTTACTGGATTATCGCCCTCTTCGTCGTCACCGTCTGCCTGCTGCTCGCCTGGGCCATCTATGGCATCACCCCCGCCGGTCCCGTCTGGCTCGTCTATCTGCTCGCCATGCTCCTGGCCCTGTTCTTCTCGTCGTTCGGACTCATCGTGTCCAACTACAGCGACACCATGCAGCAGGCCATCTTCGTCATGTGGTTCTTCGTCGTG
>JBGUIA010000013.1:0-8338 GCA_045112595.1 Prevotella sp. | reverse complement strand
CCTTTGCGTTGAGTGAGGGGTCAGTGTAGGGTGAGTGAAGGGTCAAGACTACCCCTCACTGCCTCTCACTCCCTCTTTGCAAAGGCGACTCCAAGGATTTGAGTGAGGGGTGAGGGGTCAATCAAGGAAACGTTCTTCAAAAAAAGGAGTTCGGTAAATTTACCGAACTCCCTTTAACGTTTTCTTCACTTGCTTTAGTAGTTTCTCCGAGGGTTCTGCGGGCTGGTCGGAGGGTTGCAGATACCAGCGAACCGTCCAGCTCACGGTCTCTTTGGGCTGAAGGGTCGTGTAGGCGCCCTGGCTCTCCAGTTCGATATGTGCCTTGCCACGGTTGACATATACCTGAATCTCGGCTTCGTCAGGTGCAGGCTGCGAGGCGTCAAGGTCGTCGAACTGCTTCACGAGCAACAACCCGTTGTTGTAATAGGCGAGCCAGCCCTTGCCGTCGGCATTCACCTTACGGTTGCCATTGGTCTCGTCAGTCTGGTACCACGCAGCACCGAAAGCATCCTTGAAATCCATCAGTCCTGCAGGCGTGATGCCCTCCACGGGAGCCTCGAAAAAGATCAGTCCGCCTTCGTTCTGCACGCGGGTAATCTCCCAAGGAGCCACCTTTCGCACCTCGTCGCTCTCATTGATGATGGTATAGGTAATGACAAAGGCTCCGTCGCGCTCGTCAACGGCAAACGCTTTACGGATACGGTATTTCATTCGTTCCGACACCTCACTGGTCAGCGTCAGTACACCGTCCTTTTGCTCCACCGTATATGGTCGCTTGTCGTATTCTGGCACCGGGGGCCAGTTCCACTCCTTCTGCGGACTGGTCCAGAACGTGCTGCCAAACGCCTCGGGCCATCTCAACTGCGAGATAACCTCACGTTCGCCATACTTCAGCGACAGGATTTTTCCGCCCTTGGCGGCATCAATCACCATTGTCCGTTCACCATTCTGCAACGTGTACTTGCCGTCATTGTCCTGTGCCAATGCCGTCGTCACGCCAAAGGCCACAGTCATCAGGAATAAAGAAATAAAACGTTTCATCATAACTACATTTATTTTAGAACAAACTGCCAATCTGATAGACAAGGGCGCTGACAATCCAGGCAAGGACGGTGGTGTAGAGGGCGGCGAAAGCAGCCCAGCGCCACGAAGCACTCTCGTTTTTGATAGCAACGATGGTGGCTATGCAGGGGAAATAGATAAGCACAAAGAGCAGGAAGGCATAGGCCGTGAGCGACGAGAAATTGAAACCTGCGTCGCCATAGAGCACGCCAATGGTCGAGGCGACAATCTCCTTGGCGCCGACACCGGCTATAAGGCTGACATCCATGCGCCAGTCGAAGCCCTGAGCAAGGAAGAGGGGTTCAACCATCTTGCCCAGCAAACCAATAAAGCTCGATTCCAACGATGGTGCGACGCCCATAGGACCGAAATAGCCCAGCACCCAGACGATGATGGAAGCCACGAGAATGACACCACCCATCTTCTTCAGATACTGCTTGCCTTTCTCCCAGGTATGACGGAAGATGGCCTTCGCCGTCGGGAAGCGATATGGGGGCAGTTCCATAACGAAGGGAGTATCCTCGCCACGAATGACCCACGTGCTGAGAATGCGTGAAACGACAACAGAAAGTGCGATTCCAACGAGATATAGCGATATCATGACCAGACTCTGGTAGCGTACTGCGAAGAAGGCTCCGGTAATCATGATATAAATGGGCAGACGAGCGGAACACGACATCATGGGCAGCACGAGCATGGTGATGAGACGCGAACGACGGCTCTCCACGGTGCGCGTGGCCATGACGGCAGGTACGTTGCAGCCGAAGCCCATGATGAGCGGAATGAACGACTTGCCGTGCAATCCCATGCCGTGCATCAGCTTATCCATGATGAAGGCCGCACGGGCCATATAGCCGGAATCCTCCATGATAGAGATGAAGGTGTAGAGAATCAGGATCTGTGGCAGGAAGACGATGACGGACCCCACACCGGCAATGACGCCATCGACAAGCATGTCCTTCAGCGGACCGTCAGACATGTTTTCACCGATGAAATCGCCCAAAAACGCAAACCCGGCATCTATCCAGTCCATCGGATACTGACCCAGCGTGAACGTCACCTCAAACATGAGGAACAGCAGGGCAAAGAAAATGGGGAAGCCGAGCCAGCGATTGGTGATGAGGGCATCGAGACGATGGGTGACATGATAGGTGTTTTCCTTGTTGCCAACCTTATAGCCTGCCTCTTGCAACGCACCGCGAATGAAGCCGTATTTGGCGTCCATGATGGCCGTCTCAGAGTCGGTGCCGGTCTCCTCCTTCACACGACGAACAGCCGTGTCGCGAGCCGACAGAATCTCGTCGCGCTCGGGGAGTGCAGCGATGGCCTCTTCGGCCTTTGCGTCCTTTTCGAGCAGCTTCAACGCCAGCCAACGCGTACTATAACGCAGGCGCAGCAAGTCGTTGCCTTTCAGGAACTTCTGCATATTGGCTATACCATTTTCTATCTCGTGTCCGTGATTGATATGGATGTGACGATAGTAATTGTCGTGGCCCTCCTGGCTCTCGAAAATGTGGATCACCTCACGCAGGAGTTCGGGCAAGCCCCTACCCGATTTGAACGACGTCGGCACCATGGGGATACCCATCAGCGAGCTGAGCGTCTCTATATCAAGACGGTCGCCGCGACGCTCGGTTTCATCGAACATATTCAGGGCGCACACCACACGCAGGTGCATGTCCATGAGCTGGGTGGTGAGATAGAGGTTGCGTTCGATGTTGGACGAGTCGATGACGTTGATGATGACGTCGGGCGTATCTTCGACCAGTTGTTTGCGGACATAGAGTTCCTCAGGCGAATAGGCTGAGAGTGAATAGGTGCCTGGCAGGTCGACAAGTTTCAGGCGGAACCCCTCGAAATCGGCATAGCCCTCCTTGGCATCGACGGTGACACCACTGTAGTTGCCTACGCGTTCGTGAGCGCCGGAAGCGAAGTTGAACAACGACGTCTTGCCGCAATTGGGATTGCCGACGAGTGCCACATTGATGGTGTGACGTGCAGAATGAACGGCATAATGGGCAGGAATGGCCACATTTTGCGGTTCACTGACATACTGGGCATCCTGGGCGTTGGTACTGACCTCAATCTTATCAGCCTCCTGCCGGCGCAGGCTGACCTCGTAACCCATGACCTTATATTTGACAGGGTCCTGCAACGGTGCGCTCAGCAACACCTCGACACACTGGCCCTTGATGAAGCCCATCTCGACAATGCGCTTGCGGAAGCCACCGTGTCCCTGTACCTTAATAATATAGGCCTTGTCGCCCGTATTCAGTTCGGAAAGTTTCATCGTTTCTTACTATTTGCCTGCAAAGATACAATAAAAATTCCACATGAAGAACTTTTTGCCGACAAATACCTAAAAATAATGATGTTTAACGGTTAACGGTTAAAGGTTAGCGGTTAAAGGTTAATGGTTATTGTTCAGGGGTTTCACGAATTTCATTTCGTGAAGGATGCGGTTCTGGCGTTTCAACATATAGGCAGAAGGACGGGCCGAATTGAAACGGCGCGGATTGGGCAACGTGGCAGCAATCAATGCACATTGCGCCTTGGTCAGCTTGTCGGCCGTCGTGTTGAAATGCCACTCTGCCACCGCATCGGCACCATAAATGCCGTCGCCCATCTCGACAGAATTGAGATAGACCTCCATGATGCGCTCCTTGGACCATACCAGTTCGATGAGCACGGTGAAATAAACCTCAAAGCCCTTGCGCACCCACGAACGGCCCGGCCAGAGGAAGACATTCTTGGCGGTCTGCTGGGAGATAGTAGATGCACCAAGCTTGCGCTTCTCAGGGTGTTTCATGTTGCGCATGGCGGCATGCTCGATGGCTTTATAGTCGAAACCGTGATGCTCCAGGAAATGCGCATCCTCGGAGGCCATCACAGCCGTAGACAACGAGGGGGAGATATCCTCCAGCGGCACCCAGTGGTGGTGAAGCGTCATCGGCTGCCCTGCCCCAGCCTGCTGAGCCACGCGGATGAACATGAGTGGCGTGAACCATACCGGCATCCATCGCAGGGCGACAACAGAAAAGATAGTGGAGGCAAAGAATGCCACCACTATCCATAGGATTGTTTTCTTAATGAATTTTTTAGTTTGCCTGAGCATTGGCCTCGTTGATCATCTTCTGAGAGGCATACATGTAAACCTCTACGCGACGGTTCTGAGCCTTACCAGCGGCAGTAGAGTTGTCGGCAACGGGATTGTCCTCGCCATAACCCATCGTGCTGCGAATCTGATTGCTGGCAACACCAAGTGACAACAGATAGCTTGTCACGGCCTGAGCACGCTGCTGAGAGAGCTCGAGGTTCTTCTGCTGGCTCTGGGCGGCAGTACTGTTCTTCCAACCGGCATTGTCGGTGTAGCCCTGAACGGCCACGTCGCAGTCGGCATTGTTCTTCAGCACGTTAGCGAACTGGAAGAGTGAAGACTTTGCTGTGCTGCTCAGGGTAGCACTACCAGTGGTGAAGAGGATACCAGAATCGAAGGTCACCTTGACAGCCTGCAGACCGTTAGCATCGGTAACACTCTCAACCTGAGCGTTCTTCACAGCCTCAGCCTCAGCCTTAGCCTTATCCATCTTCTTACCGATAATAGCACCAGCACCGGCACCTACGGCACCACCTACTGCAGCACCAATGGCTGTGTTACCGGCAATAGCACCGATGATACCACCAAGCACAGCACCACCACCAGCACCGATGGCTGCACCCTTCTGAGTGTTGTTACAAGCAACGAGCAGTCCTACGCAGAGGAACAAAGAAATGATTTTTGTCTTCATAATTGTTATAGTTTTTAAAGTGAAACATACAAATTTGGTGCAAATATAAAAAATAATTATGAACTTTGAACTATGAATTATGAACTTTTTTGTACCTTTGCAGCAAATTTTAAGAAATTAAGCAAAAAAAATGGCAAAAGAATTAAAAGATTTAACGAAAAGAGCTGATAATTACAGCCAATGGTACAACGATTTGGTGGTAAAGGCCGACCTCGCTGAGCAGAGTGCCGTGCGTGGATGTATGGTCATCAAACCCTACGGCTATGCCATCTGGGAAAAGATGCAACAGCAGTTGGATAAGATGTTCAAGGAAACAGGCGCTCAGAACGCCTACTTCCCCCTGCTCATCCCGAAGTCGTTCCTGAGCCGTGAGGCCGAGCACGTAGAGGGCTTTGCCAAGGAGTGTGCCGTCGTCACCCACTATCGTCTGAAGGCTACTGAGGACAAAAGCGGTGTCGTGGTTGACCCTGCCGCTAAGCTGGAGGAAGAACTCATTATCCGTCCGACGTCTGAGACCATCATCTGGAACACGTATAAGAACTGGATTCAGTCGTGGCGCGACCTGCCCCTGATGTGCAACCAGTGGTGTAACGTCATGCGCTGGGAGATGCGTACCCGTCCGTTCCTGCGCACGTCGGAGTTCCTGTGGCAGGAGGGTCATACGGCTCACGCTACCCGTGAGGAGGCCGAGGAGGAAGCCAAGAAGATGCTGCACGTCTATGCCAAGTTCGCTGAGGAATGGATGGCTGTTCCCGTGCTGCAGGGTGTGAAGAGCGAGACCGAGCGTTTTGCCGGTGCCCTGGACACTTACACCATCGAGGCTATGATGCAGGACGGTAAGGCCCTGCAGAGCGGTACCTCACACTTCCTGGGTCAGAATTTCGCCAAGGCTTTCGAGGTTACCTATCTGAATAAGGAGAACAAGCCCGAATACGTCTGGGCTACGTCGTGGGGCGTTTCTACCCGTCTGATCGGTGCACTCATCATGACCCACTCTGACGACAACGGTCTCGTACTGCCTCCGCGTCTGGCGCCTATCCAGGTGGTCATCATTCCCATCGCCACCAAGCCCGAGCAGTTGGAACAGGTGAACAAGGCCGTTACGCCCATCATCGAGACATTGCGCAAGTCTGGCATCAGCGTCAAATTCGACGATGCCGACAACAAGCGTCCCGGCTTTAAGTTTGCCGACTACGAGCTGAAGGGTGTTCCTGTTCGTCTCGTACTTGGTGCCCGCGATTTGGAGAACGGCACCATCGAGGTGATGCGTCGTGACACGCTCGAAAAGGAGACTCGCCCCATCGAAGGCATTGCAGAATATGTGGAGCAGTTGTTGGAAGACATCCAGAAGAACATCTTCGAGAAGGCCCGCAAGTATCGCGACGAGCGCGTTTACGAGTGCGACAACTACGAGGAGTTCAAGGAGAAGGTGAAGGACGGTGGATTCTTCCTCTGCCACTGGGACGGCACTGCCGAGACCGAGGCGCAGATCAAGGAAGAGACGCAGGCTACCATCCGTTGCGTGCCCTTTGCCTACGAGCAGACACCCGGCACCGACATGGTCAGCGGCAAACCCGCCAAGTACCGCGTCATCATCGCCCGCAGCTATTAAACGAAGAATAAATCACAATATCTATGATTCACAAAAATTAAGCCCCGCAGAAATGCGAGGCTTGATTTTTTTATTCTACCGTAACGGATTTTGCGAGGTTGCGGGGCTGGTCGACATTCTTGCCCTTGCAGACGGCAACATGATAAGCGAGGAGCTGCAGAGGGATGGTGGCTACCAGCGGTTCGAGGCATTCCAGCACGTCGGGCAGTTCGATGACCTCGTCGGCAATCTTCGCGATGGTGTCGTCGCCCTTTGATACGAGGGCAATGACGCGGCCCTGACGGGCCTTGATTTCCTGGATGTTCGAGAGCACCTTCTCGTACATAGCGTTATGTGTTGCTATAACCACGACTGGCATATCGCTGTCAATCAGTGCGATAGGTCCGTGCTTCATCTCAGCAGCAGGATAACCCTCGGCATGGATATAGGATATTTCCTTCAGTTTCAACGCGCCCTCCAAAGCCACGGGATAGGAGAAGCCGCGACCGAGATAGAGGAAGTTATGCGCGTAAGTAAATGTACGTGCGAGGTCGCGAACCTTGTCGTTGGTCTTCAACACCTCGCGGATGATGTTGGGAATGTTGTTCAGTTCGCGAACCACCTGCAAATATTCCTGACGATCGATGGTGCCCTTGGCCTCACCCATAGCCAAAGCAATCATGGTGAGCACGGTGACCTGACCCGTGAAGGCTTTCGTGGAAGCGACACCAATCTCAGGACCTACGTGGATGTAGGTACCGGTATCGGTGGCACGGGGAATGGACGAGCCGATGGCGTTGCAAATGCCGTAGATAAAGGCGCCCTTTTCCTTTGCCAACTGGATGGCAGCCAGAGTGTCGGCAGTCTCACCCGACTGCGAGATGGCAATGACCACGTCGTCCTTGGTAACTACGGGGTTGCGATAGCGGAACTCGGAGGCGTACTCAACTTCACAGGGAATGCGACAGAACGACTCGAAGAGCTGCTTGCCAATGAGTCCGGCGTGCCACGACGTGCCGCAAGCCACAATGACGATGCGCTTGGCATGCAGGAGCTGGCGACGGAAGTCGATGAGTGCCGAGAGTGTCACATGGTCGCCCTCGACATTGATACGTCCACGCATGCAGTTAGTGAGGCACTCAGGTTGTTCGAAAATTTCCTTAAGCATGAAGTGTTCGTAACCACCCTTTTCTATCTGTCCGAGGTCGATGTCGACGGTCTTCACCTTCAACTCCTGTTCCTCGCCAAGAATACTCATGACATGTACGTCCTCACCCAAGCGGATGACGGCAATGTTGCCATCCTCGAGATACACCACCTTGTCGGTATATTCGATGATGGGGCTGGCATCGGAACCGAGGAAGAATTCCCCGTCACCAATACCAACAACAAGGGGACTCTGCTTGCGGGCGGCAATGATCTGCGTGGGATCGCGCTTGTCGAGAATGGCGATGGCGTAGGCACCGATGACCTGATAGAGTGCCACCTGAACAGCCTCGAGCAGCGAGAGGTTTTTCTTCACCATGATATACTCCACGAGCTGTACCAACACCTCGGTATCGGTGTCGCTTTTGAACTCGACGCCCTTGTCCTGGAGTTTCATCTTAATGTCAGCATAATTCTCAATAATTCCGTTGTGGATGATGGCCACATTATGGCTCTGCGAATAGTGCGGGTGGGCATTGCGTGCCGAGGGTTCGCCGTGGGTGGCCCAACGTGTATGGGCGATACCAATATGACCACTGACATCCTTGTCGCTGCAATACTCTGTCAGGTTGTCAACCTTACCCTTCGCCTTGTAGACATTCAACTGACTGTCAGCATTGATGAGCGCCACACCTGCCGAGTCGTAACCACGATACTCGAGCCTACGAAGTCCCTTAATCAAAATAGGATA
>JBGUIA010000012.1:0-41216 GCA_045112595.1 Prevotella sp. | reverse complement strand
GCAGAGAAGATGAGGTAGTACTTGCCGTCCTTCTCAACACAGTCGTTGTCCCACATCTGCTTCTCAGCCCAGGGTACGTCTTTCACGTCGAGGATCACACCATGATCGGTCACCTCACCATTCTCAATGTCGTCCCATGAGAGTACGTGATAGTCCTTCATCTGGAAGTGACCACCGTCGTCGTCGAAACACTCACCTGCATCCCAGTCATGAGAGGGATAGATGTAGAAACGTCCGTTAAATACATTGGCCGAGGGGTCAGCCATATAGTCGCTTGGGAAAAGATAACGTGGTAATTTTGCCATAATAGTAATTATTTGTATAGTTTGATAATGTCGTTGATAACAGGCTTTGCCTGATACTGGCGGTCAAAGAGCAAGGGATAGTTGGTACGTCCCTTGATGGGCCAGCCATTGAGCCAGGAGTTGTCGTCACAGACACCCCACAGAGTGATGCGACCAATCTGTGCGCGATGTTTGTAGTAGATTTTGAACAGGTCCAACCAACGCTTGTCGAGTTCTTTCTGCTTGTCGGCAGGCAGACCATTGACATAGGGGTTGTACTTCTGCTGTAGCTCGAAATTCTGCGCGATATCAGCGCCACCAAAACCCTCGGGGTTGGGTAGCACGTTGATGTCGAGCTCAGTAATCAGTACTTTCACTCCACAGGCAGCAAAGGCATCGATGCTCTTCTCATATTCATCGAGGTTAGGATAGTCCAGACCATTGTGGCTCTGCATGCCTACACCATCGATACGCAGACCCTTGGCCTTTAGGTTCTTGACCAGACGGCAGACAGCCTCGCGCTTCTTCTCGCCTGACATCGAATAGTCGTTGTAATAGAGTTCTGCGTCAGGGTCAGCCTCATGAGCTGCACGGAAGGCAATCTCAATGAATTCCTCGCCCAAAAGGTTATAGTACTTTGACTTACGGAACGAACCGTCATCTTCAATAGCCTCGTTGACGACGTCCCAACCAAAGACCTGTCCCTTGAAGTGACCTACTACGGTCTTGATGTGCTTGATAAGACGATCTTTCAAGACCTCTTTAGATACAGGACTGGCAGCATAGCCATTGGTGAACCACCAGTCAGGAGCTTGTGAGTGCCATACCAAGCAGTGGCCATTCACCTTCAGCCCCAACTGACGGGCGTAGTTAACAAACTTATCGGCTACACGGAAGTCAAAGATGCCTTCAGCAGGTGCCAACACCTCTGGTTTCATACAGTTTTCTGCTACAACGCAGTTGAAGTGCTTGGCCAGTACAGCATCAGCTGCAGGCACCTGCCCATCGCTCTGCCACTGGTTGACAGCAGCACCGATGAGGCAGTATTTGCCAATAGCATCTTTCAACGTCTGAGCATTCTCTGGCCCTTGGTCAGAGCGTGGCGTTGCAAGGGCAGAGACCGCAGAGCCTACCACCATTAGAAATAAAATTAGTTTACGCATAGTTTTGTATTGTGTTGTTTACTTGTTGCGCTCTTCAATCTTCTTGTTGATGTCGTCGATGACCTCATCAGTCAGTTCATAGCGGCTGATAATGAACATGGCCAAAGCCAGCAATATGGCGGGGATTACGCATACGAGCCACAGGATACCCTCTTCAGCAAAAGGAGTCTGGTCAATCTCTGCGCTGTTATAGCCTACATAGGCTAATACAGCAGGACCGACAATACTACCGAAGGTCATACCTGCCTTGAAGAACAGACCTGTCAGGGCGTTGACGATACCCGAGATACGACGACCAGTGGTGTACTCACCGTAAGAGATAACCTCTGGAACCAATGCCCACATGTAACCAGTAGCCACAATGACACCAGTACTCTTGATAAACTGTGCCACATAAATCATCATCATGCTGGGCTGATCCATCTTTGAGATGAAATAAAGCATACCCATACCGAGGATAGCGGCACCTAGGAAGAGATAGAACATATTTTTCTTGCCGACCATGCGCTTGAACCAAGGTACCAACGGCATAAACAAAAATGCCGGAGCAGAACCTAAAGCCATGAAGATAGACAACTGCTGAGCCGAGCCGTGCAGATTGCTGTTCATAAAGTATGCACCAGCAGCATTACCTACTGACATCATAGCGAAAGCAGTAATAAAGAAGAAGGCAAGGACGCGCAAGGGGCGGTTGCGAAGAAATTCCATCCACAGGTCACTGACCTTCACATCCTCAGTGGCTTTAGCGTCCATCACCACGCGCTCCTTACATTGTGAGAAGCAGAATGCGAGCAGGCAGAAACCTACAATGGCGTAGATAGTCATCGTGGTGAACCATGCGGAAGGATCCTTCGGCAGACTGTCTGATGGCGCACCAGCAATCAGGGCGATGAACAGGGGCAGACCAGAGTTGACTGCCAGACCACCGAGGTTGGCCATGAACATACGTACTGACGTAAGGATGGTAATTTCGTTGGTGTCGCGAGTCAGTGAAGAATTCAACGCTCCGTACGGCACGTTAATAAACGTATAGAGCAATTGCATGGAAATATAGGTTACATACGCATATATCAGCGATGGTGCAAAACCATTGTAGAAACACAAAATGGCGAATCCGGAAAGGGGAATACCCACATAAAGCAAATACGAGCGGTATTTACCGTAACGTGGATTACTCTTGTCGATGAGGGTGCCCACGATGGGGTCCCAGATGACGTTAGCCACATTACCTACCAAGAACATTACAGCCACAGCAGAGGGTGTAAGTCCGTAGATATCGGTGTAAAAAAACAGCAGGTAGGTACAAATTACCTGAAAAATAAGATTCTGAGCCAGGTCGCCAGAGCCAAATCCGATGCGCTGCAACCAACTGAGTTTGTAGAAGCCTTTTGCTCCTTGATTTTCGTTAGGTGTCATATTGATTGATAGATTTTAATAAATTCTGTGTGCAAAGATAGTAAATAACGCTGAAATCGACATTTTTGTGTGTAACAAAAAGTATAGTTTTTTGTTGCATGCATCAAAAAATTACTCTTATTTGATAGTTTATTCACTTATTTTTATTACATTTGCACAAAACTATCGAACAATGAAAAGACAAATCTTATTCTTCTTTTTGGCATTGACGGGTATGATATCCGCAAAAGCCAAAGTGCAACTTCCGCAACTGTTTCAGTCTGGCATGGTTCTTCAGCGTAACAAGCCCATTCCTGTATGGGGAAAGGCTGATCCACAGGAAAAGGTAATTATTAGCTGGAATAAACATCAGTATGAAACGGTTGCTGATGAAACGGGGCATTGGCGCATCGATTTACCCAAGATGAAAGCAGGAGGTCCCTATACGATGACAGTGGCAGACATTGTGCTGACTGACGTGCTGGTGGGTGACGTGTGGCTTTGTTCCGGACAGTCGAACATAGATGTTACCATTGAACGCGTATATCCGCAATATACCGATGAAATCGACCATTTTGATAATAATAAGGTACGCGTATTCCGCGTTCAGAACGAGACAAATACACATGGTGTTCAGGAAGACATCCGTCCAACCAATATTAATTGGAAACCAGTGACTAAGCAGAATGTTTGGCTTTTTTCTGCTGTTGGCACATTTTTGGGTCTACGTATGCAACAACAGACAGGAGTTCCTCAGGGCATTATTGTCAATAGTTGGGGGGGGACGCCTATTGAGGCATGGCTTTCCGCTGATTCACTGCAACGCGACTATCCCTTGCAGGTGGAAAAGACCAGACTATATGACAACCCCGATTTCATCAAGGCACAGCAACAGGCCAATAGCTTGGCTGACCGACAGTGGAACAAATTGCTGGACGAGCGTGACCCAGGTATCAGCGGACATTTTACTGCCTTGGACTATGATGACACGTCATGGGACACTATCCAGCAGGAAGATTGGCGTTGGCGGGGAGTGGGGACAGTATGGCTTCGCCAGCATGTTCAGATTGACAAGACGCATGCCGGACAGCCCGCACGACTGCTCTTAGGAACCTTGTTTGATGCCGATATTACCTTTGTCAATGGTCAGCAAGTCGGTCGCACCTATTACCAATATCCGCCTCGCCGTTATGATATTCCTGAGGGTCTTCTCCGTGAGGGTGATAATGTTATCACCATCCGTTTTATTAATAAATACGGTATGGCACATTTCATCCCTCAGAAACCTTATATGCTTTGTTTCGGTCCTGACCGCATGAGTCAAAACCCCATTCCAAAGGACGTTATTCCCTTGGCTTCTCAGTGGTTGCATCATGCTGGTGCCGACATGCCATCATGCCCCAGTGGTGATGTCAGCCTGCAGAACCTGCCTACTACACTTTACAATGCCGTTGTCCATCCCTTGGCACCCTACGCTATTAGCGGTGTGGTATGGTATCAGGGCGAGTCGAATACAGGCAATCCGAAACCATATGCAGACTACTTGAGAAAACTCATGGGCGGCTGGCGTGCTCTCTGGCAAGAGCCTACACTACCATTCTGTGTTGTACAATTAGCTAACCACGATGGTCGTCAGCAGACAGGATTCCCTTCACCCATAGTGCCACAGACTACTCCCGTGAACAGCGGTTGGGCTGCTCTGCGTGAAGCTCAGCGCACAGTTGCCCAGCAAGACCCGTATGCTGAGATGGCCTGCCTCATAGACCTCGGTGAAACCGTCGATATTCATCCCTTGCGCAAAAAGGAGGCTGCTGAGCGTATCGGCTTGTGTATGGATCGCCTGGTTTATAATAAAAAGGTACAGCTGTCGCCTCAGCCCATTAGTGCTGAAGCACAGGGCTCTGAAATTGTCATTACTTTCGACCAGCCCTTACTATCAGAAGGTACAGGAAATGTGCCTGAGTTGGAGGTGGCTGGCAGTGATGGACATTTTGTGAATGTTGATTCTTCTATGGTGACAGGTAATAAAATCTCGTTGAAATCGCCTACTTCTGCACCTGTTAAGGTTCGCTTTGCCTGGAAGGATAGTCCGCAAGCAACTCTTCATAATGCTACAGGCCTTCCTGTTACCCCCTTTGAAATACTTTTGCAGCCATGAACCAGAAGTGGGATGATATTCGTGTAGTGGCGTTCGACGCTGACGACACGTTGTGGGACTGCCAGTCGTGGTTCGACGAGGTGGAACGGAAATGCTGCGAACTGCTCAGTCCTTGGGCGACAGCCCGCGAGGTTAGTGAAGGCTTGTTTGCTACTGAGCGTAAGAACCTGCCTCTGACGGGTTATGGCACAAAGGCTTTTACGTTGTCGTTGGTAGAAAATGCCGTTCGTGTGAGTCATGAGCAATTGACTGGTGATGTAGTGATGAAACTGCTGGATTTGGGTCGAGAGTTGTTGCTGTTTCCCACGACCCCTCTGCCAGAAGTGGAGGAGACGCTGAAGCAGCTATCCCAGTCGCGACGATACCAGTTGGTGGTGTTTACGAAAGGTGAGTTATTAGACCAAGAGAATAAACTGCGTCGTTCTGGTTTGGAACAGTATTTCTCGCACATGGAGACTGTGTCGAACAAGACGGAAAAGGAATACCGGCAGTTGTGTGAGAATTTGGACGTAGCTCCAGAGCAAACAGTAATGATTGGTAACTCGTTTCGTTCAGACGTTGTTCCTGCGTTGTGCGCAGGTGCCTATAGCATTTATATTCCCTATCATGTGGTATGGGAATTAGAGAAGTCGGAAGAGTTTCCCCACGAACGTCTGCAGAAGATCAACCGTTTTGGCGAAATCTTGGAAATCTTAGGTTGAGAAAGACGTAAATGCTTCCTATCAGCAAATAAATGCACCCCAATTGCAGTGTGGATAGGCGGATACCCTCTATGCTGCAATAGGGCAGGTGAGCAATGCTTTCCAATAGGTTATTCATCAGAATGACGATAGATGAGAGGGCAGTGACAATCAATGCTTGTAGCGCGCTCCACCAACAAGTGCAGATGCTGAGCAATGCCAGATAGAGTAGGATTGTTGCCAAGGGTATGACAACGAAGTTGCTGAGCAGAAAATAGGTGGCAAAACGTTCGAAATAATAGGCAATCAGTGGTGCTGTGCCTATTTGTGCAGACAACGAGACCGTTGTCAATCCCCAGAGGGCTTTCAGCCAGCGGTGCTCCAGTTGTACGTGCAAGGGAATGATACGTTCCAGCATAGGACAGAATAGCAAGATAGCCAGCACAGCCATGAATGATAGTTGAAATCCCATATCGTAGAGTGCCAAAGGATTAACTATTAGCATGACAATAGCTGTAAATGCCAATGTGTTGACGGACATTTTTTCCCTGTGGCCTAATGCTAGCAAAGCATAGACACTGATCATGAAGGCAGCACGTGTCACACTGGGCGACAAGCCTACCAAAAAGGCAAAGGCCCAGATGGACAGGACGATAAGGACTTGTGAAATCGTTCGGAACCTTCGCCAGCCTAGGAATAGCGAGATGACCGTATAGATAATCATCAGGTGCAGTCCACTGAGGGCCAGAATGTGGGAGGCTCCTACTTGGGAGTACGTTTCCTTTAGTCCTACATCCAACTGCGACTTCTCACCCAGTGTCATTGCTGCTATCACACTATAGGCCTCCGTTGTTATTCCCCATTTCTGATATTGCTCCAGCAGTTGGTGGCGCCATAGGAGGAAACGAAGTTTTGCTCGTTCCAGTATGCTAAGGCCAGACAATGATAGCTGTTTCCATTGCCAGTCACTTTGTTTCGCAAACAATTCACCAACAAATCCATGACAGGCCATATAGCGTTGATAGTCGAAATGGCCCTGCTCCCATGCGTGTACATTATTAATATATGCGCGTATCTGGAGTCCGTCACCAATGCGGATTCGTTCGCTCCGCTCGTCTCTTATCAGTCTGCACCTTAGCTTTTTGTGCCCTTCTGTCGTCAGGAGGTCTGCAACGATAACTTTCTCTTTTACAATAGGTTCGCTGATGACGACGGCCTCAGTCACCATCGGTTCGTCTGACCATTCGACGTTTAACTGTTGTCTGATTCTGGAACTTAAGACTGCTCCAATCAAGATAACACAACACCCTATGCCGATTGACTGCCAACGAGGATAGCGACCCAACAAGGCGGTCACCACCAACAGAATCACTAGTGGAATCAAGCCCCATGTCCAATTGCCGAGGAATTCGCCAACGACAATGCCTAATGCCAGACAAAAGGCTAAAGGCAGCAAGGGTGCGTGGATTTTCATGATTACAAATAGAATATAGATTCCGGCCCCATGCAGAACAGCAAGTCGAGTATCGAGAGATTGGGCAGGAAACCATGTTTGTGCTGAAACACCTGCCAATATGCCTTAGGTTCGAAGTCGGGGTCTGGCTGTGGATGCTTGGCGTGGATTATGTCACGAAAATCGGTGATGTCTGATGGCTGATGGCTGAAGTCTGAGGTATAGCTGACGCTGGGCTGGATGTCGATAAGTTCGCAGATTTTCTGACGGATATTCTCGTTGAAATCGACTAAAAAGGTGTGTTTCTTCTCAAAGAAGGGATGTAGATCGTCAGCATAATATTCAAAGAACGGACTCTCGCTGTATGCACTTTGTAAGGCATTCCAATGCACTCGTCTCCATTGGTTGTGGTCACTGATGCGAAGGTCCTTAGTCAGCATCTTTTCATCTGAATGCTCTACAGGGACTGTAAGCGTTTGCAACCCATTGGCAGTAGCAATCACACAACGATTTCGATAAGTTTGTTTCTGGAACGAGTCGTATTGCTCTATGGTGCAATGGTCGTAGCGACAGAGCTTCTGGTACCATTGAACTGGTCCGAAGTAGGTGGTCTGCAACAATGCTGAACTCATGGCAGCAAGGTGTTTTGACGATTGTAAAGCACTGTGACTACGCGTCCGATGATGTTGCTTTCAGGGATGAAACCAAAGTAGCGGGAGTCGACGGGGTTCTCCTTGTTGACAGCCTCCAACCAGTAGTAATCCGTTTTGGCGCAGGTCTTGAGACCAGGGACAAGCAGAGGGCCGTCTTTTGTACGAATGGTATCGCCAGGAACGGCCGTACAGCGGGCTATACAGAGCCCATCGACCGAATCGCAGGGAACGGTGAAGGCGACGATATCGCCCTTTTTGACGGGCTGGCGCAATAGGCGGCTATAGGGCAACAGCCCGTTGCCTTCAATGCGTAAACCATAGCTGCAACGATTGATGAGCAGGCGGTCACCACTTTTGTATAATGGAGCCAGTCCGTCGCCCAACACTCCATGTATGGAAAAGACTAAAGTACGTACCAATAGCATCACAGCGAATGCTGATGCAAATGCTATTACGTACTTTAGCCAGTTACTCATACTTCTTACATCAAATCTCTTACCTTATTTGATATTGTCTACAAAGCGGAACAGTCGACTCCAACGAATGCCACCAAAACCACTGCGGTCTGGGTCAGAACTCCACCAGATGAAGATGGGCTTACCCACGATATGGTCTTCTGGCACGAAGCCCCAATAGCGTGAGTCGAGCGAATTATGACGGTTGTCACCCTGCATCCAGTAATAATCCAACTTGAAGGTATACTTTGTGGTTTCCTTGTCGTTGATGAATATCTTGCCGTTCTTCACCTCGAGCTTGTTACCCTCATAGGTCCTGATAGGACGCTCGTAGATAGGCAGGTTCTCCAACGTTAGGTCGATACTCTCACCTTTTGCAGGAATCCAGATAGGACCGTAGTTGTCGCGCGTCCAGTGCAGATTGCCGTTCAAAGGATAGATGTCCCACTCGTCATTATCTCTGTTCAACTCAATGTTTTCTGCGATTCCACGCTGTTTCAGTTCTTTGGCAGCATTGTTGGTCAGTGGCATATAGCCGAGGGTATTCAAACTCATCAAGTCTTCCATCGTGATGCCTAACTCCTTCATCACATCGTCCTCCAAACGCTGGTTCAGCTTCAGGCGATAGGTGTACTGCACGTTATCAGGCTCCTTGTTGGCTTCGCCATTGATGTAGATGATGCGGTCCTTGATTTGCAACGTCTGTCCTGGCAGCCCCACACACCGTTTCACGTAGTTCTCGCGACGATCCGTAGGACGAGTGACAATCTCACCAAATTCCTGACGGTTCTTCTCTATGTACTCACGTCCCAACTGGTAAAGCTGCTGGAAATACTTCATGCGCTCTTCTATGCTCAGCGAGTCTGGGTTGGGACGATTCTCCCAAAGCCCATAACCGTAACCATAGCAGTTGCGATAGAAGTCCTCTGCCTGATGGCGAATGTCTGACGTCAGCGTGTCGCCAGCAGGATAGTTGAACACGACGATATCGTTCAGCTGGACCTTGCCCAAACCTTTTACACGACGATAGTCCCAATGGGGCCACTCAATGTACGACTTGCACTCGAAGACAGGCAGAGTGTGCTGTGTCAAAGGCATTGTCAGCGGTGTCTCAGGGATACGTGGACCATAGCTCACTTTCGACACGAAGAGGTAGTCACCAGTCAAGAGGCTCTTCTCTAGCGAACTCGATGGAATGACGTAGTTCTGGAAGAAGAACAGGTTGATGAAATAGACAGCCACGAGGGCAAATACCAAGGCATCAACCCACGACATCACCCACTTCACTGGTCCTTCTGAGTCCTTCCACCATTGCCACTTGATCTTCTTGGTGATATACACGTCGTAGATGAACGGAATGACGAGCAGTCCCCACCATGAACCTACCCAGTAAAGGAATAACAGGTACAATATCAAAACGCAGATGAACTTTGCCCACTGCACCTTCATATTCAGCTTTTTCTTTTCTCTTCTTTCCATAATTAAAACTTAAACATATCTGAGATGGTCAGCAATCCCTGATGGTCTTTGGTGTACTCTGCAGCCAGTACGGCACCAAGGGCAAAGCCCTGACGTGAATGGGCGTCATGGGTAATAGTGATGATGTCAGCTTCAGAATCGTAGCGGACGGTATGAATACCAGCCACCTCACCGCGACGGATATGGTCGATACGCAACAATTTGGGGTCTGTGGTATCCTCAGCCCAAGCTTCCTTGCGGTCGATATTCTCTACAATGCCCTCAGCCAGTGTGATAGCCGTCCCTGAAGGATGATCGAGCTTATGCACATGATGCGTCTCTTCCATCTCGACGTCATACTGTGGGAACTGGTTCATAATCTTTGCCAGATACTTGTTGACAGCACTGAAGATGGCCACACCAATGGAGAAGTTCGACGCCCAGAACAACGTCTGACCTTCTTGCTCGCACATTCTGCGAACGTCGTCACCATGTTCCTTCATCCAACCCGTTGAGCCACTCACCACCTTCACGTGGTGCTTGAAAGCACGCAAATAATTGCCATAAGCAGCCTGAGGAGCCGTAAACTCTATCGCCACATCAGCACTCTTGAAGGCCTCGCTATCGAAGTCGTCCTGATTGTCAATGTCGATAATACTCACAATCTCATGACCACGACTCAGGGCTATCTGCTCTATCATCTTGCCCATCTTGCCGTAGCCGATTAAAGCTATTTTCATAATAATAATGTATTAATACGCTGCAAAGGTACAATAAATAATTGAGAATTGAGAATTGAAAATTGAGAATTTAAAATATTTTTCGTACTTTTGCAGCATGTTAATCAATGAGAAGACGTGGGAATTCGTTCGTCAACATGCCAATGACGACGTGCGGAAGCTGGCTTTGCAGGGTGCGAAGGGCGCAGAAGTGGACCTTCAGTTGGCCTTGCAACAGATAGCTGGTCGTCAGACTGCTCGACGGAAGTTGCCTTCGTGGGCTGAGGTTGAAGGAGTCGTCTATCCCCCTCATCTCAATATGGAACAATGCTCCTCTGAGCAGACAGCCCGCTATAAGGCGCAGATTGCTGGCGAGGGCGAAAGTATGGTTGACCTGACGGGAGGTTTTGGTGTCGACTTTTACTGGATGTCGCAAGGCTTCAAACAATGCACCTATGTCGAGCAGAATGAGCAGCTTTGCGCCATTGCCCAAGAGAACTTCCGCACGCTGGGTCACGACTGTTGTGTATGTTGCTGTGACACAGCAACATACTTAACAGAGATGCCCCACGTTAATCTGGCTTTCCTCGACCCAGCGCGAAGGAACGAACACGGAGGACGCACCTATGGCATTGAAGACTGCACGCCAAATATCTTGGAATTACTCCCTTTGTTAGTACAAAAGACTGACCGTATCCTGCTCAAACTTTCCCCCATGCTTGACTGGCGTAAGGCAGTCAGCGATTTGGAGAAAGCCTCGCCTGATGGCATTTTCAAAGTTACAGATGTTCATATCGTCAGCATCGATAACGAGTGTAAAGAACTCCTGTTACTGCTGAGCAAGGAGAAAACAGACACTTTGCGTGTAGTATGCGTCAACGGAGCCAGTAGCTTCACATTTGTTCTCCCACCTAAAGGTGGGAGTGTGGCACGCATTCCCAGCGTGGGAATGTTTTCTTCCCAGGCTGGGAATAATTTGTTCCCAGGCTGGGAACAGTTGACGAGCTCCGACCTCGCTGACAGTCCCCTTTACCTTTACGAGCCGAATGCCAGTATCATGAAGGCAGGATGCTTCACTGAAGTCGAAGCTCAGTTCCCTGTGCGGCAAGTCTCTTCAAACTCTCACCTTTTCCTCTCTTCCGATGAAATCGGCGATTTTCCTGGTCGTAAGTTTCAAATTTTAGCCATTTCATCGATGAACAAGCAGGAAATCAAGAAAAAGTTTAGTGAAAGTTTAGTCCCGATGGAATCGGCAAATATTGCGGTACGCAACTTTCCGATGACTGCCGAACAGCTTCGAAAAAAACTGAAATTGAAGGATGGAGGCGACACATATATCTTTGCTACTACATTAGTCTCTGGAGAGCATAAGTTGTTTATTTGCTGTAAAATTGGTTAATTATTTTGGCTTTTTGCGCCTTTTTGCTTACCTTTGCAAAATTAAACAAGGATTAGCTTATGCCATCAGTAGAGATTCGCAAAGTCACCAACAAACGGGAGCTTGATGCTTTCATCCAGCTTCACTACGATTTGTATCGAGGCAATGCCTACGATGCACCTAACCTGTATACCGACGAGAAACACACGTTGAGTAAGGACAAGAACGCTGCTTTCGAGTTCTGCGAGGCCGAATACTTCCTGGCTTACAAGGATGGTAAGGTCGTCGGACGCATTGCAGGCATCATCAACCATCGTGCCAACGACCGTTGGGACATCAAGAGTGTGCGCTTCGGATGGGTCGATTTTATCGACGATTTAGAAGTGTCGAAGGCGCTTTTCGAGGCTGTCGAACAATGGGGCCGTGAGAAAGGAATGACGCAAATAGTCGGTCCGTTGGGCTTTACAGATATGGATCCAGAAGGAATGCTCATCGAAGGTTTCGACCAGCTAGGCACGATGGCTACCATCTACAACTATCCCTACTATCCTCAGCACATGGAACAGCTGGGCGGCTGGGAGAAAGACAATGATTATGTGGAGTATAAGCTCATCGTCCCCAAAGACGGAATGCCTGAGAAATACAAGAAAGTGGCCGAATTGGTACAGAAACGCTACAACCTGCATCCGATGCACCCCAAGCGCAGTCAGGTGTTTGGTAAAGAGCAGTATGGTCGTAAGGTGCTCGACGTGGTCAACAAGTCGTTTGGCAACCTCTATGGCTACTCTCAGATGACGGAACGTCAGATTGACGAGTACCTGAAGATGTATTTCCCCATGCTCGATATGGACATGCTTTGTCTGATAGAAGACTGGAATACGCCTGATCATGATGTCATTGGCATAGGTATCTCGATTACCAATATGACACGCGCCTTGCAGAAATGTAAGAACGGTCGTTTATGGCCTTTCGGTTGGTGGCACTGTCTGAGAGCTTTGAAATTCCATAAGGCAGAATGTCTCGACCTGATGCTGGTGGGCTTCCTGCCTGAATACCAGCAGAAGGGTGCCAACGCCCTGTTGTTCTACGACCTCATCCCCCGCTATCAGAAATTTGGTTTCAAGTGGGGTGAAACGAACGTCGAAATGGAAACCAACGAGAAGGTGCAGAGCCAATGGCAGTATCTGGAACATATCCAACACAAGCGCCGTCGTTGCTATAAAAAGCCCATTTAATCGGAAAAACCTTATCTATAATATGTCAGAAGAGAATAACATAATCCCCCAAGAACAGGTCGTCAAATATGACGACGACAACATCCGGCACTTGTCGGATATGGAGCACGTCCGCACTCGTCCAGGAATGTATATCGGACGTCTGGGCGATGGTTCCTTGCCAGAAGATGGTATCTACGTGTTGTTGAAGGAAGTTATCGACAACTCCATCGATGAATTTAAGATGAAGGCTGGCGACCGCCTTGAAATCACCATTGACGAAAACCTGCGTGTCTCCGTTCGCGACTACGGACGAGGCATCCCTCAGGGCAAGCTCATCGAGGCTGTCAGTGTGCTGAACACAGGTGGTAAGTACGACTCGAAGGCCTTTAAGAAGTCCGTAGGTCTGAATGGTGTGGGTGTAAAGGCGGTGAATGCGCTGAGTACGCATTTCGAGGTTGCCAGCTATCGTGACGGAAAAGTGCGTAAGGCAACTTTCGAACGAGGCATCCTGCAGACAGATGTGACTGAAGACACGCAGGACGAGACTGGTACCTATATCTATTTCGAACCTGACAATACATTGTTTAAGGAGTATAGTTTCCACGATGATATCGTAGAAAACATGCTCCGCAACTATACTTACCTGAACACAGGTCTCGCCATTATGTATAACGGACGACGCATTCTCAGTCGTCACGGGCTTGAGGATCTGTTGAAGGACCGTATGACCAACGACCCGCTCTATCCCATCATTCACCTGAAGGGCGAGGATATTGAGATTGCCTTCACTCATGCCAATCAGTATGGCGAGGAGTACTATTCGTTCGTCAACGGACAGAACACCACGCAGGGAGGTACTCATCAGAGTGCTTTCAAGGAGCATATCGCCAAGACTATCAAGGAGTTTTTTGGCAAATACGAGTATGGCGACATACGTACAGGTATGGTGGCTGCTATCGCCATCAACGTCGAGGAACCCGTCTTCGAGAGTCAGACGAAGATCAAGCTGGGCTCTACGCAGATGGCTCCTGACGGGGATAGCATTAATAAATATGTAGGTGACTTCATCAAACAACAAGTTGATAACTACTTGCATATCCATCAAGACGTCGCTGAGGTCATTGAGAACAAGGTGAAGGAGAGCGAGCGCGAGCGTAAGGCAATGGCTGGCGTCACCAAACTGGCGCGTGAGCGTGCCAAGAAGGCTAATCTGCACAATCGTAAGTTGCGCGACTGTCGCATCCACTTCTCCGACGTCAAGAGCGAACGTAAGGAGGAATCGTGTATCTTCATTACCGAGGGTGACTCTGCCAGCGGAAGCATCACCAAGAGCCGTGATGTCAATACGCAGGCGGTATTCTCGCTTCGTGGAAAGCCCCTCAACTCGTTTGGTCTGACCAAGAAGGTGGTTTACGAGAACGAGGAGTTCAACCTGCTTCAGGCTGCGCTCGACATTGAGGAAGGTCTCGACACCCTGCGTTATAATAAGGTAATAGTGGCAACGGATGCTGATGTCGATGGTATGCACATCCGTCTGCTCATCATTACTTTCTTCTTGCAGTTCTTCCCTGAACTTGTTAAGAAGGGTCACGTCTATGTGCTACAGACGCCTTTGTTCCGTGTTCGCAACAAGCGTACGAAGATTAAGAACAAGAAGATTCTGGAAGCCGAAGATGCTAAAAAGGCCAACAGCCAATCGCCAATAGCTAAAAGCGATTTCCTCACCCGTTACTGCTATAGCGAAGAGGAGCGTCAGAAAGCTATTCAGGAGTTAGGTCCTGACCCTGAAATCACCCGATTCAAAGGTTTGGGTGAGATCTCACCTGAAGAATTTGCCGGTTTCATCGGTCCTGACATCCGTCTCGAACAGGTTACCCTTCACAAGAACGACCAAGTACAGAAACTATTGGAATACTACATGGGCAAGAATACGATGGAGCGCCAAAACTTCATCATCGACAACCTCGTCATTGAGGAAGACAAGCCCGAAGATTACGACTATGAATAAGAAAATGCTGTGTGCAGCGATTTTGTCGCTGCTCTCAATAGGCGCCGTTGCCCAGTTTCGGATTAACATGGGTGAGGATTCACCCTTGCGAAAACTCCAGATTGCCGAGATGGCAGTCACCAACCTCTATGTCGACTCTGTCAACGAGGATAAGCTCGTTGAGGACGGCATCCGAGGGATGTTAGAGAAACTCGACCCTCATTCCAGCTACCTGACAGCAAAGGAGGTGAAAGCGGCCAACGAACCCTTGCAAGGTAATTTCGAGGGCATAGGTGTGCAGTTTAATATGGCTGAGGATACGTTGCTTGTCATCCAGCCTGTCACCAATGGCCCTTCCGAAAAGGTGGGCATCATTGCTGGCGACCGTATTGTCAAAGTCAACGACACCATTATCGCTGGTGTAAAAATGCCCAAGGAAGAGATTATGAAACGTCTGCGTGGTCCAAAGGGAACAAAAGTTGTATTGGCCATTGTACGTCGAGGCATACAGGACACGCTGACATTTAACGTCATTCGCGACAAGATTCCTGTTCACACCATTGATGCAGCTTATATGGTTCGTCCCAAGGTGGGCTATATCCGTATCGGCAGTTTTGGTGCTGCAACGCACGACGAGTTCATCGAGAGTATGAACAAACTGACGAAGGCGGGCATGGAGTCGCTCATTCTCGATTTGCAGGAGAATGGCGGAGGCTATCTCCAAACTGCTGTGAAGATTGCGGAGGAGTTTCTGCAGGCTGGCGATCTCATCGTATATACCAACGGGCGCCAGACTCAGCGAACTGAATACAAGGCCAAGGGTGGGGGATTGTTCACCAAAGGCAAGGTCATTGTCCTGGTTGATAGCTATACGGCATCTGCTGCTGAGATTGTCTCTGGAGCCATTCAGGACCACGACCGAGGCATTGTCGTCGGACGTCGTACCTTTGGCAAGGGCCTCGTCCAGCGACCTATCGACCTGCCAGATGGTTCCATGATTCGCCTGACCATTGCTCATTACTACACGCCCTCTGGTCGCTGTATCCAGAAACCTTACGAAAAGGGCAAGCAGAAGGATTATGCCGAGGATATGCTCCACCGTCTGAAGAGTGGTGAGTTGATGAGTGCCGACAGCGTTCATTTTGCTGACTCACTGAAGTACTATACGCTGAAGGAGCATCGTGTCGTCTATGGTGGCGGAGGCATCATGCCCGACGAATTCGTACCCCTTGATACAACCAAATATACGCGATTCCATCGGGAACTGGCGGCCAAATCACTCGTCATCAATGCCAATCTGCGCTATGTCGACCAAAACCGCAAACAGTTGCATCGGGACTACAAGACCTTTGAGGATTATAGTCAGCGTTTCGAGGTGCCACAGAGTGTCATTGACGGCATTATGGCTGAGGCTGAGAAACAGAACATCAAACCTAAGGACGACGAGGAACTCCAGCGCACCTTACCCTATCTGCGCCTCCAACTGAAAGCACTCATTGCTCGCGACCTCTGGGAGATGAACGAATACTTTACCATCATGGGCGAAACCAACGACATCCTCCAACGCGCCTTGCAGCTATTGTAACAGATTATTATTCATATTTTTAATTATAGACCTAACTAACAATGAAAAAGTATTTGATTTTTCTTTCATTCGTGGGGCTGAGCGTCAGTTCCACAGCACAAACGTTAAAGATTAACGAGTTGATGCAGTCGAATGTCGAGTGTATCATGGATGACATCAAGGAATTTCCTGATTCGTGGGTGGAGTTGTATAACCCCACAGATGCAGCCATCAACCTGAAGGATTACAAAATCAGCAACAAAAACAAGGTGAAGAAGGCTTGGCAGTTGCCTGATCAGCAAGTGCCTGCTGGTGGTTACGTTATTATCTATTGTGACAAGGAGGGCAAGGAAGACAATCGTCTCCATGCAGATTTCCGCCTAGAGTCAGGTAAGGGTTGCACGCTTTATCTCTTCAAGGGTAAAGATGCCGAACCTGTCGACAGTCTCCCTGCAGACATGAAGAAGATGCCTGCTCCCGATGTGGCTTTCGGTCGCGAGACTGATGGTGCCGACAAATGGGGCTATCAGGTTACGCCGACCCCTGGTAAGGCAAATACTGGTGAGATATGCGATGCCAAGCATATCCTGGGCGCTCCTGTATTCGGCAAGGAAGGCTTTGTAACCTCTGGTGATGCAGCCTTCCAACTGGAACTGAGCCTGCCTGAAGGTGCTCCTGAGGGTACTGTCATCCGTTATACGACAGACGGCAGTGAGCCAACCAGTAAGAGCACGAAATATACGAGCCCCATCAATATCGGCAAGACGAAGGTGATTCGTGCCAAACTGTTCTGCGACGGCTGGCTGTCACCCATGAGTACAGCACAGTCGTACATTTTCCACCCAAGGGAAATCACCCTCCCCATATTCTCTGTTCAGACCAACGACAAATATCTGAACGACAAGGAAATCGGTCTTTTTGCCAACAATAAGAGTAAGGAAGACAAGAAGACTCACGACTGGCGTCGTCCTGTGATGATAGAGTTCTTCCCAGTAGGAAGTGACAACAGCGCTTTCAACCAGCTGGGTGAGACGCGCATTCAGGGAGGACAGTCGCGTTCCAATGATCTGAAGTCGATGGTGTTCTATGCCAACAAGCGCTTCGACCCTGATCATAAGCAGTACAAGTATGAATTCTTCCCTGACCAGAAACCCGGCATCACAGAGTTCAAGTCGTTCTCCCTCCGCGATGGCGGTAACGACTTCGGCGACCTGTATTTCCGCGATCTCATTATCCAGCGTACGATGGCAGGCCACGTTGATCTCGACTGGCAGGCAGGCCATTCAGCCGTACTCTATATCAACGGTGAATATATGGGTATGCTGAATATCCGTGAGCGTTCGAACGAGGACAACATCTACAGCAACTACAACGGTCTCGAGGACATCGACATGGTGGAAATCTCACACGAAGAAGAAAATGGTGTTGACCAGTTCATCGAGGAATTCAAGGGTAGTGAAGATGAAACATTCTATAACGCCTTTAAGGCCTTTTATAGCGAGAAGGGCCACACCAAGGCCGAATACGAGCAGTGGATGGATGTCAGCGAATATCTGGACATCATGATTATGAACCTCTTCTACGGCAATATCGACTTCCCAGGCAACAACATCGTTTTCTGGCGTCCCAACGACGATGACACAGAGTCGGGCCTGCCCAAAATCTGGCGTTTCATTGTTAAGGATACCGACTTCGGACTCGGACTTTATGGTCGTCAGAATAACTATAACACCATCGATTTGCTCTACAATCCTGCCAATTATCCCAATGACAACTGGGCATTCACAGAGCCCGCAACCCGTCTTATCAAGAACATGCTGGAAGATAAGGACATTTTGGATTTGTTTATCGACAAGTGCTGTGTTTACATGGGTGACTTCATGAACGGCAAGGGAACAGGCGAGACCATTGACCTCATCAAGGCTGAGTCTATGGAGGAATTTGTGGCTCATCGCGACAAATACAATCCCGGCTGGTGGTGGCCCGTTGACAATCGCAGCGATATTGAGAACAAGTTCAATGCCGCCAAGCAATGGGCAGAAGGTCGCCCCAATAATTTCTATAACCACATTGGCAAAAAATGGAACCTCGGCACAGCCTTTCCAGTGACCATCAACAAGGGTGTTGCCGATATGCCTGAGGATGTTACAGTCAATGGCATCAAACTCTCTGAAGGCGTCTTCGATGGTAAACTCTTCCCCAACCGTCAGCTGACTATTACTGCTACGGCTCCAGAGGGTAAGACCATAGCTGGTTGGAAAGTCACCACAACACCTGCATCAGGCAGCAAGCAGACTGAGAATTATGACGGCGCCGAACTCGTGCTAACGCCCGCAAGCTGCAAGTCGATGAGTATTGAGGTTTTTTTCGGGGTTGGTACAGGTATCAGCGAGAAAAAGGCTGAGTGCAACGATGACGTGAAGGCCATCTACAATCTCCGTGGCGAACGCCAGCTGTCACTCTCGTCAGGCGTTAACATCGTCGTTTATGGCAACGGCGAAGCCCGCAAAGTGGTGAGATAAGGTATCACGAAAAAATAAAAAGAACTCACGGAGGATTATTCTTCCGTGAGTTCTTTCTTTCGTTCTGCTCCAAATTCGGGCGAGACGTAGTTGTAAAGACTGCGACATACTTCTGCCGAGAACTTCTGTCCCATCTCGACAACCTTGTCCCATTGTTCTTCGGTCAGGCCTATTTCGAGGTCTGTACGCGTGATGTTGTTCACCAGAAGTCCAAAAAGGAATCCTGCGTTGAAGTTGTCGCCAGCACCAATAGTACTTACTGTCTCTGTCTTAGCTACAGGGTATTGTTTCCTCAGTCCATTATCAGCAAACAGCTGGATGGGTTCTGCTGCCTGGGTGCAGATGAACTTCTTGGTGTAGAACATAATCTGCGAGCGATATACCTGTTCAGCGTCACTCTTCTTGAAGAGAATTTCAAAGTCTTCCGAAGACCCTCTCACGATGTCTGCCAATTCGAAGTTCTCTAACAGGTTAGGTGTCAGTTTCATCACTTCGTGTTGGTGAGAAGCACGGAAATTGACGTCGTAGTAGAGAATGGCTCCTCGTTCGTGGGCATAATCAAGAAAACCCTTTACCTGAGGTCGAATGACAGGATTCAGTACGTAGTACGAGCCAAACAGTACGATATCGTCAGGTTGTACGTCGGGATAGGAAAAGTCCAGACGGTCGTGAGGATGGTCTTTATAGAAGATATATTCTGCATCGTTCTGTTCGTTCAGGAACGCCAGCGACAGGGGAGATTTCGAGTCTGGATACATATTGACGCAGCTGGCCTCACAACCATTGTCTTTCAGGAACTTGACTATCATCCGTCCTATGCGGTCGTTGCCCGTTTCACTGATGAAGCTGGTTTTTGCACCAGCCCTGCTAAGCGATATGATAGCATTGAATGTAGAACCTCCGGGAACAGCCTGAATGGGTTGTTCGTTGCGGAAGATGATGTCGAGTACGGTCTCGCCGATTCCAATAATTTTTCGCATAGTTTTATTGTTTTGCCTGCAAAGATACGATTTTTAGTTGAAAAAAGAACTATGAACTATGTTTTTTTTGTACCTTTGCAGTCGATTATGGCTAAATATAACACAGCAACACTCAGCAATGGCTTTCGTGTCATTCATCTGCCATCGACTTCGCCAGTCGTTTATTGCGGCATCGGCATCAATGCCGGTGCTCGTCACGAATTACGGGGCGAGGAAGGATTAGCTCACTTCTGTGAGCATACGACATTCAAGGGAACCTGTCACCGTTCGGCACTCCAGATTCTCAATTGCCTTGAGAGTGTGGGAGGTGATTTGAATGCCTTTACTAACAAGGAAGATACCGTTTTCTATGCAGCCATCCAGCGTGAACATTTTATGCGAGCTGTCGACTTGCTTTGCGATATTGTTTTTTGCAGTGAATACCCTCAACACGAGCTGGAACATGAGATTGATGTCATCTGTGACGAGATAGAAAGTTATAACGACACGCCTGCCGAACTGATTTACGACGAGTTCGAAAACCTCATCTTCCACAACCATCCCTTAGGACATAATATTTTAGGAACGCGAGAGCGGGTGCAGCAATTTACCACGCAACATGCTCTGCAGTTTACCCGTCGTTACTACCGGCCCGACAATGCCATCTTCTTCGTTTATGGGGATGTGAATTTTGCGCGTCTGGTGAAAAGTCTGGAAAGAACGGCAGCCGTTCCTTCCTCCCGCTCTGCACTCGACGGCCAAACCGTCGAGCACAGTGTTTTTAACGGTTTGGCCGCTGAGCCCGCTGAGGACGCCGAACTCTCTCAGCACCATCAGGCTCATGTCATGTTGGGCTGTCGGACTTTCAATTTCGACGACCCTCGTCGTATGCCGCTATTCCTGCTGAACAATATCCTTGGAGGCCCTGGTATGAATGCCCGCTTGAATCTCTCGTTGCGTGAACGTCATGGCTTGGTCTATACTGTTGAGAGTTCGATGGTCAGTTATAGTGATACTGGCTGTTGGAGCGTTTATTTTGGTTGTGACCATCACGATGTGAAGCGTTGTCTGCGGTTGGTTCATCGTGAACTGGATCGTGTGATGCAGCATCCACTCTCTGAGCGGCAGTTGCAGTCTGCCAAGCGCCAACTGAAGGGACAGTTAGCCATAGCCTGTGACAATCGTGAGCAGTTTGCCCTCGATTTTGCCAAGCATTTCCTGCATTATGGTCATGAACGTAACATCGAAGAACTGAACCTTCATATTGATGCTGTGACGTCTGCCCAGATTCAGGATGTAGCACAGCAGTTCTTTGCTCCGGACAACCTGAAAATGCTTATACTTTAGTCTGTAGGAGCCTTTCAGTGGCGTTTAAATCCTAAAAAACAATAATAATTTCTGTAAAGATACACGTTTTATATAAATAATGTGTACCTTTGTGCCCGATTTTGCGCAAAGACGCATATTTTTTATTTTTTAGATGTTTTAATTTAAGATGAACGTAATTACGAAAAGTATTCAGTTGCCTGATGGAAGAACCATCACAATTGAGACCGGGAAAGTGGCAAAGCAGGCCGATGGCAGTGTGATGCTTCGCATGAACAACACTGTACTGCTGGCTACTGTTTGTGCCGCAAAAGATGCAGTTCCCGGAACAGATTTCATGCCTCTGCAGGTTGACTACAGAGAGCAGTATGCCGCAGCAGGTCGTTTTCCTGGCGGTTTCACCAAGCGCGAGGGTAAAGCCTCTGACAATGAGATTCTGACGAGCCGTCTGGTTGACCGTGTGCTCCGTCCGCTGTTCCCCTCTAACTATCACGCAGAAGTTTATGTCAACGTAATGCTGTTCAGCGCCGATGGTGTTGACCAGCCCGATGCTTTGGCAGGTTTTGCAGCATCAGCAGCGCTGGCATGTTCAGATATCCCCTTCGAGTGCCCCATTTCTGAGGTGCGCGTAGCTCGTATCAATGGCGAGTACGTCATCGATCCGACCTTCGAGCAGATGAAGGAAGCCGATATGGACATCATGGTTGGTGCCTCTGCTGAGAACATCATGATGGTGGAAGGTGAAATGAAGGAAGTCTCTGAGCAGGATCTGCTCGGTGCCCTGAAGGCTGCTATGGATGCTATCAAACCCATGTGTGAGCTGCAGGCTGAACTGAGCAAGGAGCTTGGCAAGGATGTGAAGCGCGAGTACGACCACGAGGTGAACGACGAGGAGCTGCGTGAGCGTATGAACAAGGAGCTTTATCAGCCCGCTTACGATGTTACCAAGCAGGCTCTCGAGAAGCAGGCCCGTGGTGAGGCCTTCGAGAACATTCTGGCTGACTTCAAGGAGAAGTATGCTGCTGAGCATGCCGACCTGACTGAGGACGAGCTGGAAGAGAAATATGCCATGATGGATCGCTACTACCACGATGTAGAGCGCGACGCTATGCGCCGTTGCATCCTCGACGAGGGTATCCGTCTCGATGGTCGTAAGACCACCGACATCCGTCCTATCTGGTGCGAAGTTTCTCCGCTGCCCATGCCTCACGGAAGCTCTATCTTTACCCGTGGTGAGACACAGTCACTGACAACTGTTACCCTGGGTACCAAGCTCGACGAGAAACTCGTTGACGATGTGCTCGACAAGAGCTATCAGCGCTTCCTGTTGCACTATAACTTCCCCCCATTCTGTACGGGTGAGGCTAAGGCCCAGCGTGGCGTAGGTCGTCGTGAGATTGGTCACGGTCACCTCGCATGGCGCGGTCTGAAGGAGATGATTCCTGCTGACTTCCCCTACACCGTTCGTGTAGTATCTCAGATTATGGAGTCTAACGGTTCTTCATCAATGGCTACCGTCTGCGCTGGTACGCTGGCTCTGATGGACGCTGGCGTTCCCATGAAGAAGCCTGTTTCAGGTATCGCTATGGGTCTGATCAAGAATCCCGGAGAAGACAAGTACGCTGTATTGAGCGATATCCTTGGCGACGAGGACCACTTGGGTGATATGGACTTCAAGACCACTGGTACAAAGGATGGTCTGACCGCTACCCAGATGGATATTAAGTGCGACGGTCTGTCGTTCGACATTTTGGAGAAGGCACTGATGCAGGCTAAGGCTGGTCGTGAGCACATCTTGAAGTGCATCACTGATACCATCGCTGAGCCACGTCCTGAGCTGAAGCCCCATGTTCCCCGTATCGAGGCCTTCGAGATTCCGAAGGAGTTTATTGGTGCTGTCATTGGCCCGGGCGGAAAGATTATCCAGCAGATGCAGGAGGATACCGGTGCTACCATCACTATCGATGAAGAGGATGGCGTTGGCAAGATCCAGGTCAGCGGTCCTAACAAGGAGAGCATCGACGCTGCAATTGCTAAGATCAAGGCTATCGTTGCTATCCCTGAGGTTGGCGAGGTTTACGAGGGTACCGTTCGCAGCATCATGCCTTACGGATGCTTCGTAGAGTTCATGCCTGGCAAAGACGGTCTGCTCCACATCTCTGAGATTGACTGGAAGCGCCTCGAAACCGTCGAGGAGGCTGGTATCAAGGAGGGTGACAAGATTCAGGTGAAGCTCCTGGAGATTGATCCTAAGACAGGTAAGTTCAAGCTCTCTCATCGTGTACTCATCGAGAAGCCTGAGGGTTATCAGGAGCGTCCTGCACGTCCTGAGCGTGGTGAGCGTCGTGAGCGCCCCGAACGTGGTGAACGTCGTGACAGAGGTGAGCGTGGCGACCGCCGTGATCGCGGTGACAGAGGCGAGCGTCGTCCCCGTCCAGAACGTGGCGAGCGCCGTGAGCGTAACGATGAGTACCACGAGCCCACTAACGAGCCCAAGGACTTCAGCGACGAGCTCGACAAGATGGATTTCTAAACGAACATTTAAACAAATGATAATTCCCGATAAGCACAATGCCTATCGGGAATTTTTATATACACTCAAGATGACTGTTCCTTAGGAAGCAGGCAAGATGACCGTTTTGAACCAGTCTTTCAATACTCCCCGGTACTGATTCTGGGAATCGCAGACAAGGATAAGCACTTGGCGTCCGTCTGCTAACTTAGGTCCAACGCAAATGCCTTCGTAGTTGGCAAAACTCCTACGCGTGAGGTTGACCTTCGTGCGAAATTCTGTCAGGAGGGTTTTACTCAGAATTTCTCCCGGCTTATGCAGGGTGGGGTTGACCACATAGAGTTTGACGAGCGAAAACGAGCCGATTTGTTTCTTGGGGAAGTACATTTCACGTTCCAGTACCACGATACGTCCGTCGTCGAGTGCCGCTAACCCACTGACTCCCACAATGCTGCGTCCCTTGTGTTTCTTGATGATTGTCGAGTCGCTTTCATACCAGTACTGTTCCTTGGGCTGCAGGTCGTCGCCAAAACTCTGCAGTCGCAGGCGGTTCTTGATTTTCCGTTCTATCGTTGGTTTTTCACCGTCGGCCTTTAGTGTAAACTCAGAAGTAGTCCAAAAGCGGTGTGTCTTAGGCTGATAGGTGAGTGCCTCGAAGCCACCATTCTTATAAGACGTCTTGAAAACCTCCGGAATGTTCAGCTTTCTGCCAGTCAACTGACCTTGGAGATTGTACTCAATAATCTCCTGATCAGCCTCTCCGCTTACGAACACCGTCTGCCTCTCTGGCACATAACAGATGCCTTCCTCGTCGCGGTTTGGCAGACCGCTGGTAAGAAAAGTATCTTCACGGACTGTCAGCAACTCTCCTGTAATGCTATCTGTTTCTATTGTCATCAGATAGAATCCGGCCGTTGGCGACTTGTCATTTGCAATGGCATAACGGGATGCCCCCAGCCACGTGATACCACTATAGTTTCCTGCAGAAACGGTCTTGGGAAAGGCCTTCTGTTTAAGTAGCGTAACCTCTTGTGCTATCATCGTAAGAGGCATCAGCATCAAAGCAGCCCAAAGCAGCCTCATAGTTAAAGAGCTTTTAGGTACTCCGTGCGGGCTTGTCTGATGAGTTGACGGAAATCGGCATCGGCATGCATACGAGCCACGAGGGCTGCAGCCAATAATCGTCCGGCTTCTACGTCTGAGGCCCAGTGGTAACCTACTATCACGCGGTCGTAGCCGTAGTTAAAACCTATGCGCAGCACTTCATCCTGACATTCAGGAGCCACCTCTGCCATTACCATTGACAGCGCCCAGCCCAGATTTGAATGATGAGAAGCATAGCTGCTGCTCTTGCGTGAATCTTTCTCCCACTGTGGCACGGGGGTTGTTTCACCCAGCTGTACATAGGGGCGTTTACGGAAATATACCTTCTTCAAAGCCTTGGCCGACTTATCGCTCTTTTTATCTACCAGTTCTATCAGCGCTACAATACTGGGCGTTGCCTCTTTGGTAATCTTAATACCCATGGCCTTTCCGTAGATGTTCATCAGATAGTCTATCGTCAGGTTGTCGTTCTCTACAGCCACCTTGCCACGATAGCCGTTGCGCAACTGCTTGGCCTTCCAATAGCGGAATAGGTCGCCCTCATAGCGATAGCTTGCGGTATCCACAGGGGGATTGAGAATCTTACAGCCCTGAGGCAGGCCTGCAAGGGCTGTGGGGTCGTAATCGGCAGGCAGACCTTTCAGTTTCTTGTATTCCGCACGGGCAGCCTCGATGTCCTGTTGGAATTCCGGATGCAGGTGAGCACGGACGTAAGCGGCCGAAGCACACAGGTAGCCTGCAGTGACATCGCTCTGGTAGTGGGCACCAGTTATGATACGGTTCTCGCCAAACTGGAATGCGCGACGCATAATGGTATCCTGCAATTCCGGCCACATCTCAGCGAAAGCCAGTGCCGTACCCCATCCGAGTGAGGTATGTCCGGAGGGATAGCTGCCATTGGTGCGCAAGTACTCTGTGTCATACTTAGCCCACGTGTCTTCACCCATTTGGACAAACGGACGCGTCCTCATATATAGTGCCTTGGCGGCTGCCGTACTCTTGTTGCCAGTGTTGTAAGCGCGTTTCAGGAACCGAGCCAGTGCGGGAGTCTTCTCTGCGCAGATGGTGTCCAAACCCAGACACTGCGACATGATAGATTCCATAATATATGGTTCCCAAGGCGACTCCATGTTAGCCTGGCGACCACGTGGTGTGTTACGCTGCGTCTTACCCCACTGCCATTGTATCATATCGTCGATAAAGTCCATGCTGGCAGTGTCTGGCGGAGCAGGCAGGTAATAGCCGGCATTGGGCATCTCGTAAGGCTTTACATATACGGTGTCGTTGCTGACAACCTGACGCGGTTTCTTACGTGCTGACGCGCTGGTGGCTACCAAGCAAAGAGCCAGCAGCAAAAGGATTTTAGGATATGTTTTCATAATCATATATGTTTTTTAGTTCATTATCTGGTACGCTGGTAGGTGCGATAGCCATAAGCGATGATGATGATAAAACAGAGTAGCGGCAGCACGAACGAGACATTGACTGCCGGCATTCCGAACATTTCGTGCTGGTCGATGATGGTTGCCTGCAACGGGGGCAGCACACTACCTCCGAGAATGGCCATAATTAGGCCTGCAGCTCCAAATTTTGCGTCGTCGCCCAAACCTTGTAGGGCAATACCATAGATGGTGGGGAACATCAGCGACATACAAGCTGAGATTGCTACGAGGCAGTAGAGTCCCATGCGTCCGTCGATGAAGATGACACCCAGCGTCAGACAGGCACCCACGACAGCCAGAATACCCAGCAGTGCTCCTGCATTGATGAATTTCAGGAAATAGGTGCAGATGAATCGGCTCGACACGAAGATAGCCATCGCAATGATGTTAAATGTCTGCGACGTCACCTCAGCTTCCTGTTCCGCCATTCCTTCGTTCATTAATACGCGCGTACCATATTGTATAATAAAGGTCCAGCACATAATCTGTACACCCACATAGAAGAACTGGGCAATGACGCCCTCGCGATAATAGTCAATAGAGAAGATGCGCTTCAGTGTGGGCAGGAAATTGATGTCGTGGTTCTGGTCACCATTCTTTGGCATCTTGGTGAACCAGATGACAGCAAACATAATGGCAATGACGGCTCCGATAGCCAGATAGGGGGCAATTAAGACACTGAGGTCGGAGTCACGCATAGCTGAGAACTCTGCATCCGACAACAGTGCACGCTCGTCCGTAGAGGCTGGATTCAACTTGGCCTGGATGAAGTTCATGGCGACATACATGCCACATAGCGAACCCATGGGGTTGAAACACTGTGCCATATTCAACCGGCGGGTGGCGGTTTCCTCACTGCCCATCGTCAGGATATATGGGTTACACGACGTCTCGAGGAACGACAGTCCGCAGGTCAGGATGAAATACGCCACAAGGAAGGGATAGTACATTCCCGTCCATGAGGCAGGCAGAAACAGCAGGGCACCAACGGCATACAGTCCGAGGCCCATCAACACGCCAGCCTTGTAGGAGTATTTACGGATAAACATAGCGGCAGGAAAGGCCATAGCGAAATAGCCGCCATAGAAGGCCACCTGCACCAGTGCACCGTCCGTTACACTCATGCGGAAAATTTTGGAGAACGCTTTCACCATAGGGTTGGTGATGTCGTTGGCAAAGCCCCATAGGGCAAAGCACGACGTTACGAGGATGAATGGTACGAGATAGCTCACACCGTCACGAGAGATAATCGAGTCTTTCTTCTGATTGTCCATTACTTTTGGGTCTTCAATTGATAGTGACTGCAAAAATACTAAAAAGAAACGACTATACAGGCGTTTTTACATATTTTAATGCAGTCCGACGTGACATCTGCCCCAGTAAAGCGTCTTATAAGCAAAGAATAACACGTTCAATTAAACATAGAAATAACGATGAAACAATCATTATTGTTGGCGGTAGCACTGCTGTTTTCCCTGACGGTTGGTGCACAGTATCCGCAATTGACAGGTGAAGCCAAACAACTCATTGCTGTAAAGAAGGCGCAATGGCAGGCACATAGCGATTCTGCCTGGGAGGTGGCATTTCCTATTGTGATAGCAGAGGCGAAAGCCGGACGTCCTTTTGTTCCCTGGGCCAGTATGCCTTATGACCTGCGTCAGGCTAAGATTCCCGCATTCCCTGGTGCAGAGGGCGGTGGTATGTATACATTTGGCGGACGAGGAGGTAAGGTACTTACCGTTACCAACCTGAACGACGATGGTCCAGGCTCGTTCCGTTGGGCTTGCGAGCAGGGTGGAGCCCGTATCGTGGTGTTCAACGTGAGTGGCATCATCCGTCTGAAGTCACCTATCTACGTTCGTGCTCCTTATATCACCATTGCCGGACAGACAGCTCCTGGCAACGGCATTATCATTGCTGGCGAGTCATTCCAGGTCGATACCCACGATGTCATTGTGCGCCACATGCGTTTCCGTCGTGGTGAAACCAATGTGATGAACCGTGAGGACTCGTTTGGTGGCAACCCAGTGGGTAATATTATGATTGACCATTGCTCCTGCGAATGGGGACTCGACGAAAACATTTCGTTCTATCGCCATATGTTTGATTTGCAGGATGGCAAGGCCAAGCGCAAGACGCCAACGGTCAACGTTACTATTCAGAACACAATTTCAGCTAAGGCACTTGATACATGGAATCATGCCTTCGGTTCGACTATTGGTGGAGAGAACACGACCTTTATTCGCAACCTCTGGGCTGACAATACGGGTCGTAATCCGAGTATAGGATGGGCTGGCGTATTCAACTTCGTCAACAACGTGGTTTACAACTGGGTACACCGCACGGCTGATGGTGGTGAGTTCAGGTCCATGTTTAACTTCATCAACAATTACTACAAACCAGGTCCTCTTACTCCGAAAAACGAGCCGGTAGGCCACCGCATCATCAAGGCTGAAAGCCGCTCGGAGGGTCTCTTCCCCTTCAAGCAATATGGCCGTGTCTATGCCAACGGAAATATCATGGAAGGCTATCCTGAGATCACCAAGGACAATTGGAAGGGTGGTATACAGATAGCTGATAAAGACGAAGCGGTAGATGAGACGGAGCTGGCTCTGATGCGTTCCAACGAACCGTTCAACATGCCTTATGTCTCCATTATGGATACACGTGGAGCCTATCAGTGGGTACTCAACTATGTGGGAGCGACCATCCCCTGTCGTGATATTGTCGACCAGCGCATCTGTGAGGAGGTTCGTACTGGACAGGCTTACTACGTAGAGAACTATGAGAAGAAGGTAAAGGATAATCCTTATGGTGACATGTGGGGACTGCATAAGAAGTCACAGGACGAGCAAGGCTATTTCAAGCACCGTCGTTTGCCCCAGGACTCCTATAAGCAGGGCATCATCACCGATCCGCGTCAGATGGGTGGCTATCCAGAATATGGTGATTGGAAGCCTTGGAAGGATACTGATGGCGACGGAATGCCTGACCAATGGGAAACCGAGAACGGTCTGAATCCCAACGACCCGTCGGATGCTGTAAAGGACTGCACGGGAGATGGATATACCAATATTGAGAAGTATATCAACGACATACCCACTAATGTCAAGGTTGACTGGACAGACCTGAAGAACAACCACGATACACTGCTGAAGAGAATCAATTAAGCGATATGACTCAGGTTTATCATACGATTAAAGGTAAGGTAGGAAGACTTTTGTCTTTTTGCCTTTTTACCTTTTTATCCCTTCATGTGAATGCCCAGCTCGTAGTCCTTAATGATGACGGACGGGACTCGGCCTATGTCGAGAGCATCGTCAATCGGTCACAGAAAATAGTCGATGGACTGCAACTCGACGACCAAAAGACGGCTCGGAATGTGCGCAATATCATTGCCAACCGTTACTTCCTGCTGAATGATATTCATGCGAAATACGACAAGTCACAACAGGATGCCCTGCAAGCTGAGCTCTACAAGCATCATTTCGAACTGGCCTCCGCCCTTGCGCTTTATCTCACTGACGAACAGATAGATGCCGTGAAGGACGGAATGACGTTCGGTCGTCTGAAGCGTGATTATCAGGCCACACAGGACATGATACCTACGCTCTCGGACTTTGAGAAACAGCAGATACTCATCTGGCTCAAGGAGGCTCGCGAGTATGCGATGGATGCTGCCGACTCTAAAGGCAAGCACTTCTGGTTCGACAAGTATCGTGGACGCACCAACAACTGGCTCTCTGGCCGAGGTTACGACCTGAAGAAAGAACGCGACGCTTGGATGAAACGAATAGAGGACGCTAAGAAAAAGTAAAAAGGTAAGAAGGTAAAAAGGAACAAAACTATGACAACAAAGACAATAGGCAAAAAAGTGGTAAAACAGATTTTACTTTTTTACCTTTTTACCTTTTTACCTTTATGCTTTGCAGGGGCGCAAGAGGTTCCGATGGATTATTCCTATTGTGGATACCATCGTTCAGAAATGCCCATTCCATCGGCAAAAGTTGTCGTCTATGTACAACCCTCTGGTGATGACGATGCGGCACAACTACAAGCGGCCATTAACTATGTCAGTCAGCAGAAAGTTGACAAGCAGACGGGGCTTCGCGGTGCCGTATTGCTCTCCGAAGGCACTTTCAAGTTGAGTGCCCCCCTGCGCATTCGTACTAGTGGTGTCGTGTTGCGAGGCAGTGGTCGCGAAAAAACCATTCTGCGCAAGACGGGCTACGACCGTGGTGCTCTTATATATATAGAAGGTACGCACGCGATAAACGTTATCGATACTCTCAACATTGTCGATAGCAAGGCAGGCACTTTCACGGTCAGTGTGCAAGGCGGTTCTGCCGCCTTGAAACAGGGTTCCCGTCTCACCATCTGGCGTCCTTCCACCCAGGAATGGATCGATCACCTCGGTTGCGCCTCTTATGGCGGAGGCAAACGCATGGGCTATTGGGCTTGGCATCCTGGGGATATCGATCTTCGTTGGAATCGGCAAATGTTGGCGGTTCAAGGCAATGAGGTGACGCTTGACGCCCCTATCACCTGCGACATCAACAGCCGCTATGGTGGTGCGAAGGCCATCATCTACGAACAGCCGGGCCTTATCAACGAGTGTGGCATCGAAAACCTCTCGCTGGAATCGGATTACGACCACGCCCGCCCGTTGGACGAAGACCATTGTTGGGACGGTGTCTATATGGCTGATGCTGAGAATTGCTGGGTGCGGATGGTCAATTTCCGCCATTTTGCCGGCTCTGCTGTGGTCATTCAGAAGTCAGCCCAACAGATTACCGTTGAGGACTGCCAGTCGCTGGATCCCGTTTCTGAGATTGGCGGTTTCCGTCGCCGCACCTTCCTAACCTTCGGTGAAATGGTGCTTTTTCAGCGTTGCTATTCCGAACACGGCATCAACGACTTTGCCGTAGGTCATACGGCTCCTGGTCCTAATGCTTTCGTGCAATGCGAGAGTTTCGAGAGTTTTGGTCCCAGTGGCGCTATTTCATCGTGGGCACCAGGCATTCTCTTCGATATTGTCAACATCGACGGTAACGACCTCGTCTTCAAAAATTGGGAATTGGAGAAATTTGGTGCAGGCTGGAGCACGGCTAACAGCACGATGTGGCAATCGACGGCTTCAGGACTCTTTTGTTATTCGCCCGACTCGCTCAACAAAAACTATTCCATTGGCTGTTGGGGGCAGATTCAGGGCAATGGCGAGTATTCGGACATGAACGAACACGTTCGTCCTTATTCGCTCTATGCGTCACAGTTGGAGAAACGTCTTGGTCGTGACGTCAGTGGCCAGTGCCGCGTGTTGGAGCGTAACACCAATGCCAGCAGTTCGCCGACTATTGAGGAGGCCATCCAGTTGGCTGAGGAAGCTCTGCAACCACGTACCACTTTGCAGATGTGGATTGACTCCGCTGTGTTTACGGGCGATACTTCCCAAGGCAAACTCAAACCCTTCGTTTATCAGGAAGTGCCTTCGCGCGTGTACCAATCTAATCATTATGAGATTGTCAATGGTTGGCTGACGAAGAACAATAGTGTGCTCGTAGGCGGCAAACACCAGACGCCTTGGTGGAACGGACGCACGACGGATGCTGCAATGGCAAAGGCGAAATATGCCTTGACGCGTTTCGTGCCAGGTCAGGAAACGACAGGCGGTACTGATCGTGTCGATTCTGTCATCAGTCAGATGCAGCATGACCACACGCTGTTGTTCAGTCAGAACTACGGCCTTTGGACGGACCGTCGTCGTGACGACCACGAACGCATCCGCCGCAAGAACGGTGACGCCTGGGCTCCCTTCTATGAGCAGCCCTTCGCCCGCACAGGCGCTAATAGCCAAAAGCCAATAGCTAATAGCCAATTGGCTTGGGACGGAATGACCAAGTACGACTTGACGACTCTTAACAAATGGTACTTCTGGCGCTTGCAGCAATTTGCGAAAAACTCCGAATCCATCGGGCTTTTGCTCAAAAACCAGCACTACTTCCAGCACAACATCCTTGAGGCTGGTGCCCACTGGGTGGACTGTCCTTGGCGCACAGCGAACAACGTCAACAATACGCCGTTCCTCGAGCCAGTTAACTTCACAGGCGACAAGCGTATCTTTACGGCTACTTTGTTCTATGATGTGGAAAATCCTGTCCTTCGTGAACTGCATCGTCAGTACATCCGCCAATCGTTGGATGCCTTCAAGGGTCAGCCCAACGTCATCCATTCCATTGGCGAGGAGTTTACGGGTCCCCTGCATTTCGTGCAGTTCTGGCTCGACGTCATTGCCGAATGGGAACAAGAGAATGGTCCTGTGCTCGTCGACCTTGCTGTCAACAAGGATGTGCAGGACGCTATCCTTGCTGACCCTGTACGTTCAAAAATCGTCGATATCATCGACATAGAACAGTGGTTCTACCACAACAAAGGCGAGTATGCGCCTCCAGGAGGCGTCAATATGGCCCAACGTCAGTATATGCGCAAGATCCGCACGGGTAGTGCCCGTTTCGAAGATGTCTATCGCGCTGTCAGCGAATACCGTAAGCAATATCCTGACAAGGCCGTCATCTATTCTGCCCAGAAGGCACCCGAACTGTGCTGGGCCGCATTGATGGCTGGCGGTTCCTGTGCCGCAATCCCTGTGACTGACACGGCCTTCCTCGCTGAATTGTCGCAGATGGTTCCACGTCCGTCTTTTGTGCCCGATTTCTATATGCTGTCTAGCGATAACGGTTACCTGTTCTATCGCGCATCAGGAGAGTCGTCCAACATAGATTTGGGACAAGGCAAATACACCTTGTATTCCATTGATGAAAAAACGGGAACAGTGACCCGATTGCGCGATACGTCTTCCCCTGTAACCTTGGAGTCGAAAGGCATTTATTGGTTGAAAAAGAAGTAACAATTTAATGGGAAAAGTGGCACAATTGTCAGTTTTCCCATTTTTTAACGTTTGTTTTGCTTGTAGTTTGGCTTTTTTCCTTAACTTTGCACCCGAATACAAACTACTACGTAATATACTAATCGACTATGGTGCCAAGTAAATTAAGAATTCGCACCCAGCAATTGGTGGCACAATTCTGTGCAGGCGACGACCGGGCATACGCTGAACTATACGACATGTACGTTCAGATGCTCTACAACTATGGCCTGAAGATGACCAGCGACCAAGAGCTCTTGAAGGACTGCATTCACGATGTTTTCGTGAAGGTGTACATGAAACGTAACGACAAGAATGCCATCAACAACCTGTGTTCTTATCTGTTGATTTCGTTGAAAAACCGTCTGCTCGACGAGTTCCGTCGTCAGACATTCACCAACCCCAACGAGGTGGAAAGCTATGAATACCGCCATGCGGCTGAGGATGTCGAACGCGACTACCTCTGTCAGGAGCGCGAAGCCATGCAATCTGCCCAAGTAGCCCATCTGATGAAGCATCTGACTCGTCGTCAGCGTCAGGCCATCACGCTCTACTATCTTGAGGAGCGTAAGTATGACGAGATTTGCGGCATCATGCACATGAACTACCACTCGGTTCGCAATCTGATGCATCGGGGTATGTTGAAACTCAGAGAAGCTGCGATGTAAAAGTAAAAGGGTAAAAGTGGTGACATTCTGATGATTGGTTCGTCTTTATAGTAGCAAATGATAATGCTAACTAACGACGAATCAAATGAAACGAGCCATCTATACCAAGGTAGAGCAATTTCTGCGTGACGACGACTTCATCCGTTACGTGATGGATTGTGCACCAGATAGAGAGTCCTATTGGGCAACCTATTTATCTGCTGCACCTCCCATTCGTTCTGCCTATCTGAAGGCTTACGACATTCTTTTGCATTTGGACGAATGCGACCTGCTGACACCTGAACAGACAGAGCGGCTTAAGCAGCGCATCTTTAACACCCTCCATACCAAGGTCAACTAATCCTCGAAGTTGAGGCTTAGCTGTCCGTCGCCCAACAGATTATAGCTCTTGCGGTGATAGGGCGTAATGCCATATTGCTTGATGGCCTCGCGGTGCTTCTTCGTGGGGTAGCCCTTGTTCGATAGCCAGTCGTACTGCGGATATTCCTCAGCCAACTGGTTCATATAGTCGTCACGATAGGTCTTGGCCAATATCGAGGCTGCTGCTATCGAGAGATACTTCCCGTCACCCTTCACAATCGTCGTGTGGGGTAATTTCTCACCTCTCACCTCTGACCCCTCACCTCTTTCATAATATGGCTTAAACCGATTGCCGTCCACGATAATCGCCTCCGGACGTACTTTCAACTGATCCAGCGCCCTGTGCATAGCCAGAATCGACGCATTTAGGATGTTGATCTTGTCAATCTCCTCAGGTGTCACAACACCTACAGCCCACGCCACCGCGTCACGTTCGATAATCTCACGCAACTCATAGCGACGCTTCTCCGTCAACTGCTTCGAATCGTTCAGCAACTCGTTCTGATACCCTTCGGGCAATATCACCGCCGCAGCATACACGCTCCCAGCCAGACATCCGCGTCCGGCCTCGTCGCACCCCGCCTCAATCTTTCCTTTATAATAACAGCTTTCTAACATAATCGATCTCTCTGGAGTCATGCCCTTCTCCATATTCTCCGCAAAGATAAGCATTATTTTTGAAAGTAACAACAAATAATAATATTTAAATTACAATTATCTCTTTTTCTGCTTCTTATTCTGATGTTTTGCATTTGCCCCTACCAAATACGAGATATCTTGTTGTGTATAAGTGGATTGCGCGAAATTTTGCCCCTACTTTGCTCCTACTTTCCTCCTACCTTGCCTCTACCTTGCTCCTACATGACGGCCTGATTCAATTACATAGTTGACAAGCCGTCCTAAGGCAGGGAGAACAAATGATATTACGATGAAACGAAACGATAAAGCAGGAATAACTCTTGAATTCTCGAGAGAATTTGGAGCTTAAGTACGTACTAACGATTGCTAACCAGTAAGGAAACGTCTGAATTCTCTAGAGAATTTCAAAGATAACCCGTATATAAAAACTTGCAAGCCGGTAATATCAAACGCGAGAGGTAGTAGTAAAGATGCAGAAAAGTAGCGGATTGGTAGAAGGACGGTAGGAGTAAAGTAGGAGCAAAGTAGGGGCAAAGTAGGGGCAAATATTTATGTATATTTCTGATATAGAATGTGTTAATGCTATTTTGGTAGGGGCAAAACAAAAATTGCATATTCTCAATGCCGATACCTTCCCTGCTAACCGTCACTCTCCTACCGGCTGTCGGCTCGACACTTCCCTGCTCTTGGTCAGAGATCAGGGAGCAGAGCGCCGTTCAGCCCGTAAGGTAACGAGACGGATTACTTTGGGTAACGTTCATATCCCTCTACCCTAATAGTAAAGCCCCTCTAGTATGATACTAAAGGGGCTCTGGTGTGACACTGGAAAGAGTGTCGTGTTAATCAATCCTGACCCGTTATCCTTTTCAGTATGCTCTGTCTGATGGAGTTGGGGGCTGAACCCACTCTTTGGGGGGCACTTGACGGCGCGGGTTTGGCTTTCACCTTGAAGGTTCCTTCCTTGCCGTCCTTCGAACGTACATAAGCAATGGCATAGATGTTGCCGTCGGCATCCTTACAGAGACGGTACACAGCCTTCTGGATGTTCTCAGAGTTAAAGTCTATCACATTGGTCTCGTTGTAGCCTGCAGATGGGTCGATGAAGGCGCCGAAGCTAATGAACATACCACTACCCTCACTGACGTATATTTCCTCGCCAAACATATCGTCCGGGAATCCGTAGATGGTTCCCCAGGCGGTTGTGTAATAGACGGGATCCTCCTTGAACCAATAGAGCGAGTTGAACCTATTGCCTTCAATATCTTCATTAACAGTCCATACTATCTCATCTTCTGGACCATCGAGTTTCGTCACATTATCGCCAATCTTAAAGGTGTTCTGCTCCAGTTCGTAAGCCTTCTTCAGGTCGCTATCAGAGATTCCACCGCCGCAGGGATCATCACCGCCGCTACCACTACCGTCATCCAGTGTGCCGTCGGAATTGACTTTCGCCGTGGTCTCTACTATCTTCTCGCCGTCGGAGTACTTCACAGTGGCTTTGGCCTTGATCTTGACACCCTTGAATTTGGCGAAGTCCTTGACTTTGAATATAGCGGGTGCTTTGCCGTCTTTGCCGGTGGTCGCCCAGCTGAAGCCTTCGAGGTTGTCATCCTGGCTATCGGTCTCAAACTCCACCGTAGCGCCCTCAACGGGACGGTCAGCATCCTCGCCCTCGATACGCTCTTCTACCACAAAGACAATCTCTCCATTGCCATTATCATCGACCACTTGCGGTTTAGTGCCGCCACTGCCTTCATCCAGAATCCTGATCTTCGGCTTAGCCTTTTCCTTCGATGGTCTGTCGCCAGTGCCATCATCAATAATGGTGACAAGGGCGGGCGCGCTCGATCTCCAATCCAGACCTGTCGTCGGGTCGAGTATGATCTTGCATACGCCTTCGACTGTGCCATAGGTGGCATCTTCTGCGGGTTCGAAGTTGGTCATTGCGATACCATTTTCATTGGTATCCATCCATTCTGGCACGCAGCTGCCGTTCTGAGCCGTGAAGGTGATTTTCTTATCGGGACAAGGCTCCCATTTACCTTTTCCTTTGTACTCCAAGAGCTGGAACCGGATGTCAGCCAATTCACCCTTCTTGATCTCCACTTCAGGTGTCAGGCACTCAAGTTTGTATTTATTCAAGAAGAAGTACGTCGTTACCGAGCCTATACAAACATTACCCTCGGCATCTGTAAAGGAGAAGCTGGCCTTAAGAGTACCAACATCCTTATCATCATCCATGGTGTAAGTAGTCCTTACCTTACCCTCTGTATCGGTCAGGGCGTAATCAGGTGTGCAGCTGCCGTGTGTGGTTTCGAATTGAATATACTGATACGGGCAGGGAACATAGTCGTTGCCCTCCTTCTTCAGCAGTTGGAACTCGCAATCCCATGGTTTGCCAATATAGTAATCGACAGCATCTGTTAGTATAGAGGGTAACTTCCTCTCTATCTTGTACAAATCTGTCATGAACTTCGTGACAGCCTCTCCATGCCATTTGTTGCCATCGGGAAGGTCAATGTCGCAGCTGGCTGTGAGTGACCCTTCCACGAAGCCTTGAACAGGCTGGAAGGTAACAGTCACAATACCGTCAACATCCGAAATTTCGGAGTTGCTTCCTGTGACACCGTTTTCGGCAGTGAATTTGATGGTCCAACCGCCAAAGGGCTCCCATTCGAATTTATCGAAATCATACTTGAGGAGTCGGAACTGAACGGGGGTTTCGCCCAAATAATCGCCGCACAAATTAACATAGGGCGTAAGGGCTTCAAGCATGTATTCCTCTCCCTTTATCACCTCGGTAGTAGCGCTCCCAAACCAGTAGCTGCCACCTATAAGCTGGACCTTGCAGCTGGCTGTGACGGAGCCTGTCATGAAGTTTTTATCAGGCGCGAAATCAACAGTCACCTTACCCTCCTCATCCGTCTTTTTCGACTGAGCATTGAGGGTTCCGTTTTCGCAAGTAAAGTTGACATCTGTTGCCCTGACGGGTTGCCATATGCCTTGAACACACTCCATAAGCTGGAACTCTACCGTAACGGCTCCATCTTTCCAGAAATACTGTTTGGGCTGGTACCTAAGTTCGAACTTTTCCACGGCGAAGAGCGCGGTAGTAGTGTACATCATCGATATGCCGTTGAAGTGCCCACGGAAACTTGCCTGAACCCTGCCCCTGTCGGCATCACTACTAGGGGTAAAGTCGACACTGACCATTCCCTTGGCGTCAGTGACAGCCTCCTTGACGGAACATGTACCGTTCTCGGGAGTGAAGGAGATGGTCTTGCCTGCTGCCGGTCTTAAAGCGCCGTTGACTATTTCCATGAGCATGAATTCGGCTGAACCAACTGTTGTGATTGACTGTACGGGGGTAAGGCACTTAAGCACGTAGAATTCATCATTTATACTCACTTTGATGGTATCGGTCAGCAGACCGTCTTTGCTCGCAAGCGCCACATAGCCCATGCGATCGTTACCCTCATGCTTTAGAACATTGCACACCAGGCGGTCGGCCTCTTTTCTGGCCACCTTTATCCAAGGGTCGGATGTTTCCACGTCATATTCAACGTTCGTCTTCACATCGGCAGCAAACACCGCTTCATAGCCTTCAGTAGAGGCCAGAGAGACATGCACCACTTTGGGGTCAACAAACAGATAGTCGGGCAAGCCTTTGACACTCTGCACCTCGTTAAAAGAATATTGACGCGATGCGTCATTCCAGTTGACAGTAAATCCCGGTGGTGTGCTCTGAAAGTCAATGCTAGTTACCTCTGATGGGTCGTACGTAGCCTTGCTACCATCTTTATTTACCACGACGATGGTCTGCGCCATAGCGACGATGCTGAGCATCATCAGCCAGGCTAAAACGTATAGCTTCTTCATTTGCGTACGACTTTAAAGGTTACTTTGCCATCCTTGATGATATAGGCTCCCTTGGGAAGCTCAGATATCGATTTAATACCTTTGCGGATCATTTTGCCGCTGAGGTCGTAGGCGTCGAAATGGTCAGAGAGCAGGTCAAGACCTGTCGTCTTGATGTCGCGAATGCCGGTTTCCAGATTCTCGAACGTCAGCTTCTGAACATTCCCAATAGGCCATGAGAAAGTGGTTGAAGGACTGTTCGACTGAATGTTGATATTACCATCGGCGTACGTCAGCTCGGGCATGTCGGCAAAAAGTACTTCACTCTTGTTGCCATCGTTGAGCCACACGATGATTTTCGCATTTTCTGCTCTTGCCCCTAAGGTGCCGAGCACGGCGAGGAGTAGCACTCCCGCTACCCTCGCCAGTGAATGTCTAATTGTAATACTCATAGTTAGTTGGATTAATATTAATAAAAAAGTTTATTTGTTTTTCTCGTTACTGTCAAACAGGTGGCCGGGGATAATCATCGAGACGGTGACGACCGCTGCTGTGGTCACCAGTTGCCAAGGCCATTGCTCACCTTGGAAGAGCAAGGTCAGAAACGACAGCGCCGCACCGATGAAGGCACAAACGATATGACTGCGCAGGCGGAGCAAGGCGCCCGTGATGAAACTGCCAATGCTGAACAGTAGCCCTACGAAGGTGAGGAAACAGGGTGCGAACAAACCTGTAACACCCGTCATGAATCCGCTGATGCCGCAGGTAAAGCCTATGAATGCCCACGTATAAAGCACAGTGGTGTTCTGCCAGTCTAACGCCTTGCGGTTCTTATGGATGAAGATGCTGTCGGCACCCTGTAACAAGCCCACTACTGGTATGCCAATCCATAGGAAGTAGCACCAGTCGTCGTTCCATATCTTCAGGGCTAGAAACTCCAATAGTAGGAAGAATACCGAGATGTAGCCCCATGAGATAAAAACGGTTTTCCCAATGGAACCGCAGTAAATTTCCGTGACTTCCGTATGGATTTGCGCGTTGAGATTGTTGATGTCGTTAGTCATATTTTATATATAATAAGGTGTAAACTTAAACTGCTTGCTGCTGGTCGTCGTTGTCAGCCGGGACGTCTTCGGTGAAGAGGCGGTGGAGGCCTTGTTCGTAGGCTTGGAGAGCCTCAATGCCCTTGTGGGTAAGGCGGCAGATGCTACGGGAGGAAGGTCCGGAGCCGCTCTTGTCGACCTCCAGATAGCCAGCCTCCTGCAGCGTCTTGATCTGAATGCTCAGGTTGCCGCGCGTGGCGCCGGTTATTTGACAGAGGTACATGAAACTGGCGCTCTCGAGACTGTCGAGGGCAACCATGATTTTCAGCCGCAACTCGTTGTGGAGCAGGGGATTGATAACGGCAAACTTAAATGGACTCATAGCGTTTAACGTATTGTTTAAGTAGATGACCAGGAATAATGAGGGTGATAATGGTGATGATGACAGCGACAATCAGCTGCCAAGGCCAGAGGTCACCCTGTAGGAAAAGAGCAGTAAAGGACAATGTGCTGCCGATGATGCCACAGACCTTCATGGGACGGAAGCGCGAGATGACACCCGTAAGGAAACAGCCCATGCCGACGAGCAGACCCTGGAAGGTGCAGTAACAAATATCGAAGACACCGGCACACCCCGTGAAGAAACCAGTGAAAGCGCTGGCACCACCGATAAAGAGCCATAACTGCAGGGCTGTATTCTGTTCGAGCGTGCGATGGCCCGTGCGGTCGTAGTCTTTCTGTTGGTAGTGAATCATCAGCGGTGCACCAATCAGTGGAATGCCCACCCAAAGCCAGGAACACCAATTCTGGTGCAGGAACATGAGGGCAGCAAATTCCAGCAAAAGAAAAAAGGCAGTGGGATAGCCCCATACCAAGAAAAGGTTCACGCCCGTCGATTCCTTCCGGCTCATGACCTCGCCACGCATGTTGGCAATAATTTGGAGTTCATCAGTAGTTGTCATCTTTGTAATAGGTTTTGTTACGCAACATTTGCGTTTGGTGTTACAAAGATAAGGTTTATTTCTTAAACTTAGTACTGATGTGTCTATTTTTTAAACTTTATTAATACATTAGAGCCGTTTATTGCGCAATAAACACGGGATCGGAGACCCTGATCATTTTTGGAGATAAAAGCAAGGGCGTTTTCCCTTTTATTAAGCCATACAATGAAAAAACAATTCGATTTTTTGCGAATTTGCAGATTATTTACTATCTTTGCACCAAAACAAGAAAAGTATGAAAACGAAACATGTACAATATCAGACTCAGGGCACTTGTTCGCAATTGATTGACGTGA
>JBGUIA010000011.1:0-5073 GCA_045112595.1 Prevotella sp. | reverse complement strand
GTGGTCTGTGGAACGGCAGTCATCTTCTCACCGCCCAGACAGATGTAGTCAACATCCAAAGGTTCGTCGCTGCCCAGAAGCTGTCCCAGCTGTGTGGTATAGCAGCCGCCGGTGATGGCATTATCCTTCAGGTACTGTCGCAGAAGGCTGATGTCCAGTCGTGCCTCCTCAGGAACAATGTAGAGCGTACCTCCGGTGGTCAGTACGGGGTAGAGATCCTCCACGGCAGCGTCGAAGGCGAAGTTGCTGTGGCAGGCTATGCGGCTTTGCTCACTCAGGCGCCACTCCTTGCGGATGAAGTGAACGAAGTTGAGCAGGGCCTTGTGCTGTATCATCACGCCCTTGGGCTGACCCGTAGAGCCTGATGTGTAGATCATGTAAGCCAGGTTCTCTGGTGTGGCAGGACGGAGGGTGCCGCTATATGAACCGGCAAGGGCCTCACTGACGGTCTTCTCGTCAATGGTGAGCTTGGCACCACTGTCCTGCAGCATATAGTCAACACGCTCGGCGGGGTAGTCCAGGTCGATGGGAACATAGCCAACCGACGCCTTGTGACAGCCTAAGGCGGCTGCCATGAACTCGCGAGATCGGTCCATGCGGATGGCAACGAAATCATCGGCTTTGAGACCTTGCGCAATCAGATATCGTGCTACGGCATCGGAGGCCTCGTCGAGTGCCTTATAGGTATATGTACCAGCGGCATCGGCCACGGCGACGGCGTCGGGACGGGTCTCCACCTGACGGTGGAAAAGGGATACCCACGTCTCGGTGGTGTCATAGTCCAGAGTCTCGCCCTTCGACAGCGCCAGCAACTGCTGCTCTTCCTCAGGAGAAACAATGGCAATATCTTTTAGCTTACCGTCTGGGGCTGCCATCATATTGTTCATCGTTGCCAACATGGCATCGGCCATCATCTGTAACGTTGCCTCGTCGTTCATAGCACTGCTTGACTCAACACGCATCTCATAGTTCTCTCCATTGAAGAAGATGAACACCGTCATGTCGTCATCAATCATATCGCGCACCGGCTGAATACCGTAGATGCGCTCGTCGCCCAGAATCATCGCCTCCTCCATATCGGCCAGGGCCTGGAAATTGAAGGATACGCCCGATGTCATCTTCAGGTCGCGACAGAAGTGGTTGAACGGATAGGCACCGTAGCGGATGGTGCTCATCAATTCGGTACGGAAACTCTTGATGAATTCAGTTACAGTGGTATCGGCGGTACAGTCAGCCAGAATGGGCACCGACTTAACGAACATGCCAATGCACTCGCGTAGACGTTTATCCATTCTACCATGGTTCACTGTAAAGTAGGCCACTTTCTCCTGCCGCAACAACACCGACAGGATGTGGCTGAAGGCTGCCTGGAACAGGAGGTTGATGGGTACACCATGCTCCTTGCACCAGTCATCGCACAACTGGCGGTTGATGAACGTCGAGCGGCGTGCCATCTTACCCATTGACCCCGACTCACTGCGACTCAGCGTAGCAAAATCGAGACCGGCAAACTTCTCGGCATAGTAGGCTTTGGCTTTTTCGTACACCTCCGTGCCGAAGGTAGCCACCTCGTCCTCAGCAGCCTGATACATGCCATAGGGATGGGGTGTCAGCTCCTCTCCCATGTATGCCTTGTTGATGTCTATCTGCATGATGACAGGCGTAAACGACATACCGTCGAATACGACATGATGGCCGTCGGTCATTTCCCACCAGCCTTTCTCAGTCTCAATAAACTCTATCCTAAACAACGGTTCGCCGCTGAGCAGGTCGAAAGGACGCACCAGCCCGTCGTGAATATACGTCTGCACCTCGGCCTCGCTCATCTTGCGTCTGACGATGGGTATCTGCATCTCGGGGTCGCTCCACTGGCGGGGATCGCCGTTGTCGTCGATCATGAAACGCGTACGGAACTCCGGGCGTGCATCAATCACCCGCTGCCAGGCATCAATCAACCGCTCTACATCGACGGTAGAAGGTATGAAACCGGCATTAGGCAGATTATATTGTGTGGACTGTGGGTTTTGTATGCATTGCAGGAATATACCCAGTTGCGATTGTAGTAAAGGATATGTATTCATTGTTATATTGTTTTAGTCTTATTATTATTTCTTTTTTGCAATTATTTGTATAGGAATCTTCGGATACTCTTCTTGGGCGTCTTTACAAACTCTTCATCACGCTGTTCCAGTGCTGACAGCTGACAGTAGCGGGGCAGATGTTCGTTCACCTTATTGCGGATGGCTTCCAAATCGAGTTCATCACGATTCTTCCCCAATTTTTGCAATAAAACATCTGACACATAGACAAGTCCGACCAGTTTTCCCTCACGTTGCACAACAACGCACTCTTCGAAGATGGAATGGGTGACCACTTGGTCTTCGGCTTCTTCAGGGTAGATGTTCTGTCCGTTGGACCCAAGCAGCATGTTCTTCTTGCGACCAAGGATGTAGAAGAATCCGTCTTTGTCCATTACCGCTAAGTCACCAGTGTGCAGCCATCCATTCTCGTCAATGGTGCTGTTTGTCGCATCCACGTTCTTGTAATAGCCAAGCATCATGTTGGGACCCTTGGTGATAATTTCACCAGGAATGTTCTTTGGGTCAGGGCTATCGACCTTCACCTCCATATTCAGAGCCGCTTTGCCGCACGAACCCTGACGGTGCTCCTTCCAATCGGAGTAGGTGATGATGGGGCCGCACTCGGTCATGCCATAACCGATGGTGTATCTGAACCCTACCATTCGCAGAATTCTTTCCACCTCTTTGCTCAAGGGCGCGCCGCCCATGATGACTTCATAGAAATTGCCACCAAGAGCCTCCGTCAGCTGCTTGCGGATTTTTCGGCATATCAGGTTCTTTATGCCGGGCACCTTCAACATCACTTTCACAAAGGGCCTTTTTATTTGTGGTATCACACGGAGCCTGATGATTTTCTCCATCACCAAAGGAACGCAGAGGAAGTAATGAGGTCTGATGGTTGCAAAAGCTTTCAACATCACTTTCGGAGCAGGTACCTTTTTCAGGATATACAGATGGGCTCCGCATATGAAGCCATACAGAAAGTCAAAGGCAAAACCGAACATGTGGGCCATGGGCAGAATCAAGAACAGGGTCATGTTTCTTTCACTAGGCAGGGCATTCACTGCAAACTGCATATTCGACTCTAGCGAGCGCCAAGGCAGCATCACACCCTTTGGATTGCCCGTCGAACCACTGGTGTAGCTCAGTATCATCAAATCCTCAGGCTGTTCGGCCTCATAATGTACATCATTGGCGGTATATCCGTTGGGGTAGCGCTGGGCAAACAGATTATAGGCCTTGTCCTCTACCTCGTCGGTGAATACCGAAGGCGTCATAGCAAGCAGGTCCTCCACGTCAATCATATACATGGGACACTGACCTTCCGGCCATAAGTTCGCCAATCGGTGAGAGGCAATCATAAATTTTGCATCGCAATGCTCGCAAAGCATTCTCAACTGCTCGTTGCTGTAATCAGGAAGCAACGGCACGGCCACGGCGCGATAAGTCAGCACGGCCAGCATGGCGATAGCCCAGTTGCTGCTGTTCTTACTGCAGAGTGCCACCTTGTCGCCAGGTTTGATGCCCAGCGATTCGAACAGCATGTGCAGATAACATATTCGTACTGCTACGTCACGATACTTAAATGTCTCATCCGTACCATAATCAGTCAACGCGTCGCAGTCCCATTGTTCACGAATCGTCTCCTCCAAACACTTGAGGATGCTCTTTGAATCTTTAATACCCATATTTAGTTGCCTATACTAAGACTGCACAAAATTAATGCTTTTTTTCGAAACAAACAAAAAAAAATCCAGAAAACTGGCTGCATTTAAAAAAAAATCACACTAATAAAAAAAGTCCCGAAGAGGGTTAACTCTATCGGGACTCCTTTGTAATTAGGTGACGAGAGCTTACTCGGCTGCGGCCTCAGGCTCTGCAGCACGGAAGCTGTCGAGGTCCTCTACCTGGAAGGCCTTGATGTATGCGCTCTTACCGAGTACATCTTCCTCGGCCATGCGAACGTAGACATTGGCACTCTTCTCGAAGAGCTCAGGAGCCTTGGTGGCGTCGCGCAGGATGAGCAGGCTCATTACCAGCTCGGCAGTCATATCGTAGAGACGACGAGCGAGGAAGTCCTGAGCATCCTGATTCTCCAGAGCCTTCACGTTGGCGAGAGCCTCCTCGTAAACGGGAACGAGCTTCTCTACGCGAGCTTTCAGGTTCTTCAGACTGTCGCTCACCTCGAGACCTGCCAGCATGTCCTTGATGTTAGCCAGCATAGTACCGTTGGTAATGTAGCGGATAGCTGCTACAACCTGCAACTGAGTGGTACCCTCGTAGATAGAGAAGATACGTGCGTCGCGGAACAGGCGCTGGCTCTTGTACTCCATGATGAAACCTGAACCACCGTGGATGCTGATGGCATCGTAAGCGTTCTGGTTGGCATACTCTGAGTTCATACCCTTGGCCAGTGGTGTGAAGGCATCAGCCAGGCGCTGGTACTTCTTCAGTTCCTGCTTCTCCTCAGGTGTGAGCTTGCGATCTCTTTCAATGTCTTCCAAACATTTATAAATGTCTACATAACATGCAGTTTCATACAAGAGAGAACGACCAGCATCAAGCTTAGCCTTCATACGACTTAGCATGTCGTATACGGCAGGGAAGTTGATGATTTTATCGTTAAACTGCTGACGCTCCTTGGCGTAAGCCAGACCCTCATTGTAAGCCTCTTGCTCAACACCTACGCTCTGTGCAGCGATACCCAGACGGGCGCCGTTCATCAGAGCCATCACGTACTTGATCAGGCCCAGACGTGTGCTACCGCAGAGCTCGGCCTTAGCATTCTTATAGGTGAGCTCACAGGTAGGAGAGCCGTGGATACCCAGCTTGTGCTCGATGTGACGTACGTCAACACCGCCCTGGCGCTTGTCGTAGATGAACATTGACAGACCACGTCCGTCCTTAGTGCCCTCCTCAGAACGGGCCAGCACGAGGTGGATGTCGCTATCACCGTTGGTGATGAAGCGCTTCACACCATTCAGGCGCCAGC
>JBGUIA010000010.1:0-11003 GCA_045112595.1 Prevotella sp. | reverse complement strand
GGAGAGGTGGCGGAATTGGTAGACGCGCTACTTTGAGGGGGTAGTGTCAATTGCGACGTGGGAGTTCGAGTCTCCTCCTCTTCACTTGTTTGCGGAATTTTCGTGCAAGTCGAGCGCAGGAAGTTTACTTGATGCCGAGACGTCGCCGAAAATAGCGACTGTCGAAGACAGGCGGAAATAGCTCAGTTGGTAGAGCACAACCTTGCCAAGGTTGGGGTCGCGGGTCCGAGTCCCGTTTTCCGCTCTTTTTTTATACGGAAAAACAAAACAACCTTTTTAGATGAACTTATATATTCGATACTTTGACCAGGAAGTATTGGTTAAAAATGCTGATGAGGCAGTTGCTTTTCTCTCCGAGATAGAGGAGGTGGGAATGAATCCAATGCTTGAGCGCGACATTCGTGAGTATGTCGATAGTAACGTCATTTATCCCAAGCGTTACAAGGTTCGTCCGCGTGTTTATTTTATCATCATCAAGACCGAGGCAGAAACAATGGAAGACTTTAAGGAGAAGAAGGCCGTGCGTCCTGCTAGCCCTGCTCCCAAACAGGAGGCTCCAGCGCTGGTGCGTCTGAACGAGGAACGCTTCGGCTGGTACGAGGGAGCGCTCGATTTCAAGCGCGTCGCCATTGTTCCTGGCACGAATAAGTTCCAGTATCGCGACACGCATTTCGTGGCTCGCTGCAAGGCGGTTTCGGGTATGGACTGTTACAACCGCATTGTCGACCATTTGAGCGAGCGTGTGGATCCCCGCAGTCAGTTCCCTTCTGCCAAGGGTAAGAATTTCAAGTTCACTTTCTTAGGACTTTGCAAGTAAGCGCTTATGAATAAGGTGATGTTGATAGGTAACGTTGGTCAGGACCCAGAGATCCGTTATGTCGATCAGGGTGTTGCCGTAGCGCGCATCCGTCTGGCTACAACAGAGCGTGGCTATACGTTGCAGAATGGCACGCAGGTGCCCGACCACACCGATTGGCATAATGTCATCCTGTGGCGCAAACTGGCCGAAATCGTCGAGAAATATGTCCATAAGGGCGACAAATTGTATATCGAAGGCCGTATCCGTTATTCTACCTACGACGACAAGCAGGGACAGCGTCGCAGCATGACGGAAATCTGGGCCGACAATCTGGAGTTGCTCTCTCCGCGTTCATCATCTGCGGCTCCTTCCGAGACAGACGCAACGACTGAGTAAGTATGGACGAATATCTTCAACAATTCTTTCAGTTTTTCGACGGTGTGACGCTGATGGCTCCATCGTTAGGTGCTATTATTGCCGGTGTGTTGGCCTGCCTGCTGTTGCTGGTGTCGGGCTTTGCCTCTGGTTCTGAGATAGCATTTTTCTCTTTGTCACCGAGCGATTTGAACGAGCTCGACGAGGAACGCACTTCCGAAGACATCAAAATCAAACAGCTACGCGAGGATTCTGAGCGGACGCTGGCGACGATACTGATTACCAACAATCTGGTGAACGTCACCATCATCATGCTGCTCAACTATTTCATCGCGCACGTCATTGACTTCGGCGGGTCCTACTGGCTGCAGTTCCTGTTCGTCACCGTTCTGCTGACGTTCCTCCTGCTGCTCTTTGGCGAAATCATGCCGAAGGTCTATGCTGGACAACACCCGCTCAGCTTCTGTCGTCGGGCCGTCAGTGGCATCATGTTCTTCCGTAAGTTGTGCTATCCTTTTGCGTCCATTCTCATCAAGTCGGGCATCCTGGCAGATAAAATGGTGCGTAAGGAGAGTCACGTGCTCAGCGTCGATGATTTGGAGCAGGCGCTGGAACTGACCGATAAGGACGATATCCGCGAGGAGAAACGCATGCTCGAGGGTATTGTGCGCTTTGGCGACGAAACGGCGAAGGAAATCATGACGTCGCGCCAGGATGTTGTCGACCTCGACTTCAAGGCGTCGTTTGCCGAAGTGCTGCGTTGTGTTGTGGCCAACAACTATTCACGCATTCCCGTCTATCAGGACAATAGCGACAATGTTCGCGGTATTCTGTATATCAAGGACCTGTTGCCGCACCTGTCGAAGGGCAGCAGTTTCCGCTGGCAGTCGCTCATCCGTCCGCCGTATTTCGTTCCTGAGACGAAGAAGATTGACGACCTGCTGCGCGAGTTCCAGGAAAACAAGGTGCATATTGCCATTGTCGTCGATGAGTTTGGCGGCACCAGCGGTATTGTGACGCTGGAGGATATTCTGGAGGAGATTGTAGGTGAAATCAACGACGAGTACGACGAGGACGAAAAGAACTATGTGCGCGTCAATGCCAACACCTTTGTCTTCGAGGGCAAGACGCTGCTGTCCGAAGTTTACAGGATTCTGAATGTCGACGACGACATCTTCGAGGATGTCGAGGGTGACGCCGACACCATTGCCGGACTGATGCTTGAAATCAAGGGTGACTTCCCGAAGCTTCATGAGAAGATAGAATATAAGAACTTCACTTTCGAGATTCTCGATATGGAAGAACGTCGAATCTCAAAGGTCAAGGTCGTAATTAAGCGAGAAAGCAATGAATAAATTTATTCATTGCCGAGCGTGAACGAGCTCGAACTGTAAGTTCAAGGTCGTGATACAAGATAAAGAAGAGACTAAATAAAAATACTCTTGGAGAAATTCTTTTTTCTCCAAGAGTAATTTCTTTTATTCCAAAAGTATTTTTACTCCCAGCCGAAGCGTTTCCAATCCATTATGCGGCTCCAGGCAAAGTTCTGCACCGTTTGGTTCATCGGCAAAACGCCGTAGCTGTAGCCTTGTCCTTCTCTGGGGGTGAACATGCTCACGCAACCGTATTTCAGGTTTTTGTCAAACGTGTCGAATGCCCTATATTGTTCCTGGAACTCCGTCATCCATTTCATGGACATCCGATAGTAAGGCACCGCCTGCTGGTAGGTGCTGTCCCACGTCGTAAAATCTGCTGCCGACAACAGCCGTTCCATGATGGCCCTCATGTCGTACATCATGTCTACGGGCCAATACGAATAGGTATTGTGACAATAGAACACAATCCCCAACAAGTTAGGGCTCACGGGATACATCGGATAGCCACCCTGAGCACGCTCCAGCATATCGTGCGTCATGTTCGCCAAAGCACCGATGTATTTCGTGTCAATGACTGACAGCGGCACACTATAGCCGTCCTTCATATACGGCCACAAAGTTTGCTCCGCATAATTCAGGTTGTCGAAGTCGGCATAATAATCATAATAGGTGTCGATGATGCCCCGATACAGGTTGCTGCCGCTCTTGAACAGCTGTTGCACCATCAGTTGGTAGGGTGCACCGTAGCCCGGAATCTCGGCAGGCGAACCAATCATGTACTCCGTCACGTCCTTCAGCTCGTAAGCCGCTTCCACACACATCATGTTACAGCAGTCGGCAAAGATGTAGCTCAGCTTCGGCATCACGTTTTTCGTCTGCAGATCCTTCAGTGCACTAGCCATCTGCGTCATATTCATCCACTTACCGCCACTGCCGCTACCTGTTTCGTCAATACCGTAGGCACGTCGTTGGGCAATGGTGTCTTTCTCTACGAGCCATCCCGAACCGTGTCCCCACAGCACCAAGCCATATTCCTTGGCAGGACACAGTCCCACAACGCGTTCCAACACCTCGCTGAACAAATTGGGGTCGGAGGCGTAGAAATCGGTAGAATACTTATACAGCGTATCCAACGGATGATTCTTGTCGTTCTTGATTTCTGCGATAAAGGGCTTTTCGTTGCTCCAATTGCGATCGACAAACAACACCAGACGGCCGTCCGACGGAATGCCCGCAGCGCCTTCCTTTATCTCGTTGATGTCACTCGTCGCAGCACCCGTAAGGTTGTTATCCCCCGAGATATATACCACCACGGTTCTCTGTGTGTCCTTCTTTACGGGCTCGTCGTTGTCTTTCTTACATCCTGCCATCAGGATGACTCCACATAATATGATAAACAGTTTTCTCATTGCTGTTGTTCTTGTTCAAACATTGTATATTGTTCTTGCTGCTGCTTGCGCAAACGCTCCTGATACCACCACAGGCCGAACAGCATGCCGACAGCCATCAGCACCATGTACACCCAAACGGCTGCTGGCGACAGCAACGGACTCGGGGGCACCGTAATCTCAATGGTTCGTGTGTCGTAAGCCTCGGGCGACTCCAGCAAGAATGCCTTCACCTGGAAACGGTATGTTCCTGCGGGCACGTTATAGTAGTGTGCCGTGCGTGTCTTGTCGGCATTCACCCAGTCGCGGTCGTAGCCGTCCAGCTTATACTGATACACCATGCGGTGCTGCAACTGATAGTTCAGTGCTGCAAAGCGGAACGCAAATGCCGAACTGTGTGAGGGCAGCTCCACCTTGCGGCTCTCGGGCACGTAGAAATCGTAGGTGTCGTTCAGTCGCGGACTCTGCAACTCGTCGTTCAGATAGAAGTCCGTGATGCGCAGTTTCAGCAGCGAACCCGTCGCATTCTTCAGCTTCTTACGGTCGATGGTGTAGTATCCGTTCAGCGTTCCCACCAGTATGTTTCCTCCTTCACCCATCATTACGGAACCCTCCGAGCACATCGTCTCGTCGACACCGTCCAACTGCGAGTAAGTGGTGAAAATCTGTTTCTTCACGTCAAACGAGCTCAGCACGTGGTCCGTCGAGAACCACACGTTACCCTTCTCGTCGAAGGCCATGCCGCGAATCTCCTCCGAAGGCAGTCCGTCGGCAATGCCGTAGTTCTTGAATTTATATCCGCCCTTCTCGTCGCGGCCCGTGACATAGCTCAGACCGCCGCTGTTCGTACCAATCCACATCGTACCGTTGGCGTCGCAGGCCAGATAGACGATGTCGTTACTCATCAGGCCGTCCTCCAGGCGGTCCGTCATCCGCATCTCCTCGATGGTGACGTTGTTGTTCCTCATCTGCATGATGAGGATACCGTCCGTCGTACCTGCCCACACCTTGCCGTCCTTGGCGACAGCCAGTGTGCGCACCTTCTGGTGAAGGCTCTGCGGATAGCGCTTCAGCGCGTTCTTCGCGTGGATGGCGATATATTTGCCAGCTTTGTTCTTGCGCAGAATGTTCACGCCACCACCGTACGTCGCTATCCAGATGTTGCCGTTGTGGTCCTCCACGGCCTGATAGGCGGCATTGCTGCTCAGCGACCATGCGTCACCGTCCGTATGACAAATGTTCTGCACGTTATATCCGTCGCCGCTGGGCGTAATCTTAAACACGCCCTTATCCTTGTCGCACACCCAGTAGTTGCCCTGCGAGTCCATCGACATACCGTACGGACGACTGATGGGCGTCCCCTTGGCGTCCTGGGTGATGGTACCTGTGTGGTTACCATGGGCGTCATAAATAAATATCTTTCCGCGCTTGTTACACAGGAATGTCAGATGGCGCTTGGCGTCATAGCACATGGCACGCACCTCGTTGTCCATCGGGTGCTCCGACTCTGGCATCACCAGCGTCCTCGTAATCGTGCGCTTCAGGATTTCCAGTTTCTCCAAACCTCGGCGGATGGTCGATTCCCACACCACGCCGTCGTTCATCTCCAGACGGGCGTTCACCGAGTTCGACAGGTTCCACGGGTTGCTGGGGTCGTTGTGGAAGTACTCCACCTCGTCGGCTTCGCGGTTGTAGTATCCGTAGCCGCCGTGGTTCATGCGCACCCAAACCAGTCCCAATGCCTCGGTAAATTCCGCACCGCGACTGGTGTATTCCGGCACGAGCACGCGCTGGTTGAAGAATTTCACGTCGCCCGTATCGGGATTCAGACGGTAGGCGCCATCGCCCGAGTCTGAAAACCATATCAGTCCGTTGCTGTCGACAAACAGTCCGGTAATCTCCTTTCCGAAGTCTTTCACCATCTTCGGCTCCTGACCGTACGAGAATTCCATGATTTTTCCCGACCTGGTACCTACGAAGATGTTGTATCCGTTCGAGGCCAGGCAGGTGATGTCCTCATCCAGGAAGTAGCCGTCCTTTTCCAGCGACAGGTTCGACGTGTTGATGCGGTGTACGCCTTGGTCGGTACCTACCCACAGGTCGTTGTGGTAGCCTTCCACCACACATTTCACCGTCATGTTCCGCGTCATGATCTGCTCCTGCTTCAATCCGTTGCGATCCAGGCGCAGCTTATAGAATCCCGTCTCACCGAACGACATCAGCACGTCGCCCACGCTCGTCACGTAGGGCACGAAGAAGTAGTCCACCTTGAATTCGCTGTGTCCGCTGATGCCTTCCAGCGGGTCTTCTATGCGGTCCGTCTGGCGGTTCAGCACGAATACGCGACCGTCGTACATCTTCAGCCACACGTTCTGCATCTGGTCGATGGTCATGCGGTCAATACGGTTGTGCAACCCCTTCACACCGCTGGTGATACCCGTGCGGTAATTGTAGAAGTTGTATCCGTCGAATCGCGACACACCGTTCCACGTGGCTATCCACACGAATCCGTAGTCGTCGTTATGGATGGCCGCAATGGTGTTGCTGGGCAGCCCGTCGTCGGTAGAGTAGTGGGATAATGAAGCCTGCAATTGCTGGGCGCTGGCATCCGTCGGAAACCAGAGCACCAGCATTGCAAGCAATGTTAGTAGATTCGTTTTGTAGTTTATAAATACCATTCTATGTGTTTAATAGGCGAAGAGGGGATAGCTCTTCATCGTCTCGTTGACCTCGCCGCGTACTTTTGCAATCACCTGCTCGTTCTCGGGGTCGTTCAACACTTCCTCGATCCAGGCGGCAATCTGCACCATCAGGTCTTCCTTCGCACCACGTGTGGTGATGGCGGGAGTACCCAGACGGATACCACTGGTCTGGAAGGCAGAACGTGTGTCGAACGGCACCATGTTCTTGTTCACGGTGATGTCGGCAGCAACCAGGGCGTTCTCGGCCACCTTACCAGTCAGCTCGGGGTATTTCGAACGCAGGTCAACCAGCATCGAGTGGTTGTCGGTACCGCCGCTGACGATGCCGAAGCCGCGCTTTACCAGCTCCTCGGCCAGTACGGCAGCGTTCTTCTTCACCTGCTTGGCCCACTCCTTGAACTCAGGCTTCAGGGCCTCACCAAAGGCAACGGCCTTAGCGGCAATGACGTGCTCCAGCGGACCGCCCTGCTGTCCAGGGAATACGGCGCTGTTCAGCAACTGCGACATCATCTTCACCTGACCCTTCGGAGTCTTGTAACCCCAAGGATTCTCGAAGTCCTTGCCCAGCAGGATGATACCGCCACGGGGACCACGCAGGGTCTTGTGGGTCGTAGAGGTCACGATGTGAGCCCACTTCACGGGGTTCTCCAGCAGACCTGCGGCAATCAGACCAGCGGGGTGAGCCATGTCAATCATCAGCAGAGCGCCCACCTTGTCGGCAATCTCACGCATGCGCTTGTAGTCCCACTCGCGGCTGTAGGCCGAGCCACCACCGATAATCAGCTTCGGCTTGTTCTCCAGAGCCAGCTTCTCCATCTCGTCGTAATCCACGCGACCCGTCTCCTTGTTCAGGTTGTAACCCACGGGCTTGTAGAGGATACCTGAGGTGTTTACCAGCGAACCGTGTGAGAGGTGACCGCCGTGGTCCAGGTTCAGACCCATAAAGCAATCGCCGGGCTTCAACACAGCCAGCAGCACGGCAGCGTTAGCCTGTGCACCGGAGTGAGGCTGTACGTTGGCATATTCGGCACCGAACAGCTTGCAAACGCGGTCGATGGCCAGCTGCTCCACCTTGTCCACCACCTGGCAACCGCCATAGTATCTGTGGCCGGGGTAGCCCTCAGCATATTTGTTGGTCAGGTAGCTACCCATAGCTTCCATGACCTGGTCACTTACAAAGTTCTCACTGGCAATGAGCTCAATGCCCTTCAACTGGCGCTGGTGCTCCTGCTCAATCAACTCGAAAATCTGATTGTCTCTTTCCATTGTTTGTTTATTGTGTTATAATAATGTATATCTTTGAGTCTGCAAAGTTACGAATAAACGAGCAAAAGACCAAAGAAAAACATGATTTTCTTTGGTCTTTCGAGTGAAAGTAACTTCTTCGCTTGCGAAAAAGTTACAAAAAATCTCAAAACGCGCTACGATTTACCAAAAATCTTAGTGCGCTTCGCATTTTTTCGCCACCGTTATCGTTTTCTTAACAGTTCCACGATACGCGACATTTGGTTCGGAATGCGGATAGACTGCGGACATTTCGCCAGACATTCCTCGCAGTCCGTACAGCTGCGTGCCCACGACTCGACGTTCGGCAGCGCCTTGCGCAGGCCGTCGGCAAACTGCTGTTTCTTCTCGGCATAGTCGGCAGCCGACTTGTCGGGCAACGGCAGTATGTGGTTGTTCACCGCCTCGTTGTAGTATGCGAAATTGCCTGGGATGTTTACGCCGTAGGGACACGGCATGCAGTATTCGCACGTCGTACACGGTATCGTGGGGAATCCCGACATCTGGTCGGCAATCTCCGCCAACAGTGCGTTCTCCGCCTCCGTACATACCTCCAGTGGCGAGAATGTCTCGACGTTGTCCACCAGGTGGTCCATCTGGTTCATACCGCTCAGCGTCGTCAGGATGTTAGGGTAGGAGCCCACCCATCGGAATGCCCATCGTGCCGTGCTGTCGTTCGGACGGACGGCCTTCAGCTGGTCTTCCAGTTCCTTCGCCATCTTGCCGAACGAGCCGCCGCGCAGGGGTTCCATGATGACACACTGCACACCCGTCTTCTCACATTTATTATATAGGTACTCCGCATCGGCATCCTTCCGCCATCCGTTACCCATCGACGCGTGGCGCCAGTCCAGGAAGTTCATCTGTATCTGACAGAAGTCCCAGTGGTATTCCGACTGATGGTCCAACAGCCAGTCGAAGGGCCTCACGTCGCCGTGATACGAGAATCCCAGGTGCTTGATGCGTCCGGCCTCGCGCTCCTTCAGCAGGAAGTCCAGCAGGCCGTTGTCCAGGAATCGCCCCTTCAGCGCGTCCATGCCGCCACCGCCGATGCTGTGCAACAGGTAGTAGTCTATGTGGTCCACCTTCAGGCGCTCAAACGACTGTTCGTACATCCGCTTCGACTTGTCGAAGTCCCACTGGTTCTCCCGCTGGTTCGACATCTTCGTGGCCACGAAGTATTTGTCACGTGGGAAACGGCTCAGCGAGTTACCCGTCAGCACCTCCGACTGGCCACCCATATACATCGGTGCCGTGTCGAAGTAGTTCACGCCGTGTTCGATGGCGTAATCCACCAGTCGGTCCACCTCCTCCTGTCCTCTGGGCAGGCGCATCATGCCGAACCCCAACAGCGAGATCTGTTCACCGCTACCGTGCTGTACGCGGTAGGTCATGCGGTTCTGACCTACGGCCACTTGCGTCTTCTCGTCCTGTGCAAACATCCTCAGCGGACCCATCATACCCATGGCCACGGCGGCGCCTGCACCCATACCCATGCGTCGCAGGAAATCTCTGCGACTCATGTTCCTCTTGTCATTTTTGTCAGTCATAGTCTTCGTCTTTGTTATCGTTTTCGTTATCGTTATCGTTATCGTCTTTGTCTTCGTTTTCGTTACAATTTATACCCCAGCGTAAACTGGAACACACTGTTCTTCGAATTCTCCGGATCGTCTTTCAGCACGTTCGTCAGACCCCAGTTGTAGCGGGCGTCGAGCACGAATTTCGCATATTCGAAGGAGATACCCAGCGGAATCGACAGGTCCACCTTGTTAAACGCCTTCGACAGCTCCGGATTGTCGCCGTACGTCGTACCGTCGAAGGTAACCGACTTATGCGACAGCCAGCCCACCTGCGCGCCAGCCTTCAGGGCCAGTCCCACGTTGGCAATAGGGTAGTACTGCAGCAACAATGGAATATTCACGTAGTCCATGTACACCTTGAAGTAGTTGTGGTCCGTTTTCGCACCCTGACGGTCGTAGTGAACACCGACAGCCAGTCCCAGCTGTTCCGTCACGGCATACTCGCCCTCGATACCTACCACATACGTAAACAGCGGGTGCAGCGTGGCATCGTACGAGGCATCCTCTGTCGCTAAATACAGCTTTCCCGTCAGGTCTGCCAGGCTGATACCAACCTTGGGCATAATCGTCCATTCGCCCTCCTCCAGCTGAGCCTGGGCATTCACCGTAGCCATCATAATCATGGCCATCATCATCAGTTTCTTCATAATCGTTCGTTCTTATATTGTGAATATCCGCTGCGAAGGTACGAAAAAAAAGTGAGCTGACCAAACATCAGCCCACCTTTTTTCAACTCATATCGATTATCTTAGCCTATCCGTTTAATCCGTTAGATCCGTGTTCGATGTTTTACATCGAGCCCGCTCACGCTCGACAATGCTCAAATGCGATTTGGCATTGTTCTCGCTTACTCGCGGCCTTCGTCTAAAACAGCGGTCCGAATCCCATGCATGACGTGGTTCCCAGGGCCGTGGCGGCCGCCGTGATGGCTGCTACTATTACCTTCAACAGCACATCCCAAAATCGCTTACTCTTCATAAACTCTTACATCTTACATCTAACATCTTACATCGTTAGTCCTGTCCCATGCCGTCGTCGTTGCTCGACTTGGTGAACACGCGGCTGGCGACCTCACTCGACTGACCGTCCTTGATGGCGATAGCCTTGACGGTGGTCGTTGCGCTCAGCGTGAATGCCTCGCTGTACAGGGTGCTCTCGGCCGTAGGCACGGTGCCGTCGGTGGTGTAGTGAATCTCTGCACCGTCAGGACCGCTCAGGCTCACCTGCGTGGACTCGGTGAACGTGGTGTTACCGCTAATCGTGGGCGAAGCCAGCGTCTGGCTCTCGGAACCACCACCATTCGTTGGATTCGTGCCATTCGTGTTCGAACTACCGCCGCCGTTCTCCGTAGATCCGTTGTTCCCTGAATCCGTAGATTCATTCTCGTTGTCCTCCACTTCTCCGGAGGTCGAGGTCACGCGCTTCACCTCTTCGCCGTTGCGGTCGTAGCAGGTAATCTGGATGGCGGTGTTCTTCAGCTCGTCCTTCAGGTCGACGCT
>JBGUIA010000009.1:0-5501 GCA_045112595.1 Prevotella sp. | reverse complement strand
ATTCCGAACAGAGAAGTTAAGCCCGCCTGCGCCGATGGTACTGCAATGCAATGTGGGAGAGTAGGAGGCCGCCACTTTTTCTGAAGCCCTTTCATCAAAACAAACGATGAGAGGGCTTTTTTGTGCTCATCGTTTGGTGGGCTCGTTTTTTTTTCGTACCTTCGCAGGCAAAATAAATAATCATAGAAGAAACGTGTATCATGGATAGTGATAGAAAGTTTGAACTATTGCGTAAGAAAATTGGGGTGGTCGCAGGACCATTATGTGCCATTCTGATATGGCAGATGCCCATTGCAGGGATCTCGGAGGCGGCTCACCACATGTTGGCGGTGATGTCGCTGGTGGCTATCTGGTGGATTACGGAGCCGGTTCCCATTCCAGTGACGTCGATGCTGGGTCCGACGCTATGTGTGGTGCTGGGCATTGCGCCGATAAAGGATGCCTTCGAGCAGTTTGCCAACCCAATGATATTCCTGTTCTTGGGCGGTTTCCTGTTGGCGAAGGGTATGATGGTGAACGGGTTGGACAAGCGCATCGCCTATGGCATCATGTCGATGAAATGGGTAGGCGATTCGCCGCGCAGAATCTTTCTGGCCATCGGAATGGCGTGTATGCTCTGTTCGGGCTGGATCAGTAATACGGCTACGGCGGCGATGATGTTTCCCATATCGCTGGGACTGTTGGAGGCTATCCGCGAGATGATGGCTGCGAACGGCAAGGTGATTGACCTGAAGTCGTATAAATATGCTACGGGACTGATGCTGATGACGGCCTACGCGTGTAGCATCGGTGGCGTGATGACGCCTATCGGTACACCGCCGAACATCATCATGCTGGGATTCTTGGACCAGCTGGCTCCGCAGGCACCGACGGTGTCGTTCTTCCAATGGATGATCTGGGGTATCCTGGCGATGGTGCTGTATTTCATCGTTGCCTACGTGGTGTTGTGGCGGATGTTCCCGGCAGACGTGAAGCACATCGAGGGTGCACGGGAGTTTATACGCAACTACGTCGATTCGTTGGGTAAGTGGACTACGGCGCAGAAGAGCACGATAATCGCTTTTGGTACGGCCTTCGTGCTATGGGTGGCTCCCAGCGTGCTGAGCATCGTCTATGGTGCTAATTCGGACGTGATGAAGTTCTACGACAGCCACTTCCCCGAGGCTATTGCGGCCATGGTGGGCGGACTGTTGCTGTTCTTCCTGCCTGGCAACGACATCAAGAAGGGTGAGATGGCACTGAGTTGGAAGGACGGCGTGGAAGGCATCGAGTGGGGTACCCTGCTGCTCTTCGGCGGCGGTCTGGCTATGGGTGCCATGATGTACAGCACTGGACTTTCGGCTTGGATTGGTAGTGGTATCAAGGAGGCTCTGGGCGGTCATCCGTCGGAGTGGGCCTTCGTGGCTGTATTCTGTGTGACGGCCCTGATACTGTCGGAACTGACGTCGCATACGGCCTCGACGAACCTCATTGCACCTATTGCCATCGGTGCGGCATTGTCGCTGGGCTTCAGTCCTATTCCGGTGGCCATCGGTATTGCGCTGTCGTCGTCATTAGGATTTATGATGCCAGTCTCGACACCGCCTAACGCCATTGTCTATGCGTCTGGCTATGTGCCCCTGACAAAGATGATCAAGACGGGATTCATTATCGATGTCATTGGCATTCTGGTGATTACCATACCTGTGGTGATGTTGCTGGTTAAGTTTGTAATGGGAGTGTAACAATTGACAATTGATGGTTCCGTATTTGGACGTACAACACCTGACGAAGTCGTTTGGCGCGCTGACGCTGTTCCGCGACATTTGTTTCTCCATCGGCGAAGGCCAGAAGGTGGGGCTGATAGCGAAGAACGGCACGGGCAAGTCGACGCTGCTTAGTATCCTTTGCGGTAAGGAAGGTTACGACGCGGGCGATATCGTGTTTCGTAGGGACCTAAAGGTTGGATTCCTGGAACAAAGTCCCGCGTTCGACCCTGAGGAGTCGGTGCTGGATGCGTGCTTTAACCACGAGGGCGACCCCGAGAAGGTGTTGAAAGCCAAGCAGATACTGACGAAACTGAAAATCAGCAATCTGGAGCAGCCGATGGGTCAGTTGTCGGGTGGTCAGCAGAAGCGCGTGGCACTGGCCAACGTGTTGTTGACGGAACCGGACCTGATTATATTGGACGAGCCCACGAACCATCTGGACTTGGAGATGATAGAATGGTTGGAGGGTTTCCTGCAGCGTGGCAATAGGACACTGCTGATGGTGACGCACGACCGATTCTTCCTGGACCGTGTGTGTACCGTCATTCTCGAGTTGGACGACCAGACCATCTATACCTATCGCGGCAATTACGCCTACTATCTGGAGAAACGTCAGGAGCGTATCGACAACCGTAGGGCAGAGATAGCGCGCGCCAACAACCTGTATCGCACAGAACTGGAATGGATGCGTCGCATGCCGCAGGCGCGTGGACATAAGGCGCGCTATAGGGAGGATGCATTCTACGAGTTGGAGAAGGTGGCGAAACAACGGTTGGAGGAGCGTCAGCTAAGGCTGAAGTCGTCGAACGTGTATATCGGTTCGAAGATTTTCGAGTGTCAGTATATCAGCAAGGCATATCCAATTGCCAATAGCCAAGAGCCAATAGCCAATAGCCAAATCACCATCCTCAAGGACTTCTACTACAACTTCTCGCGCTTCGAGAAGATGGGCATCGTGGGTAACAACGGCACAGGTAAGTCGACGTTTATCAAGATGCTACTGGGCGAGGTGCCGGTGGACGAGGGACGTATCGTCATAGGTGATACGGTGAAGTTCGGGTATTTCTCGCAGGAAGGTCTGCAATTTAGTGAGGATCAAAAGGTTATCGACATTGTACGCGATATTGCTGAATACGTGGAACTAGGTGGTGGCAAGAAGTTGTCGGCCTCGCAGTTGTTGCAGTATTTCCTGTTTACCAACGAGCAGCAATATAATTATGTGTACAAGCTGAGTGGTGGTGAGCGCAGGAAACTGTACCTGTGTACGGTACTGATGCGGAACCCCAATTTCCTGGTACTCGATGAGCCTACGAACGACCTCGATATTGTGACGTTGCAGATTCTGGAGGAATACCTGCAGGACTTCCCAGGTTGCGTCATCGTGGTATCGCACGACCGTTATTTTATGGATAAGGTGGTGGACCATCTGCTGGTGTTCAAAGGCAACGGCGAAATCAAGGACTTTCCAGGCAACTATACGCAATACCGCGAGTGGGCCAGCCTGGAAGATTCTAAAGAATCTAGATCATCTGGTGATTCAAAAGATTCTAGAGAGTCTGCGAAATCCAGCTACCGCCACGACGACCGCCGTCGCCTGTCATACAAAGAAAAGCGCGAGATGGAGCAGTTGGAGAAGGACATTGCCGCGCTGGAGGCTGAGAAGAAACAGATTGAGGAGGCACTGTGTGGTGGTACGACCTCGGTGGACGAAATCACGGCCATGAGCAAGCGTCTGCCCGTGCTGAATGACGAGCTGGACGAGAAGTCTATGCGCTGGCTGGAACTGGGTGACGTTGAACATTAAACGTTGAACATTGAACATTGAACGACAGATGATACAGACACAATATCCCTCACAGCTGTTGGAGCGAGCCGTACATGAGTTTGCGACGCTACCAGGCATCGGGCGCAAGACGGCCTTGCGACTGGTGTTGCACCTGTTGCGACAGGACGACGAGGACGTGATGCGGTTTACGGAAACCATTGCCCGCATGAAGCAGGAAGTTCGGCATTGTCGCGTGTGCCACAACATCAGCGACAACGAGACGTGTCCTATCTGTAGCGACCCACGTCGCGACGCGAGCATTATCTGCGTGGTGGAGAATATCCAGGACGTGATGGCTGTAGAGAATACGCAACAATTTAACGGACTGTACCACGTGTTGGGTGGTGTGATATCGCCTATGGACGGCATTGCGCCATCGGATCTTGAGATAGAGTCGCTGGTAGAGCGTGTCGCTGAGGGTGGGGTGAAGGAAGTCATTCTGGCGCTGAGCTCGACGATGGAGGGTGACACCACCAATTTCTACATATTCCGCAAACTGGCGCCCTATACGGACGTGAAACTGAGTATCATAGCACGAGGCATCAGCGTGGGCGACGAACTGGAATATACGGACGAGGTGACGCTGGGACGAAGCATCCTGAACCGCACGCCGTTCGAGGGAAAGTAGGCGGCCGAATTGATAATTGACAATTGACAATTGAGAATTGAATAAGGTATATGGAATTACAAGAGAATAACGAAACGATACTGTTTATCCTGACCACTGTGATGGAGATTGCCACGTTGGCGTGTGCCTATCTGGGATTGCGACTGTTCAAGAAAAACAAATGGTTGCGATTGGCGCTGATAGTCGTGCCGCTGGTGGCCAACGCCATCCTGTATCTCATCTTCGAGACGACACCCTTCTTCTATCTGGGCGTCATCCTGTTACTTTGCATCCCGTTTGTATGGCCAAGAAAATCAGCGTAGTCATTGTCAGCTACAACGTCTGCCAACTGCTGGACGAGTGTCTGGTGAGCGTGGAACGGGCCCTTGAGGGAATCGAGGGCGACATCTTCGTGGTGGACAACGATTCGTCGGACGGAACGGTGGAAACGTTACAACCGAAGCATCCGCAGGTGCATTTCGTGGCCAACAAGGAGAATGTGGGCTTTGCCCGTGCCAACAACCAGGCCATCCGCCAGACAGATGCGGAATATGTACTGTTGCTGAATCCCGATACTGTTGTCTATGAACCGACCATCAAGGGCTGTCTGCAGTTTATGGACGAACATCCGCAGGCGGGTGGGGCAGGAGTGAGGATGCTGACGCGCGAAGGAACGGCGGCTCCTGAGTCACGACGTGCGGTGCCGACGCCTTGGGTGTCGATGCTGAAGATGCTGGGGTTCACCAAGCGTTACTACATGAGTCACCTGCCTTGGGACCAGCCCGCACAGATAGAGGTCATCAGCGGAGCATACTGTCTGTTGCGCCACAAGGCTCTGGACCAGGTAGGATTGTTGGATGAGGACTTCTTTATGTATGGCGAGGATATCGACCTGTCGTACCGTCTGTTGAAGGGCGGTTGGCAGAACTGGTATCTGCCCTACGACATCATTCACTACAAGGGTGAGTCGACGCAGAAGTCGTCGTTCCGCTACGTCCATGTGTTCTATCAGGCGATGCTCATCTTCTTCCGCAAACACTACGGACATCTGTCATTCCTACTCTCAATACCTATCAAGGCGGCCATCTATTTCCGCGCCATGCTGGCTTTGCTACATCTGATAGGAGATAAACTGCCGAACTTCATTAACCCGCTAAAGACAAGAAACGATGATCATGGAAAGTGATATCCGGCTCAGAGCCATTGAACCTGAGGACCTCGACCTGCTCTATCAGTTGGAGAACGACCGTAGCCTGTGGGACGTTGGAACGACCAACGTGCCGTACTCGCGCTATACATTGCACGATTATATCGCTACATC
>JBGUIA010000008.1:0-68426 GCA_045112595.1 Prevotella sp. | reverse complement strand
TATTATAAAAGGCTTTTCCACGGAAACGCCCTGCAAAAGACCAAAAGACCAAAAGACCTTTTTTCAAATGTCTGTTAAAATTTTCGGTAAATCACGACTTTCGGTATTTTTCAACAAGAACGATTTTGCCGAATTTCCATTGTCGTTTGAATAAAACTTCATACTTTTGCACCGTCAAGCGCTGACAAGGGTTGCTCCGCCTCCCCTCAAGGGTTGCTCTAAGGATGTTCCGAGTTGAGTGGCACGATAAAGGGTTGAGCGCGGCAAAACCGAAGGTTTTTTATTCGTTTAACAATTTAATTACTTGATTCTATGTCGAAACTGACAAACATTTATTTGATATCGTCTCTCGGGACATCCCTAAACAAAGGGCTTTTCGAAAAAAGGTCTTTTGGTCTTTTGGTCTTTTTCTGGGCGTTTGCCGGAGAGGGATGGGCGTTGCGCTGTAAACAGCGCGAGCTTATCCAAAAAAATCGGGCGCATCTTTTAGTCAGCTCGTTTTTTCTATTTGCGGTGCTGGTCGAGCTTGTGGAGGAAGTAGTTGAAGGCTTCGAGGCCAACGAGGACCATCAGGGTGGCGGCAGTGGCCAGGATGTACATGCCACCGCCACAGGCAAGACCGATGGCAGCAACGACCCATAGTCCGGCGGCGGTGGTGAGTCCGCTGACCATGTTTTCCTGTTTGCGGAAGATGATGGTTCCGGCACCAATGAAACCGATACCGCTGACGACCTGTGCAGCGACGCGCGAGACATCCCAGCGTGACGTCATACCATCCATCGGGACATCGCCGAAGCCGTAAGCCGAGACAATCATAAACAATGCCGAGCCTAATGCGACGAGGAAATGGGTGCGGAAGCCAGCCTCCTTGGCACGGTATTCACGCTCGAGTCCAATGAGTCCTCCGAGCACGGCAGCAATGAAAATTCGTAGAATTAATTCGTACTCCATAGTTAAATGTTGTTTATTTGGCTGCAAATGTACGAAAAAAAACGTATCTTTGCAAGAGTTATAACCAAAAACAGTGAAATTATGACGAATTTACTTCTATTCGGCTTAGGCTTGCAAGAGATTGTAGTCATTGCCTTGATTGTGTTGCTGCTGTTCGGAGGCAAGAAGATTCCCGAGCTCATGAAGGGTCTGGGCAAGGGTGTGAAAAGCTTCAAGGACGGCATGAAGGAAATAGACACGGACGACAAAGAGGACGTTGAACGTTGACGTTGAAAATGCCAACAGCCAATAGCGAACGGCCAATAGCCACTATGACGTTCTGGGACCATCTGGACGTGTTGCGCTCGTCGCTCATCAGGATGGGTGTGGCGGTGGTGATATTCGCCGTCGCGGCCTTTATGATGAAGGAGACGTTGTTCAGCGTGGTGCTGGCTCCGCGAAGTAGCGATTTCGTGACCTACCGGCTGCTGGGCGTCGACGCGTTCTCGCTGCACCTGATGAACACCGGGCTGACGGAGCAGTTTATGATTCACATGCGGACGGCGTTGTATGCGGGTCTGCTGCTGGCTTCACCTTATATATTATATGAGCTGTTCCGCTTTGTGTCGCCAGGGCTCTACCAGAACGAGCGGCGCTATGCGGTATGGATTGTGGGGGCGGCTTACGTGATGTTCCTCGTGGGCACACTGGTGAACTACTTCGTTGTCTTCCCGCTGACGGTGCGCTTTCTGGGCACCTATCAAGTGTCGCCCGACGTGGCAAACATGCTGACACTGCAGTCGTACGTCGACACGCTATTGGGCATGAGCCTGGTGATGGGCGTGGTATTTGAACTGCCTGTGGTCTGCGCCATGCTGGGACGCATGGGACTGATCAACGCCCAGCTGATGACCAACTTCCGTCGTCACGCCATCGTCGCCATCCTCGTCGTAGCGGCCATCATCACGCCAACGACCGACGTGTTTACGCTGTTCGTCGTGTCGCTGCCCATCTACCTGCTTTACGAAGTGAGTATCCAAATAGTAAAAATCACTAAACACTAAACAAATACAGACTTTATGCTAAGAACGATTCGAATTACGCTGGCCACCGTGATGTTTATCGGCATTACGTGGCTGTTTGTGGACTTTACAGGAACGGCGCTCCAATGGTTTTCGTGGATGCCGAAACTGCAGGCAATGGAGGCCATACTGGCCTTGAACTTTGCCGTTGTAGCTTTCCTGTTGGTATTGACGCTCGTCTGCGGACGCATCTATTGCTCCGTCATCTGTCCGCTGGGTATCATGCAGGACATCTTCGGATGGCTGGGCAAGAAGCAGAAGAAGAACCGCTACACGTATTCCAAGGAGCTGCGGTGGTTGCGCTATCCGGTGCTCGTGGTGTTCGTCGTCCTGCTGCTGGCAGGCATCGGCACGCTGTTCCAGCTGCTGGCTCCCTACTCTACCTTCGGACTCATTGCCACCAACGTGCTGCAACCCATATGGATGGCAGGCAACAACGTGCTGGCAAGTATAGCCGAATACTACGACAGCTATGCTTTCTATCACAAGGACGTGTGGTTGCGCGCCCTGCCGTCGCTTGTCATCAGCATCGTCGCATTGGTCATTCTGGCGGTGCTCGCCTGGCGTAATGGTCGTACGTACTGCAACACCATCTGTCCCGTGGGAACATTCCTGAGTTTCTTCTCGCGCTTCTCGTTCCTGAAGATTCATTTCGACGAGGAGAAGTGCCGCAACTGTTCGCTGTGCACGAAGAACTGCAAGTCGGCATGCATCGACTTCAAGACGCACACGGTGGATTATAGCCGTTGCGTGGTATGCGGCAACTGCATCGAGAGCTGTAAATTTGGGGCATTGAGTTATTCTAGACCATCTAGAGATTCTAGAGGATCTAGAGATACTAGAGATTCTAGTCCTGAGAGCGATGGGCGCCGGGCGTTTATGATATCGTCGGGTTTGTTGGCTACGGCTGCCTTGGCCCAGCAGAAAGATAAGATTATGGATGGTGGTCTGGCAGAGATTCAGGACAAGGTTGCCCCTGAGCGTCAGACACACCTCACGCCTCCAGGGTCGCAATCGATGAAGAACTTTGCCCAACACTGCACGGGCTGTCAGCTGTGCATATCGAATTGTCCCAACGACGTGCTGCGGCCTTCCGACGACCTGCTGCACCTGATGATGCCTATGATGTCGTACGAGCGCGGCTATTGCCGTCCGGAGTGTAACACGTGTTCGGAGGTTTGCCCCGCTGGCGCCATCAAGCCTTTGGCCCATGAGCTGAAAGCATCCACCCAGATTGGTCATGCCGTATTCATCAAAAAGAACTGCGTGGCCATCAACGACGGTGTTGAGTGCGGCAACTGTGCACGCCACTGTCCCGTGGGCGCCATCGATATGGTTCCCAGCAACCCCGACGACGAAGAGTCGCCCTATATCCCCGCCGTCAACGAGAGCCGTTGCATCGGCTGTGGTGCCTGCGAGTATCTGTGTCCCGCCCGTCCCTTCTCGGCCATTTACGTCGAAGGGCACGAAGTGCATAAGGAAATTTAAACGACAACAACAATGAAAAAAGATATATCAAGACGCAGTTTCCTAAGGCTGTTGGGTGGTGGTGCCGTGGGCACTGCTGCGGTGATGGCGGGCTGCAAGTCGAAGACGGAGAGTGAAGCCGTCGAGGAATATAAGAAACAGGTGGAGCCCCCCGTGGGCAAGATGACCTATCGTACGAACCCCTTCAATCAGGACAAGGTGTCGCTCTTGGGCTATGGCATGATGCGCCTGCCGTCGAAAACGGAGAATCAGGACGACTACGATCAGGACATGATCAACCGTCAGATAGATTATGCCATCGAGCATGGCGTCAACTACTTCGACACCAGCCCCGTTTATTGTCAGGGTAAGTCGGAAGCCTGCACGGGTATTGCACTGAGTCGCCACAAGCGCTCGGAGTACTACATCGCCACCAAGCTGTCGAACTTCAACCCCGCCCTGCAAAGCCACGAGGCCAGTGTGCAGATGTACCAGAACTCGATGAAGGAATTGCAGGTGGACTACATCGACTACTATCTGTTGCATGCAGTCGGTGGCGGTATGAACGAGTTTAACAGCCGCTATGTGGACAATGGCATGATGGACTTCCTGCTGAAAGAACGCGAGGCAGGACGCATCCGCAACCTCGGATTCTCGTTCCACGGCCATCAGAGCGTGTTCGACGAGATATTGGCCATGCACGACAAGTATCACTGGGACTTCGTGCAGATTGAGCTGAACTACCTGGACTGGGACTTCGCCAACGAAATCAGCAACAACAATGTCGATGCGCATTATCTCTACGACGAACTCCAGAAGATGGGAATCCCTGCCGTCATCATGGAACCGTTGTTGGGTGGTCGTCTGGCAAACCTGCCACAATATCTTGCCAAGGAACTGAAGCAACGCGCCCCAGAGCGCAGCGTCGCCTCGTGGGCCTTCCGTTATGCCGGAACCCCTGAAGGCGTGCTCACCGTGCTCAGCGGAATGACGTATATGGAGCATTTGAAGGACAACCTGCTCAGCTATTGTCCGCTGGTTCCCCTGACGCAGGCCGAACAGCAATTCCTGGACGAACAGGTGGCTCAGCGTATCGTCGGACTGGAAAACATCCCCTGCAACGACTGTAAGTACTGTATGCCCTGTCCTTACGGCATCGACATCCCTGCCATCTTCGTACATTATAACAAATGTAAGAACGACGGCACACTGCCTCGCTTGCAGATGGACGACGAGTATTACAAACTGCGTCGCAACTACCTCATCGGTCTCGACCGTGCCGTGCCCCGTATGCGCCAGGCAGACCATTGCATAGGCTGTGGGCAATGCGAACCGCACTGCCCACAGAGTATCAAGATTCCACGTGAACTACAGAAAATCAGTCAGTTCGTAGAGGATCTCAAGCAAAACAAATTTGCTGACGAAGAGAAAGGCGAGAAGGCTTAGAAGCCTCCACCGCCACCAAAACCGCCGCCTCCTCCGAAGCCGCCGCCGAAGCCACCACCGCCGAAGTCAGGGAACGAGGGGGCGGGTTCTTTACCAATCTTAAAGAGCAATTTCACGAGGGCGCGACGACGCTGCGACCACGTAGGATAGTCGTCAGCACGAATCACACGAGGCTGCATGTTAGGCATCTGCATTCCCCCACCCTGCTGCATGAAGTCCATCGAACTGGTGGTAATGACGCAGGTCTTGGTCTTGCCGTCAGCCATCATTTTGTCGGCAATGGCATCGGCACCACCCTCTTTAAACCAGCTCTCCATCGTATCGTTTTCGCCTGGCACAAGCTGAATGAAGACAGGCATCATGGGCTGACCGTTATTCATGGACGACATATACCACGCCTCCTGACGTTCTACGTCGTAACCTGTGCGTCCGTGGGGAATATCGCCCTGCGAGGCAAAGCTGAACGGTCCGAAGGGACTGTCGGCAATACTGTATTTGAAGCCTTGACCACTTGACAGATACATGTTGTTGGGGTCGGCCACACGGGTTCCATCGACGATGAAACAGTACTTAAAGGTCTCGGTGGCAAAATCGTTCATCTGTACACTCCACACACCAGCGGTATCTTTCTCCATGGGCAGCACCTCAGGCAGAATCTCACATTCCAATTCCACTTTCTGGGCATCGGGAGCCTTGAAGCGGAACGTGATGCTCTCCTCAGCATATTCAGGCGAAATGATGGGTTTGGGGAACAAACGAGCCATCACACCGGGAGTAAACTGCTGTTCCTTACCCGTTGCAGCAGGAGCAGGCTTTCCGTCCTTCATAGCAGCCTCAGCAGCCTTCTTGTTGAAGAGCAGGGGCAGGGTCTTTGCGAGGAAATACTTGGCATTCATCCATGTGTGTCCGAACTTGTCACTGGTAAACTCCTTCACGCTGTGGATGCCCTTCTTGTCGAGGAATTCCATGTAGTCGCGGGCATTGCCATAGAGGAAGTCGTCAGTACCGACACCCAACCAGAACAGGCGGATTTTCTTGTTTGTATCGTCGGCATTGTCATAGACATTAGGGATGTCCGTCGATGTAAACGAGCTGTAGGAGCAGAGATAGGCAAACTTATCGAGATTTGTCAGGCCATTGTACAGCGCCTGATTGCCACCACGCGAGAAACCGCCGATGGCACGATGGTCGGCATTGTTCACTGTGCGGTAGTTCTTTTCGATATACGGCATCAGGTCGTTGATGAGGTCCTTGCTGAACACGTCACCGCCAAAGCGTGTCTGGGGCTGACCACTTGCGGCCTGCGCTTTTCCTGCCAGCAACTTCGACGGGTTGCCATAAGGCAGCACGACAATCATCTCCTTGGCCTTCTTGTCAGCCAACAGATTGTCGAGAATGTAATTTACACGTCCTACCTTATAATATACCTCCTCGGTATCTGTCGTACCACTGATGAGATAGAACACGGGATACTTCTTCTGGAAGTCCTGCATATACGTCGGTGGCAGATAGACAACAGCCTGATTGGTGGCACCAAGGCTCTTGGAGTAATAGTGGATATACTCCAAGCGTCCGTGAGGCACATCCTTGATATCGTGAGGCAATGTGCCGTTGCCAGGAATCTCCAGAAGGCTGTTCTTGAAGCCTTCGTTGGGGAAGTACTGGTCGTTCTCAGGGTCCATCACGCTCACTCCATCGACGATGAAGCAATAAGGATACATGTCAGGGGCAGCAGGTCCCAGCGTCGCAGTCCACATGCCCGTCGCAGCGTCGCGGGTCATGGGGTTACGGCCTGCAAACTGCACATCGACCTGCACATTCTTGGCCTGATCGTTCTTGTAGAAGAATGTCACTGTTCCATCCTGATTGCAACGGATGGATTTCGGAGTCTGCTGCTGAGCCCAGCAACAAACGCTTGCTAACAAAGCAAGAGCTGTCAATAATAAGTTACGTTTCATGATGCGTTAATGTTTATGTTATTAGTTAAAGATGAACAAATAGAGCAGGCAACGACATAGGCGGTAGTCCATGCAGCCTGGAAATTAAAGCCTCCCGTGACGCCATCGATATCGAGCACCTCGCCAGCAAAATACAGGTGAGGGACGTGACGGCTCTCGAGCGTAGTAGGATTCACTGCCTTCAGCGAAATGCCCCCACAAGTGACAAACTCGTCCTTGAAGGCCGCACGTCCGGCAATATGGTAATGATCGTTCGTCAGGACATTGACCAAGCGGTTGACGTCTTTCTTGTTCAGTTCCTGACAACGGATGGTAGCACGTGTGGTCAGCGCCTTGTCCACCAAGTAGTTCCACAGGCGCTGTTGCAAACCGAAGGGGTTATAGGTTGCCAACAGCTTCTGGGGCTGTCGGACTGCCAGTTCGTAGAGCGCAGCCTGCGCGTCCTCTTCGTTCTTCTGTATCCAATTGATGCTCAGCGGAGCCTGGTAGTTGTTGTCTGCCAGATAGCGAGCGGCATAACTGGAGAGTCGCAAAATGGCTGGTCCGCTCATGCCCCAATGGGTGATGAGCAACGGACCGTCAGCACGCAATTTTGTTCCAGGAATGTGGGTTGTGACATCGTTCACCACCAAGCCTTGCATATCGTGCAAGCGAGCGTCATCAATGGAAAATGTAAACAACGACGGCACAGGTTGTTCTATCTCATGGCCCAAATCTGCCAGCCATCGCAATCCTTCACCTTTAGGCGAACCACCAGTCGTAACTACCACGGAATCAAAGTCATACACAGCGTCTATCGACTGAACTTTCTCACCTTTACGTATATCAATATGGTGGCGACGGGCAAGCGTCAGGAAGCAATCGATGATGACATGAGAATCCTGCGCCTTCGGAAACACGCATTCGTCGTCCTGCGTCACCAGGGCCACACCATGGTGCTCGAACCATTGGTAAGCATCCTCGTAATCAAACACATTGAAAAGCCGTTTCATCAACCGATGACCACGGGGATAGACCTGCGAAAGGTCGCTGACACGTGCAAATGAGTTGGTGCAGTTGCAACGTCCGCCACCGCTGACCTCCACCTTTGCCAGCACGCGACTGCTACGCTCGAAGATGGAAATCTCCATCTCGGGCATCATCTCCTTCAGGTTGACAGCCAAGAAGAATCCTGCCGCACCACCGCCTATAATTGCAGTCCGCATAGCCATTGATAGTGTCAAATTCTTGGCAAAGTTACAAAATTTTTCCTTTTCTGCATCAAAATTCATATTTTATTTGTACTTTTGCCGTCTCAAAAGACAAAAAAAGATGAAAAAGTTGAATTCTAAGCTCCATTTATATGTCGCAGCAGCTGGTCTGGTCATCATCTTAGGACTGGTGGGCTATTACCTGCTGATACCTGTATCGAAAGCAGAAGAGGTGGTATATATCTACATTGACGATAACGACACACAAGACTCTGTGCTTGTCAAACTGCAATCCCTGAATCCATCTGCAGGAATGGACGGGCTGTCGGCAATGCTTCGCCACAGCGATTACGAAGACCACATCCGCACGGGTAAATACGCTATTGAACCAGGCGACAGGCCATTCACCGTGTTCCGTCGACTGAAAAACGGACAACAGACGTCGTTCAACCTTGTCATTCCTGAGGCTCGTACCATGGAACGCCTTGCGGCCATTCTTGGACAAAAGCTGATGATTGACTCGGCAACCATTGCCGACGCACTGCTCAGCGAGGAGACATGCCAGCACTACGGTTACGACACAACTACCATTGCGGCGATGTTTGTGCCTAACACCTACGACGTCTATTGGAACATGAGTGTCGACAAGCTGTTGGAACGCATGCAGAAGGAGAACGAACATTTCTGGCAGGGCGAGCGTGAGGCTAAGGCTGCCCAGATGCAACTGACACCGATTGAGGTTTGCACGCTAGCAAGCATCATCGACGAAGAGACGTCGAACAATGCGGAGAAACCCATGATTGCAGGCATGTATCTGAATCGTCTGAAAGCCAACATGCCCCTACAAGCCGACCCCACCATCAAGTTTGCACTGAAACAATTTGAACTGAAGCGTATCTGGCAGAATTTGCTCCACGTTGATTCGCCTTACAACACCTATATGAACGAAGGTCTGCCCCCTGGTCCTATTAAGATTGCCAGCATCAAGGGCATCGACGCCGTACTGAACGCTGCAGAACACGATTACCTGTATATGTGCGCCAAAGAGGACTTCTCAGGCACCCATAATTTCGCCACAACCTATCAGGAACACCTGCAGAACGCAGCCCGCTATACCAGAGCCCTGAACGAAAGGGGCATCAAATAACCAATGAATTTTAAAAGACAGTTTAACCAGCGCAAGGCTCTCCGATTTCGTCAGTTTACGAGAAAGGGATATGCCCTGTTTGCCTGTTTGGGACGCGTCGTCACCATCGGTGTGCTGAGCGTAGCAACCCTACGTTCTGCCGCCGTTACCACACCCGATTCCCTCAGTGTGGTTGGCACTATTGTGGTTGGCGATTCTGTCGCCAACAGTCCCGACAAGGAGGCAACGCTCGACGACGTGGAAATCACAGGCTCACGCGCTCCGCTTGCACTTGGACAAGCGGCGAGAATGGTCACTGTACTGAGTCGCGACGATATTCAGGCGGCGCCAGTACAAAGTATCAACGATTTACTGAAGATGGTTGCTGGCGTCGATGTACGCCAACGTGGTCCCATCGGTGCCCAGACGGATATTGGCATCCGAGGTAGCACGCAGGAACAGATTACCATTCTGCTGAATGGTATCAACATCTGCGACCCTCAGACCGCCCATAACGCCTTCGACCTGCCCTGCGACCTCTCAGACATCATCCGCATCGAAGTGTTGGAAGGCCCTGCTTCCCGTGTCTATGGTACCTCATCGCTTGTGGGCGCCATCAACATCGTGACAAGCCTCCCCCCAGTCCCCTCCAAAGAGAAGGGGAGCCCCACGCAAATAAGAGCAGAAGGTGGCTCTTTTGGGTATCTTTCAACAGCAGGACGCGTGGCCGTTTCCAATCATGCGCTTTCTGCCAACTTTTCGCAAAGCGATGGTTATCAGCGTTCGAAAGCTGGTGCACTGAACAGCGACTACAGTGGTGTGAAAGCCTTTTACCAGGGCGCTTACGCCAAAGAGCAGATACGTCTGAACTGGCACGCTGGGTTAAGCACAAAAGGCTGGGGCTCGAATACCTTCTATAGTGCCAAATATGATGAACAATACGAGCACACCACCAAACTGTTCACTGCCTTGCAGGGCGAGACAGAAGGGGTTATCCATTTCCGTCCGGCCATCTACTGGAATCGTTCGTACGACCGCTTTGAACTGATTCGCGGCGACGAGTCGAAGGTACCGTTCAACCATCATCGGACGGATGTCTTCGGCATCAATCTGAACAGCTATTTCGACTGGCAATGGGGACGAACGGCCTTGGGCGCGGAATTTCGCAACGAGGACATCGTCAGTAGCACCCTCGGTGAGCCGCTACAATCTTGGCAAACAGCTAATAGCCAAGAGCCAACAGCCAATAGCCCCAAATATAAATACGGGCTCAACCGTTCGAACCTGTCCTTCCACGCAGAACATAACATCCTGCTCAAAAGATTCACGCTCTCGGCAGGCTTTATCGCGGTGAAGAACACCTGGAACGAAATGCCCTTCACCCTTTATCCAGGTATCGACGCAAGTCTGCGTCTGGGCGACCATTGGAAGCTGTATGCCTCGTATAATGCTTCCCTGCGCATGCCCTCGTTTACGGAACTGTACTATAGCGTGGGAGGACATAAAGCCGACAAATACCTAAAGGCAGAGGAGATGCAGGCTGTGGAAGGTGGTGTGAAATACAGTTCCCGTTGGCTGACTGTCCAGACCAACATCTTCCATCACCACGCTCGCAACATGATTGACTGGGTGATGGATACGCGCGACGCCGACCCCGTTTGGCAGAGTGTCAACCACACCAAGATCAATACCCTTGGCGAGGAAATTTCACTCAATGGGCTATTGGCTTTTGGCAGTTGGCACTTGGCTTACTGTCATCTACACCAGCAAAAACAAGAGGCAGACTATCTGCAGTCGCAATATTCGCTGGAATATCTGCGCCATAAGGTGACGACCCAGTTGACTATTCCCCTCGGTAGTATTCTCTCACCTCTCACCACTCACCTCTCACCACTCACCTTAACAATAGGCTATCGCTGGCAGGACCGCATGGGGACATACAGCACCGTCGATGGTGAGGTGCGCGCCTATCACCCCTACTCCGTCGTCGACGCCCGTCTGGCATGGAACAACGACCCCTACTCCATCTACGTGGAAGGCAACAATCTGACCGCTCACCACTATGTGGATTATGGCAACGTGGTACAGCCTGGATGTTGGGTAACGGCAGGAATAAAACTGACATTAGGGGCATTTTCAACCGATAGAACAAACAAATGACGGGAATTATTTGGCTTTTTGCGAAGGTTTTATTATCTTTGCAGCCAGATTTACACATTATATATTTATGGAAGAGAAAATTTTAACCGAAGGCGAGGAAAAGAAAAGCCTCAGCTTTGTAGAACAGTTTGTGAAGGAAGACCTGGAAGCAGGTAAGAACGGTGGACGTATTCAGACGCGTTTTCCACCAGAGCCCAACGGCTATATCCACATCGGACACGCTAAGGCCATCTGCATGGACTTCGGTGTGGCTGAAGAGTTCGGAGGCATCTGCAACCTGCGTTTCGACGATACCAACCCCACGAAGGAGAATACGGAATATGTGGAAAACATCATGAGCGACATCAAATGGCTCGGTTTCCACTGGGAGAACGTCTATTACGCCTCCGACTATTTCGAGAAGCTCTGGGACTTTGCCGTATGGCTCATCAAGAAAGGCCTGGCTTATGTCGATGAGCAGACCTCTGAGCAGATTGCCGAACAGAAGGGCACACCCACACAGCCCGGACGTCCCAGTCCCTTCCGCGACCGTCCCATTGAGGAGAACCTGCGACTGTTCGAACAGATGAACACCGCTGAAGCCGTCGAGGGTTCAATGGTGCTGCGTGCGAAGTTGGATATGGCTAACCCCAACATGCACTTCCGCGATCCCATCATCTATCGTATCATTCAGATTCCTCACCACCGCACAGGCACGAAGTGGCATGCTTATCCCATGTACGACTTCGCCCACGGACAGAGCGACTACTTCGAGGGTGTCACCCACTCCATCTGTACGCTGGAGTTCGTGCCTCACCGTCCGCTCTACGACAAGTTCGTGGACCTGTTGCGCGAATATATCAAGGAACAGACGGATACCACAGGCTTCAATCCCGATATCCTGAACAAATACGACGGCACGCGTCAGATTGAGTTCAACCGTCTGAACCTCACCTATACCGTCATGTCGAAGCGTAAGCTGAAGGCACTCGTGGACGAGAATCTGGTGAATGGTTGGGACGATCCCCGTATGCCGACAGTTTGCGGCATGCGTCGTCGCGGCTATTCGTCACAGAGCGTCCGCAACTTCATCGACTCGATTGGTTACACCAAGTTCGACGCCCTCAACGACTACGCCCTCTTGGAGGCCAGCGTTCGTGACGACTTGAACAAGAAGGCTACGCGCGTCTCGGCAGTCCTCGACCCCGTGAAACTCGTGCTCACCAACTATCCTGAGGGCAAGACCGAAGAGATGGAGGCTGTGAACAATCCTGAGAATGAGGCCGATGGCACCCACAAGATCACCTTCAGCCGCGAACTGTGGATTGAGCGCGACGACTTCATGGAGGTCGCTGAGAAGAAGTTCCAGCGTCTGGCTCCTGGCAAGGAGGTGCGTCTGAAGAATGCCTATATCATCAAGTGCGACGAGGAACACCCCTGCGACAAGGATGCCAATGGCAACGTGACCACCATCTATGCCACCTACGATCCTGAGACGCGTAGCGGACAGCCTGGTGCCGACCGTAAGATCAAGGGTAAGACGCTCCACTGGGTGAACTGTCAGGATGCCGTACAGGCCGAGGTGCGCCTCTACGACCGTCTGTTTGCCATCGAGAATCCTGGTGCCGACGAGCGCGACTTCCGCGAACTGCTGAACCCGCAGTCCCTTACCGTGCTCAACAATTCGGTTGTTGAGCCCTACCTCAAGGAAAAGAAGCCCGGCGATTTCCTCCAGTTCCAGCGCATCGGCTACTTCACACTCGACCTCGACTCAACTCCCGATCATCTGGTCTTCAACAAGACCGTCGGCCTCAAAGACACTTGGAAGCGGTAATTAGCAGATGGCAGTTAGCTGTTAGCAGTTAGCAAAGCCAAAAGCTAATAGCCAAAAGCTAATAGCTAATGAGGATTGACGAAGAGTATTTTAACAGCGAGGAATTCCAGGAAATACTGGAAAACTACGAAGCATCCATAAATGTGGGCAGCAACCCGTTTATGGATGCTGACGACTTAGTGGACCTCGCTGACTACTACTCGTGGCAGGGCGACGACGAAAAAGCCGAGCAAGCCATCGACTACGCCCTCGAGCTCTATCCTGGCGCCACATTGCCCAACGTCTTCAAAGCCCGCAAGGCCTTGGCTGAGGAGGACTACGCCCAGGCGGAATTCTATGCCGACGAGATTGAGAATCGCGACGACCCCGACTACCACTACCTGTTGGCAGAAATCATGATTGCCGAGGGCGACATCGAGAAAGCCGACGAATACCTGCGCGAATATGGCAAGAATGTCGAACCCGACGAATACGAGGACTACGTGCGCGACTGTGCCAATCTCTATATCGACTACGGTGAGAGCGAGAAATCCTACGAATGGATGATGCGTTCGCGAGGTGACGAAAGCGACGACTTCAAGGAACTCATGGCTCGCACGCTCTTCGGACTGGGTAAGTACAAAGACTCCGAGCGCATCTTCAACGAACTCATCGACCATCACCCCTACTCCAAGCAATACTGGAATGCGCTGGCCTCCGCACAGCTGATGAACGAGGATTACTCCAATGCCATCACCAGTTCGGAATTTGCCATTGCCATCGACCCCGAAGACCCCGATGCCGTTAGTCAGAAAGCGAGCGGACTGCTCCGCTTGGGCAATTACGAGGAAGCGCTGAAATATTTCCGGAAATACTGCGAGTTGGAGCCCGACGACGAATTTGGCTTCTTGCATCAGGGTGTCTGTTTGGTCAATCTCGGACGTAACGACGAGGCGCTCACCACCCTGCGCACGGCACTGGCCCTTGCCCCTGACGACTCGCCGTTCCTCGTACAGATCTATCAGGAACTGGCCTTCTGCTATGGTGCACTTCATCAGGTCGCTCAGGCTATGCAGATGCTCGACAAGACAGAGACGTTGAGTTGCGACCACGTCGACATGCTCGTGGTGCGTGGTCATATCCTCCTCCAGAACCAGCAGGTCCACAAAGCCGAGGAAGCCTTTAAGATGGCCATCATGAAGTCCGACCATGCTCCTAGCGTCCTGCTGCGCATCATCGTATCCCTCTACGACAACCGCTACATCCAGGCCTGCTACGAGATGCTGCTCCGCTTCTTCGAGATGGTTCACGAATATTATCCCGACTACCATAGCGGCAATGCCTATATGGCACTGTGCTGCTACGACCTGGGGCGCATCGACGAATTCATGAAATACCTGCGTCTGGCTGTTGCCAACGACCCTCACGAGGCCCAGGGCGTCCTCGCCTGCCTCTTTCCCGAAGGCACCCCCGTCAGCGACTACATCCCCTATATGGAGCAGCGTCTCCAAAACATTTCGTAAAACGAAACAACGAAATAACGTAATAACGAAATAACGAAATAACGAAAAAAATGAACTTCATAACATCATTGCTTAGCAATCTCAACTACGGCACCATCCTGTTCTTGATGCTCCTCGAGAGCACCGTTGTGCCCGTGCCCTCCGAATTCGTCGTCACCCCTGCAGCTTATCATGCCGCCAGCGGACAACTCGACGTGTGGCTCGTCATCCTCTTTGCCACCATCGGTGCCGACCTCGGTGCATCCATTAACTATTTCGTGGCACTCTACGTCGGCCGTCCCGTCATCTATAAGTTCGCCAACAGCAAGTGGGGCAAGATGTGCCTGCTGAATCAGGAGAAGGTCGAGAAGTCGGAGCGTTACTTCGACGAACACGGCATCGTCGCCACACTCACAGGCCGTCTCATTCCTGGCATCCGCCACCTCATCAGCATTCCTGCCGGACTGGCTCGCATGCACTACGGCAAATTCCTGCTCTACACCACCATCGGTGCTGGTTGCTGGCACGCCATCCTTGCCGGACTGGGCTGGTATCTCCACACCATCGTCCCCGAGGACCAGCTCAACGACAAAATCAGCGAGTATGCCGAATACATCAAGCTCATCATCCTCGCCCTCGTCATTGCCGCTGTCGTCTATTTCGTCGTAAAATCCTATCTCAAGAAAAAAAATAACAAACAGGATTAAACCTTTTTCAACGTAATACGTCAAAGGACCGTTACAACTATTTATTCACATCATAATCAAAAACAAAAAAACAATGAAAAAGGTAATGACAATGCTGGCCATGTTGGCCATCGCAATGACAATGCAGGCACAGACCAAGTTCCACGACGTAGAAGCTAACGAGGCTACAGGTCCCGTAAAGTCCATCAGCCAGAACATGATGGGTCAGGATCAGACAGTGACATTCACAAAGGAAGGCAAGATGCAGCGCGAAGGCATGACTGATGCCGTTTACGATGCTGAAGGCTTCCTCCAGTCAGTAAAGATGTCGATGATGGGTCAGGAAATCACTGTGAAGTACAAGTGGGAGAATGGCAAGGTTGCCGCACAGACCATCGACATGGGCGGTCGCGCAATGTCCATGAAGTTTACGTATAACGAGAAGGGAGCTCCCGCCACACAGGCTATGGACATGGGCGGTCAGGAGATGAGCACGCCATACACCGACTACAAGTATGACGACCGTGGCAACTGGATCAGCCGTCGTGTCAGCATGATGGGGCAGGACATGGAACAGGTTCGTAAGATTGAGTATTACGAATAACTGATGCTTTCGATGCGGAGTTTCAGGATGCCGGCAGGAACCTGGACTTCGACGACGTCGCCGACACGCTTGTGGAGCAAGGCCTGGCCAATTGGCGACTTGATAGAAATCTTACCCTCACGGAGATTAGCTTCGTGGGGGTTTACGATGGTATAAGACATCTGGGCATTGTTTCCTAGATTGGTCATGGCAACCTTGGCGAGGAGGCCAATGGTATCGGTGTCCTGACGAGGGGTATCCAGCACACGGGCATGCTCCAGCACACGCTGGCGGAAGCGTATCTCGCTCAGGAGCCGGCCTTGTTCGCGCTTGGCAGCATGATATTCGAAATTCTCGCTCAGGTCACCTTGTGCACGCGCCTCGGCTATGGCCTCGCGCACACGCGGCAGTTCCACGTTTTCCAACTGTTTCAGTTCGGCCACGAGCTTGTCGTAGCCCTCTTGTGACATATATTCCATATCCTTGTTTTCGTTTCTGAACTGCAAAGTTACTCATTTTTTATAGAATACCAAGAAAAGGGGGGATGTTTTTTTAATTTTGACCTACGTCAAGAAGAAAGGCCGTTCACGTAAATTTTACGTAAAACATTTTGTGTCCGTACACATTTTACGTAACTTTGCACCGTCTTACAAGAGGTACTAGACAAAAAGATTCGTTTTTAGGTTAACATTTTAATTGGTTTTTAGGATATGATTATTTTGAATTACGTTGTGGTTTCGCTGGCAAAGAAAAGCTTCCCGCTGGCAAAGAAAAGCTTACACATGATTAAGCACTAATTTAGAGAAAGCAAGAAAAAGAAAATGGGGACGGTGTGAACCGCCCCCATTATTTATGTCACGTGACCAGTTATTTCACGTGACTAATTATTTTACGTTGTTCATCCTATCGACCTGTTCGCGGACAACGGCGAGCGTGCTGCTGTCGTTGGCAAAGACGGAATTGAGACCCTGCGCCTCCTGGGCAGGATCGCCCGTGTAGTCGTCGCCCACCTGCCATTGTTCGTGAGTGGGTTTGGCAAAACCGCCCCAGCCCCAGAAATTGCATCCGGCAAATTTTCCGCCTTGCTCGGCATTATCCGCCACAAGAGAAAAGACATAACGGTAGTATCCATCGCGACCAGTGGTGGGACTGCCCTGCGCAAACGAGAAGCCGTCGCGCGGATAGCCGAACTCCTCCATCACGAGGGGTTTGCCGATACGGTCGCAAATGGCGAGGTGTTTGTCAATATACTCCTTCGTATTCTCGCAGGCACGCGGCAGATGCTCGATGAGTGAGTCAGGCTTTGCCCAGCCCCAGTTGTAGGGCCACAGGTGGACATTGCAATAATCGACATTCTGGTCGCTGCAGATGCGTTCCCAGCAACCGTAGTCGTTTTCGCAACCCCACGAACCCTCGCTACCGATGGAGATGAGGTGGTTGGGGTCGAGTTCGCGAATGAGTGCCGCAGCCTCGCTAATCCATTTCTCAAAGGCCGGCAGCGCCTCCGTCGAGAATGCTCGCGGCTCGTTGCCAATCTGCCACGACATGATGGCAGGATCGTCCTTGTAGGCCAGTCCCGTATAGCGGTTGGTACGACCGATGATGAACCGCACATAGTCGTAGAACAGCTGATGTGCCTTCTCGTTGGTGGCATATTTCGACATGGCCTGCATGAAGGCGGGATAGCCTGCATCATCAGGGCGCGGCTGTTTGCCAGCACCAGCATGTTCGAGATAGAAGCCGTATCCCCCACTCCATTCCCACGAGTTGTTCAGGTAGAGCACAGCGACCATATCGCGCTTGCCCATCTCCTGCAGCAACCAGTCGAGACCAGCCAGAATGGTGTCGTTATAAACGCCAGGGGCCTCCTGCAACGTCGGTTCCACCTTCGTCTTGACGCCACGCTCACCATCGCTGCCCACGAGGATGCGCAGGTTGTCGATGCCCATGCGCTTCATCGCGTCGAGTTCCTGCGCCAGACGTTCGCGATTGCCGCCCTGCCCCTCAGAACCGAGGATGGCACCATACCAGAAATTGGTACCTACATAATAATAAGGTTTGCCCGCGCGCACGAAATGGCCGTTTTCCACGCGTACAAAGTCGTTTTTGTCGGCGGTTTTCTGTGCACATCCCACGGTGAGCACAGCTGCAACGAAGAGTAAAAGGAAGTGTTTCATTGTCGTTTTAGTATATTTTATGCTGCAAAAGTACGAAATTTTCTGCAATATTTCGTACCTTTGCACGGAAAAATTGATAACGAAGATGAAAAAAGTATTCACGACATTCATACTGCTCTTGGCGGTAATGACCGTAGCAGCCCAGATGCAGGATCCCGTTCACGTTCGTTCGGAACTGAAGAAAATCAGCGACAGCGAGGGCGAACTGCTGTTTTCAGCCACCATCGACCCAGGGTGGCACGTCTATTCCACAGGCTTGGGCGACGGCGGTCCCATTTCGGCCACGTTCCATGCCGACAAGATGGAGGGCGCGAAAGCCGTGGGAGGTCTGAAGGCACGCGGCAAGGAGCAGAAGGTGTTCGACAAGCTGTTCGACATGGAGGTGCGCTATTTCGAGAGTTCCGTGACCTTCGTGCAGAAGATTCAGTTCACCCAGCCCAAGTACGACATCAAGTGCTACGTGGAATATGGCGCGTGTAACGACCAGATGTGTATGCCGCCCTCGACCATCGAACTTGCCGCAAGCGGAACGATAGACAAGAAGCCGGAAGCGAAAGCTGAAGAAACGAAGACGGAAGACGCCGCACCAGTGGCGCCAGACACAGCGGCTGTTTCGTCAGACTCCATCCCTCAGCCTTCAGCCATCATCCCTCTTACATCTTCCGACTCCCTCTGGCAACCCGTCATTGGCGAACTGCAGGCATTGAACGGCGAAGCGTCCGACACCACCAATATTGCCCTGTGGATGATATTCCTCGAAGGACTGCTGGGCGGTTTTCTCGCCTTGTTTACCCCCTGCGTATGGCCCATCATCCCCATGACCGTCTCGTTCTTCCTGAAACGTAACAAGGAACGCTCGAAGGCTATCCGCGAGGCCACCGTCTATGGTCTGAGCATCGTCGTCATCTACGTCCTGCTGGGCTTGGTGGTCACGCTGCTCTTTGGTGCCAGCGCCCTCAACGCCCTCGCCACCAATGCCGTATTCAACATCCTGTTCTGTCTGCTGCTGGTGGTATTTGCTGCATCCTTCTTCGGCGCCTTCGAACTGACGCTGCCCTCGTCGTGGTCGTCGAAGGTCGACGCCAAATCGGAAAGCACCACAGGACTGCTCTCCATCTTCCTCATGGCCTTCACGCTGGCGTTGGTATCGTTCTCGTGTACAGGTCCCATCATCGGATTCCTCCTCGTGGCCGTGTCCACGCAGGGCTCCATCCTCGGACCTACCATCGGCATGCTGGGCTTCGCCATTGCACTGGCCATTCCGTTTACGCTCTTTGCCCTGTTCCCGTCGTTGCTCAAGCAGGCTCCCAAGTCGGGCGGATGGATGAACACCATCAAGGTCGTGCTGGGATTCATCGAACTCGCCTTTGCCCTGAAGTTCCTCAGCGTAGCAGACCTCGCTTACGGCTGGCACATCCTCGACCGCGAAGTGTTCCTCGCCCTGTGGATTGTCATCTTCGGACTGCTGGGCGCCTATCTGCTGGGTTGGATCAAGTTCCCACACGACGACGAAGACCGTCGCACGAACGTGCCGCAATTCTTTCTGGCAATGGCCTCGCTGGCTTTTACCGTCTATATGATTCCTGGTCTGTGGGGTGCTCCGTGTAAGGCCATCAGCGCCTTTACGCCACCCATGAACACACAGGACTTCAACCTCTATCAGGGCAGTGTCGAGGCACGCTTTACCGACTACGAACAAGGTATGATCGCCGCAAAGGCCGAAGGCAAACCCGTCATTATCGATTTCACGGGTTTTGGTTGTGTCAATTGTCGGAAGATGGAAGCTGCCGTGTGGAGCGACCCTCAGGTGGCTGACCTACTGAACAAGAAATATGTTCTCATTTCGCTTTATGTCGACGACAAGACGCCTCTTACAGAACCCATCGAGGTGACAGAAAACGGGCAGCAACGCACCCTGCGCACCGTGGGCGACAAATGGAGCTACCTGCAGCGTACCAAATTCGGCGCCAATGCCCAGCCGTTCTATGTCCTATTAAACAATGAGGGCCACCCATTGATGGGCAGCCGCTCGTATGATGAGGACGTAGCAGCCTACGTCGATTTCCTGCGTCAAGGATTGAAAAAATACATTGAACGTTGAACATTGAACGTTGAACATTGAACGTTGAACGTTGAACATTGAACGTTGAACGTTCTCAATCAAGCCGTTTTCCTGAGTGATAGGCCATCAGTCCGTCTATCGGACTCTGGACGATGGACATCACGTGGAATCCCTCTGCCTCTGCAGCCTCCTGCAAAGCAGCAGGATAGTGATGCGCCATAGAGCCTACGAAATGTACAGGCAGGTCAGGACGCTTGTAAGGCACGATATTCTTGCGGAAGAACTCACGGAAATTCTCAATCACCAAGTCACGCAACAGACGGTTGTTCTGCCGTTCGACAATGAACAGCGACGTCGTGGCGAGGAAACGGTTTGCCAGCGGTTCGCGATACACTTTCTGGATGATATCCGCCTGCGTCAGCTTCGTTTCCTCCAGAAACTCGTCGCGGATGGACGCAAATGCAGGATTCTTGAAGATGGCATTCATAAACATGCGTCCCAAGACGGCTCCACCGCCCTCATCACCAAGAATATACCCCAGCGCAGGCGTATTCTGCACGATGTCGTTACCATCATACAGGCAACTGTTGGCACCTGTACCCAGAATGCAGGCAATACCTTCCTCGTGCTGGCACAATGCACGTGCAGCAGCCATCAGGTCGCTGTGCACCTCCACCTTCTGAGGGTCGAACACTTCGCCCAACATCTGTTTCATCATAGGCACATGGGCGGGCGTACAGCCACTACCGTAGAAAAACACCTCCAAGTCGGACATCAGAGGCTTTTCCAATACCCCCGAGTCAATGAGCTGAGCCCGTGGAAATGTTGACAACTGCGACATCAGTTCCTGTCCCAAGATGTGACGGATGACGTCTGGAGTCTGATGGATGGGCGTAATGCCCTGCGTGTGGAACGTGGCGATGACATCACCTTTACGAAGTCCGGAAGAAAGGAGCAGCAACCAGTCGGTCTTGGTGCCTCCGCTATCAGCTATTAGTATCATATTTCGTTAATTTTTCTGCAAAGATAACGATAATTTTTAATTTTCAACTCACATTTCTCAATTATTTTGTATCTTTGCGCACAAAAATAACAACAATGAAGCGATTTTTTACCATTATAGTCATTTTGCTGGTCACGCTGAGCGTCCATGCCGTGCTGAAAGAGAAAGATCTGGCACAGACGTTACAGATACTGCGTGCCGAACTGAACACCCAACACAACGAACTATCGGAACGTTCCGAACTGGACAGCAAGCGCAGCGAACAGATGCGCAACAGGCTCATTGCCACCATGAAGCGTTCAGACCAGAACTCGCTGATGCTCTACTCCCAGAAACAGGAGTACGTGTTCGACCTGACCTACGCCTGCCACGAAGCCACCGAGCAGTATCAGGAATTCCAGCGCCAGCGCATACCCTTCAAGCAGTTTATGAGGAAGACGGAGGACGAAATAGCCCGCTACGACTCACTCATCGGCACCCTCAACTCGATGCCCCAGCGCGTGCTCAGTCCTCAGGCACAGAAGGACCGTACCGCCTGTCTGGCATTGGCATACGAAATACGTGAGAAACTCGAGAAGAACCGTGACAAGATGAACGACTTCATCGAGATGTACGACCACACGGAGAAACGCCTGTCGCGAATGAACGACTATGCCCAGAAACGCTATAACGACATCCAGACGGGCATTTTCCGCAATGGTGGCGACTCCTATTTCAGCATTCTCCAGAACTTCAATCGCAACTGGCGCTTCATGTCGCGTACCGTCGAAAAGAAATACCGACCTACCGACAATTCCCAGTGGGACTCGCGCTTCATCTTCGGACTGCTCATGGGCGTCATCCTCTATGCCGTCCTGGCCACGTTGCTCAATTTCGTGGTCATCCGCTATGTAGTGCCCAAGAAGTTGCGCACTGAGGAGTTTATGAAGAAACGCGCCTGCATCACGATGGCTACGACGACGGTCACCTTTGCCATCATCCTCGGCGTCACGCTGGCTACCGTCGAACAGAATTTCTTCATCATGGCCGCCAATCTGCTGGTGACCTACGCCTGGCTTTTAGGCGTCATCCTGTTCTCGCTGCTACTGCGCGTCAAGGGCGACCAAATCAAGAGCGCCTTCCGCATCTACACCCCATTGATAACGGTAGGATTCCTCGTCATCGCTTTCCGCATTATCCTTATTCCCAACGAATTAGTAAACATCCTTTTCCCTCCCATCCTGCTTGTCTGCGCCCTATGGCAATGGAGCGTCATCCGGCGCCACAACCGTAATGTCCCACGCTCCGACATGTTCTTCACCTACATCTCGCTCGTGGTGTTCATTGCCTCCGTCATCTGCTCGTGGACGGGCTACACGCTGTTGGCCGTACAGGTGCTTATCTGGTGGATCATGCAGCTCACGTGCATCCTCACCATCACCTGCCTGTCGCAGTATCTCAAACTCTACGGCGTGCGTCGCCGACTGGCCGAGGCAACTGTCACCAAGACGTGGGCCTACGACTTGATGTACCAGGTAGTACTGCCTACGATGGGAGTCTGCAGCGTCATGCTCAGCGTCTGGTGGGCGGCTGACGTCTTCAACCTCAGCGACCTCTGCTGGGACATTTTCAAATACAAGTTCATCGACCTGTCCAACTCGGCTGATCTCTCGGCAACCACCCAGCAGGAGAATTTCACCATCAGCATCTTCAAGCTCACGATGGTCATCTGCCTCTGGTTCTTCTTCTCATGGCTCAGCAAGACGCTCCTGCGACTCCTGCATCTGCATTACGTCAACCGCGATCCAGACTCTGCTGACAGCCGTACGGCCATGTCGAAGAACGTCATCCAGATCTTCATCTGGGGCATCTGGCTGCTTATGTCGCTCTCCATCTTCCACATCAGCCTCTCGTGGCTGCTGGCCATCACAGGCGGACTCAGTACAGGTATCGGTTTCGCATCGAAAAACATCATCGAGAACATCTTCTACGGTGCCTCGCTCATGACTGGACGCATCAAGGTGGGCGACTGGATAGAGGTGAACAACACCATCGGACGTGTCACCAATATCAGCTACACGTCCACCGTCATCGAGTCACTCTATGGTGAAACCATCACCTTCCAGAATTCACAGTTGTTCTCCAACAATTACAAGAACCTGACGCGCAACCACAGCTACGTTCTTGCCGCAGTGCCTTACAGCGTGGCATATGGTTCCAACCTGCAACAGGTCATGCAATTGGCTGACGAGGCTGTCTCAAAGCTGAACCACCACTGGATGGACCGTTCGAAGAAAGCCCGTTCCGTCGTGAGCGAGCTCAGCGATTCAGGCATCAACATCAAGATGTTCGTCTGGGCCGAGGCACCCAAGAAGTCGTACGTCATCAGCGAAGTGCTCCGCTGCATCTACGACACCCTCAACCAGAACGGCATCGAGATTCCGTTCCCGCAACAGGATGTCCACATCAAGCAATAAAAGAAATTGAACATAACAAACGACTAAAACAAATTCAGAAAAATGATTAACGTAATTTGTGTACACACGGCCATGGCTCTGGTGGAGCCCCTGACCAAGACTTTTGCAGAACTGCTGCCTGAGGTGAACGTCAACCACATCGCAGACTCATCATTAATCAAAGAGGTGATTGCCAACAACGAGGTGACACCTGCCGTAAGGCGCCGACTGCTGGCTTATTACAATGCTGCTGCGGATGCTGGCGCTGACGTGGTGTTCAACACGTGTTCGAGTGTGGGCGACGTGGCTGACTATGGTAATACGTATGCCCGTATCCCTGTGTTCCGCATCGACCAGCCCATGGCTGCACAGGCGGTGGCGAACTACGACCGCATCGGTGTGATATCGACATTGCCAACGACACTGGACCCCACCTGCCGTCTGTTGCAAAACGAGGCAAAGAAGGCGGGCAGAACGGTGACACTGGTGGAAGGACTGGCTGATGGGGCATTTGCTGCAGGACAGAGTGGCGATGGTGAGACGCACGACCGTCTGATAGCCGAGGCAGCAGGAAGGATAGCCGACAAGGTGGATGCCTTTGTATTGGCTCAGGGTTCGATGGCTCGCATGGAACAGCGACTGAGCGAACTGACAGGAAAGCCAGTATTGTCGAGCCCCATATTGGGCGTTAAAGGACTGCGCAAGTTCCTGGGACTATGAATAAAAAGAATGTGATTCTCGCCATGCTCGTCATTCTGGGCATGGTGACATTCCTGGACAGAATCAATATCAGCGTGGCAGGGTCGAGCATCATGCACGACCTGAACCTAAGTCCGTCGGAATGGGGATGGGTGCAGAGTGCATTTATCCTGAGCTATGGACTGATGCAGATTCCGATGGGTGCGCTGGGCGACAGGTTCGGACACAGGAAGATACTGGCTGCCATCGTGCTGTGGTGGTCGGCATTCACGGCTTTCACGGGCTTGGCAGGAGGACTGGCGTCGTTGCTGGTCATACGCTTTATGTTCGGTATCGGTGAGGCAGGTTCTTCGCCTTGTTCGACGGGTGTTATCAGTCGATGGTTTGAGAAAGGCGAGGTGGGCAAGGCACAAGGTTATGTGTGGGCAGCCTCACGAATGGGAGGCGCGCTGACACCCTTCGTGGTAATACCCGTGATGATGTGGGTAGGATGGCGCGCTGCCTTTTATCTGCTGGGAGCACTGGGCGTGATTTGGGCCGTGGTGTGGTATTGGTATTATCGGGATCCTAGAGAATCTAGAGAGTCTAGAGAATCTAGAGAACCTAGAGAGAACGCCATCCGATGGAGCGCACTGGTAGCTAACAAGCAATTCTGGCTCATCTGTGGCATGTATTTCTTCTATGCTTTTGGCTCGTGGTTCTTCTTCTCGTGGTTCCCCACGTTTATGGAGTTGGGGCGCGGGTTTGACAAGACGGAGTTGACGTATGCGGTAGCTGTGCCTTTCATCATGAGTATGATAGGTAACATAGCCGGTGGACACCTAACGGACAAGTTGACGAACCGTTATGGCATCAAGGTGGGACGTAAAGCCTTGGGCTCTACATCGTTAGCAGTATCAGCGGTATGCATGTTCCTAGCAGCTTTCATTCCAGGCAAGATGGCGGTATTCGTATTCCTGTCGCTATGCTTTGGCATCTTCGACTTGATGCTGCCCTCTGCTTGGGCGTTATGCATCGACTTGGGCAAACGTCATGCGGGAACGATCAGTGGCGCTATGAATACGGCAGGTAACATCGGTGGATTCTGCTGTGGCATATTGTTTGGCGAGCTGGTACAACAGTCAGGCAACTATAATCTGCCGCTCTACATGATAGCCGTGATGCTCATTGTGAGTGCCGTACTCTTTGCCTTTATCAACCCCGAGAAACCTATTATTAAATCGTAAGTCTGCTATATGAATACTTGGAAAAAGAATCTTGAAGAAACAAAGAAACACTATATTGACTGGTGGAACCATAAGGGTATCATTCTGAATATGTGGGAGCATTTTCAGGAAGGAGTAAAGCCCCATGCCGACATTCCTGCCCCAAAACCCTATCGTGACTTGAACCAACGGTGGTTTGACCCGCAGTGGAGGGCAGAATACCTGGATTGGTATGTGGCACATTCGTCGCTGATGGCCGATATGTTGCCTGTGGCGAATACCCAACTGGGACCTGGTTCGCTGGCAGCCATCCTCGGTGGCGTGTTCGAGGGGGGTGAGGATACCATCTGGATTCATCCTAATCCCAACTACAGCGATGATATCGTGTTCAATCCGCAGCATCCGAACTACCTGCTGCATAAGGAACTGCTGAAGGCCTGTAAAGCGAAGGCACAGGGACATTATTATGTGGGTATGCCCGACTTAATGGAGGGTCTTGACGTGCTCGCAGCCATCAAGGGAACGGATAAGGTGTTGCTTGATACGGTGATGCAGCCAGAGGTACTGGAGCATCAGATGCAACAGATCAACGATATCTATTTCCAAGTGTTCGATGAACTGTATGATATCATCCGTGAGGGCGATGAGATGGCGTTTTGCTATTTCTCGTCGTGGGCTCCGGGCAAGATGTCGAAGTTGCAGAGTGACATTTCGACGATGATCAGCGTGGATGACTATCGCCGTTTCGTCCAGCCGTTTATCCGTGAACAATGCCAGAAGATTGACTATACACTCTATCATCTCGACGGCGTTGGTGCGATGCATCACCTGGATGCGTTGCTTGAAATCAAGGAACTGAATGCCATCCAGTGGACACCAGGTGTGGGAGAACCCCAAGGCGGTTCACCTAAGTGGTATGACCTGTATAAGAAGATTCTGACTGGCGGCAAGAGCATTATGGCTTGTTGGGTGACACTCGACGAGCTGCGTCCTCTGCTTGACAATATCGGTGGCGACGGCGTTCATATCGAGATGGACTTCCATAATGAGCGCGAGGTGGAGCAGGCAATGAAGATCGTGGATGATTTCCAAACCGCCCGCATCTTGCATCCTGCTGATATGAAAGATGATGCCGACCGTGAGGTGGAAGAAATCATCAAACGTGTGGAATCTAGAACATCTAGAGATTCTAGATCATCTAGAAATTCTAGAGATTCTAAAGCATTCCCCTCCGACCGCATCCTGTTGCTCGATGGTGCGATGGGTACCATGATTCAGCAGTATCATCTCAATGAAAGCTGTAACGATATGCTGGTGGTGACCAAACCAGACATCATCCGCGAAATTCATCGCAAATATCTGGAGGCTGGTTCTGATATCATCGAAACCAACACCTTTAATGCCCAGCGCATCTCGTTGGGAGACTATGGCCTGCAAGATCGTGTCCGCGACATCAACCTCGCCGCAGCCCAGCTGGCCCGTCAATGTGCCGATGAATTCAGTTCGTCGGAAAAGCCTCGCTTCGTGGCAGGCAGCATTGGTCCAACCAGTCGCACGACATCTGTAGCGACGAGTGGAGAACCGCTTGATGAGCAGGTGCTTCGCGAGGCCTACAAAGAACAGATTCAGGCTTTGGCAGATGGTGGTGTGGACGCTTTGCTCATCGAGACCATCTTCGATGTCCGCAATGCCGAGATGGCCATCGAGGCTGCTCAGGAAGTGGCTCCCGCATTGCCTATTATGCTGAGCTTCAACGTGTCGACGGCAGACGGTCACAATATGTTGGGACAAAGCATCGTCGATTTTATCTCTCACCTCTTATCCCTAAACACCAAGCTTTATTCCGTTGGCATCAATTGCGTGTCTGATGTTCCGCTGATGACACCGCTGGTGTGTCAGCTGGCATCGTTTGGGCTGAAGGTGAGCCTCTATCCTAATGCCGGTATGCCAGATGGTAACGGAAAGTATCATAAGACACCTGAGAGTCTGGTGGCTGACCTTTGGCCGTTGCTTGAGAACCATTGCGTAAACATCCTTGGAGGCTGTTGCGGAACCACCGATGCCCATATCCGCATGATGGCAAAAGCCATTGAACCCATCCCAGGAGTCTTCCTGTCACCGCTTAGCGAGCAAGCAGGTAAGGCTATGGCTGTTCCTTCAAAAACGATAAATCCTGCAGAACCTAACAAACCTTCAGAACCTACCAAGGCCATCTCAATTACCCCTGAGGAGCAACTCTTCCAAGCCATCCTCAACGGTAAGAGTGAAGAGGCTGCTGCGGCAACGAAGGAGGCTATAGCACAAGGCATTGCTCCTGCCGACCTCATTAACGGTCAAATGATTCGAGCAATGGGAGAAGTCGGTCAGCGATTCCAAGACGGCAAGGCCTTTGTGCCCCAGTTGTTGATGGCTGGTCGTGCGATGAAGGCAGCTCTCGAACTGCTGAAGCCCATGCTTTCAGGCAGTGCCAGCACGGCAATAGGAAAAGTGGTGATTGGTACCGTGAAGGGTGACCTGCATGACATCGGTAAAAACCTCGTTGCTTCGATGCTCGAAGGCTGTGGTTTCGAGGTGGTGAATATCGGTATTGACGTCTCTGCCGACACCTTCATTCAGGCCGTAAAAGAGAACCAGCCTGACATCCTCTGCATGAGTGCCCTGCTAACGACGACGATGGGTTATATGAAAGAGGTGATTGATGCCCTCGAAGCTGCCGGCATCCGTGACCAGGTAAAGGTGATGGTGGGTGGAGCGCCTGTCACGCAGGGCTTTGCCGACGAAATCGGTGCCGACGGCTATAGCGACAATGCCAATTCTGCTGTTACCGTTGCCAAACAACTACTTGGTAAGCTTTAGTTTCCGCTTATAGCATTTTTCGAAATCACAGAGTCCACAGGTATACTCTAACTTGCGGACTTCTTTTCCTATACCCATGATGCCACTCACGCTCTTGATAGGAACCATCAGCGAAGAATCTGTCAACGTGACGCCACAGGTGTTTCCTTCAAACAGCGGGAAAAGAAGTTGCTGTTGGGAAACATGCCATCCACAATAACCTGGCGAGAAACGATTGGTATGATGCCAACCCAGTTTGTTGATGTTCTCCTGAACAGCCAGTTCCATTTGGTCGGCTGTTTTTTCTGCGATTACAGAGCCTAGGGCGTCAGCGATAAACACACGTACCATATCATCTTCAGCTTTGAGTCGTTGCTGATAGGCCTCATATTCCGCGCCACTGGTACATATAAATAAGGTGTATGCCTCAGAACCACGTAACTGACGTTCTATTATATTGCCAATTTCGAACGAGGGCAACTGTTGTACGACAAGAAAACAGAACTGCGGACGCAACCAATGTCGTACATCGTCAAGTATGACCTGTGTCTCGTGGAGTGTTGCATCGTCAGGCTGTGCTCCATGATATCCCATCGCCTCGTAGATATCTTCTAGAGTAATGTCTAAATCGTCGTATGTCAGCGTCTTCTGTGTCATAGTTTATTCCAATCGTCAAGTGCTTTAAAGAACTCGTTTACATTTTCAATCGGTGTGTGAGGTGGCGTGTCGCAACCACTGGAAAGAACGAAATTAGGATACTGTCGCATCTTTTCAAGTAGGTCGAGTGTTGCTTTACGCATCTGTTCTGGAGTACCATCCTTAAAGAGTGATACAGGGTCGAGGTTACCCATAGCGAGTGCTGTTGGCGGAACTTCCTTGATAACTTCCTCCATCTGGCACTTATTGCCAAAGTGATAGGCAGCAGCACCTGTCTCGACCATTGCCTCTGTACAATGTCCCTGATTGCCGCAGTTATGCAGTATAACGATGAAGTTGTCGTCCTGCACCTTATTAACGATATATTTCACATACGCAGAAGAGAAAGTCTTGCAATCCTCATTAGACATCAGTCCTGCGGCAGGTTCAGCCATCAAGACACCATTCACGCCAGTCTGCTTCAGAGCCTCACAGTATTTCTCAATGAATTGTGTACACTTCGCCAACAATGTGTGGGCGGCATCAGGATGCTCATATATCAGCACCATAATTTCCGACATATCATATAGGCGACCTACCAATGAGAACGGACCAATACATCCTGCAAATACAGGACGATCTTGGATGGCTCGGGCCGCCAGAAGGTTGGCTTTGAGATACTGGGGAATGCGACCTGACGACAATGAAGGAACCTGTAAATGTTCTATACTTTTGACATCGGGCAGTAGGCGGTTCGAAACGGCAGGCACAGCCTCGTCCGAGAAAGCTATTTCTGAACCAAAGGCCTCTGCCTCTGTGGTGAGGTCCATGATGGTACAAGCAGCTACGCTCTGATAAGCTTGTGTCAGTTTGATGACTGCCTCTGCATGCACTTTTCCGTTGCTAACAGCTTCGCGCACCGTATTGCCATTTAGTTCGATACCAGGATGCGTCATCACTGGCATTGCTGTCACTTCTTTCTGGTGGATAATGTCAGCCACCCACTGCTTCATGTTTATCTTCATCCTACATTTTCAGTTTCTTGTATACCTCCCGTAGTGACTGCTCGTTGCCCACATTGCCAGGGAATATGATATAAGGAAATTTCTCCGTCATCACACAAGGCACGCTATTGATGACCTGTCCTAAGACACGGGCCGACTTGATGCCCAAGCCTTTGGTCAGGATGTCATGTGACGTGATGCCTCCCTTGCCCACGAGATAGGAGGGGGTGAAGGGCAGTCGATAGACGATGTCGACGAGGAAGTCGCTGACCTGTTGGCCCAAATGTTGACGTTGGTTGGCATCATCGAGGCGGATTTCCTGTCGTGAGGTGTAAATGACGGGGGTCAGATAGTTGTCTACTACCTGTTGGATGGTGTCGAGCGTCTCATGCATCAGGGCGTTTGTGTCATCCAAAATGCGCTGCACATCGACCTCAATAGCACAGGTGCCCTCTGCTTGCAAGAGTTTTTCTAATTGTTGGGTCGTCTTTTTCACATGACTACCCACCACGAAGCAACCCACACCTTGATGTTTTAGGATGTTGCAATCGAGAAGGGGGATGTCGGCAATGCCGCTGATGGCTTTAGGCAGGGAAGAGGAAGAGCGGATGACGATAGATGATGTCTGAGGGATAATGTCTGATGTCAGATGTTCAGCAAATGCGCGCAACTCGTCGTAGCCCTGAGCATTGACAATCTCGTAGTCGTCAGGATTGGCACCTTTCTCCTTGATATAATCGCGGAGCACACTTGTGTGATAAGCAAAGACGTTGTCGCGTGCAAACTCTGTCTCGCTAACAGGGATGAGTCTGTTACCGTCTTTCATATAGTGTACGCCGTCTATCGTGACGCGACCTGCCTCGATAAAGGCAGGGCAGAAGGGCGTTTTGGGGGCCACGGTATAACCGTGCTGCACCAGACACTGGCGCATGACGTCTGTTTCCAGTGGGAAATGTCCACGCAGACAGCTGTCGCTACGACTTACGATGATCAGTCGGTAACCATAGTCCTGATTCACCTTGATGACCATCTCCATAGCCTCGCGCGTCACCTGCTCGGCATCCTCACGTGTCATAGCGCGTGTATTCGTCAATATATAGAAAAAGGGCTCAGCGTCCTCAAAACCAAGGCGCACGCTCTGCTCGTCCCATTGCGTAATCAGCAGACAGCCATGAACGGTCTGAATACCCGTAGGGTCGTCGTCAAGAACAACCATCTTCCATCTTCTCTCTTCCATCATACCTCTTACCTCTTAATATGCTGCATGGCGCGGGCCTCATCGGGCGTAGCTGGTTCGCAGCCCATCATGCGGATAAGGGCTACCAGCTTCTCTACCAATTCAGCATTGGTGTGTGCACGCTTGCCGGGGGCATAATAGAAGCTATCCTCGAAACCTACGCGGACAGCGGAGGCACCCATGCCAATAGCACAAGCTAGGATAGAAAAGTCCTTCATGCTGTCGTGGGTGACACCCCACGAACTGCCTGGCTCCATCAGCGAGCATAGCATGGCGAGATTGCGACCCGTGGCAGAGAGATTGCTGGAATTGCCAGGACCCACGCAGAAGTTATAATGCAGGGGACGATGAATAACGCCCTCGTCAGCCAAACGTGTGGCGCACTCCACATGGCTCAAATCGAAAAGCTCCATCTCAGGCATAGTGTTCGTTTCGTCCAGACGTTTTGCCCAATAGCGCAGGTCAGGCATCGTGTTGATATATACAGTCTCGCCAAAATTCACACTGCCCATATTCAGCGAAGCAACCTCCACCTCTGGGACGTCCAACGACACACAACGCTCTGCCAGCGTCAGCGTGGAGAGTCCACCCGTAGACCCCTGAACAATCATATCCGTCTCCTTGCGAATGAGTCCGATGGTCTGGCGGAATACATCCAGTTCGATCGTCGGATTGCCTTGCAGGTCGCGCGTATGCAGATGCACCTCGCAGGCTCCAGCCTTAAAACAGTTAATAGTGTCTTCCGCAATCTCCTCAGGAGTCAACGGATTCTTACACTCGGCAGGAATCTCCTTGCCCACATGGCAGACGGGTGCCACAGTCACAATAATCTTACGCATAATGTTCGGTCTTTTATTTATATAATAAGACTGATAAAGACGCGTTTTGTCACCATACCTAGAAACAATGGTCTTCGTAGAGTCCGATAGTGGCATGGAATAGAATTAATCGTTAAGAGTTGAAAAAAGGTGGGCTGATGTTTGGTCAGTCCACTTTTTTTTTGTACCTTCGCAGCCGAAATCGTTAAACCGAGAGAAAGCTATATATATAATAATACATATTTAATAATATAATGGAAATCAAAAAACTCTTGTTAGGCGCGCTCGTGGCGGTGACCTCGCAGACGATGATGGCCCAGATGGATGCCAGCATCAAGCTGAACGAGGTGATGACCGTGAACGAGACGAGCCTGATTGACGAATACGGAGCGAGGAATGCGTGGCTGGAGATAGCCAACATCTCGTTTTCGACGTACAACATCCGCGGGATGTATGTGACGACGGACCGCTCCGTGCTCGACAAGAAGATGAGCGTGCCTGAGCGCGTGAAGCGTATGAGCCAGATACCAAATGGCGACGAGCGCACGAACCTCAGCGGGCGACAGCTCATCGTGCTGCAACTGGGCAGCCAGCCGAACAAAGGCGCGCTGCATCTCTCTGTGAAGGTGAACACGACGGAATCGACGTGGATAGCCTTGTACAATGGTAATGCGACGCAGCTGATAGACTCGGTGACGGTACCCGTGCTGGAGGCTGACCAGTCGTACGCGCGTATTGCGAACAACGGTACGGCGAAGGATTGGGAAGTGAAGTCGGCCGACCGTGTGACGCTGGGTATCCAGAACCAGACGGTGGTGAGCGAGTCGAAGGTGGCCAAGTTCAAGCGCGAGGACCCTCACGGCTTCGGTATGGCACTGATGGCAATGGGTATCGTGTTCTTCTGCCTGGCTCTGCTGTGGATATTCTTCACGCTGTTCGGCATGTTTATGCGTCATCAGGAGACAGCCAAGAAAGTCATCAACAAGCAACCCATCAAGCCCATCACAAAGACGGTGGAGAAGACCATCGAGATTGGTCACAAGACGGGCGTCATGCTGCAGGAAGGTTTCGACACAAGGGGTATCGACAAGGAAGTGTATATGGCCGTCATTGGACTGGCACTTCGCCAGTATGCTGACGACATCCACGACATGGAGAGCGGCGTAATCACCATCAAGCCGAAGAATACGGGTTGGGACGACGAATACAGCCAGATGACGCATCTGCACGAGCCGCTCATCCCCACCCAGCACAATGCACCCACAATTCCAACTTTTAAAGATTAAGCAATGAAAACATATAAATATAAAGTACAAGGTGTGGACTACGAGGTAGAAATCACCGACGTAGAAGGCACGATAGCTAGAGTAAACGTAAACGGCATCCCATTTGAGATAGAGATGCAGAAACCCATCAATGCCGCCAAGCATCCGGAACTGGCAGCAACCAGAGCCAGTGCAGCAGCTCCCGTGGCAGCACAACCAGCAGAGAAGCCTCAGGCTCCTACAGCACAGCCTGCAGCACCCGTGGCAGCCAAGCCGCAACCCACTGCTCCCGCAGGCGCTGGTACTCCCGTGAAGGCTCCGTTGCCCGGCACCATCAACGCCATCAACGTGAAGGTGGGTGACACCGTCGCCGTCGGTCAGGTGGTCATCGTGCTTGAGGCCATGAAGATGCAGAACAACATCGAGGCCGAACAGGCTGGTACTGTCACCTCGATCCTCGTCAATCAGGGCGATACCGTGATGGAAGGTGCAGTGATGCTGACCATTGGTTAATTGAAAATTGAGAATTGATAATTGAAAATTAACTATGGGATTTACAAACTTTATCGTAGAAAACTTCAATGAGTTTCTGACGTACACGGGTTTTGCGAACGTGACGGCAGGTAACCTCATCATGATAGCAGTAGGCGCCTTCTTTATCTGGCTGGCCATCAAGAAGGACTTCGAGCCTCTGCTGCTCGTACCCATCGGACTGGGTATCATACTGGGAAATATCCCCTTCCGCGCCGATGCCGGACTGGAGATCGGACTGTATGAAGACAACTCCGTGCTGAACATCTTCTATCAGGGCGTACGGCAAGGATGGTATCCACCGCTGATATTCCTGGGCATTGGTGCCATGACGGACTTCTCGGCATTGCTGGCCAATCCAAAGCTGATGCTGATTGGTGCTGCCGCACAGTTCGGTATCTTTGGTGCGTATATGTTCGCGCTGGCCTTGGGCTTCGAACCCAACCAGGCAGCAGGTATCGCCATCATCGGTGGTGCCGACGGTCCTACGGCTATTTTCCTGTCGTCGAAGCTGTCGCCGAACCTGATGGGTGCCATCGCGGTATGTGCCTATTCGTATATGGCACTGGTGCCGCTGATTCAGCCCCCATTGATGCGTCTGCTGACCACGAAGAAGGAGCGCCTGATTAAGATGAAGCCCGCCCGTGAGGTTTCACAAACGGAGCGCATCCTATTCCCCATCGTGGGACTGTTGCTGACCACTTTCATCGTACCATCTGGTCTGCCTCTATTGGGTATGCTGTTCTTCGGCAACCTGCTGAAAGAGAGCGGCAAGACCACCCGTCTGGCCAAGACCGCAGGTGCTGCGCTGAACGATATTGTGGTGATGCTGCTGGGTCTGACGGTAGGTTGTTCGACGCAGGCCTCTGAGTTCCTGACGATGAACACCATCTACATCTTCGCCATCGGTGCCGGAGCCTTCATCATCGCCACCATGAGCGGCGTCTGCTTCGTCAAGCTGATGAACGTGTTCCTGCCAAAGGACAAGAAGCTGAATCCGCTGATTGGTAACGCTGGTGTGAGTGCTGTGCCTATGGCCGCACGCATCTCGAACAACCTCGGACTGGAGTACGACCGCCACAACTTCCTGCTGATGCACGCTATGGGACCAAACGTTGCTGGCGTCATCGGTTCAGCTGTCGCTGCGGGTGCTTTGCTCGGCTTCCTGTCGTAAAAAAAAGCCCCAGACAATCAGCCTGGGGAACTTTATACTAACGCTTACGGCGCTGTTTCTTAGACTTAACGGTCTTCGAACGGCGCTGTTTTGTTGTCTTTGCCTTTTTCTTGGAAACCTTGCGGATGTCACGCTTGGCGACTTTCTTTTTTACCGTCGAGGTATCGCCCGTACTCTTCCACGTGACATTGTCGCGGGCATACATCACAGGCATATCTGGTGCAGGATTACGCTCGCAATATTTCAGAATGGCATAGTAGTCAATATTGCGGCGCTGATGGTTTTCGTAGAACCATATCTCGACACCAGCAGAGGCGGTGGCAATCATCACGATATCGCGATCGTAACCCACATACCAGCGTGCAAAGGAGTGAGAACGAACAGTAGATTCCCACGTAGGGGCACCATAGTGTTTCTGCATCCATTTGCGCAGGGCAACATAATCGTCACGCAGGGTTTTGCCCTGTTGCATCTGCGTCGTCAGCAACAGCTGGTTAACCTTTGTGGAGTCCTTACTGACATTCACATAAAGCCACACGTTGAGGCCCGCAATACGACCAGAGAGTTCAAATAGGTTTTCCCGTTGTAGACCCTTATCCTCCAGCGTCTCCACGATTTCATCTGGGGCAAGATCGAGCGGCAGGTCTAGAAAACGGGTATGCTCCTGTGCGCGAGCGACGGTCAGCGAGGTAAAAAAAACGAAAATTGTGATGTATTTTTGCAACTTCATAAACGTCTAAATGAAAAAATTTCGTGCAAAGGTACAAAAAAAACGGTAAAAAGACGCCATTAGTTAAGAATTATTCGTAACTTTCACCCTGGTGAAATTACTTTCGTTCAGAAAAATCCAAATTTATTTGGTTTTTCGCTCACTTATTCGTAACTTTGCACGCATATTATACTAAGAACTGATGGGTCTACTGAACATATTCCGCCCTTCACGCTCCATTGTCTCACGTCTGACATGGCGCATTACGGTGGCTACAATCATTAGCCTCATACTTATTCTTGGGCTTATTTTCGTCATCATATACGTAATAGGTGCAGCACTCTTGGGAATCACGTTTGGCACCGCTATGGAGGTGACTAACGAGAAGATGAACACCGTCTTCTCCAATGTGGAGGCTGTGGTCAGGAACAATGTGCCGGAAGCGAAAAAGAACATCTATCAGGACGATATGCTATTCTCCAGCGTACAGCACATGTTGAAACTGAACGATGAAATCATGGGAACAGCCATTGCCTTTAATCCTGACTACGAACCCAAGAAAGGACAGCTCCATGCGCCCTATGCCTTCCGCACCACCACGGGCATTCATACCACACAGCTGAACTCACGGGCATACAACTATCCGGAGAAAGAGTGGTTTAAGAAACCCGTGGAACTGAAGAAAGCCTGTTGGTCGGAGCCATACGTGGACGAAGGAGGGGGAGGTTTCCCGATGATTACCTACTCGTTGCCGCTCATCAACGACAAGGACGAGGCCTATGCCGTATATACTGCCGACCTGTCGCTGGACTGGATTGAAACGCTTAGACAGAAGTCGGACAGCGCCTTCAACGTGAATTTCATGGATGTGTTTGACAATGAAGCCAAAAGCCATTTTACCAGCTTCCTTGTTACCCGTCAAGGCACGATTGTTGCCCATCCCGACTCGAGTCTGGTGATGAGAGCCTCACTCAAAGACTATTTCAAGAACATCAAAGGCAAAGAGAAACACAAGGAAGAAATCGTCCAGAATATTCTCGGAATAGGTACTGACGCAAGGCTTTACAGGTTCTATGAGGACCAAAACGGAAAATACACATTGATGTTTGCCGCTTGTGTTGAGCGCACAGACTGGCTGATGGTAGTGACACTCCCCATAACAGACATGCTGTGGCTGTTGAACAGTTTGATGGCATTCATGGGGGTTCTCACTTTCATCGGTATCGGCATTATCGTCTTGGCTTGCTATTTCACCGTGCGCAAGGTGACCAAACCCATCAGGCAGTTTACGGTCTCTGCAGACGAGATAGCCAAGGGTAACTTCACCGCTGAGCTGCCAAAGATCAAGACCAAAGACGAGATGCGTCGTCTGCGCGACTCGTTCGAAACCATGCAGCTATCGCTGGTGAAACAGATTGAAGAGACCAAGGCCATCAACGAAGACAAGGGACGTATAGAAGGTGAACTGCAGACCGCCCGCAGCATCCAGATGTCAATGTTGCCGAAGACCTTCCCACCATATCCCGACCGCGACGATATAGACATCTACGGACAGCTGATGCCTGCCAAAGAGGTGGGCGGCGACCTGTTCGACTTCTTCCTTCGCGACGAGAAACTATTCTTCTGCATTGGCGACGTCAGCGGAAAAGGCGTTCCTGCGTCATTGCTCATGGCAGTCACACGCTCGCTGTTCCGCACCATCTCATCCCACGAATCACAGCCGGCACGCATCATGACTGCCATCAACGAGTCCATTTCAGAAGACAACGAATCGAACATGTTCGTCACCCTGTTCATTGGCGTCCTCGACCTGCCTACAGGCCGTATGCGCTATTCGAATGCTGGACACGATGCACCAATATTAATTGGCAACCAGGGGGTTGGTTTCCTGCCCTGCGACCCCAATCTTCCCGTTGGTATTATCACCAATTGGAAATTCACCCTACAGGAGACCGTTATCGACTCGCAAACAACTATTTTCCTCTATACAGACGGACTGACGGAAGCCGAAAACCTGCGCCACGAACAGTTTCAGGAAGAACGCGTCCTGGATACCGCCTGTGAGGCTGAACGGAAACCAGAGAAGTTTATTGAACATATGACAAAAGTTGTACAAGACTTTGTAGGAAATGCTGAACAGAGTGACGACCAGACCATGCTCGCCATCCAGTATTCCAAGGAGCAGGACGACGATATGCGTCTGTCCCGCAGTCTGAAACTGACTAACGACCTCGACGAAGTACCACAATTGGCAGCATTCGTCGATGAAGTATGTGAGGCCATCGGTCTTGACATGTCGCTGACCATGAGTCTGAACCTCGCCATCGAGGAGGCTGTGGTCAACGTAATGGACTACGCCTACCCTACTGGCAAGAAAGGTGACATCCTTATCGAGGCCAAAGCCAACGATCAGTGTCTGAAGATCGTCATCATTGACTGGGGCACACCTTTTGACCCTACGACAAAGGCAGAAGTGGACACCACCCTATCGGCCGAAGAACGCCCAATTGGTGGACTTGGCATCCATCTAGTCAGACAGATTATGGACTCCATCAACTACGAACGAATAGACGGAAAGAACGTCCTGACACTAAGGAAAAAGACCGTTTAAACAGGATTTAATTTTTTTTAACTACCTCGATAAGACTTTAGTCTTAGATTTTAAGTAAATTTGCAAATTAATAGAGAAATGACTGACGTAATATTATCTAGCTTTATCAGTTTGTTTGCACTATTTGGCAAAGTAGAGCAAGTGGACGAGGAACGGGCAAAAGAGATGCTCGTAAGCTATTTACGTCGCCAATTTGGCATCAGGAACATCGACCTCTATCTGGATCTCTACAGCGATATGCGCATGGCATACGAGATGACCGATGACCTGAACACCCAGGATACTGTCCGCTCTATTTGTTCCAATTTGCAAACAGACATCCGCAACACGGAAAAAGCCCTGTTGCTGCTACGTCTTTTGGAATTCTGTGCCGACGACGACGGATTTACCGATGTCATGTTCCGCACGATGGCCGAGCAGTTTAACATCTCTGACGAGCAGTATAACATATTCATGGATTATGTCAACAACAAACCCACGGAGCATGTCATACTGCACCAGTTAGAAGGTTTCGACGGACAACTCAAGACGTTGCTTGACCCCTTCACAGGCTTGTTGATGTTTACATATATGGGCAGCGATACCGTCCTGCTCAACGATGTTCCCGTACTCTCGGGATGCTATCAAGTATGGCTCCAGAGCAGCGTACTGAAAGGCAAGAGCGGCCATCCTGTATACTACTCATCCATCATCAGTTGCTACGACAAGTCGGACAATAAAGTAGAATCCGTAGAGTTCTGTGGACGCAACGTAACATTCAGATTTCCAGGTAGTGACAACGGTATGCACAACCTTAGCTTCAATCTACACAATGGTGAGTTGCTGGCTATCATGGGCGGTTCAGGAACAGGCAAGACGACCCTCCTTTCCCTGCTCAACGGCAGCATGAAACCTCAGGAAGGCACAATTACCATCAACGGTCACGACATCAGCGAACCCGAGGCCAAGGACCTCATCGGTTACGTGCCTCAGGACGACCTGCTCATCGAAGAGCTGACCGTTTACCAGAACCTCTGGTTTACTGCCAAGCTGTGCTTCGAAGGGATGGCAGAAGAGGAGCTTGACCGTCGAGTCATGAAGACCCTAAAGGATCTCGGGCTTGATGCCGTCAAAGACCTGAAAGCAGGTTCAGCCATCAACAAATACATCTCTGGCGGACAGCGCAAGCGTCTGAACATTGCCCTTGAACTCATCCGCGAGCCTGCCGTATTGTTCCTTGACGAACCGACCTCAGGACTGTCGTCAGCAGATACCGAAAAGGTCATCAACCTGCTGAAGGAACAGACGCTGAAAGGCAAGCTCATCATCGTCAACATCCACCAGCCGTCCAGCGATGTCTACAAACTCTTCGACCGTCTCTGGCTGCTTGACCGTGGCGGATATCCCGTGTTCGACGGTAACCCCATCGACGCCATCACTTATTTCAAGGAGGCCGCCCACTATGCCGATGCCGAGACCAGCGCTTGTCCTATGTGCGGCAACGTCAATCCCGAAATCGTACTCAACATCATCGATGAGAAGACGCTCAACAGCAATGGCGAGATGTCCGACGAACGTAAGATGACGCCCCAAGAATGGCACGAGCTCTATCTGAAGAACCGTCCCGAGCTGCCCGTTCCCGCTGTCAGCAACGTGCCACCTTCCGACCAGAAGAAACCTGGCGTGCTGAAACAGTTCGCTATCTTCTTGCACCGTAACTTCAAGACGAAGATTACCAACGTGCAATATCTCTGCATCACGCTCCTGCAGACTCCCCTGCTGGCTGTGGTCTGTGCTTTCCTTACACGCTATGCTCCACCCGAGGGCTATTCCGTCATGGACAACAAGAACCTCGTTAGCTACTTCTTTATGGCCGTCATTGTGGCTACGTTCACAGGCATGAGCGGCAGTGCCGAGGAAATCATCAAGGACCGCGCACTGCTTAAACGCGAGCAATTCCTGCATCTGTCCTACGGCAGCTATATCTGGTCGAAGATCGTCTATATGGCCTTCGTATCACTCATCCAGACGTTGCTGTTCATTGTTGTCGGCAATGCCATCATGGAACTGCACGGGCTATTCTCTACCTGGTGGCTCATTCTGTTTATGACGGCTCTGCTGGCTAACCTCACAGGACTACTGCTGTCGCAATGTCTCAACTCCGTCGTAGCAATCTACATCAGCATCCCCATGCTGCTCATTCCCCAGATTCTTCTTTGCGGACTGGTAGTCAGTTTCTCCGACCTGACGCCCAAGAGCACGACGGGCAACGTACCCATTATCGGAGACCTCATCCCCTCGCGCTGGTCATACGAGGCACTGGCCGTCACATCGTTCACAGACAATAAATACGAGCGTAACTTCTTTGAACTCGACAAGAAGAAGTACGAGACGCAATACTACAACATGGGATTGCTCTATGAGTTGCAATCACAGCTTGAAACTCTGAAGGACGAGCAAAAGCGAGGCAAGGAATCTACTGTGGATCACATGGCTGTCATCCGAACAAACCTGCCGCTTATCACTACCTATTGCGACATGAAGCCCTATAACGGCGACGAGTCCTACCAGTCATTATACGACTATATGAGGGAAGCCGAGAATATCCTTTCGAAGCGTAGCAACGAAATATCGCTGAAGGCCGATGCACTGACGTCAAGCTATATCCGTCAGAATGGCAAAGAAGCCCTGCTCGACCTGAAACGACAGAACTATAACATCAAACTGGAAGACTGTGTCATCGGTGCTGACCAACGACGAATGCTCGACATCATTGATAATTATGCCGTGCCGCGTACAGGACTTATCTTCTTGACGCCACAAAGCACCATCGGTCGTGCACCATTCTACAGCAGTGAGAAGATTGTGGGCCAGTGGCACATCAAAACACTCTGGTTCAATATGGCCATGCTGTTGCTCATGTGTATCATCACTACGCTGATGCTGCTAACTGACTGTCCAGGGAGATACATTCGCAAAACAGAGAATTAACGAGATAAATAATTAACATTTTAATAACTCAAAAAAATTAAGAAATGAAGAAATTATCAATTTTAGCTATTGCATTTGCAGCAGTTGTATTCGCTGCATGTGGTGGAAAGAAAAGTGAGCAGGCTGAGGTAGCAGCTGACAGTCTGAAGAGTTTCGAACAGCAGCAAATCGAAGCCAGCATCAAGATGCACTTCGACAGCATCGCTGCCGAGATTGGTAAGTTGAAGCAACTGCCCTTCTTGTCAGAAGGCGACGATGGCATCAAGTTGACCAAGGAAGAGAAGCAGGTCAAGCCCGACTATTTGCTGCCCGCTTCTGCTGCCGAGGAGGCTACCACGCTGGCCGAAAAGTATCGCATCCTCAGCGCGCTGAACGTTGACAAGAAGATTGCAGCTCTCTACGAAATGCCTACAGAAGACTACGACAAGGCTATCACAAAGCTCGTTGCCGACATCAACGATCCTTCGTTCAAGGCTATCGACGATGCCAACACGTTGTTTGAGACCTCAAACGTTCTCTATGACGAAATGGAGAAGAACGGACGCATCAACCACTTCTGGCAGATGGCCGCCGCTGCACTTACCGAGCAGCTCTACATCGCCAATCAGAACCCCGACAAGTACCTCAGCACCTTCACCGACGAGGCAGCTTCTAACGTCACATTCCGCATCATCCTCGTGCTCGACGCCATCAACCGCCTGTCAGAGTACGATCCCGACATCCAGCCCGTTGCAAAGGCTCTTGCTCCTCTGGACGTGCTCAACGCCACTTCTGTTGCTGAGCTGAAGGATCAGGTTGCTAAGGCTAAGGACCAGATTAACGATGCACGTAAGGCCATTATCAAGTAATAACCATTCATAATTCATAATTGAAAATGATTTTTGAGATTAACGAACAAAACGGCGGTTATACCGCCACTGTCAGCGGACGTCTTGACACCCCTGCTGCCGTAAAGGCCCAGCAGGAGATTGCCCCACTATTGGAGAATGCCGACAAACAAATTACCCTCGACTGCAAGGACCTTGAGTATATTAGCTCGTCTGGTCTGCGCCTGTTTCTGACCATCCGCAAGGAGGCTACTGCCAAGGGGGGTAAAGTCATTATTGAACACATCAACGACGAAATCAAGAAGGTGTTCATGATGACCGGTTTCTTCAATCTGTTCGATATCCGCTGATTTCGTATGCCAGATTACGGACTCGACCTACATGGTGAAATGCTTCTCGAAGAGTACTGCAACAAGCAGCCTCTCTTCGAGGAGCTTCAACGTGTGGTAATGGAAAAACTGGGCACACTGGTTCAGCAGAGTGGTATTGAGGTTAACTCCATGGAGTCGCGTATTAAGGCTGAAGAATCGCTGGTCGGAAAACTTCGGCGCAAAGGACACAAATATAGTTCGCTGCTCGATATTACCGACATCTTCGGCGCGCGCATCATCACATTCTACAACGAGGACGTCGACCGTATCGCATCAATGGCTGAGGTACTCTTCGAAATCGACTGGGACAATTCCGTCGACAAGCGCAGAATGCACCAATTCGACAGTTTCGGTTACAATTCGCTACATTACATCTGCCGAATTCCCAAGTCGTTGTATTTCAACCCTGAGATGCCCGAAATCAACGAGGTTCGCTTCGAGTTGCAGATGCGCACCGCCTTGCAACACGTGTGGTCAGCCATCCAACACGACATTGGTTACAAGTCCGAAATCGAAACACCCCTAGAGTATCACCGCAACCTCAGTCGACTAGCAGGTATGCTCGAACTCGCAGACAACGAGTTCAGCCGCATCCGCAATGCTATTGCCGACTACCGTCGCCGCGCCCAAAGCCTCGTACAGAGCGGACAAATTGAGGAAGTGCCACTCGATCTGGACACCTTCCGCAGTTATCTCGACAAACGCCCGTTCGACAAACTCAACCGCAAGATCGCCGCTATCACACAGGCCGAGCTACATGAAGCCCCCTGGTGGCCCTATCTCAAAGTACTGCGCCGTATCGGCATGAATACCCTTGGCGACGTCGAGCGACTCATGCACAATAATTTCGAAGACGCCTATCAACTGGCATTGTTTCAATTGGGCAGCACCGACATCGACATCCTTGCCGAGACCGTCGGCCTGCAGAACCTCTGTATTGTACATCTCCTCAAGACCGGAGGAGGCAAGCTGTCTCTCGTTCAGTTTTTCGAAGCCATCAACGGCAAAATGCCACAAAACGAAACCCTTGCCGATATGGTCATGGAGCAGGCCAGTCGTCTGGAATTCATGAATAAGAAGGGATGACAGTTCAAAATCACCGTCCGAAGATTGCCATCATCGACCCCAACACGCTGGCCACGCTGGGATTGAAGCAATTGTTGCTCAACATGATGCCCATTGTCACCGTTGACACCTTCGGCACACTTGCCGAACTCGAAGCCAATGATGCCGACATCTATGCACACTATTTCGTATCCTTAGATATTGTCCTCGCTAACCGAGCCTATTTCATCGAGCGTCGTCGTAAGACCATTGTGCTTACCCTCTCGCTCACTGACAGCACACAGCCCAGCGAGTTCAATACCCTCTGCATCAATCAGCCCGAGCCTCAGCTCGTCCGTCAACTGCTTGCTCTCGAGCAACATGCACACGGTCACGGCCAGAATCTGCCCCCTACCCCTCAAGTGCTGCAACAGAAAATCCTCTCCGACCGCGAAATCGAGGTAATGGCACTCATCGTTCAAGGGCTCATTAACAAAGAGATTGCCGATCGCCTCAATATCGCCCTATCTACTGTTGTCACTCACCGCAAAAACATCATGGATAAGCTCGGACTCCGCAGTGTCTCCGCTCTAACCATCTACGCCGTCATGCACGGCTACGTCGATATAAACAAGATATAATATGAAGAGCTTTTCCTTTTTATGTTGCTAACGCTCATGTTGCCGGGTATAAGCAATTCGTCTTCGGGCTGAGGACAACAAGCTGGGACACCAACTCAAAAAGAAATAAAAGGTTATGAAAAAAAGTTACATTCTAAGTCTTCTTTTCATCAGTATACTGTTGGTCGTGGGCTGCAAAAAGAACACCGAGCAATCAGTGGCAGAAACGGCAAGTGCGACGGAGGATACAAGTGCATTCACAACGCTGACCGACGTAATACCAGACGCCATTCTGGAGATTCGCTACTTCGGGACATACAACTTCGTGGGCGACAGAATAGATGGTTATCAGGAGCCAACGGCACTGCTGACGAAGCGTGCGGCAGACAGTCTGAAAGCCGTGAGTGACGACGTAATCAGCCTAGGATACCGCTTGAAAATTTATGACGCTTATCGCCCGCAAAAGGCCGTTGATCACTTCGTCAGATGGGCTGAGGATATTCCCGATACTCGAATGAAGGCATACTTTTATCCCGACCTGGACAAAAAAGTACTGTTTCCGCAAGAGTACATTTGCGCGAAAAGCGGTCACTCACGCGGTTCAACGATAGACCTGACGTTGTTTGACATGGCGACGGAGAAGGAATTGGACATGGGCGGCACGTTCGACTGGTTTGGACCAGAGAGTCACCCCGATTTCTGTGGCAATCCTGAAACGGGAGAATATACAGGCGACAACAGCAAAAGCCCCGCCAACAGGAAGATTACGGAAGAGCAGTTTAAAAACCGCATGATACTACGCGCTGCAATGATGCGACACGGTTTCAATCCGTTCCGCACCGAGTGGTGGCATTTCACACTAGCTGACGAGCCGTTTCCCGATACGTACTTTACATTCCCCGTCAGACAACTGAAGAATTAAACGAAAATAAGAGGAATTCATGAGGAATAGGGTGGAAATATAAATTTCCGCCCTTTTTTCTTGCACATGTCAAAGAAAATATCTATCTTTGCAAGGTTAAAGTGTAAACTGAAGCATGAAAAGACCTGTATTGATAGCCGGACCGTGCGTGATTGAATCAGCAGAGCTGCTCGATAACGTAGCAGCAAAACTGGTGGAAATAAACCAGAAATTGGGCACGGATATCATCTTCAAAGCCTCGTTCGACAAGGCCAACAGGACGTCCATAACATCGTTCCGTGGCCCTGGCATCGACCGCGGACTACAAATGATGGCTGACATAAAGGCGAAATACGGTTTACGACTGACTACAGACATCCACGAAACCTGGCAGGCTGAGCTAGCAGGACAGGTGGTTGACATCATCCAGATACCGGCATTCTTGTGCCGACAGACAGACCTACTTTTGGCAGCCGCACGCACTGGCAAAACAGTAAATATCAAAAAAGCCCAGTTCCTGAGCGGTCGCGATATGCGTTACCCTGTGGAAAAAGCACGTGACGCTGGAGCGAAGGAAGTATGGCTGACGGAACGCGGCAACATGATGGGATATAACAACCTCGTTGTCGACTTCCGCAACATTCCCGATATGCTGGAGATAACAGAAACTGTGATCATGGACTGCACCCACAGCGTACAACGTCCTGGAGGCAGCGACGGCAAGACAGGAGGTGACCGGCGATTTGTACCACAAATGGCATTGGCAGCAAAAGCTTTCGGTGCGACGGGCTTCTTCTTCGAGGTACACCCCACCCCCGATCAGGGCCTGAGCGACGCAGCAAACATGCTGGAACTGAGTGCACTTAGCGATTTGGTCGCAAAACTGATTTAGTTAAAGACAAAAGATAATAATTGTGACAACAAGAGACTACGCAATACAATGTATCAAGGATGAGGCACAGGCAGTGCTTGACCTGATACCGAAGATGAACGAAGAGTTCGACCGTGCCGTGGAACTGATGATGCAGTGCCAGGGCAAGGTGATTGTAACCGGCGTAGGCAAAAGCGGACACATCGGAGCGAAGATTGCTGCGACCTTGGCATCAACAGGCACTCCATCATTTTTTGTAAATCCGCTGGACGTATATCACGGTGACCTCGGCGTAATGTCGACAGGCGACGTGGTGATAGCCATCTCGAACTCTGGACAGACAGATGAATTGCTTCGATTCATACCAATGGTTCTGCACATGGAGATACCCATTATCGCCATGACAGGCAACCCGGAATCGTTGCTGGCAAAGTATTCAACATGCCATCTGAACGTGAGCGTAGCGAAAGAGGCATGTCCACTGAATCTGGCACCAACAAGTTCAACGACAGCGACACTGGTGATGGGAGATGCACTGGCGGTAGCATTGATGGAGCAAAGGAACTTCCAGCCACAGGATTTCGCACAGTTCCACCCCGGCGGTGAGTTGGGCAAGCGACTGCTGACAACGGCTCAAGACGTAATGATTACCGAGAACCTGCCGCTGCTAACGGAAGATATGCATTTGGGCGAGGCCATCATATTAGTGAGCAAAGGCAAATTGGGACTGGGTGTTGCAATAGACAACGGCCATGTTATCGGTCTCATCACTGACGGCGACATCCGCCGGGCGATGGAAAAATGGCAGGCAAAATTCTTCGACCGCACTGTAGGAGACATCATGACACGTACGCCAAAGATGGTTGGTCCGCAGACGAAAATTGCCGAGATTCAGAAAACGATGAACAAGCACAAGATACACAATGTACTGGTGGTGAACGACGAGCACCAATTGCTGGGAATTGTAGACCGCTATGCGTGCGTGCTATAAGTCGAAAAAAAACGAAATTGAGAATTGAAAATTGAATAATAAGATATGAACAGACTGAAAAGAATACTCCTAGTCATCATGCTGGCACTGCCATTGGCAGCAGCTGGCGTCTACCTGTTTAAGACACTGGACGCACGTAACGGACTGATTAGCAGTCAGATTAACTGCATACTGAAGGACCAGCGAGGTTATATGTGGTTCGGAACACCGGCAGGATTGTACCGGTTTGATGGCTATACGTTCAAGAATTTCCAAAGTAATTCGCAGGACGGATCATCGCTGCCCGACAGCTACATCATCAGCCTACAGGAGATGCTGGACGGCAACCTGTGGATTGAGACGTCGGCAGGATTCTGCATCTACCACCCACAAACGGAAAGTTTCGAACGCGACATGAAACAAGTCTATGCCGGCATGGGTATCGAGGGAAAACCAAACGTCGTGTTCATTGATCGTCACAAAAATTTCTGGGCGTCTATACCGAACAAGGGTATCGTGGCATATAACATGCAACAGCAGACGAGCTATGAGTTCGGATATACGAACGACGCCCACGGAATTCCACAGGGTAACATCTGCTCCATCAGCGAATGTCGCGATGGTGCTATTGCCGTTTACGACGACGGACGAATGGTGTGCTGCGACATTATGCGACAGCAACAAACTGTATGGCAGACGGACCATATTGCCGCTCAGCACCTGCGCAAGACAAAAACGCTTAAGGCTTTTGCCGACCAAATGGATAACATCTGGCTATACGGACAAGGCACATTGATGCTGTATAACAAAAACGCGAACACGTGGAACACCACTATTGGCGATCGTTTGGGGCTGACCAGCGTAGCTGTTGACCACATCGTAAATGGCATGGTGGGCGATAGAAGCGGCAACATCTGGGTAGGAACCGATCGCGCGGGACTGGTGCGTTTCAACGTGAACACGCTGGAGATGGAGAACATACAGCCCACGAGCCTAACAAGCAACAATACCAGCGACGAGATCATTGGTGTGCAGAGTGTTTACGTAGATGATACCGACCTGCTGTGGGTTGGTACTGAGAAATCTGGTGTCGCTTACTATGGCAACAGCATCTATAAGTTTGCAACGAGATTCATCGGCGACATCACCGCTATGGCGCAGACTGGCGACAGCACCGTATGGTATGGTACTGGTAACCACGGTGTCATCGATTATAACGGTGTACTGGCCAGCACAAAGGTCTCTTGCATGGCGACAACACCTGACGGAAGTCTGTGGGTAGGTTCAAAACAGAATGGTCTGACACGTATCCAGAACGGCGTCGGCAGAATTTACTCGGCAGCCCGCGACAGTTCAAAGACGCTGATAGACGACCACATCAACGCACTGTGTGCCGATAAGTCGGGTAACCTGTGGATAGCCACCAACGGCGGTTTGCAGGTGTACAACCCGAAGATGGACACCTTCTCCGCATACACCCGTGAGAATGGTATGCTGAACACGAACAATATCACGGCACTGTTCTACGGACAAAACAACCGTATGCTTATCGGTACGGCGGAAGGATTGGTTCTACTGGATCTTTCTACACGTGAGAAAACGGTGCTGACAGGTAACTCGACGAACATACAGACATTCACCAACAACTATATCACACAGATATTCGAAGATTCACGCGGACTGATTTGGATTGGAACACGTGAAGGTCTGAATATCTTGAACCCCGTCAAAGACGAGCTGAGCTACCTAACGGAGAAAGACGGTCTCTGCAACAACTCGATATGCGGTATTGCCGAGGACGGACGCCACAATATGTGGGTAACGACGAGCAACGGACTAAGCCGTGTAGTAACACAGCGCAACCACGAGGACGGCACATTCATTTTCGGATTGTACAATTACAGCGTTTACGACGGACTGCAGAGCAACGAATTCAATATGGGTTCCATTCTGGCCAAGACCGACGGACACGTGCTGTTTGGCGGTCTGTATGGCGTCAACTGGGTTCGCAAGACATCGAAGGACGACCAAGAATCTCTGCCTCGTGTGATGCTGACACAGCTGTTCATCGGCGAGGAGGAAATACTGACGGGTCACGAGTATGACGGCCGCATCATCTTGACATCAGCACTGAACGAAATCAGCAAAATAGAGCTTGGCAACGACCAGAACACGCTGACCATCAAGTTTGCCGCTGGTAACTACAACCAGGGTGAACGACTGCAGTTTATGTACTGGATGGAAGGATTGGAGAACGACTGGCGCAACGGTGATGCACTGCTGCATGGCGTAAGGTTCAACAATCTGAGCAGCGGCACATACACACTACACGTCAAGGCAGTCAGTGCCGACGGTGCTGTCAGCAATCAGGAACGTACGTTGGAAATCACCATCGACCGTCCGTGGTGGATATCTTGGTGGGCGCTGACAGTGTATGTCATCATTGCCATCCTGATACTGGCCGTCTGGCGCTACGGTATCAAGAAACTCAGGAAGATATGGCGTAGCAAGCGTACCGTGATAGATGAGCTGAAACGCCAGCGTGAGGAGATTAAGAATACCAGTGAGGACCTGCGCCAACCCATGGCCCGCATGACAACCATCATCGGTTCACTGGCCGAGAAGGAACAGACGATGGAGGGTCGCGAACAGCTGAACTCGCTGCACTTCCAACTGCTGCAAGTCATCACGCGCATATCCGAGATGCAGTCAACGCTGGAGAATCCGGAGAAGAAGGCCGAGTCCACGGCAAAGGACCGCATGGAGTTGAACGACCGCGGCGAAGTGGCCTACATCGGTTCTTCACAAAAGGAACTGACGGCCGAAATCAAGCCGTTCAAGTTCGACGCACAGAGCAAGAAGTTCAGCGTGGTATTCATCGACTCGAACCACGAATTCCTGAACTTTGTCAATGCTCATTTGCGCGACGTATACGATTTCCATACTTACGACAACATCAAGGACGCACTGCCCGATATCGAAATGCTGAATGCCGACCTCGTCGTCTGCAAGCAGGATATGGACATGATGACCGGTAGCGAACTGTGCAACCAGTTCAAGATGGATTCGCGCAGAAGGAAGACCAAGTTTGTGCTGCTGACCGACGGTGTATTGTCACAACAGGATATGACCGACCAGAACATCACGCTTGCCGCCGACGACTATCTGGCCAAGCCGTTCAATATCCAGGAGGCCGTGATGCGTTTCAACAAACTGATGGGTCTCGGTCCTATCGAGATGGAGAGCAACACCATCGAAGGCGGCGAGACACGCCGACTGGAGAGCCGCAATGCAAGTATGACGACGGCCACATTCAATTACGACGACGACCAGCAGAATGGTCAGCGTCCAGAAGGCGAAAGTGCAGAAAACGTTGCTCCTCACGAGCAGGAACAGGCTCCTCACGAGCAGGAACAAGCTCCTCACGAGCAACAAGAGGCTCCAAAGAACAGCGGTCGTGAGCTGATGCGCCAGTACTATGGTGAAAACACCATCGGTGATTACTCAATGAGCGACAATATGGACCAGCAGTTGATGCGCAACATCGAGCAGTTCGTGCTGCAGAACATGAGTCGCGGCCAGATCAGTCTGGAGGAAATGGCTACGGCAATGGGAATGGGTCGTGTGCCATTCTACCACAAGGTACGCACCATCACAACAAAGACGCCTGCAGAAATTGTACGCGATCTGCGTCTGAAACATGCTTGCACGCTGCTTGTCAACACGAATATCAACATGAGCGAGCTGGCCATCAACGTCGGTTTCATGACTGCCGAAAACTTCTCCAACATCTTCAAGGACAAGTTTGGTATGACACCGCTGGAGTATCGTATGAAATACAGGAAATAATCAATGGTTCGTACGATTTTAACCTCCGTTTTTGCTACATTATTACTGTCAGCGAGCGCCCAGACGAGCGACTCGCTGATAGTTCAGACACTACGCGAGAGCAACATACGCTTCTCGAACGACAACAGCGTCACATTGCTCATGTCAGGACAGGAAAAGTTCGACGACATGTTCCGCGCCATCCGCCAGGCCAAGAGCAGCATCCACTTGGAATATTTCAATTTCCGCAACGACTCCATTGCCTCACTATTGTTCGACCTGCTGCGCGAAAAGCGCAAAGAGGGCGTAGAGGTGCGCGCGATGTTCGACGGCTTCGGCAACGACTCAAACAACCAGCCATTGAAGAAATACCATCTGGAATCATTACGTGAGGATAGTATCGACATCGTGGAGTACTCCCCCATCCGATTCCCATGGGTCAACCACATCTTCGGACGCGACCACCGCAAAATCGTGGTCATCGACGGAAAGATAGCCTACACAGGTGGCATGAATGTAGCCGACTACTACATCAAAGGTACGGAACAAGTGGGCGAATGGCGCGATATGCACTGCCGTATTGAAGGTGATGCCGTCAACGAACTACAGGCCATCTTCTTCCGCATCTGGAACCGTACGACTGGCGAAAACGTCAGCGGCATGAAATACTACCGTGGCGGCACTCCGACAGTCTTCGAAGGCCTGAAGCCTGACACCACCAGCACGAAGGGCACAAAGATGGTGGGCATCATCAATCGCGAGCCACATGTGACGCCGAAAATCATGCGCACATTCTATATCAATGCCATCAATCAGGCCAAGGACTCCATCCACATCATCAACCCCTACTTCACGCTGATTCCCTCGGTGACAAAAGCGCTGACACGTGCTATCCGTCGTGGCGTGAAGGTGGAAATCATGCTGTCGTCGAAGAGCGACATTCCCCTGACACCCGACTGCGCTCTGTATCAGGCACATAAACTGATGAAGCGTGGCGCAAAGGTCTGGCTCTACAAACCGGGTTTCCATCACTCGAAGATCATGATGGTCGACGGACTCTACTGCACCGTGGGCAGCACGAATCTCGATGCACGTAGTCTGAAATGCGACTTCGAGGAGAATGCCGTCATTGTGGACAAGGCCACGACGAAGGAACTGGACGACATGTTCTGGCGCGACAAGCAGAAAAGCTTCGAATTGACCGAAGAAACGTGGGATGAGTTCCGTACCGGCTGGCAGAAATTCCGCGGATGGTTTGCCCACCTGCTACAGCCATTCCTATAACATCTCATTTGTACCTTACGACTGCACCAACGTTTCCATCATCCGATACTGGATGATGTCGATGCCTCGTTTCTTGAGCCACCAGAAGTCAAAAAGCGGGTCGTTACGCTGTTCGGCAGGCGTCATTTCCATGTATTTACGGAAATTCGCGGCAGCATCGTCAATGCGATTCATCAACCACAGACAATAGCCGTAGTTCAGGTAGTCTTCACCCGTCGCATGATGCTCGGCCAACAGTTGGACAAAGACTTTCTCCGCCTGTTCCAACTTACCGTCACACGTCAGCGCCCAGGCAAAGACGCGCTGGATATTCGCATCTTCCGCATGTTCGTAATCCAACTGATAAAGCAGTTTCAGCGCTTCTTCGTTATCCTCCATCTTCACCAGACAGACGGCTTTGTTCAACTTATAGCTCACCTTGTCTGGTTGCAGCAACAGCAAGCGGTCGTAATACTCATCTGCCTGAGCATAATTGCCACGCGAGAACTGCCAGCGGGCAGCACCAGCCAAGGCACGCACATTGTCTGGTTCTATCTCCAGCGCTTTCTCGTAACTGCCAGTCCAAATATAATACTGCGCATCACGCATGCTTTCCGGGAAGGTGCTCAACACCCCGCGCGCCATCTTGTCGAAATGGTGTTTCTTCATCATACGGACAACACTGGCCTTATAGCCGTCGAGCGGAGTCTGCATAAACAATTCCGATTCGAAAACGTTCAGGATGTCGTCATCCATGTGATTCCCCTCAAACGGATTGTTCATCGCATTGCGGTTGGGGAACAAACGGAAGAAACGGTAGATATCCATCAGATAGATACGGCGGAGAAAGGCTGCTGTCTGGTTTTCGCCAATCTCCATTTCTCCCAACGATGCCTCGTTATTCATCATTACCTCACGCATAGAGGCTGGGAAACGGCTGAGGACGTCGTTGGCCGCAATCAGAAACGAATATTTGTCACTGTTACAGAAAGGTCCCTTTGTGAGTATCGACTCTACGAAGCGCAGACATTCCATCCGTTCCACAAACTGCGCAACATCGGGATGCTGCATGAAGAACGGCACAAACCAGTTGGAGATATCGTAGAAGAACGGATAGCGCTTCATCTGTGCGAAACCCGCAAAATAGACGTCAACGCCCTGTTTCTGCATGTCGATAATGCGCTGCATACTGGCTTCCAGCTTCTCCATCCGCTGTTCGGCGATATCGGGATGCAGGATTTCCTCCAGCGAGTCTTCCTCCGTTTCCTCAATACCGTTACGGGTAATCTGAAACGAGTTGTTCTTAATCAAATCAGGCATGATCTCCCTGCTGATGATATCGTTATCCTTCTCGGCATTCAACGTCAATATCAGCTGCATCTGCAGTTCCGTCAGTTCTTGACACACCTCATCGGATTGCAACATTTCGTCAATGATGGCCTTCTGCTCCGGATAAACATTTAACAGATGACGATCCAATGAAAACACCCACCCCACCAACGCTCGCTGGCGCACATGCTCGTCCTGCGACTGGCGATAGACATCCGTCAACAGACGAAACTTCACCATGTCAAACTGACTCATCAGTGCCAACATGATGGCAGCGACAATCAACTGCTGGTCGTTACTGTCAACCGTAGGCGATAACAGCAAATCGGTAAATCCGCTGCCGACGCCTTCCGACCACATACGCGAAGTGACGATGAAATTAAACAGCGAGTTCATGTGCTGCTGGTGCGCCTTGTAGAGCATCCGGCTCTTCTCGTCGCGCTTGTTTTCCGGCTCAAAGTCAAGCATGGCTATCTCGCTGACGAAATTCTCCATCTCACCACGAATGGCCGACAACGAACGGTCGTACGACTGCTGGCGGGCACCCTGATACAAGCCCGTCAGAAACGACGAGGCCTGCAGACGGCGATAGACGGCAATATTGGCAAACAGCTGATACACCTGCTGCAACAAACGCTGGTACAACTGGTGGCGCTGTTCGTCGACGACACCTTTCCGCCAATAGTCGGCCATCAGGCTATACTCCTCCTTGATGACGCGCAAGGCCTCTGTCGTCTGCCCGTCTGGCCACGCAGCCAGATAGGTTTCCAGTTCGGCTATGGCCATGCCGCAGTTGCCGTAGCAGAGTTGCGCGTAGATGCGTTCCAGTGAGTGATCTAATGTCTTCATCCTACTTCTTACCTCTCACCTCTTTCTTCTTACCACTCACCTCTTTCTTCACGCCAAGCCATTTTTCCACAAGGGCAATATCCCGTTCGCGTGGTCCTCGCGCGCGTTCATATTTTATTTTATCGGGCAGCGAGTCCAGCATGTTCTGCTTCACCAGACACCGCTCGGCAATGATGTCGCGATAGTGGCGCACACCATATTTGTTGATGCTGTCGCATGCCTGGTCATAGGCCTGCATAAAGAGTTTCAGTTGCTCAGCACGTTCGGGATGCCGCATCTCCTGTTCACGGAAGACAAGCACACCCAGCTGCAAACTATCCTTCCGGCTGTCATACACCACGCCGTTCTTCATCATACGCGCGGCAGTAGCCTGAGGCTCCATCATCCAAAGCACGTCCATCTCGTTGTTCTGCAACATCAGCAGACGCACACTGACATCGTTTATCTGGACCCTATACACGCGGTCCTTATCCAACTTCACCGAGTCTATCATGCGGTCCGTCAGCAGGTCGGTAGCCGAGAAACGCGTCATGGCCACCATCTTGTCGTCCATCTGTTTCAGCTGCTTCACACGGGCATTACGGTTGGCTATCAGTTGCCAATAAGCACCGGTAACGGCAGGATAGCGCAGCTTCATACCTTGCCGCTCCAGACGTTTGGCCCTTACCAGGTCAGTCATCGCGCCCTCTACCCTACCTCGCTGCAACGCTGTGTCGCAGTCCATCTGTGCCATATAGAATTTCAGGCGCACACCACCGCGCAGCGTGTCAAACAAATGGTAATGCTCCGCCACATACAACGGCAGACAGTCCAGCGTGGGCATCACGGCTACCTTCAGCGCTGCCGAATCCTTCCTCATCGCCTCGCGCTTACTGATGCCTTTCTGACGCTTGGTTTCCTCATACGACTGTCCGCATGCTGCCATCAACAGCACGCAGACTATCATGATTATCGTCGATTTCTTCATAATTCGACTGCAAAGGTACAAAAAAATTCATAGTTCATAGTTCATAGTTCATAGTTATTTTTGTGCTGATAAAGGTAAAAGATGTTAAACGCCTGCAACTATGAACTATGAACTATGAACTATGAACTGAAAAAATAGTATCTTTGCAGTCGCTATGGCAAAGGATAAAATCATGTACGTCTGCGACAATTGCGGACAAGAGTCGGCCAAATGGATAGGCAAATGCCCTGCCTGTGGCCAGTGGAACACGTTCAAGGAAATCAAGGTCGCCGACACCAAGAAGAAGATGGTGGCGACGTCGGCTGCTGCCTCGGCAGGCCATCAGCTGCGCGAAAACAAGGTGCTGCGACTGAAGGACATCTCAGCCAAGGACGACCCGCGCATCGACATGCACGACGACGAACTGAACCGCGTGCTGGGTGGCGGACTCGTGCCTGGCAGCATCGTGCTCCTGGGCGGTGAACCGGGCATCGGCAAATCGACGCTCACCCTCCAGACCATGCTCGCCCTGACGGACAAACGCGTGCTTTACGTCAGCGGTGAGGAAAGCGCCCACCAACTCAAGATGCGCGCCGAGCGCCTCTTAGCCAACAGCCAAAAGCCAATAGCCAATAGCCAACTGCTAATAGCTAACAGCCAAGACAACTTCCTCATTCTCACCGAAAACTCCCTCGAAGCCATCTTCGACCACATCAAGGAAGTCCAGCCCGACCTCGTCGTCGTCGATTCTATCCAGACCATTTCCACCGAGGACGTCGAATCCTCTGCCGGCTCCATCGCCCAGGTTCGCGAGTGCGCCTCCGCCCTGCTCCGCTTTGCCAAGACCAGCGGCGTCCCCGTCATCCTCATTGGTCATATCACGAAGGAAGGCACCCTCGCCGGTCCGAAAATCCTCGAACACATCGTCGATACCGTCATCCAGTTCGAGGGCGACCAGCATTACATGTACCGCATCCTGCGCAGCATCAAAAACCGTTTCGGCTCTACCTCCGAACTCGGCATCTACGAAATGCAGCAGACTGGTCTGCGACAGGTCTCAAACCCCTCGGAACTGCTCCTGACGGACAATCACGACGGACTCTCGGGCGTCGCCATCTCCTCTGCCATCGAGGGCGTCAGGCCCTTCCTCGTCGAGACGCAAGCACTCGTCTCGTCTGCCGCTTACGGCACACCCCAGCGCTCTGCCACGGGTTTCGACCAGCGCCGATTGAATATGCTGCTGGCCGTACTCGAGAAGCGCGTCGGCTTCAAGCTCATGCAAAAGGACGTCTTCCTCAACATCGCCGGTGGACTGCGCGTCACCGATATGGCTATGGACCTCTCCGTCATTGCCGCCGTACTGTCGAGCAATGTCGATACGCCCATCGACGAAGGCTGGTGCATGGCTGGTGAGGTCGGACTCTCCGGCGAGGTTCGCCCCGTCGCCCGCATCGAACAGCGCATCTCCGAGGCCGAGAAGCTTGGTTTCCAGCATATCATCATCCCCAAATACAACCTCGCGGCCCTCAACCGCAAGAAGTTCCACATCGAACTCGTTCCCGTCCGCAAGGTCGAAGAAGCCCTCCGCGCCCTTTTCGGCTAACCCTGACATACTGAAAAACAAAATCCACGCCAATTATGACGTGGATTTATGGTAAATTTCCCGCGATGTTTTAATTGTGTGGTTACTTCGAGTCTATCTGTTTAAAAAATTCCGCAGCGGTCAGCACTGGGATGGTGCTGGCCTTGAAATCCTTCTTGTTGCGAGTGACGATACAGTCGGCCTGTTCGTCGTTGGCTGAGCGGTATTGGGTGGCGTCCTCGTAGTCATTCCACCCGCTATTGAGCATATCGACAACGTTCTGACCGCTGAGGTCGGCCACATCTACAAAGTCGGCCACGAGGCGGAGCTTGGAATAGACTTCATCGAGGGGATACTTGTATTTGCGTGCCAAATAGATGGTGTTGACAAAAGATAGAGCCGAGACCGTGAGCTGCACCTCGCCGGCATACCCCAGAGCGAAGATACGCTGGGCATCTGACAGAAATTCCTGTCGCGCAAGTATTAGGTCGACAAGGATATTGGTGTCAATGTATGCTCGCATCATTTGTTGTATTTCTCGTCAATTAGTGCATCTATGCCACGCTCATCGGCCGGTACGGGCTGGCCTCCGCGCACGGAAAGGTTCTGTACAAATAGCATAGCGGCCTCGCGCCTGTTCGGCGTCGTGGCGGCACGACGGAGGCGCTGGGTGCGACGGCGCATCGTCCAGCCCATACGTTGGGCCAGCGTTTCGATGAAAGCCCCGTCTTGGGTGGGAATCGTTAATACCAAGTCTTCCATATCTGTTGCCATTTTATTATTTCACGCTGCAAAGATAGTGTTTTTTATTGATACTGCAAAATTTTCGGGCATAAAAAGACCTCCACGGGTCTTACGACGAGTGGAGGCTTTTCAGTTTGTCAACGTAATAGTCAAGTTGCCTATCCGTGGTTGTTCAGAACACAATCGGTCCGAATCCCATACATGACGTGGTTCCCAGCGCCGTAGCGGCCGCCGTGATGGCTGCTACTATCACCTTCAACAGCACATCCCAAAATCGCTTGTTCTTCATAATTTTCAATTGTCAATTTTCAATTTTCAATTTGAAAAGAGTTGCCCCGCGAGGGGGCGAACTCTTTTAATCCTGTCCCATGCCGTCGTCGTTGCTGCCGCCGTTGCCGCCGCCGCCGTTGTTACCACCACCGGAGTTACCACCGTTGTCACCACCACCATTCGTGGGATTCGTGGGATTCGTGTTCGTTGAACTACCGCCACCCGTGGTTCCGTTCGCGGGCGAGAGGATGAACGCAATCGGGGTCTTGTTCTGGTAACGCTTTACCTTGCCGTTGACGGTCTGCTTGACGCTCTCGACGACGTAGCCCGCATCGAACACGCACTCGTCCTTCAGGGCTCGCGAGGTCAGCTTCTCGCCCTTGGTGTTCTCGGGGGTGAAGTTCATGTGGACGCCGGTGATCAGCGTGTCCAGACCCATGTCGATGGCCGCCTGCACCGAGTTGGCACCGCCCTTCTTGCTCTCCAGCGAAGGTCCGAACGTGCCCAAGCCCTCCAGCTTCACGGGCTGACCCTGCAACACCAGTTCCTTCATACACTCGACGACCTGCTGCACCACCAGCACTACCATCTGATAGTCGGCCAGCTTGCCGTGCTCCGTCATGTGGGCGCAGAAGCCCTTCAAATCCAGGGGCGTCTTCGTGTCAACTTCGGGATACCACTTGCCGAAATGCTCGGCTGCCTCATTCTTGTTCTGTCGCAAATTCACGACCATTGCAATCTTTCGTACTGCCATAATTTTGTGTGTTTAAAATGTTAATAAATTTGTTAGTTAATTACACTGCGAAGGTACGAAAAATACGCGAATTATCCAACGCTTTTGTCCGTTTGTTTGATTAACGGATGTTAACTGCGACGCGCCCGCCTGCGAACGGCACTTTTACCAAAATTAAAGGAGCATTTTAATCAAATTAAAGGAGCATTTTACCACCACCGACTTGGATTCTTTTTTTTGACCACGGATTTCTACCCTATTTTCTTACATTCTTACAATCTTACATTCTTACATGAGGTACTCCACAGGTGCAAATGGAATGTTAATGGTAATATATATTATAATATATATTACCATTAAACTATCTCTCCCCCATTTCCGACCACCCTGTGTAAGAATGTAAGAATGTAAGATTGTAAGATTTAGCTTTAATTATGAATTACCTCGTCGCCTTACGATATTCCGATGGTGTCATCTTGAACCGCTGGCGGAAAATGGTGTTGAAGTGGCTACGGCTGACAAATCCGCTCATCTCCATGACAAGTCCTATCGAGTGGTTAGTCTCAGCCAGTAATTGTGCGGCATATCGCAATCGCCAGTCTTCTATGAAGTCGCCAATTGTCTGTCCGTTGGCACATTCTCTTATGGCGTCAGCCAACAGATTGTAATTGGTGCCCAGCATCTGTGCCATACTGTCGCGGTTCATGTTGTTGTCGGTATATGGCTTCTGTTCCTTCATCAGTCTGACGATGCGCTGATACAGCTGTTGCGTACCCGATAGTTCTGTCTCAGGGGTATCTTCCAGCATCTGTTCCGCTTCTTTCTGCTTTTCCAGCATCTGCTGTAAGGTGGCATACAGGTCGCGGTTGCGCACGTTCAGCCGGTGTCTGTCTATCATGATGCGCCATAGGGCGAGTACACCCAGTACAACGATGATGACGAGGGCTATAATTATAATAAGGTGTATGCGCTCGCTGGCCTCTTTCTCCTTCAGCGCCATCTCGGCCTCCTGAGTTTTGAATTTCACCTCATACTCTTCAGCCTTGCTGTCGCGCTCACGGGCCATGATGCTGTCTTGAATCACTGAGGCGCGCGTGGTGGCCTCGAAGGCGTGGCGGTAGTCACCCAGTGCCTTATACAGGTTAGCTTTGTTGATGAACAGCGTGCGATATATTTCGCTGATGGTGTCGTCTTGCTGTCGCAATTCCTCCTGTCGTTCGCTCAACTGCTCCACGCGGGCCTTGTTACCCGTCTTAACGTAGTAGGGCAGAATGTTGAACTGTCCTGAACGTGTCTTGGCGTATGATGTCTTCTCATAGCTCTCGGCTGCGCGTCGTGCCTCGTCCATGTGTCCCAGCTCCGCCTCGCAGCAGGCCAGCACGCAGTAGGCACCGCCCCGCTGTTTCTCGTAGTAACCTGCAGGCATCTTAATACCCTTCTGCTCCATCTCGTCGATAAAGGCCAGTCGCTCGCGGCACACCTGTGCCCCTTCGGCATATTTCTTATTCTCGCCAAGCCTCTGGGCCAGCAGACTCATATAGTACGACGCTTTAGGCTGGGCACCTGCGTCGTCCATACTTCTGATGATGTCGATGGCTTTCCTCAAATACGCCTCGCCCGAACCTGGACGCTGCAACTCCATAGCTGAGCCTGCTGTGGCGTAGAAGGATGCCTCCTGGCGCTTAAAGCCGCGCTGGCGGGCCAGTTCGATGCCTTCGAGTGCTGCGTTCAACGTCTCTTCGGCCTTTCCCTCCGTCATGCATAGCGTGCTGTAAGCATCGAGTGTAGAGATATAGACATCACTCGTCTTATCCAGTCCTTCGCGGTCCAGTACCAGCCGCATGTAGTGTCGGCCCTGCTTGCGGTCTTGCATACCCGTGTTATACACATAGCTGCGCATCATGTTACAGCTGTCCTGGGTCATCGTCCCCTTCATCTCGGCAGTATCGATAAGCCCTAGACACCGTTCCGGCTCCTTCACGAAGTGCATTTTAATAAAATCATAGGTATAGATGCTGTCGGCATCCGATACCATAACGGCGGTTGGCTGACTCTTTTCCTGACAAGCAGCCAGCAACGCCATTGCTGCGATGAAGTAGATAAATCTTTTCATTTTTCTCGGTTATGATGCGCAAAGTTAGGTAAATAATTCGATGAAATGGTTGTATAATACCAAAAAAATGTGGTTTGTGCCCCATAAGAACATAATTGTGCGCCATGAGAACATGTTTTCTGGTCTTTTCCCGTAATTTTGCGCTCAAAATCAAAGATTTTAATTTCTATAAACAATGAACACAAAAAGATTTACGTTCTTCTTTGTCTTCCTGCTATTCCTTGTGCAGGGAATCTGGGCACAGCACGTGAGCCCGGAACAGGCCAAAGAGAAGGCCTCACAGTTTCTGAAGGCAAACTATGCCAGAACGGGCGGCAAACGCTCAGCTCCGGCAGCAAGCGCACTGAAGACAGCCGTTGTCTTTGATGCCAAGGACGTAGCGGGCAAACCCTACCTCTATGCCGTTAGTGCTACCCAGCATGATGGCTTTGTGCTGGTCAGCGGTGACGAGCGCTTCAATGCCGTGCTGGGCTATAGCGACGTCAGTAACTTCGACGAGCAGAACATGCCCGATAACATGCGTGTCTTCCTGCAGGGCTACATCGACGAGATGAAGTATCTGGAGTCTATCAACTACCAGCCCACCAAGGCCGCTCCACGGCGTTCTATGAGTAATGTTGATGTATTGATGACCACTACTTGGAACCAAAGAGCACCCTACAATAATCAGTGTCCTTTGGATAACAGTCAGCGCTCTGCAACCGGTTGTGTGGCTACTGCGATGGCTCAGGTGGTGAACTATCATATCCAAAATGATCATGGTCCTGCCGCCACCATCGCGGAGATTCCCGGATATACCATTCCCAATACGAATATCACAGTGAGTGCCATTCCATCTGGTACTGCTATTCCAAGCAAGACTTTACTGCTGGATTCGTATGACAATAACGCAGGAGATGCAGAAAAGACCGCTGTTGCCCAGCTGATGCTCTATTGTGGCACTTCCGTGCAGATGAAATACTCCAGCGGTTCGTCAGGCACGCAGACTGCTTACGTTGCCAATGCCTTGATCAATTATTTTGGCTTTGACAACACGACTCGCTTCGTCCGCCGCATAGATTATTCTTATGCCGATTGGGTAGACCTTATTTATAATGAGGTAGCGGCAAGTCGTCCTGTCGTGTTAGGCGCAGGCAGGGCGGCTGGCGGACACGCCTTTGTGGCCGACGGCTTTGACGCAACCAACACATTATTCCATATCAACTGGGGCTGGGGAGGCTATCTCGACGACTACTTCGCCTTGTCCGTCCTGAACCCCGACGACGCTGGTCAGACGGGTGCTGCTGCTGGTACTGATGGCTACACCATTGACCAGCAGGCTATTGTCGGCATCCAGCATGTCGGAGCATCAGGAACAACAGATCCAGCGAGCTTGACCATGGATAGCTACCGTGTGGCAGGAACGGACATCCATTTCTCGGCAGGCAACCTCACAGGTACGACCAACAGTTTTGATATTGGAGTAGGCGTTTACGACGGCAGCTCGATAACGCTGTTTAAACTCATTGCCAGTCAATCTATATCTACTGGTAGCGCTTTTCCTGACGTGTCTGCAAGTGCTATATGTGCTGACTTTGCCAACCAAACCAGAAAGCTGATACCCATGTCCAGAGTCTCAGAGACATCTACCTGGATACCCGGTGCCGACCCCGACATCAATTATTTCAGCGCTGTCTACGATGCCTATGGTGTGCCTACGCTGACGGCTCATCCTGCGCCGAACTTCCAGAATACCACTTTCTCTATTCCTGGAACAGTATTTGTCAATACGCCACAATATACCAACGTCACATTCACCAACAACGGTGAGGAATACTACGGCATGGCTTACTTCTTCGTCAGCACCGATGCCAACAACAAGGGGAATTATGTGGCCAAACGTGGCCTTGGTGCACCGACGGGTGTTCCTTCGACTGTCGACTTCAAGTGGACGCCAACCTCAGCAACGACCTATTACATCTGGGCTACTACCGACGAGGCTGGCACGAATGTGATTGGTTCAACCAGCGTTACCGCGACAACCGATGCCAGCCTGGCAGGAAAGACGCTGGCCATCGTGAATTATCAGTTAGAGGGCCAGGACGACCAGTCGTTCCAGATAGACGGCAACGGTACCCGTAGTATTGACGTCTATGGATCAAAGCTGAAGGGTAAGGTGACGATTAAGAACCTCTCAGCCTCTGCTTATAATTATAATGGTAAATATATTACCCTTACCTATAAGAAATGGAACGGTTCCCAATTTGAGATGATTGCTCATCCCTATGACATCGGCGTTTATAATCCTGCGCTGGCAGGAGGGGCCGAAGTCACGTTTGATGTCAATAGAGATGATCTGTCTGCAGGTCTGTACCAGATTAGTTTGACTACATTTGAAATTGTAGGGGGCTATGTTCAAAACAGAACGGAATTGGACGAACGCTATACCATCAACCTGAAACCGATTGGCATGACCATTGCCAGCGCCAGCGACTGGGCAACCTTCTGTACGAATGTGAATGGAGGAAACTCTTATTCGGGTCAATTGGTCAAGCTGACAGCCGACATCACGACCAGTACTGGGATGGATACTAATCATACATTCTCCGGTGTCTTCGACGGAGGTGGTCACACGCTGAATATCACGATTTCAGGAGGTTCATGGAACATGGCACCCTTCCCAGTAATCTCTGGAGCCACCATCAAGAACCTGACCGTCACAGGAAGTGTGACAAACACTTCAAACTTCACAGGCGGTCTGGTAGGCGAAGCAACGGGTAATAATAATCTCATCGAGAACTGTGTGGTAAACACCAATGTCACAGGAGATATGCGTATCGGAGGCGTTGTGGGTCAGCTCAGTGGGTCCTTGACCATCAAGGACGTTGTGTATGGTGGAACAATTACAAGTAAGTATTCTTCTACTACCGGAGGTTTCATAGGATGCTATAATAATACTGACAAGAGTCTCACCATGACCAATTGTCTGTTCAAGGGAACGTATTCTGGTCCAAGTCCCTTCCATCCGATTGGCATGAAATATAATACTTCAAGTACTTTCAGTACCCTCTCCTGCACGAACTGTTTCTATACCGTCAATCCTCAAAACAATCCCGATGCGGGTGTTGTTATTGCGGATGGCACCAAGGTCAGCCAGCTGACTCTTGGACAGGGTATCAGCATCCTGTCGGGCAACACTTGTTCGTTCCTGAACGAGGTATTCCATTATGGCACGGTCACGCTGGGCTACAACGACCCTGAGGCAGTTGTGACCTACAGCCTGGACGGCACTCCGCTCCCAGGTAACAGCTTCACCATTAGCAAGGATAACGCTGCGTTTGACGACGGCACCGCCACCATCACTGCCGGCTATAGTTTTACCATCAGCTATAATCTGGACGGTGGCACGGTGGCAACGCCCAACCCCACCACTTATACTTCGGCCAGCAGCGACATTACGCTGAACAACCCGACACGCGAGGGCTGGACATTTACAGGATGGACGGGAACGGGCCTCAACGGTGCCCAGATGACGGTCACCATCGCTCAAGGCTCTACGGGTCACCGCCACTACACCGCCACATGGACAGCCGATGAGCTTGCCACTGACGACAGCGGTGCCTATGTCATCAACACGAAGGATGACTGGAATCGTTTCTGTGCGCGTGTAAATAGCGGCAATAATTATTGGGGCAAAACCGTCAAACTGACCGCCGATATCGGTACGGCTCAAAATCCTGTCACCATCAAAGCTGGAGGTTGGGTTGAAGGTAATTTCAAAGATTTTCAGGCATCATTCGACGGTCAAGGACACACGCTGACAGTCAACTACTTTGACGGAGCCCCGTTCCAAGGCACTATCAATGCAACTATCCGGAATCTGCATGTAGCAGGCAACATTACCGCTAGTAGTCATTTTGCGGCAGGCTTTGTGTCAGAGGCCCATTTCGGACTTACTATCGAGAACTGCCGCAGTAGCGTTGCCATTAGCAGCAGCGTTTCTGGCGATGGTACCCATGGCGGCCTCATTGGCGTTTTATATCATGATAATAACAGTAATGTCAACATAACGGGTTGTGTGTTCGACGGTTCTATTACGACTACCAATGGCACCAACAACTGCGGTGGATTCATTGGATGGTCATATAATTCTTCCCTAACGACCCTCAGCAACTCAGTATTAAAGCCCAGCAGCGTGTCAAACGGTATGTTGGAGAAGACATTTGTTCGCTACAATAGTGATACGGCTCCGACTATTACCAACACCTATTATGTCCATGTCGATAATCTGACTGAGAACCAAGGTAAGGAGGCTCATACTATCACTGCCGGAGAGAATGTGTCCAGCGTCGCCATCGGCGGTACGGCTACTGAGTATAACGTCAGCGGCATTAAGGTCTATGGCGCCAACAATGGCATCATGATTGGTACAGATGTTTATGCCGCCAACGGCGAAGAGGTTAATCTCGCACTCACTGCCAATCCTCCGACCAACTACATCGTTGACACATACACGGCCTCTGCAGGTACTATCACCGCACAAACGGAAACCAGCGCTACGCTCACCATGCCAAATGAGGATGTGACCATCAACGCCGATTTCCTCTACAACGCCAGCTACATTGCAGCAGACGGCACGCTACAGTCCCATACCGCTACTGAACTCACCAGCAGTGACCATGAACTCACCAGCGGATGGTATGTGGTGAATGGAAATGTTGGAATCACTCCCTACCTTGACTGTTATAACAACAGTACTAAACGTATCAATGTCAGTGGCGATGTCAAACTGATTCTTGCCGATGATGCAACGCTCGATGTAACACATACCGAAACCCCAAGTGTTTCAGGTGGTATCCACGTGCCCGCAGGCAGCAGTCTCACTATCTACAGGCAGAGCGAAGGCACAGGTGTGCTGAATGCATCAACAAACTCGTCTGACGAAGCTGCCATCGGTGGCGGATATCCTGGTCTTGGATGGGGTAATGCTGATGCCGGCACCATTACCATCTATGGTGGCACAATTAATGCCATAGCGTACGATAGCGGCATAGGTGGCACTCAGGGCAGCCACGGAGGTACTGTCAACATTCACGGCGGTATCGTCACTTCTCAATGTAATATGGGAGCAGCCATAGGTGGTGGTGGCAGCTGTACCGGTTTCACAGTTAACATCTATGGGGGTACCGTTAATGCAACAGGTGGCACTGGAGCAGCAGCCATCGGTGGCGGCGGTTGGGGTTCCGGCGGCACGGTCAACATCTCTGGCGGTGTCATCAACGCTACAGCTAATTACAGTACTTATCTCAATGACTATGAAGGCTACGGCATTGGCGGAGGATCGGATTGCAAATCACCTACGACCGTCAACCTTAGCTGGACCAATGCTACCGACCACATCACGGCCACCAGCTACAACGGCACGGTGACCATCGCCGACGGCCAGAGCTTCTATAACGGCAGCGAAGTTATCAGCGGCACCATCGCCGCCAGCGACTATGCGGCCAAGCTCAACGGCCAGACGCTCGTGCCCTACGGCATGACCCTCGCCGCCAAGGAGGCCACGGTGAACGACGAGACCAACTACTGGACGACGTACTACTGCGGCGACGCAGGCCTGGCCATCGACGATGCGGAGAACGCCTGTGCCTACACCGCCACCGTCAGCGGCGAGACGATTACGCTGCACAAGCTGGGCAAGGTGATCCCTGCTGGCACGGCGGTCATCATCGTGGGCGAGGACGCAAGCATCGGCATGACCGTGAGCACCGCCCCCGCCGAGCTGTCGCCTGATAACCACCTGCACGGCCTCGACATCGCCACCCCGCTCGCCACCGTGAAGAGCACCTACAGCGCCGACGCCATCCTGATGCTCTCCAACAAGAACGGCAACTTCGGCTTCCACGACGTGGCCCTCACCAACATCCCCGCCCGCAAGGCATTCCTGGCACTGAGCGGCGAGGCGGCCGACGCCAGCCAGTTCAATATGGTGTTCGACGAGAACACGACAGCTATTAACGAACACGAATCGCACAAATCTCACGAATTAAGCGGCGCGTGGTACACCCTCGACGGCCGTCGTATAGCCAATGGCCAAAAGCCCTCGCAACGCCACACTCTCAAAGAGAGAACAGCTAAAGGCCTCTACATCGTAAACGGCAAAAAGGTAATAATAAAATAAACGGAGGACAACGCAATGAAAAAGGAATATATGAAGCCGGCCATGCGCGCGGTAAAGTTACGTCATCGTCAGAACCTGCTCGTCGGCAGCCCCAACAGCATGGACGGCAAGACCCTCGGCAGCTACCGCGGCGGCGACGACACCGTCACCGACGAGGACGAGGATACGCTGTTCTAAGAAAAGAACGTGTCATTATCATAGCCTCACCCTCCATCAGGACGGTGGGGCTTTTTTATGCCCAGTGTGTCAAGTACCAGGTTCCTGACACCAGGTTCCTGACACAATTGAAATCCACGGTAAGTATTTTGTGGGATTGGCAAATACTGAGAGAGGGTGGTTTCTCTTAACAATTCTTTGCAAAAAAAAACATGGAAAATCTCATTGCCGGATGAGGGAAATTTTATACCTTTGTAGCCAGAAACACGATAAAGCAAAAGAAACAGTATGACAGGAATCACTGCAAAGCGCAATTCCGTGTCTGTTCCCAAGACCGCTGCGAGCTGCGGGCAGGCACATTTGGCTGCTTTCCGACGTATAATAAAGTCGGGAGACAACCCCTTGGCGGCGATTCCTGAGACGGTCATCATCGGAGATAGAGGCTCTTCATCTCAGGCGGCAAACTCTGCCCCACAATCTTTCCTTTCAACAATCACCTTATTTATTTTTTCGCTCAATCTCCGAGACGATGACCACCGACACCCCCATCATCAGCACCCTCAACATCACGCACGACGACGTGATGGGGATTGTCAGGCGCATTATCGACGTTGACGGCTTGGAGGCAGCTCGTGCAGCCTTCAAACAGATGAACGAGTTTTTCTCCGGTATGAAAGGCTGGGCAGAGACTACCAATGCGGTATATGCCCTGTTTGCAGAGCAACGAAAGACGGAACAGCAGAAACTTAGGAAAGAGAAGTTAGAGGAGCAACGCGCCGGAGCTCCACTTATCGTTGCGTCGAGTCAATCCACCAGCGACGCCAAGAACATTGGCTCTGCGGAGATTGACAAGATGGATGTCGACGTGAACAGTCCCGGCAACAACATAGCAAGAATCATACAATTTGGAAAAAACGATGATAAGTAACATGAAAGAAGACGACGGATTCTGTATCAAGGTATACAGTCCGGGGAATTTTATTGCCAAGGAGATTACCATCAACGGTGGTGTACATTTGGGTAACGATCCCGCCACGGGTGGCTTTACTGACGAACAGATAGCCCGGGCACTGACAGCCTGCGTGGGCAAAGGCAAGGTGATAGACAACAAGCAGAAATGGGCTGGTGCCTATTGGTATCTGCGTTGGGCCTGCTGCTTCCCCGTTGACGCCCAGAAGTTCTGCGACCGCATCAAGAAGCTTCCCTTTCAACAGGATTTGGAATATCCCTGCGATTACCGTAATATCCGTGAGTTGACCACCCTGTCGTTCATGGATCATAATCCGCAGCAGATGGACAGGGTGCAGTACAGCAAGAACGACGAAAAGGTGTTCTTCCAATGTCGTGAGGTGGCGTTGAAATTAGCCGAAGAATTAGGAAAAGCATACCTGCCGACCGTCTGATTTTGGCAAATCGTTGGCAAACAATTGGCATTCCATTGCAAAGCATTGGGATGCCTTTTTTTATGTCTAACTTTGCGCTGTCGAAATCAATCGACGGTGCTCTTTGAGGCTTTGCCTCGAAAATCGGCTTCGCCTCAGCAAAGTTCGAAAGCA
>JBGUIA010000007.1:0-21257 GCA_045112595.1 Prevotella sp. | reverse complement strand
AAAAGAGTTGCCCCGCGAGGGGGCGAACTCTTTTAATCCTGTCCCATGCCGTCGTCGTTGCTCGACTTGGTGAACACTCGGCTGGCGACTTCACTCGACTGGCCATCCTTGATGGCGATAGCCTTCACGGTAGTGGTGTCCGTCAGGGTGAATGCCTCGCTGTACAGCGCGCTCTCAGCCGTAGGCACGGTGCCGTCGGTGGTGTAGTGGATCTCCGCGCCGTCAGGACCACTCAGACTCACCTGGGTGGACTCGGTGAACGAGGTGTTACCACTAATCGTGGGCGAAGCCAGCGTCTGGCTCTGCGAACCGCTGTTGCCGCTGTTCGAACCACCACCATTCGTGTTATTCGTGTCATTCGTGTTCGAACTACCGCCACCGTTCTCCGTAGATCCGTTCTCCTGCTCGGGATCCTCCACGTCACCGGAGGTCGAGGTCACGCGCTTCACCTCTTCGCCGTTACGGTCGTAGCAGGTAATCTGGATGGCAGTGTTGGCCAGCTCGTCCTTCAGGTCCACGCTCGGGGTGAAGATGATGCGACGGCTCGAGATCAGACTCGTCTTCACGTCGTTCACGTCCTCCACGGCCTTGCTTCGCAGTCCGAAGCGCATCGTGCCCAGTCCGGGCAGTGCCACGCTGTGGCCTTCCGTTGCCCACGCCTTGATCACCTCACCAGCTGCATCCCAGCAGGCCTGCATCACGCCTCGGCTCACGCCGCTGCGCAGGGCGGCTTCCTTGATGACCTTCGCCTGACTCAGCGGGGTGTACAGCTCGGGGCTCATCACGTAGCGCCACACGCCGGGGTCGGTCTTTGAAAACTTAATCTTCTTCTCAATTGCTTTTACTTTCAGTGCCATAATTTGTAATAATTTTTAGTTAAACATAGGTTTATTGTCTCTTGTCGCCGATAGGACTTCGTTTTTGCGGCCTGCCTAGGGAGAATTTTCTGCTTGGCCAGGGCGATAATTTCCATTGCCTGCCGCGCCAATTCCATCTCATTCATTGACAATGCAAAGGTACGAAATTTTCATTGCGGTCTACGAATACTTCCCCAAATATTTTCTGCGGTCAAAACGGTCAAGGCTGCGATTAAGCGAGGGCCATGATGCTTGCATCAATGGCCGAGCGTGAGCAGGCTCGCCATTGGTCACAATGGTCACGGTCAAAATGGTCAAAATCGAAAACAGACAATGTCAAAACCGGCACTATAATATAAATAACTATTTATATATAGTGAGCAAATGACCGCGTTCCCGAATCGAAAATGACCAAAATGACCATGACCACTTTGACCACAAAAATTTGCGGCCGTAAGGTTGCAAGTTTTTTGCATTTCTTTTCAAGAAAGCCACAAAGTGCAGTAAATATATGTTAAAGTCGGCGCTTCTATCGGTGCTTTGGCTAAAATTGTGTATCTTTGCAAAATAAATATTCTTAAATGACCTATGATATACAACAATAGCAGAAGGAGATACGGATTTCTCAGCATGATGCTGGCATTGACGGCTGTGCTGGCGATAATAACGATGACAGCATGCTCTTCGGAGAATGACAGCATGGTGGAGAAAATACCGGAGCAGCCGACGAAGACGGAGGCAAAGGGTGTAACGGTGACGGTAAGCGCGAGAACGGCAGACGCACAGACTCGCTCTGTGGTGGATAAGTCGACGGGCATGCGGGTGCTGAAGTTCACGGCGGGCGACCGGCTGTTTATCTACGGCGAAAAAACGGATGGATATCCATACGGTTTTACGACTAAATTGACGGGCTATCTCACTGTCACGGACATCGCCGCCAACGGCACGAGCGCCACATTCACGGGCACGCTCTATACCTACGACAACGGTGGCAACCCTAAAGATTACGACTTCGGCGACGGCGACCCGCTGGAAATGTGCGAGGCCAAGGCCTATCTTTTCCACAAAGACATGAAAGAGGGCCTCTATACCATAGATACCTATCAGGAAATCAAGCTGAATCCCGATATGATGTCTGCCAGCAACGCGGACGAGCTGATGACGACGGCCCTGCCGGTCAGCGGCAATTACACCAGCGGCACGGGCTTCGCGCTCAGTTGCGACTGCCCCATCTTCAACTGCACGTTCAAAGGACTTGCGACATCGCACGATTATACGGTTACGCTGTATGTAGGCATGGTGCCTCACACCTTCAAATTCACCAGCAACGAGAGAGGCATCGGCACCATCGCCTTCGCTTCAGAAAACAATGGAGAATATACACGCTACATCCTCATCAACGACGGCCCGAATACGGTGGGTGTCATCGAACTGGGCAAAAGGGACATGACGGCGAAGGTCTACAACCTCACCCGCCATCTCAGTGCCTCGAGGTTCTCCGTCAGCGACAGCAAACAGGTGTACTTTTCGCTCGGCAACCTGCAGGCCACCTACGACGGCACTTCGTGGACGTGGCACTTTGCCGAGAACCAATGGGACTATATCGGCGAGGATGCCGCCAACACCAGCCTCACCCAAAACGAAGCCGGCAAAATTAACGGCACCGGCACCGTCGATCTCTTCAGCTGGGTGGGCCTGTCAAGCCCATGGGAGGGTGCGGCTCAGTATGGCATCTGTGAGACAACGCTGATTAGTGACTTACACAATTACGGCCTATATAGTTTTGAACCCCTGAAGTCCGACTGGGGCAAGACGATGGGCGAGGATCACACCTGGTATGGCGACGGTAACGCCTGGCGCACGCTGACCAAGGATGAATGGGTGTATCTGATTGACACCCGCGAAAGCGGCAGCACCGTCAAAGGCACCGCCAACGCCCGTTACACCCTTGCCACCATCAACACCGACGGCACCGCCGTGAACGGCTTGATCGTGTTCCCTGACGGCGTGACGATAGCAAACAGCGAAGCCGACTCGTGGGGCCTCATCAACAACTTTGATTGGACGAAAGAAGAAGAAGGTTGGAGTCTTGCCACTCAATGCACCACGGCCCAATGGGCGGATCTCGCCACCAAGGGCTGCGTGTTCCTGCCGGCTGCCGGCTATAGGATGAATGCGTACGTCCGCCACGCCGGCTCTGACGGCTTTTATTGGTCGGCGTCGCCCTATACGAATGGTCAGAGTAATCCTGAGAAGTATGCCACCGTTATGCAATTCTATTCGTACAGAATGTATTCCTCGACGGCTAAGGAACGATATACTGGCTGCTCAGTCCGCCTCGTCAACGACGTCGAGCAAGCCAGTGAGAACGATAATAATTTGTAACAGATAAAACTAAACAGCAATGAAAATAAAGAAATCTTACACGCAGCCAGCGATAAAGATCTTTGAGTTGCAACACAGGTACAACCTGCTACAGACGAGCCTCCCCGAGACAAAAGATGGTGTAATAAACGTAATTTATGATGAGGAGATTATTTGATATGCATCTTTGCAAAATAAGTATTCTTGAAGTGCTCATGCTAGTGATGACGCTGGGCATGGTTTCGTGTGCGGACGACGACATGGTGAAAAATGGGGTTGACAACGTGATAGACACGCCAGACTCGCCGGCGCCGACTGAAGACCAGTTGCGCACCAAGGTGACTGCTGACCTGCCGGCCTACGTGCACTCGCCGTTCGACGAGGGCTCGACGGGTGCAGCATTGGTGAAGCGCCTGCCCCTGGTGACCGGCGAATTTATGCCCGACACGCGCTTTGCACTGTTGAAGGGTAGCGACTTCGACGAGGGCAGCACACTGACACAAGAAGATATACTGGATATGGCCCGCGTCTATTTGAGGGGCGGCTACATCGGTTTAGAGCGTCCCACCGTGCTGCAGGCATCCAAATTCCTGATGGCGCTGATGGTCGGCGTGACCACCCTGAAGCAACAGGACTATGAACGCACCTTTGGCATGAGTGGCACGGCTGCCGCTGCTGCCGCACGCCGCTCGCAGGCTGTGGAGCGCTTGAACACCCGTATGGAGAACGTCAGACAGATGGCTCAAGCCCAGCGCGACGTGACTACCCGTGCAGAGGGAAAAACCGACGAAAATGCAACGCCACACTCTCAAGGAGAGAACGAGGTGATGAGCGAAATGGTCATCTTCAACCCCATAGGCTACTTCATGCAGCGACCCTTCGAGGCAGAGTCGAAGGCCTATGTCCACTCTATGAACAGCGAGGGCAACGTGACGGAGCCTCAGGCCGTAACGGTCAAAACCACCCGTACACCCTATATCAGCGGACTGATGGCTGACGCAGTGGCTGCGTGGCTGAACGACATGCTGAAGCCGCAGGGCAATACCTCGGCAGCTCTCCGCCGTGCCAACGCCACTGGTGCCATCAACGAGCTCATGAGTGCCTGCGAAACATTTACCTACAGCACCAGTATCGATGCAAGAAACGAACAAAATGAAACAATATCGTATAAAGACCGCATAAACATGACCGTCCGCAGTTGGAATGTGCATAACATAGATGACAACAAGGACTTCTACTACCTACAGCAGGACGTCAAACTCATGATGGGCGAAGACCAATACGGTTATGGTATCTTCACATTTCCCGGTAATTCAGTTCACGAGTGGACTACAGCTTCTAACTACGGAGATTATAATCGGTGGTATGGCTCGTTTCTCTCTCAGTATAAGACCTCGATGAACCTGACGGGCTCGGGTGGCACCATCAAGCTCGAGGCGTCGGCGCCCAGCACCGAGAACGGCGGCGTAACCACCCAAGTCATGGTGATGACGGATGCCTCTAAATCTACGTCGGTTGGTTACGCGTTAGGTGGTACCGGAATCGGCACGGAGCTCAGGGGCAATGCAGGCATTAGCCTTTCCTTTGGCACCACCGACATGACAATGTTCTCGGTGGGCGATAACACCTCCGTCTCTGCTCTGACCAGAAAGGCTAACACCAATAAGACCAAGGTATCCTGGACTTACGAGGGTAGCCTGCCTGGATATTACGAAGATGATATTACCGAGCCTGGTAGTATAATACACTGCCACGAGAAAGTTACCGCCATTTTGGTTAACGATGCTGACGTGACCCAGGAAATCTGCTGGTCGGTGGCCGATCCGACGGGCGCATATACCGTCAATATGGAGTCTACACCACAGACCGCTGCGCTCCTGTATGTATTTAAAAAGAATGATGGCGAGGATGCACCGCATCAATATGAATACACGACATCGGCGACATCCAACTTCAGCCATACGCTGCTGGAACCCTGCCGCGTCGTACAGACCTGGCGTATGTACATCACCATCGACGAATGGATGGACGAACCCGTCGCCGGAGCCATGAGCAAACTTGAGTCTACGCTCTTAGACGCATTCTCCGACGCCTATGCCGCACAGTTTCAGGTGGGCGACGTGACGGCGGAGAGCATGGATGCCATTAATTGTGTCATCCAATACTGCAAGAACACGTTCGATCAGAACTATGACGTCCTTCAGGGCTATGCCCAAAATCTGGGCATCAAGAAATTCTCCATATACTGGCGTTGCGACGACAGGAACATCGAGACACAAGAGCCGTATGTGGTGGAGATTCCTGCAGGCTTCAGACCGGATTACAAGGCGCAGGCCATCTGGTGTGAAGGCAACACAACACTCTACTTTGCCTATGCTCCTGAGTTGAAAGCAGGCGGCACCTGGGACGGCCAGATTATTACCAAGGTGTGGGGCAATAATCTGCTGTATGAAGATTCCGATTGGCCCGCATGGGAGTTTGAGGATATGAAGGAAAGTGTAACGCGGGTGGTTTTCCACGAGAGCTTCGCCAGTTTCAGACCTCAGACTTGCTCTTCCTGGTTTTCGGGTTTTGTGAGCCTGGCCACTATCGAGGGTATCGAATATCTGAACACCAGCAAGGTGACTAGAATGAATGAGATGTTTCTTGGTTGCAACAACCTGATCACGCTCGATCTTGACGGATTTGACTTCAGCAAAGTGAAACGTACAAATTATATGTTCGATGGATGCAGTAATCTTACGACCATCTATTGCAGCCAGTCGTTGAAAATCCGGGATTCATCCTGGATGTTCCATTACTGTACCAGCCTGAAGGGGGCTGTCGGTTACGACAAGAACAAGGTGGATGGCGATATGGCCAACCCCGAGACGGGCTATTTCACCTGGCCGGAGAATAACGGCACCGTGGTCACACTGAACGAGAACGGTAGCAACAGCACGATGTTGAAACGCTATGAAGGCCAGGAGGTAAAAGTAAATTACAATCGTACGCTGACAGCAAAGATAGGTGACGACGGCAACTACGTCGCCACACCGTTTACGGTATGTCTGCCCTACGACCTCGACCTCTCGGCGGCTGTCAATGCCGGACAGGTGGAGATCTACACGCTGGCCGCTGCATCTGTGAACAGTGGGCAATTCACCTTTGTCAAGCTCAACATCACCACGCTGGAGGCTGGCATGCCCTATCTGCTGCGCGTCATGAAAGGCAGCATCGAACTCAGTGCCCAGGATGCGACCATCAAAGCCACCAAGCCCAAGTCCACCAAGGTGTATAGTGCGCTGACCCAATGGCGCCGTAAAGACGGCACCGAGGTAGGCGTATGGGTGGGTACTTTCGACAATATGTCTCCTGACGATGCCGCCGACGAGAGTGCCTTCGGTCTGCAGTCCGGTGATGCGAGCTGGAACTACTATCCTTATGGCGGTACGGCCACCATTCCCGCTTTCCGTTGTTACCTGTCGTCATCGGACATTGAACAGAAAACTTATACCAGTAGGTTTACGGAGTAAGAGATAAGAGGTAAGATGTAAGAGGTAAGAAGTAAGAAATATAAGAGAGAAATAAAAAATAGTAAAATATGGTGAAGCATTATTTAACCCAACTTCTGATGCTGGTCTGTGTCGTTATCGGCCTGGCATCGTGTGCCGACACGCTTGACAACCCGGAAACGAGAGATGGAAATGTGGAATATACGCCCGACGCACCGGAGCCAACAGAAGACCAGATGAGTGTCAAGGTGACCGCCGACCTGACGGCCTACGTGCACTCGCCGTTCGACGAAGGCTCTACGGGTGCAGCCCTGGTGAAGCGTCTGCCCCTGGCGACAAACGACTTTACGCCCGACACGCGCCTTGTGATGCTGAAGGGTAGCGAGTTCGACGAGGGCAGCACCCTGACCCCAGACGAGATTATCGCCATAGCCCGCGTCTACTCCAGAGGCGGCTATATCGCCTTAGAGCGTCCCACCACGCTGCAGGCATCCAAATTCCTGATGTCGCTGATGGTTGGCATGACCACCCTCAAACAACAGGACTATGAACACACCTTTGGCATGAGTGGCACGGCTGCCGCCGCTGCCGCACGCCGCTCGCAGGCTGTGGAGCGTCTCAACACCCGTGCGGAGAACATCAAGCGTCTGGCCACCATGCCCGACGGTGCCACCACCCGTGCCGGAGAAGGCGACAATGCAACGCCACACTCTCAAGGCGACAACGAGGTGATGGGCGAAATGATGATCTTCAACCCCATGGGCTACTTCGTGCAGCGACCCTTCGAGGCAGAGTCGAAGGCCTATGCCCACTCGAAGGACAGCGAGGGTAACGTGACGGAGCCTCAGGCCGTAACGGTCAAAGCCACCCGCACACCCTACATCAGCGGACTGATGGCTGATGCCTCCGCCGCGTGGCTGAACGACATGCTGAAGCCGCAGGGCAACCCTTCGGCAGCTTCCCGTCGTGCCAGCGGAAGTAATGTCATCAACGAGATTATGAATGCCGACGAGTCGTTTACCTACAGTACCAGTGTCGACTGGCGCAACCCCGGCAACGAGACGAAATCATCCAAGGACCGCATGAACATGACCGTCCGCAGCTGGGGCGTCCACAACATGGAGGACAACAAGGACTACTACTACTTGAAGCAGGACGTCCGCCTCATGATGGGCGTGAAAAACGGCGAGAAACTCTTTGTTTGCGACGATATGGACGAGAAGGAATGGATGATGACCCGCTATTACGACGGCTACGATTATTGGTACGGCGCGTTCCTCTCCCAGTATAAGACCTCGATGGATCTGACGGGTAAGGGAGGTCCTATCAAGCTTGAGTCATCCTCGCCCAAGACCGACAATGACGGCATCACCACCATCGTCAGCACATCATCATCATACGGAACGACCTCGAATGTAGGTTTTACGCTTGGTGGCTCGCTTGCCTTGCAGGCTGACAAGACGTTGAGCCCATCAGTCAACCTTGGTATCAACTTTTCATGGGGTACCACCGAGTGTACAACGTTTATGTTGGGCACTAACATCAGCGTTTATGCACTGGAAGCGAAGGCGAACACCAGCGGCACCATGGTGACGTGGACCTACGACGGCAGTCTGCCCACTGTATATCTTGACAGCAATGTCGGCATGTATTGCCACACCATCGTCCCCGCCATTCTCGTTAACGATGCCGACATGACGCAGGAAATCTGCTGGTCGGTACCCGATCCGATAGGACAATATACTGTCAACATCACCTCTACGCCACAGACCGCTGCCCTGTTGAGCCAAGATGGCAATGGAACAAATAAATACGAATTCACCACCACGGCGACCTCCAGCTGGAGCCATACCTTGTTGCAGCCCAACCGCTTCATGCAGAACTGGCGTATGTATATCACCATCGACGAATGGATGGACGAACCCGTTACCGGTGCCCTGAGCCAGCTGGAGTCTACGCTCTTAGAAGCATTCTCCGACATCTTTGCCAAGCAGTTCCAGGTGGGCGAAATAAGCGCGGAGAGCATAGACGGTATTAATTATATCATAAATTATTCCAAGGCAAAGTTCAATGACAACTATGACGTCCTGTTAGGCTATGCCAAGGACCTGGGCATCAAGAAATTCTCCATATACTGGCGCTGCGACGATACGAACATCCAAACGCCAGAGCCGTATGCAGTGGAGATGCCTACAACACCCGGCAACAAGGCGCAGGCCATCTGGTGTGAGGGCAACACGACGCTCTACTTCGCCTCTGCCCCTGAGTTGAAAGCAGGCGACACTTGGGACGTTCAGACCGTTACGAGCGTATGGAGTGGCACAGACGTCACAAATATTATCGACAGCCGCCCGGCATGGAACCGGAACAACAACGCAGCGGTACCCACTGCCGTCACCCGTGTGGTGTTCGACCCCTCGTTTGCTGATGTAAAACCCACCAATTGTTCCGCCTGGTTCTATCGTATGGACCACCTCGCCAGCGTAGAAGGTCTTGAATACCTCAACACCAGCGCAGCGACCATGCTCAGCTCGATGTTCGGCTGGAACACTTCGCTGACTACGGTCGACGTCAGCGGCTTCGACGTCAGCAACGTGACATCAGCCGACTGGATGTTCAACGAATGTATCAACCTGACCACCATCTACTGCGGAAATGACTGGTCGTCAATAGCTTCATCAGCTGGCATGTTCAGTAATTGTAAAAAACTGAAAGGGGCTGTCAATTTTAACCAGGACAATACTACTGTCACGATGGCCAACCCCGAGAAGGGTTACTTCACATGGCCGGAGAGTACTGTTTTCCTCACGCTGAACGAGAAGGGCAACAACAGTAGTCTGCTGAAGCGCTATGAAGGTCAGGAGGTACAAGTAAAATACAGTCGTAGGCTGACGGCTCAGTTTGACTCCGATGGCAATTTCTACACTACACCGTTTACGGTATGCCTGCCCTACGACCTCGACCTCTCGGCGGCAGTCAGTGACGGACAGGTGGAGATCTACACGCTGGCGGCTGTGTCTGCGAACAGTGGGCAATTTACCTTCGTCAAGCTCGACATCACCACGCTGGAGGCTGGCATGCCCTATCTGCTGCGCGTCATGAAGAGCAGCATCGGACTAAGCGCCACTCGGGTGACCATCAAAGCCACCAAGCCTAAGTCCACTAAGGTGTATAGCTCGCTGTCACAATGGCGCCGCGAAGAGGGCACCGTGGTGGGTTATTGGACAGGAACCTTCGATTGCCTGACTGCTGACGATGCTGCCGACGAGAGTGCCTTCGGCTTGGAGGCCAGCGACGAGAGTTGGAGCTACTACGATTATGGCGGAACGGCCACCATTCCCGGTTTCCATTGTTACCTGTCGTCCCCGGACGGTGAAAAGAAGACTTATACCAGTAGGTTTACGGAGTAAGAGGTGAGAGGTAAGAGGTGAGAGGTAAGAGGTAAGATGTAAGAGGTGAGAGGTAAGAAGTAAGAGGTAAGAAGTAAGAAGTATGAAAAAGTATATATGGATGTTCCTGTTGGTGCTGACGCTGGGGGTAGTCGCGTGTACAAGCGACGACCTGGCGAATCAAGGGAATGAAAATAATGAAGAGAATACCGACAGGCCTGTGCCTACGGAAGACCAGATGGAAGTCAAGGTGACGGCCGACCTGACGGCCTACGTACATGCCGCATTCGACGAAGGCTCGACGGGTGCAGCCTTGGTGAAGCGCCTGCCCCTGGTGACAAACGAATTTACGCCCGACACGCGCTTCGCACTGTTCAAGGGTAGTGACTTCGACGACGGCAGCACGGTGACACAAGACGAGATTATCTCTATGGCCCGCGTCTATTTGAAGGGCGGCTACATCGGTTTAGAGCGTCCCACCGTGCTACAGGCTTCCAAATTCCTGATGGCGCTGATGGTCGGCGTGACCACTCTCACGCAAAACGATTACAAGCGTAATTTTGGCCTTGACGGCACTGCCGCCGCCGCTGCCCGCCAGTCGCAGGCTGTGGAACGCATCAGCGCCCGTATGGAGAACATCAAGCAAATGTCCCTTGCCCGAGACGGTGCCACCACCCGAGCTGCCGGTGACGAAAAAGACCTCAACAGGGTGATGGGCGAGATGATCATCTTCAACCCCATAGGCTATTTCATGCAGGATCCCTTCGAGACCAACTTTGAAGTCATTACCCACTCGAAGGATAGCGATGGCAACGAGTCGGAGCCTCAGACCATGACCGGCGCCATCACCCGTACGCCCTACATCAGCGGCCAGATGGCCGATGCTGCCGCCGAGTGGCTAAACGACATGCTGAAGCCGCAGGACAACCCCTCGGCAGCTCTTCGTCGTACCGACGGCAACAGTGCCATCAACGATATCCTCAGTGCCAGTGAGACGATTACAGCCCACAGCGGTATTGACTACAGGGATGAGAATAACAAGGCCCATACGATTAAAAAGCGCATGAAGATGATTATTAACAGCTGGGGAGTTCATAACATGGCAGAAAACAAGGACTACTACTACCTGAAGCAAGATGTCAGACTCATGATGGGCGAGAAAAATGGAGAAAAATTCTTGAAAGACTTTTCAGGAATGGACGACTGGAAGGAGGCTACCGGCTACGACCATTATCTGACCAAATGGTATGGTTCGTTCCTCTCGTGGTATAGGACATCCATGGAACTGACGGGTGACGGTGGCACCATCAAGCTCGAGGCTTCCGCGCCAGGCACCGAAAACCAGGGGTCAGTCACTCACGTCGCCGTGGGATCATCGTCAGGAACAATCTCCATATTAGGTACTACGGTGAATGGCTCGATCATGGCAACACCCGGGGGCGTGGGAGGAAGTCTCAGCGCCATGAGGATATCCTCCTCCGGCATCACCACAGGTACGTCGTTTATGATGACGACCGGCTCCATTGCCAGTACCTTGACCAGAGAGGTGAACACCAATAACAACAAGGTGACGTGGGAGTACTTTGGCAGTCTGCCGCAATACTATTCCGACGGAAAGCACCATTACCACAGTGAAGCTGAAGACATCCTGGTGAACGACTGCGACGTGAGCCAGCAGATATGCTGGTCGGTGGCCAATCCTACAGGACAATATGCCGTCAACGTCACCTCTACGCCACAGACCGCTGCACTGTTGCTGAACGTGAAATCGGAGATTGACCATGTTGGTTATTATCATTGTCACGAATACACGACGACTGGGAGATTTGATTTCACTCATACCTTGCTACAGCCCAACCGTACCATGCAGAACTGGCGCATGTACATCAACGTTGACGAGTGGGAGAACGAACCCGTAAACGGTGCCGTAGGCGAACTGGAGGCTATCATCCAGAAGAAATTCCCCGACTACTATGCCCCGCAGTTCCAGGTGGGAGACAAGTCGGCGGAGAGCCTCGACATGATCAATGCACTCGTCACCTACTCCAAGTACATATTTGACGAGAACTACGATATCCTCAAGAACTATGGTAAGGACTTCGGCATCAAGAAGTACTCTATCTACTGGCGTTGCGACGACAGGAACATCGAGACACAAGAGCCGTATGTGGTGGATCAGGATGTGACGCTCGGGAGTGTGGCGCAGGTAGTGTGGTGCAAGGACAACACGACACTTTACTTCATCAATGCGCCTGAATTGAAAGAGGGCGACACATGGGACGGCCAGACAGTCAGCAATGTGTGGAAGGATCAGGATGTCACCAATATTGAAGGCGCACCAGGGTGGAGCGAGAAAATTGACGGTTATGTGATTGGCGCCCATGCTACCCGGGTGGTGTTCGACAAGAGTTTTGCCGACGTGCGCCCCAAGAGTTGCTATGAATGGCTGTATAATTTTGAATGTCTGACAACCATTGAGGGCATTGAGAACCTGAACACCAGTGAGGTGACCACCATGTCGTGGATGTTTAATAATTGCAGCGCCCTGACGACCATCAATGTCGATGGTTTCGACATGGGTAAGGTGACCGACGTCAGCTTCATGTTCTATAAATGTGGTAAGCTGACGACCATCTACTGCAGCCAGACCTGGAATATTCCTACTTCGGATTATCTGTTTGGCGCTTGCTATAATCTGGTAGGGGCGGTGAAATACGACAGGTATGATGTCGACTACAAGAAGGCCAACCCCGAGACGGGCTACTTTACCTGGGCCGATTTGGCAGCCTCCATCACGCTGAACGAGAAGAGTAGCAACATCCCCATGCTGAAGCACTATGAGGGGCAGGGAGTGAACGTGCAGTACAGCCGTACGCTGAGAGCCAAGACCGTCGACGGCAACTACGTCGCCACACCATATACGGTATGCCTGCCCTACGACCTCGACCTCTCGGCGGCAGTCTCTGACGGACAGGTGGAAATCTACACGCTGGCAGCAGTATCGAACGGTGAATTCGTGTTCGCCAAACTCGGCATCACCACGCTGGAGGCCGGCGTGCCCTATCTGCTGCGCATCATGAAAGGCAGCATCGGACTAAGCGCCAATCAGGTGATCATCAAAACCGCTATACCCAAGTCCACCAAGGTGTATAGTTCACTGGCCAAATGGCGCAGGGAAGACGAGAGTGCCGGCGTAGGCGCATGGGTGGGAACCTTCGACTTGGTGACATCCGATGATGCTGCCGACGACTATGCCTACGCTTTGCTGGACAGCGACGGGAACTGGAACTGCTATACATACGGTGGTACGGGAACCATTCCCGGCTTCCGCGCCTACCTGTCGTCATCGGACATTGAACAGAAAACTTATACCAGTAGGTTTACGGAGTAAGAGGTGAGAGGTGAGAGGTAAGAGGTGAGAGGTGAGAGGTAAGAGGTAAGAGGTGAGAGGTAAGAGGTGAGAAGTAAGAGATAAGAGATATGAAAAAGCATTTATGGATATTTCTGATGGTGGTGACGCTGGGTATGGTGTCGTGTTCGGACGACGACAGCAGCGGGGCCCCACAAGTGACTGACAATACGATAAAGCCTGCGGAAACGCCTACGGACGACCAGTTGCGCATCAAGGTGACTGGCGATCTGGCGGCCTACATACACTCGCCGTTCGACGAGGGTTCTACGGGTGACGCCTTGGTGAAGCGCCTGCCTCTGGTGACCGGCGAATTTACGCCCGACACGCGCCTCGTGCTGCTGAAGGGTAGCGACTTCGACGAGGGCAGCACAGTGACGCAAGTGGAGATCCTGGAGATGGCCCGCGTCTATCTGCAAGGCGGCTACATCGCCTTAGAGCGTCCCACCGTGCTACAGGCTTCCAAATTCCTGATGGCGCTGATGGTCGGCGTGACCACCCAGAAGCAACAGGACTACGAACAGACCTTTGGCTTGGACGGCACGGCTGCCGCTGCTGCCGCACGCCGCTCGCAGGCTGTGGAGCGCTTGAATACCCGTATGCAGAATCTCAACCGGATAGCAGGAGTGGCCGACGGTGCCACCACCCGTGCTGCCGATGGCGGCGAAAGGGACCTCAACAGGGTGATGAGCGAAATGATGATTTTCAGCCCCATAGGCTACTTCGTGCAGCAGCCTTTCGAAACCAACCCCAAGGTCATTGCCCACATGAAGGATAGTGAGGGCGACGCGACAGAGCCGCAGGAGGTAGCTGTCAAAGCTACCCGTACAGCCTTTCTCAGCGGCAGGATGGCCGATGCCGCCGCCGCGTGGCTCAACGACATGCTGAAGCCGAGGAGCCAAAAGCCATTGACCGCTCATCGTCGTGTCAACGGCGAAGCAGCCATCAACGAGATGATTGACGCCAGCGAGACGTTTACCTTCAGCGGATGTATCAATTCGCGAATATACGAAGATGAGGTTGAACCAGGTGCCGACCACGTGAACATGACTATGCGCAGCTGGGGTGTTCACAGCATGGGCGACAACAAAGACTACTACTATCTGCAGCAGGACGTCAGGCTCATCATGGGGGAGACGGGTGGTTCACAGATTTATTTCCCGATGGAGGCTGATGATAAATGGTACAAAGCGGATTGGCCACAGGCCGGTTATGACCGGTGGTTTGGCTCATGGCTCACACGGTATGAGACATCGATGGACCTGACGGGCTCGGGTGGCACCATCAAGCTCGAAGCTTCCGCGCCCGGCACCGATAACGATGGCGTGATGACCACCATCTCGACCATGTCAGCGGAAGTCACGATAGAAACTACTGGAATCTCGGTGGGAATCATGTTTGGAGCCGATATGTTTGGACTTCTGTTTGGGTGGAGCGACATCAGTGGTACCATTGAATTCACGTCGTTTTCGATGGGAACCAGAATCACCACGAATGAACTGACGAAGAAAGTGAACACCAACGGCAACAAGGTGACGTGGACATACGCTCCCAATCAATTTCCCCTGTATTCATACGATGATTTCTGGACTGTAAACAGTGCCTATGACAGCCATCACACTGAGCCTCTCTCCATCATCAGCAACGACTGCGACCTGAGCCATGAAATATGCTGGTCGGTGGCTAATCCGACAGGACAATATACCGTCAACGTCACCTCGGCGCCACAGGTCGGTGCGCTGATGTGGTCGTACGACAGATGGTACAATCGTGATGTTAATATGGGACCTTTTAGTAAAGAAAAATATACTGATTATACCCCACCGAATGGCTACGTATTTACTACGACGCCGACGGAATCATTCAGCCACACCCTGTTGCAGCCCAACCGCGCCATACAGAACTGGCGTATGTATGTCAGCGTCGACGAGTGGATAGGTGAACCCGTTACGGGCGCCAAGGGAAAGATAGAGGATGCGCTACATACTCAATTCAAAGACATCTATGCTCCGCAAATCCAGTTGGGCACGAAATCGGCTGACGACCTGGATATGATCAATGCGATGATTAATTACTCTAAGGACATCTTCAATCGCAACATTGATATTCTCCAGGGCATTGGCAAGGACTGGGGCGTCAAGAAATACTCCATCTACTGGAAGAGCGACGACATGAACATCGAGACGGCAGCACCGTATGTGGTGGAGCAACCTGTAATACCGGGCAACAAGGCGCAGGCCATCTGGTGCGAAGGCAACACGACGCTCTATTTCGCCTATGCGCCTGAGTTGAAAGCTGGCGACACCTGGGACGGCCAGACCGTTACGCTCGTATGGAGCGGCACAGACGTCACAAATTCACCCACTGGGACTAATCGGACTTATCCGGCATGGTTGTCTTCTATCCAGAACCAGGTAACGCGCGTGGTGTTTGACAAGAGCTTTGCCGACGTGCGCCCCACGAGTTGCGGATATTGGTTCTATCAATTTATTAAACTGACGACCATCGAGGGTATTGAAAACCTGAATACCAGCGAGGCAACCGTAATGGCATCGATGTTTGGTTATTGTAAAGAACTGACCACCCTCAATGTCGATGGTTTCGATATGAGCAAGGTGACAGTTGCCACCTATATGTTCTATCAATGCACGAGCCTGGAAACCATCTATTGCAGCCAGACCTGGAATATCGCCACATCTTATGATATGTTCGATAAATGCGACAAGCTGAAAGGCGCTGTCAGTTACGACAAGAACAAAATTAATGGCACGATGGCCAACCCCGAGACGGGTTATTTCACCTATCCGGATTTTGCGGGCACCATCACGCTGAACGAGAAGAGTAGCAATGTCCCCATGCTGAAACGCTATGAAGGCCAGCGGGTGAACGTGCAGTACAGCCGCACGCTGACGGCAAAGATTGGTGACGACGGCAACTACATCGCCACGCCGTTTACCGTAAGCCTACCCTACGACCTCAACCTCTCAGCGGCCGTCAGTGACAATCAGGTCGAAATCTACACCCTGGCTGCCGTGACCGAGTCCACCGGAGAGTTCATCTTCAAGAAGCTCGACATCACCACGCTGGAGGCTGGCGTACCCTATCTGCTCCGCGTCCTCAAGGGTACTATCTCACTTGAAGCCGACAGGGTAATCATCAGCGCCGTCAAGCCCAAGTCCAGCAAGGTATATACCTCAGTGGAAGAATGGCGCCGCGGCAAAGGCACCCAAGTAGGAATTTGGGTCGCAAACTTCGACGTCCTATACGCTGACGACGTTGCCGACGACGACGGTTTCGGTTTGCAGTCAAGCGACAAGCGCTGGGAACGTTATGTTCATGGAGGAGGTGGTGGAATTCCTGCCTTCCGTGGCTATCTATCATCATCAAGCTTAGAAAAAACAGTTTATCATTCAGTATTTAAAGAATAACACTTAAAAGAACAAAACATTATGGACAAGCATAGACAATATAAACGACCCTATATGAAGGTTATCCAAATGCAACTACAATTATCCCCACTGCTTACTAGCTGGGCCGACGCTCCTCAGCAATATTTGGATGAGAATGACGATTAGTACACAAACCAGACACTTAAACTAAAAATGATTATTAATATGAAAAGGAAACTATTACTTATGCTCGTGCTGCTCATGGCGGCGGTGACGGGCGCAATGGCCACGGAGTACGTATCCCAAGTGCTACTGATAGGCTCTGGTGAATCAGTTTACACGACCAAGCAACAGTATTTGGATCAGGGTTGGAAGGACACCAACTATAACCTGAACAAGGGTTGTGGCAGCAGTGCCACCAACATCTTCCTGCTCTACAAGACGAGTACCAACAAGGCTGAAGCCATCACCGGCTTCTACATCCAGTGTGGCAGTTCCAAACGTAGCAACGAGCAGAGCTACGGCGGGCACACCTACCATCCGGTGAATGGTGCGTATGATGACAATTTCGTCAACAACCAATGCAACCTGAACAATAATGCCGGCGGTAACAAAATCTACCTCTTCTTCACCAGGGATGCATTCGATGATGGTCGTGCCGTCACCGAGATATGGTTTGACAATGCCAAGAGCGGAGGAGTTGGCAGCAACGGCAACGACAGCAGCCCCTGCGACCTGAACAGCGGCGCCAACGGCAGCTTTATCTACATGCACGCCTATTATGGCGAGAGGCCCAATAGCGTCGAGTATGAGGAGCGCACATGGGATACCACAAACAAGAAGGTCATAACCACCACCAAGACCTGCGACAGTTTCACGCGGCTCACCTCCAATAACAACAAGGACAAGCACGAGGTGCTGACAGACGGCTGGTATGTATTAGATGATGACATTGACTATAAGGAGTACCTCGACATCGACGGCGACGTGAAGATGATTCTGATGAACGGCAAGACGATGAACGCCCATAATGGCATCCGCATCAAGACCGACAAGAAACTCACCATCTACGGACAGGATGGGAACACCGGCAAGATCAAGGCCGACGGCAGCATCGGCGGTAAGGGCGATATCTATGCCGGCGAACTCATCATACACGGAGGAACCATCGATTGCAAGTCGGCCTCCCACAACAATGCGGCCATCGGTTCCGGCAACGGTGATAACAACAAAAACGCCGGCTACAAGGCCATCACCATCTATGATGGCAACGTCACGGCCACAGGTGGCGGCGGTGGTGCCGGCATCGGCTCTGGACAGGAGTGCAATGACGACAAACAGGGTCCCATCACCATCTACGGCGGCACGGTCAATGCTACAGGTGGCAACGGTGGTGCTGGCATCGGCGGCGGTGAGGAAAGCGGCAACGGCCCTATATACATCTATGGCGGCAGTGTCACGGCCACAGGTGGCGCCGCTAGTGCCGGCATCGGTGTTGGTGAGGACTCCCACCTTTGCAATGATATCTATATCCTTGGTGGCACGGTCAATGCCACTGGCGGTGCCGATGGAGACGGCATAGGTTGTACAGATAGTTGGGATGGAACTCAACCAAAACAGAACAAGGACTTGTACGTTGAGAATGCTACAGTATACCTTTATGGAAAGGAAGACAAATATTCTTCAAATAAGAATTGCGGACTTAGTGTCAATGTCAGGGATCTTCACATCACTAACGCTATGGTCTATATGGAAGTGGATCATGGTAAGGTGGCTCAAATTAATGGGAATATTTACTTGGCCGATAATTTGTGTGTTAATACAAATAATGGTGCGTGGTTGTCTAATGTAAATGATCGTGAGAATGATATTATAAAAACAGAATTGCATGCCCGAGTGGGGGTTTGCGGCCAACATTTGAGTGATATTAGTTTGACCGACAAAGGTGACGGCACTCACCACATGAACTGCAAATACTGCAAAGGTGTGGACGAGCCACACAGTTATACCTACAACGAAGAAGCAGGTGTTTACAAATGCAGTTGCGGGGTTACAAAGAACTTCACCACGCAAGCCATCTGGTGCGCAGGCAACCATACGCTCTACTTCGTCAATGCCCAGGAGGATTATCAGGCTGGCGGTGAGTACGACGGACAGACCATCACCAGTGTGACGAGCGGCAACAATGTGACCAATACGAGCACCACCCTGCGGCCATCGTGGGGACTTACCACCAGGGCTGACCTCCAGCATGTGGTGTTCGACGAATCGTTTGCGATGGTCACCCCCCAAAGTCTCTATAGCTGGTTTGCCGACTGTTGGGGTCTGACAACCATCGAAGGCATCGAGCATCTGAACACCAGCGCATGTACCACGATGGAAAGTCTGTTCGACAATTGTAGTGGCCTGACCAGCATCGATGTCAACGGCTTTGACATGAGCAATGTGAGCACCACCAAGAGGATGTTTGCTTATTGCGAGAACCTGAAGACCATCTACTGCGACAACACGTGGAGCGGTATTGAAACCAGCAACAACATGTTCAGCGGTTGTACGAGCCTCAAGGGTTCGATGGCCACTGTCAGCTACAACAATGATAATGCCAACGACATCACCTTCGCCAACCCATCGACGGGCTACTTCACCAATACCGGCGCCGTCTTTGCACAGGCGCTGTGGTGCAACGGCAACAAGACGCTCTACTTCGTGCATCCTGAGGCACCGGTGAAGGTCGGTGAGGCCTACAACGGACAGACCGTGACCAGCGTATGGAGCGGAGGCCATGTGTTGGCAACGGGCGACACCGAACCGGGCTGGAGTGACGTCAAGACAGCGGCCACCACGGTGGTATTCGACGCCTCGTTTGCCGCAGCTAAGCCCACAAGCCTCGTGTCGTGGTTCAGCGGATTTACCAGCCTGACCACCGCCGACCTCAACGGACTCGACGTCAGCGAGGCAGAGAGTGCAGCATCGATGTTCAGCGGCTGTACGAGCCTGACCACCCTCTACTGCGAAAGCACCTGGACGATAGCCAATACGGAAGGCATGTTTACGGGCTGCACCAGCCTGAAGGGTGCCGTCAGCTACGATGCTGCTAAAGACAACGGCATCATGGCCAACCCCACGTCGGGCTACTTCGCAAAGCAGTGGACGGTAGAACTCCTTAACGACGGCATCAACGTCAGCAACCTGACGCCCTACACCAACGAGACGGTCACCATCTCCGGCACGGGTGACAGCGGTAGTGGCATCGCTGCCGTCACAGTGACGGGCCAGCGGACAGACGTTAACATCACCGTCACCGACAACGGCAATGGCACGTGGACGTTCACTATGCCTGCTGAGGACGTCACTGTCAAGGAGGAGCTCAACATTGCCCTCCACGACAACGCAGACAACAGCGAGGTGCTGAGACAGAACAAGGGTAAGACGGTGAACGTCAGTATCAATGACCGTACGCTCTACAAGGACGGCTCGTGGAACACCCTTTGTCTGCCCTTCGACGTTGCGCTTGATGGTTCACCTCTCGAGGGGGCAACCGTCATGGAACTCGACATTGAAGGAGAATATAGCGGCCACCAAACAGGCTTTGACGCAACGAACGGCACCCTCTACCTCTACTTCAAGGAGGTTGATATGATGAGGGCCTGCAAACCGTATCTCATCAAATGGACGACAACGGACAGCCCCATCACTTCGCCGACCTTCTACAATAGTTATATCGATAGTAGCAGTCCTGAGGTTGTCATGAGTACTGACAGCAAGGTGAGCTTCAAGGGCATCTATGACCCTGAGACGCTTCCTGCCGGCGACAAGAGCAACCTCTACCTCGGTATTGACAATCAAGGTAAAAGTACGCTCTACTGGCCCAGCAGCGACAGAACCGTCAATGCCTTCCGCGCATACTTCCACGTCGATGGCACGGTCAGCGCCATTCAGATGTATTTCGGCGAGGACGAGAACACGACAGCTATTAACGAATACGAATCGCACAAATCTCACGAATTAAGCGGCGCGTGGTACACCCTCGACGGCCGTCGTATAGCCAATGGCCAAAAGCCAACAGCTAAAGGCCTCTACATCGTGAATGGACGTAAGGTAGTGATTAAATAGGAATGCCTCTTACGAGGCAGAAATCCCACAAAATCGTAACAAATCTGCCAAATATAATTGTAAGATTTTGAATAGATTTGAAAGATTTCTCCGACGACAGTCGGACTCCCAAGATAAAAGATTTGAAAGATTTCTCTGCGAAGCAGACTAAAAAAGGAAACATTATGAAAAAGGAATATATGAAGCCCGCCATGCGCGCGGTAAAGTTACGTCATCGTCAGAACCTGCTCGTCGGCAGCCCC
>JBGUIA010000006.1:0-22196 GCA_045112595.1 Prevotella sp. | reverse complement strand
GGGTATCATGGTACAGATACCCCACGAGTTTATTTTGTTACAGGGTATCCCCGTGCCCGAGAAGGGTAAGTACGGAACAGGTCTGGTGTTCTTGCCAAAGGATGAGAAGGCCCAGCAGCAGATACTGAGCGTAATGATCGAGGAGATTGAACGCGAGGGCCTACAATTGATGCACCTACGCACAGTGCCCACCAACCCCGAGGTGCTGGGTGTGGCTGCCCGCGAGGTGGAACCCGATATTAAGCAGATTTTTGTGACGGGCGTATCGGAAGACAACGTGCCCGTGTTCGAGCGTATATTATATAAGGTACGCAAGCGCATTGAGAACCGCATCGACAACGAGGACTTTTACCTGTGCTCGTTATCAAGCAAGAATATTATCTACAAGGGAATGCTGACCAGCGGACAGCTGCGTCGCTACTTCCCCGATCTTTCGAACGACTACTTCACGAGCGGACTGGCCTTGGTTCACTCGCGTTTCTCGACTAATACATTCCCTAAATGGAAGCTCGCACAGCCTTTCCGCCTGTTGGCCCACAACGGTGAGATCAATACCATTCGTGGTAACCGTGGTTGGATGAAGGCCCGCGAAAGTGTGCTGAATAGCGAGGCATTGGGTGATATCAAAGATTTGCGTCCCATCGTACAGGAGGGTATGAGCGACTCTGCCAGCTTGGACAACGTGTTCGAGTTCCTGATGATGAGCGGACTCTCGTTGCCACAGGCGATGGCTATCCTGGTGCCTGAGAGCTTTAACGACAAGAACCCGATTTCGGAAGACCTGAAGGCATTCTACGAGTACCATTCTATCTTGATGGAGCCGTGGGACGGTCCTGCAGCATTGTTGTTTAGCGATGGTCGCTACGCAGGCGGTATGCTGGATCGTAATGGTCTGCGCCCAAGCCGCTACACCATCACCAAACAAGGTATGATGGTGGTAGCTTCTGAGGTTGGTGTGATGGACTTTGAACCTGGCGATGTGGTAGCGAAGGGTCGTCTGCAGCCAGGAAAGATTCTGCTGATTGATACACAAGAAGGAAAGATATACTACGACGGCGAGATTAAGGAGAAACTTGCTAAGGCGCATCCTTACCGCGAGTGGCTGAACGAAAATCGCGTACAGTTGGAGAAACTGAAGAGCGGACGTCATGTGGACAACGGCGTGAGCGATCTCAACGCTAAGCTGGTTACCTTCGGATTCGGACAGGAGGATATCGATAAGACCATCATCCCAATGGCCACAGCCGGTCAGGAGCCTGTAGCTGCGATGGGTAACGACACGCCACTGGCAGTCATCTCTGACCGTCCGCAGGTGCTGTTCAACTACTTCCGCCAACAGTTTGCACAAGTTACCAACCCTGCCATCGACCCTATCCGAGAAGAGCTGGTAATGAGCCTCACGGAATACATCGGTGCCGTAGGAACCAACATCCTGACACCCGATGCATCTAACTGTAAGATGGTGCGCCTGCCACAACCTGTTTTGACCAACACACAACTTGATATATTATGTAACATCCGCTACAAGGGATTCAACACAAAGAAACTGCCTATCCTGTTCGAGATGGCCAAGGGTGAGGAAGGATTGCGTCAGGCACTTGACGACCTGTGTCACCAGGCCGAAGCCAGTGTAGATGAGGGTGTGAACTACATCATTCTGAGCGACCGCGACCTGGACGAGACGCACGCCGCCATCCCATCGCTGCTGGCCGTTAGCGCCGTTCACCACTACCTAATCAGCGTAGGTAAGCGTGTACAAACAGCCCTGATTGTTGAGAGCGGTGAGATTCGCGAGGTGATGCACGCCGCCCTGTTGTTGGGCTATGGTGCCAGCGCCCTGTGTCCATACATGACGTTCGCTGTGCTAGATGACCTGGTGAAGAAAGGCAAGATTCAGGAAGAGTATGCTACAGCCGAGAAGAACTACATCAAGGCTGTGGATAAGGGTCTGAAGAAGATTATGTCGAAGATGGGTATCTCGACCATCCGCTCGTATCGCGGTGCCAAGATTTTCGAGAGCATCGGACTGAGCGAAGACCTGCTACGCCGCTACTTCGGCACAGAGGTGAGTACCATTGGTGGTGTAGGTCTGAAGGAGATTGCTCGCGATGCCATCGCCTTGCACGAGGCTGCCAAGGAGCAGACACTGCTGCAAAATCAGGGGCAGTTTGCTTGGCGCAAGGATGGTATTAAGCACGCTTGGAACCCAGAGACTATCGCTAAGTTGCAGTTGGCTACCCGTCAGGGCAACTATGATAAGTTTAAGCAGTGGGCAAAGATTGTTGACGAGAAGGAAAGCCCCATCTTTATCCGCGACTTCTTCGGATTCAAGAAGGCCGCTAAGCCTACGCCTATCGACGAGGTTGAAAGCGTAGAAAGCATTGTTAAGCACTTCGTAACAGGTGCTATGTCGTTTGGCGCTTTGAGCATTGAGGCCCACGAGGCTTTGGCACTGGCCATGAACAAACTGGGTGCACGCAGTAACACCGGTGAGGGTGGTGAGGACAACACCCGCTACCATACGGAGGTGGAGGGTGTAAGCCTGAGTTCAAAAACCAAACAGATTGCATCTGGACGTTTTGGCGTAACAGCCGAATATCTGGTAAATGCCGAGGAGATACAGATTAAGGTGGCACAAGGAGCAAAACCTGGCGAGGGCGGACAGCTGCCCGGCTTTAAGGTTAACGAGATTATCGCCAAGACGCGTAACGCTATTCCTGGCATCTCGCTTATTTCACCGCCACCTCATCACGACATCTATAGTATCGAGGATCTGGCACAGCTCATATTCGACCTGAAGAATATCAACCCCACAGCTGCCGTAAGCGTAAAACTGGTAGCCGAGAGTGGCGTGGGAACCATTGCCGCTGGTGTGGCTAAGGCTAAGGCCGACCTCATCGTCATCAGTGGTGCCGAAGGTGGTACTGGTGCCTCGCCTGCTTCAAGTATGCGATTCGCAGGTATCTCGCCAGAAATCGGTCTTGCCGAGACCCAGCAGACACTGGTGATGAACGGCCTGCGCAACCAGGTGCGCCTGCAGACCGACGGTCAGCTGAAGACCGCCAAGGACGTGATTATCATGGCGATGCTTGGTGCCGACGAGTTCTCGTTTGGTACACTGCCACTGATTGTACTGGGCTGCGTAATGATGCGTAAGTGTAACACCAATACCTGTCCGATGGGTGTGGCCACCCAGAACCCCGAGCTGCGCAAGCACTTCGAGGGACGTGCTGAGTACGTAGTTAACTTCTTTACCTTCCTGGCGGAGCAGGTTCGCGAATACCTCAGCGAGATTGGCGTTCACAGTCTGAAAGAAATTATTGGTCACACGGAGCTCATCGAGGTTGACACTACCAACGCTTCTGATAAGCAGAAGACTATCGACTTCGCTCGTCTGCTGCACAAGCCTGAGACAGACAAAGCTCTCTATTGGGATCGCGGTGCATTCACAAAGGTTAGCGGTGTGAAGGACGAGGAGATTATCAAAGCTGCTCAAAAAGCAATAGCAGACGGCGAGGAGGTGACGCTCGACTACGCTATCAAGAATACCGACCGCGCCGTAGGCACCATGCTAAGTGGTGCGATTGCACAGAAGTACGGCGAGAAGGGACTGCCCGACGGAACGATTAAGATAAAGTTCAAAGGCAGCGCAGGTCAGAGTTTCGGAGCGTTTGCGGTGAAGGGACTCGACATCCGCCTCGAGGGCGAGACCAACGACTACTTCGGTAAGGGTCTTAGTGGCGGTCGCATCTCTATTCTGCCTCCTGCCCGTCGCAGCGACGACTTCAAAGCTGAAGAAAATATCATAGCTGGTAACACAGGCCTCTACGGTGCTACCTCTGGCGAACTCTACATCAATGGTAAGGTGGGCGAACGCTTCGGAGTGCGTAACTCGGGTGCTATCGCCGTTATCGAGGGTGCAGGTGACCACTGCTGCGAGTACATGACTGGCGGTCGCGTGGTCGTGCTCGGCAAGACGGGCCGTAACTTCGCCGCAGGTATGAGTGGCGGTGTGGCTTACGTCTATGACCCTGACCATACCTTCGACTACTTCTGTAATATGGATATGGTGGAGCTCTCGTTGGTTGAGGATTCTGTTTCGCGCAAGGAACTGCTCGAACTCATCCGTCAGCACTATCTACACACGGGTTCAGCCCTTGCAGGTCGCATGCTCGACGACTGGCACCGCTACATCGAGGACTTCATTCAGGTAGTACCTATCGAGTACAAACGCGTGCTCGAAGAAGAGAAGATGGCACGTCTGCACGAGAAGATTGCCGACATCCAGAGAGACTATTAATTATCAATTGTCAATTATCAATTATCAATTGTTATCATGGGAAATCCAAAAGCATTTTTAGAGATACACCGCCAAGAGGCGGGTTACCGTCCGATTCACGATAGAATCCACGACTTTGGCGAGGTAGAGCAGACGCTCAGCACGCGCGAACGCAAACTGCAGGCAAGCCGCTGCATGGACTGCGGTGTACCCTTCTGCCACTGGGCCTGTCCGCTGGGCAACAAAGCACCAGAGTGGAACGACGCACTGTACAAAGGCGACTTTGAGTTGGCCTACCGCCTGCTCAACAGTACCAACCCTTTCCCTGAGTTCACTGGTCGTATTTGTCCTGCACTGTGCGAGAAGGCTTGCGTGCTCAACCGTTTCAACCACGAGCCCACCACCAACCGCGAGGACGAGGCTGCCATCACCGAGATGGCTTTTCAGGAGGGCTTTATCACTCCTCGTACAGACATCGTTCGCAATGGTAAGAAGGTGGCTGTTATTGGTGCTGGTCCTGCCGGTCTGGCTGCAGCTAACGACCTGAACCACATGGGCTACACCGTCACCGTATTTGAGAAAAACGAAGCTGCCGGCGGACTGCTCCGCTACGGTATCCCTAACTTCAAACTCAACAAGACCGTCATCGATCGCCGTATCGCCCTGCTGGAGCAGGAGGGCATCGAGTTCAAGTACGGCGCAGCCATTAATCTAGACAATCTAGATAGTCTAGAAAATCTAGAGCAATTCTCCGCTGTCGTCATCGCCACCGGCACCCCTGTGGCTCGCGACCTCAAGGCCCCTGGTCGTGAACTCAATGGTGTACACTTCGCCCTCGAGATGCTGTCGCAGCAGAACCGTGTGTTGGCCGGTATGGAGTTCTCCAAGGATGAGCGCGTCACCGCCAAGGGTAAGGATGTGCTCGTCATCGGTGGTGGCGACACGGGTTCTGACTGTATCGGAACTGCCCATCGTCAGGGATGTAAGAGCGTTACACAGATTGAGATTATGCCTAAGCCTGTCGAGGGGCCAGAGGATCCTCAGAACCCTTGGCCCGAGTGGCCTCGCACCCTGAAGACTACATCCAGTCATGAGGAGGGCTGTACCCGCCGTTGGAACATCAACACCCTGGAGTTCTTGGGCGAGAACGGCAAGCTGACAGGCGTAAAGGTTCAAGAGATAGATTGGAAGCCAAACCCCGAGGGCGGTCGTCCCATCATGGTAGAAAAGGGCAAGCCCGAAATCATCAAGGCCGAACTGGTACTGCTGGCCATGGGATTCCTCAAGCCAGAACACCCAGAATACCCGAAGAACGTATTCGTCTGCGGCGATGCAGCCAATGGCGCATCACTGGTGGTTCGCGCAATGGCCAGCGGCAAACAGACAGCCGCAAAGGTAGCCGCTTATCTCGGACATTAGTCAGAATCATCACACATAAAGCTATAAATAATCCCTGATTTCCGTACGGATTTCAGGGATTATTGTTTCTTGGCAAAAGACAAGAGATGCCGTGCAAGCAAATCATCCTTTTGATATATATCAAGTAATGTGTGTACGCACACACAGGTAAAACAAATGACAATTTGTAACGAAACGAGGGGAATTCGAGTCAAAGTGTAACAAAATAGAAGCAAATGAGCGTTGGAAGCTTACAAAATGTTAGTTTCTGAAAGTTTTAACAATCAAAATGGAAGTATTATTGCTAATTTTATATCAAAACGTCGTAACTTTGCATCGTGAAACTAACAAAGTGTTAGCCCGAATAAAACGGGTAAGTATTAATTAATAAGGTAAAAAGGTATGAAAAAGATTGAAGCAATTATCAGGAAGACCAAGTTTGAAGAGGTCAAGGAGGCTTTGCTCTCGTCGGACATCGACTGGTTTGAGTACCATAACGTACACGGCATCGGACAGAGCCGTCAGGAAAGGGTCTATCGTGGCGTGCAGTATTCTACGGACGTGATTGAACGTGTGGCACTGACCATCGTTTGTCGCGATCCGCTGGTGGAACCGACAGTGAAGGTAATACTAAAAACGGCCCATACGGGTGAGGTCGGCGACGGTCGTATCTTCGTGAGCGACATGATCGACACCTGGAGTATCCGCACAGGCGAACACGGTGACACCGTACTTAAGGATAAGAAGTGAACAGTGATTAGTGATTAGTGAATAATTAGGATAACAAACACAAAAACTTTTAGGATATGAACGAAATTGGATTATCACTCGATACCGTATGGATGCTATTGGCAGCCATGTTGGTTTTCTGGATGCAGCCGGGCTTTGCGCTGTGTGAGGCTGGTTTTACGCGTAGTAAGAACACGGCAAACATCCTGATGAAGAACTTCGTCGACTTCATGTTCGGCTCGTTATTGTTCTTCTTCCTCGGCTTCGGCTTTATGTTCGGAGGCGATGTGCTCGGTGGTTTCATCGGCGCACCCAACTGGGGCGACCTGAGTTTCTACGAGAGCGATCTGCCCGTAGAGGGATTCTTGATTTTCGAGACAGTCTTCTGTGCAACCTCTGCCACTATCGTCAGCGGTGCTATGGCTGAACGCACGAAGTTCTCGATGTATCTGATTTATAGTGCCTTCATCTCGCTGATCATATACCCCGTTGAGGGTCACTGGACTTGGGGCGGCGGCTGGCTCTGCAACGATGCTGCCGACGGCTTTATGATGTCGACCTTCGGTGATGTGTTCCACGATTTTGCTGGCTCTGCCATCGTGCATAGCGTGGGTGGTGTACTGGCCCTGATTGGTGCACTGGCACTGGGTCCCCGTATCGGTAAGTATGACAAGAACGGCAAGAGCCGCGCTATTCCTGGTCACAACCTAACGATGGCCGCTCTGGGTGTATTCATCCTCTGGCTGGGATGGTTCGGTTTCAACCCAGGTTCACAGTTGGCTGCTAGCGGTGAGGTGAACCGCATCGCCATCTCTCACGTGTTCCTGACAACGAACCTCGCTGCTGCTGCCGGTGGTGTGGCCACGATGTTCCTCACTTATATCAAATACGGCAAACCCTCACTCTCTCTGACGCTCAACGGTGTGCTGGCAGGTCTCGTGGGTATCACAGCTGGCTGTGACCTCGTATCGCCAGTAGGTGCTGTGATCATCGGTCTCGTCTGTGGTATCGTACTGGTCTATGCCATCGAGTTTATCGACCATGTGCTGCACATCGACGATCCTGTGGGTGCCAGCTCTGTACACGGTGTCTGCGGTATCCTGGGTACGCTGATGACTGGTCTGCTGTCAACTTCGAACGGTGCGTTCTACGGTCACGGCTGGGGATTCTTCGGTGCTGAGTGTTTCGGCGTCCTCGTTATCGACCTCTGGGCTGCAGCCTGCGGATTTGCCCTGTTCTATGGCATCAAGAAACTGCATGGTCTGCGCGTTGACAAGCGAATAGAAGAGGAAGGCCTCGACATCTACGAACACGGCGAGGCATGTTATAATTAAAGGTAAAAAGGTAAAAAAGTAAAAAGGTAAAGAGTATGAAAAAGATTGTTTTATTAGCAATGGGAATGGTCATGGGAATGACCGCCTTTGCACAGGATGAGATTGAAACGACGATTAGTGGAGATATCGTAAGTAGTTATATCTGGCGTGGTCAGGATCTGGGAAGCGCTGCTATTCAACCGACACTCGGCGTGGGATATAAGGGACTCTCATTGTCTGCCTGGGGCAGTTACGGCATTACCGACCCGGCAGACACGAAGGAGTTCGACCTGACACTCGCCTATTCGATTGGCGGCTTTAATATCGGCATCACAGACTATTGGTTCAATGCCGGTCAAGACCCTGAGAACCGCTATTTCAAGTACGACGCCCACGGCACGAACCACGTGTTTGAGGCCACCATCGGCTACGACTTCGGACTGGCCTCGTTGCAGTGGTACACGAACATCGCCGGTAACGACGGGCTGAACAAGGACGGCAAACGGGCTTACAGCAGTTATGTTGAGGCCAATGTCCCATTCAAACTTGCCACAGTCGACTGGACTGCTACGGCCGGTGCTGTTCCTTTCGCCACAGACTTCTACGGCACAACGGGCTTCGCCGTCACCAATGTCGCATTAAAAGCGACAAAGGAGATCAAGGTGACTGATTCTTTCTCGATACCTATCTTCGGACAGGTGGTCGGCAACCCCTGTTCACAAAAGGCCTACCTGGTTTTAGGCATCACGCTGCATCCCTAATCTTTCTAGGCACGCGTCCCCTCTTTCTTGCTGCAAGGAAGAGGGGAACTTTTTTTGTAGATTTTGACGATTTGTAACGAAATGATATATTTTTAATGCAGAATGTTATCAAAAAGAAAGTTTTATTATGCCAACACTTTACAAAATGTAAGTTTCTTAGATTTTTAACAATCAAAAAGTAAGCAGAATAATGGCTATTTATACAGAATGTATTACTTTTGCATCCGAAAACAACACAGAATATATATATAAAGAAAAGTTATGAAGACTTTAAAGGTAAAAAGACGTTGGATAATCCTGATGACGGCAATGACACTGATAGCCGTCGCAGGGTTGGCGGTAGGAGAACCGTCGTTTGATTGTGACTGGTCGGTGATCTCAGCGGCCGACGTGGCGTGGCTCATTACAGCCACGATTTTCGTTTTGATGATGACACCCGGTCTGTCGTTCTTCTACGGCGGAATGGTAGGTGCGAAGAATGTGATTTCGACGATGTTACAGTCGTTTATCGCCATGGGACTGATATCCGTCCTATGGGTAGTGATCGGTTTCTCGCTGTGCTTTGGCGACGATATAGGCGGTGTGATTGGTAATCCGCTGACATTCCCGATGTTCCACGGCGTGGGCGGTGCCGTCTATACGACACCCGCAGGCAATGTACTGGGCGGTGCGACGATTCCGTTGGCATTATTCGCCCTGTTCCAGATGAAGTTCGCCATCATCACGCCGTCGCTGATTACGGGCTCGTTTGCTGAGCGCGTGAGGTTCTCGGCCTACATGTTCTTCATGATATTTTTCTTCTTCGTGATTTATTGTCCGCTGGCCCACATGACCTGGCATCCTGAGGGATTGTTCATGAAATGGGGTGTCATCGACTTCGCAGGTGGTATCGTAGTACATGCTTCAAGCGGTATCGCAGCGTTGGCTGGTGCTATCTTCCTGGGACGACGCAAGGCTGAGACACGCAAAAGCGAACCAGCTAATATCCCCTTTGTACTTCTGGGTGCTGCAATGTTGTGGCTAGGCTGGTTCGGTTTCAATGCGGGTTCGTCGCTGCACGCTGACGGCGTGGCTATCAAAGCTTTCCTGAACACAAACACTGCCTCGGCAACAGCAATGATGACATGGATATTCTTCGACTGTCTGCGCGGCCGTAAACCGTCAGCCATGGGTGCCGCTGTGGGTTGTGTAGTTGGTCTCGTGGCCATCACACCATCGGCAGGTTATGTCACCGTCGGCCAGAGCATCTTCATTGCCTTCGTCATCACGCTCATCTGTAACATCGCTGTCTATTGGCGTTCGCACTCACAGATTGACGACGCCCTCGACGTGTTCCCCACGCACGGCACTGGTGGTATCTTTGGTACGGTGCTGACGGGTATTTTCATCCAAGAGGGCCTCATCGCAGGTACGTGGGATGGTTTTGTGATTTTCCTCTACCATCTGCTGGCCATCGTCATCGTCTTTGTCTATACCTTCGCTATGAGTTGGTTGGGTTACAAACTCATCGACAGCCTCATCCCCATGCGTGTGTCGGCATTTAGTGAAAAGGTAGGTCTCGACTTCTCGCAGCACGATGAGCACTACGGACTGGCGCACATCGGCGAACGAGAACTCGCTGAGTACGAAGAGCACATTAGGGAAAAGGTAAAAAAGTGAAAAAGTAAAAATAAGCAAACTTCAAAACAATTAAGAATGAACACAAAGTACATTTTCGTTACGGGCGGTGTAGTTTCCTCGTTAGGCAAGGGGATCATCTCTGCTAGTATCGGTAAACTGTTACAGGCGCGTGGTTACAAGGTCACCATCCAGAAGTTCGATCCTTACATCAACATCGACCCCGGCACGCTAAACCCCTACGAGCACGGTGAGTGCTACGTAACGGTGGACGGTATGGAGACCGACCTCGACCTGGGACATTACGAGCGGTTTACGGGTATTCACACCACCCGCAACAACTCGATTACGACGGGCCGCATCTACAAGACCGTCATCGACCGTGAGCGACACGGCGACTATCTGGGTAAGACGATCCAGGTGGTGCCGCATATCACGGATGAGATCAAACGGCGGATGCTGCGTGAAGGTCTCGACGAGGGACTCGACTTCGTGATCACGGAGGTGGGCGGTACGATTGGTGACATTGAGAGTGCGCCATTTATGGAGGGCATCCGACAGTTACGTTGGCAATTAGGGCGCGATGCAGTGTGCGTACATCTGACGTATGTGCCGTATCTGAAAGCCGCCGATGAACTGAAGACGAAACCCACGCAGCACTCCGTAAAGGAACTGCAAGGGATGGGTATCCAGCCCGACATCCTTGTCCTCAGAACCGAACGCCACCTCAGCGACTCCATACGCTTGAAGGTGGCATCTTTCTGTAATGTCGATTTGGAGTGTGTGGTGCAGAGCGAGGATATGCCGAGCATCTACGAAGTGCCTGTGAGTATGCAGAAACAGGGACTCGACGCTGCCATCATGCGCAAGATTGGCATTCCTGTTGGCGAGACGCCATCGATGCAGTCGTGGCACGACTTCCTCGAAAAGCAACGCAATGCGAAGCGCGAGGTACATATCGGTCTCGTGGGCAAATACGATCTGCAAGATGCCTATAAGAGCATTCGCGAGAGTCTGAATCTGGCAGGTATCTACAACGATGTGAAGGCTAAGATTCATTTCGTCAATAGCGAAGAGATCACGGCAGAGAATGTCGCCTCGAAGTTGGAAGGTATGGCAGGCATCGTGGTCTGTCCAGGGTTCGGTCAGCGTGGTATCGAGGGTAAAATCATTGCAGCAGAATACACTCGAACACATGATATTCCCACCTTCGGCATCTGCTTAGGTATGCAGATGATGGTGATTGAATTCGCACGCAATGTATTGGGTTACAAGGATGCGAACAGTGCTGAGATGAACCCTGACACGCCGCACAACGTCATCGACATCATGGAGGAACAGAAGAATATCACCCAAATGGGTGGTACCATGCGACTGGGCGCTTACGATTGTGAACTCGTCAAGGGTAGCCATACATACGAAGCTTACGGCGAGAAGTCTCTCATCAGCGAGCGCCATCGCCATCGCTATGAGTTCAACAACAAATACAAGGAAGAATACGAATCCGCTGGTATGAAGTGCGTGGGTATCAACCCTGCCGCCGATCTTGTCGAGATAATCGAGATACCAGAAAAGCGATGGTATATCGGTGCGCAGTTCCACCCAGAATATTCTTCTACTGTACTACATCCACATCCGCTGTTTATGTCGTTTATTCAGGCTTGCGTTTTATCGTAATAACGTTATAACGTCATAACGAAAAAGATTATGGAACAATTAAAGCATGAGTGTGGTGTGGCGATGATTCGCCTGTTGAAGCCCTTGGACTACTACGAGAAAAAGTATGGTACGTGGGCCTATGGTTTCAACAAGCTGTATCTGATGATGGAGAAGCAGCACAACCGCGGACAGGAGGGTGCTGGTATCGCTTCCGTCAGTCTGACGAAGGAACCAGGCACGGAGTATATGTTCCGTGAAAAGGCCGAGGGCAAAGACGCCATCACCGAGATATTCAGTCGTGTGACGGAGGAGATGGCTGGCGAACTGCTGATGGGACATTTGCGCTATTCGACGACAGGCAAGAGCGGACTGACATTCGTACACCCCTTCCTGCGTCGTAACAATTGGCGGGCAAAGAACCTCTGTCTGTGCGGCAACTTCAATATGACCAATATCGACGAGGTATTCCAATTCCTTACCCAACAAGGTCAGTCACCGCGTATCTATGGCGACTCGTACATCACGCTGGAACTGATGGGGCATCGTCTGGACCGCGAGGTGGAACGCTTGTTCGCTGAGGCCAAGGAACAAGGATTGCAGGGTACTGCCATCACCGACTATATCGACAACCACGTGGAGATGGCCAACGTGCTGCGTAAGACGATGTGCCACTACGATGGCGGCTACGTGATGTGCGGACTGACCGGCTCTGGCGAGATGTTCAGCGTCCGCGACCCTTGGGGCATTCGTCCAGCGTTCTGGTATCAGGACGACGAAATCATTGCCCTCGCCAGTGAGCGTCCCGTATTGCAGACCACCTTCGACCTGCAGGCTGAGGATATCCGTGAATTGCTGCCCGGTCAGGCACTTATCGTTCACAAAAATGGCGAGAGCCATTTGGAGCAGATAATGCCAGCCCAACAGCTGAGCGCCTGCAGTTTCGAACGTATCTATTTCAGTCGCGGTTCCGATCGTGACATCTATCAGGAGCGCAAACGACTGGGTGAGCAACTGACGCAACCTATTATGAAAGCTATAAACGGTGACGTTACCAATACGGTCTTCTCGTACATCCCCAACACCGCCGAGGTGGCCTACTACGGAATGACCGACGGTTTCCGCCAACAGGGCTATAACGTTCGCACAGAGAAAGTCGTCTGGAAGGACATCAAGATGCGCACGTTCATTGCTGACAACTCTGAGCGTAACGACCTAGCCGCCCACGTCTATGACATCAGCTACGGTTCGCTCAGGCCAGGCATCGACAACCTCGTCATCATCGACGACAGCATTGTTCGCGGTACGACACTGCGCGAAAGCATCTTCAAGATTCTCGACCGACTGCATCCCAAAAAGATAGTCATGGTAAGTTCGTCGCCGCAGATTCGCTACCCCGACTACTACGGCATCGATATGGCCCATCTGGAGGAGTTCTGTGCCTTCCGCGCCACGATGGCACTGATTGAGGAGCGCGGCCTATGGCAACTGGTGAATGACACCTATTTGGCCTGCAAACGCGAACTGGCAAAGCCGAAGGAAGAGATGCAGAACTGCGTACGCGCCGTCTATGAGCCTTTCACCGTCGATGAGGTCAACCAGAAGATTGTCGAGATGCTACGTCCTGCGGATATGCAGGCACCCATCGAACTGGTGTTCCAGAGCATCGAGGGACTGCACGAGGCGTGTCCCAATCATCCGGGTGACTGGTATTTCACGGGACATTATCCTACGCCTGGAGGCAACAAATTGGTGAATCAGGCGTTTATTAATTATGTGGAGCAGAAATTAAAGAGAGAACAATAATATACAATGAGACAAGCAAGATTAATACTCGAAGATGGCACGAGGTTCTGTGGCTGGTCGTTCGGATTTGATACCAACACAGTAGGCGAGGTGGTGTTCAACACCGCCATGTCGGGCTATCCGGAGAGTCTGACAGACCCCAGTTATGCGGGTCAGATATTGGTAACAACTTATCCGTTGATAGGCAACTACGGTGTGCCTGACACGGGCAACGGTGCAGACGGTCTGCCGCTATTTATGGAGAGCGAGAAGATTCACGCGAAGGCACTGGTGGTAGCCGACTATAGTGAAACGTATTCACACTGGAATGCCAAAGAGTCATTAGCCAGTTGGCTGAAACGTGAGCAAGTGCCAGGCATTACGGGAATCGATACACGTCGCCTGACAAAGGTGCTGCGAGAGCACGGTGTGATGATGGGAAGAATCGAGATTGACGGTTCCGTATGCCCTTGTGGCACAGCGACGAACACAGCCGAAGACTACGGCTCCGTCAATTGGGTGGAACAAGTCAGTTGCAAGGATGTCATCACCTACAAGCCAACAGCCAATAGCCAACAGCCAACAGCCAAACGTGTCGTCCTCGTTGATTGCGGCGTCAAGGCAAATATCATTCGCTGTCTCATCCGTCGTGGCATTGAGGTGGTGCGTGTGCCTTGGGACTACGACTTCAACCAGTTGGAGTTTGACGGACTCTTCCTCGCCAACGGTCCTGGCGACCCTGAGCGCTGCGAGAAGACAGTGGCACACATCCGCACGTTCCTCAATAATCCAGAGGTGAAGCCCTGCATGGGCATCTGTCTCGGCAACCAACTGTTGGCACGTGCTGCAGGTGCGAATACCTACAAACTGAAATACGGTCACCGTTCACATAACCAACCTGTTCAGCAGGTGGGCACTACACGTTGCTTCATCACCTCGCAGAACCACGGTTATGCGGTAGATGACTCCACCCTACCCTCTGACTGGGAACCGCTCTTCGTCAATATGAACGATGGTTCTAACGAGGGTATTCGTCATAAGACGAACCCCTGGATGTCGGCGCAGTTCCACCCCGAGGCTTGCTCAGGCCCCGTGGACACAGAGTTTTTGTTTGATGAATTTGTAAAGATGTTAGGATGATGGAGAAGAAAGAGATAAAAACTGTATTATTGTTAGGCTCTGGTGCCCTGAAGATTGGTCAGGCCGGTGAGTTCGACTATAGCGGTGCACAGGCCCTAAAGGCGCTGAAAGAGGAGGGCATTCACTCGATACTGATCAACCCCAATATCGCGACGGTACAGACCAGCAAAGATGTGGCTGACACCGTGTATTTCCAACCCGTGACCCCAGAATTCGTAGAACGCGTCATCGAGAAAGAACGTCCTGACGGCATCCTTTTGAGCTTTGGTGGTCAGACGGCACTGAACTGTGGTGTGGAGCTTTACGAGAAGGGTATTTTGGAAAAATATGGTGTCAAGGTGTTAGGCACACCCGTTCAGGCCATCATCGATACTGAGGACCGCGACCTGTTTGTGAAACGTCTTGATGAGATAGGTGTAAAAACCATCAAGAGTGAGGCATGTTCTACTGTTGAAGAGGTGCAAAAGGCTGCTCACGAATTAGGTTTCCCCGTGATATTAAGAGCGGCATACGCCCTCGGTGGTTTGGGCTCTGGTTTCTGCGACAACGAGGAAGAACTCCTTGCGCAGGCTGAGGAAGCCTTCTCATTCTCACCACAGGTATTGGTGGAGAAATCACTTAAGGGCTGGAAGGAGATAGAATACGAGGTGGTGCGCGACCAGTACGACAACTGCATCACCGTCTGTAACATGGAGAACTTCGACCCGCTCGGCATTCATACAGGTGAGTCCATTGTCGTCGCTCCCAGTCAGACGCTTACCAACTCAGAGTATCACAAACTGCGTGCCCTTGCCATCAAGATTATCCGTCATATCGGTATCGTCGGCGAATGTAACGTACAGTACGCCCTCGACCCCAACAGCGAGGACTATCGCGTCATCGAGGTCAACGCCCGCTTGAGTCGTTCTTCCGCTCTGGCTTCAAAGGCGACAGGCTATCCCTTGGCTTTCGTCGCTGCAAAACTGGGATTGGGCTATGGTCTCTTCGACTTGAAGAACTCTGTCACCAAGACCACCAGTGCCTTCTTCGAACCCGCCCTCGACTACGTAGTTGTAAAAATACCTCGTTGGGACCTCACCAAGTTCCATGGTGTGAAGCGCCAGCTCGGTTCTTCAATGAAGTCGGTGGGTGAGGTGATGGCCATCGGCCGCACCTTCGAGGAAGCCTTGCAAAAAGGCCTAAGAATGATTGGGCAGGGCATGCACGGCTTTGTGGAGAACCACGAAATCAAGATTGTGGACATTGCCACTTCACTGCGCGAACCTACGGATATGCGTGTCTTCGTGGTATCTAAGGCACTGCAGATGGGTTATAGCGTTGAACAGATTCATCAGCTGACCAAGATTGACCGTTGGTTCCTTGAGAAACTGAAGCATATCGTCAACATTGACGAGCAGTTGCACGAATACGCCCACCTGTCGGAGGTTTCAGAATTCATGGAACCCAGCGAGTTCAAGGAATACCTGCAGTCGCCCGAGGTCGCTCTGCTATTGCGTGCCGCCAAGGTCTATGGCTTCAGCGACTTCCAAATAGGTCGTGCCGTTGGCTTGGAACACCGTATGAAGATGGAACAAGCTGGTCTCACCATCCGCAAATGGCGTAAGATGCTGGGCCTTGTACCTACTGTCAATCAAATCGACACTCTCGCAGCGGAATATCCCGCCCAGACGAATTACCTCTACCTCTCATATTTATAATCGAAATAACGGTATAACGAAAAAAACGAAATATTATGTGTGGAATCGTAGCAATATTAAACGTAAAAGAGCAGACGCATGCTCTTCGTGATAAGGATGCGATTAAGCGAGAGCAGAGTGGAGTTTGCTCCAGCTCTGCCGAGTGTGAGCATCCTCGCGGCGACTTACGCCGCAAGGCATTAAAAATGAGTCAGAAGATCCGTCACCGCGGACCTGACTGGAGTGGTATTTATAGTGGTGGCTCTGCCATTCTCGCCCACGAGCGACTGAGCATCGTGGATCCTGAATCAGGCGGACAGCCGCTGTTCTCGCCTGATAAGAAACAGGTCTTGGCAGTGAATGGTGAAATCTACAATCATCAGGAAATCCGCCGTCGCTATGCCGGACAATATGAGTTCCAGACTGGTTCTGACTGCGAAGTCATACTGGCATTGTATCGCGAGAAGGGTATCAACTTCCTCGAGGACCTGAGTGGCATCTTTGCCTTTGTACTCTATGACGAGGAACGCAATGAATTTCTGATTGCCCGCGACCCCATCGGTGTCATACCTCTTTATATAGGATACGACAGCGATGGCACCGTCTATGTCGCCTCAGAATTGAAGGCCCTCGAAGGCCAGTGCGAGCGCTACGAGCCGTTCCTGCCTGGACATTACTATTGGAGTGTTGACCCAGGTCAGAAGTGGTACTACCGTCGCGACTGGATGCAGTATGATGCTGTGAAAGATAACCCTGCCAGCGTCGAGGCCATTCATGATGCACTGGAAGATGCCGTCAAGCGCCAATTGATGTCTGACGTGCCTTATGGTGTGCTGTTGAGCGGTGGTTTGGATTCATCCGTGATTTCTGCCATTGCTGAGAAATACTCCGAGATGCGTATCGAGGATGACTCGAAGACAAAAGCCTACTGGCCCCGTCTGCACTCGTTTGCTGTAGGACTGAAAGGTGCACCTGATTTGGCAAAGGCCAAACTGGTAGCCGACCATATCGGCACTGTCCACCACGAAATAAACTACACCATCCAGGAGGGTCTCGACGCCATCCGCGATGTCATCTATTTCATCGAAACCTACGACGTCACCACCGTCCGTGCCTCTACGCCGATGTACCTGCTAGCACGCGTCATCAAGTCGATGGGTATCAAGATGGTGCTCTCTGGTGAGGGAGCTGATGAAATCTTCGGTGGCTACCTCTACTTCCACAAGGCTCCGACGGCCAAGGACTTCCACGAAGAAACCGTTCGCAAACTCGGTAAACTATATCTGTACGACTGTCTCCGTGCTAACAAGAGTCTCTCTGCTTGGGGTGTTGAGGGTCGTGTGCCCTTCCTCGACAAGGAATTCCTTGATGTCGCCATGCGTACCAATCCTGAGGCCAAGATGTGTCCAGGCTCGACAATGGAAAAGAAGATTGTCCGCGAGGCATTCGCCGATATGCTTCCCAAAGAAGTTGCCTGGCGTCAGAAGGAGCAGTTCAGCGATGGTGTGGGCTATTCGTGGATTGACACCCTCAAACAAATCACCTCAGAGGCTGTATCAGATGAGCAGATGGCCCATGCTGCTGAGCGCTTCCCCATCAACCCGCCAAAGAACAAAGAGGAATACTACTATCGCAGCATCTTCGCCGAGCATTTCCCCAGCGACAGTGCTGCCAAGAGTGTTCCTAGCGAGGCCTCTGTAGCATGTTCTACCGCCATCGCTCTCGAATGGGATGCTGCCTTTAAGGGCATGAACGATCCCTCTGGTCGTGCCGTCAAAGGTGTCCACGAGCAGGCCTATTAACAAGGTGGATTCACATAATTTGGAGAAAGAACCTAACGTATATAAATAAAGCCCGCAAACATTGCGGGCTTTATTTATGATGATGTATTCATTACATTTGAAATATCTCGAAACCGGGGATAAGTTCGAGTTCTAATTCATCGTCGAACGTGGGAGCCATACTAGGATCAGTTTGGTCACCGGCATTAGGTCCACTGCCTGCCAACAATTGCATGGTAGGCAATGGATAGACGCTCATTGCGGGTTTGATATATGACTTTTTCATAACCTTATTTCTTTATAAACAGTTTACCATTCTTGATATACACACCTTTGGTGGGATTCTCGACGCGACGGCCCTGCAGGTCGTACCACACATCAGACATCATACCTCTGACATCAGACATCGTTTCAATTCCCGTCGTACCGCCACCATTGCCAATGCTTAGGCTGCTGACAGTTGAATCGTAGGTACCAGACTTGAAGTATGCACGGAAAGGAGCACAGCCATCGTCCAGCACGAACAGATTGCCATCGTCATTGATAGTATAGATGTCGGAAGTGGCATCTGTCACGGTTGTGCCGATAAAGCGGTAGTTAGTACCTGTAACGGACTGCATTTCGCCATTTTTATGAACGGTGACATCCTGACCGATGAACTTGATGGTCTTGCCGCTGAGGTCGTATTCTGAGCCCCAGTGGTTGCCTGGCAGGGCAATGATATACGGGGTGTTGGCCTTCATCTCGTCCGCGAAGCCGAAGTTGACCACTCCCGGCTCATCGCTGACGAACTCCTTCACCCAGAACTGCTTGTCCGTATCGCTGCTGCTGTGGAACCAGTCGATGATTGCATCATCAGCCTTCACCAATGTTACATCGTAGGGCAGCATGATGGTGTTCCAGCCTTTCTCGCCATCCGCCCAGCGGTTGTTATTGTAGGTAAACTCTATATTCGAAGCTGTAAAGTCAACAGGTGAATAGAAGTCGGAACCATCAGTCAATTTAATATTAGAGGCTGTGTATGACGAGCCGCTCTTGACAATAGTGTTACCAACACCAGTGGGAGACTCATCTCCATCACCAATAATAAACAGGCAGTTGGGTTCAGCACTCGTAGCAACCGTAATGCCCGATCCCGAAATATCAACCGCAAATATATCGTCTGGTGCATCATAGAAGGTTCCAGCAGCCTTGGTGGCCGTCTTTGTTCCGTCAGCCTGATAAGCAAATATTCCAGGTAAGAAGCTGAAAGCGCTTCCGATATTAGTTTCTGTCGTTAAAGCACCAGCCTTTTGGTAGAACGTAGAGAATTGGTAGTCTAAGTTTAAAGGATAGCCTGGTGCTTTAAACATGAAGTCATAGCTGCCGCCAGCAGGTATCCAAATATTTCTCCAATAATAATAATAACAATCATCAGGATAAGCCACAGAACGCATAAAGACAATGTATGTGCCATAATAGTTTGTTGTAGCAGACGGATTGGTTATGGTGATAACAGCATTGATGTCTTTATCATTAGCAGTACCATATACTTCTGTCAATCCTGCATTGGCATTCTCTATGGATTTGACAGAAACCGTCAAGTCTATATCATCACTTGTCGGCAAACCACCGCCTCCAGCTGTAATGGTAATAGTTTTCCTTACCACGCCATCCGTATAATAATTACCATATTGGGTGGGATAGAAGAACACCAAATTATAAGTGCCTGCACTGCTGAAAGCTGCTTTCACGGTACAATTCTTAGTTCCCCAAGCAGCAATCTCAAAGAGGCTGCCGGCAAACAAGCCAAAACTGCTTTCGTCATACTTTATACCAACATAGATATCACCACTAAACTCTTGATTCGTATTGTTGGTGACGTTTAACGTGATGTCCACCTCCTCGCCTACGGCTGCTGCGTCCACACAAGAGATGCTGCTGCACGTCAGATTAATGTTGTGAGGCTCAATGCCCAATACCGTTCCCTCGTCAGAAGGTTTCTGGAGGCCAATGACGGCAACCTGACCATAATAATATCCGTCGGTGGAACTGCTGCCGCCAATACCCTGCTGGTCGGGGTCAAGGGCAGAGAGCTTAAAGTAGTTGTCGCTTATGCCTCCCCAGCCCCAGTTGATGTGGAAGAAGTCCTCGCCTTGATAACCGTCACAAACGAATTCGTGACCGCCACCCGACGACTGTCCGCCATAAAGAACGGGACGTTTTTGTTTCAATTCGTGATAGATAATCTCAATCCATTCCGCATAGGAATAGACGCTACGTGCAGCCGTCTGAGTGGTAGCATTATATCCAAAGTAATTCTTCAGAGCATTAGCTATAATACTTAGAGAGGCACCCGATGAAGGACCATAGTCCATTTCGACAGCAGCACCGCAATATTGCATGAGCAGGGCAACGGCGGCTTTTTGCTCATCAGTCTCGCTTCCGGTATATTCTAACTGCATGTTAGCCCAGTCGAAGTCAACAGCAGGTAATGCTGCCACGTTAATGCCATAACTTCCAGTGGTATAGCCAGGAATCTCACCAGTCATATTGGCAAACTGGTGATAGTACATCGCCTGAGCCATCGCGGTGGCAACACAACCTGTGACAGATTTTTCACCACTTGTGTACTCCGGACAATTGTCATTGTAAGGAGAACCTTGATTCCAATGCGTCTTTACCAATGGAGCAATGGGCTCCTTGACAGCTGATGCTGTGCGGCGGGGAAGTGTTGCTATGCCTGTCAGTTGGATGTTGTGCTCGTTCAGCCACGCAATCTCGTCGGCATAGCCCTGCAGCCAGGCACGCATGTTACAAGGCATGTTGTCCGGGTCGAGGGTGCCCGTCTCGCTATAGCCCAGAATGGGTGCCGTGCGATCGTCGTTCGACACGATGACATAGCCCTGGTTCTGTTCTGCGTTAAACACATAGAGTCCGCTGACGCGTCCCGCCATCTTCAGCTGGGGAACCTCAGCCTGACTCCTCTTCATGCCCGACGGCGTCTGCTGCAGGAATTTCTGAGCCTGTTGCAGTGCCTGCTGGGGCGTCACGTCGCCTGCCGTCATGATGACAGTCATCATCACCGACAGAAAGAGAAGAATTGTTCTTTTCATTGTTTTATAATTATTGATAGTTGGGTTGCTGCCTGCAAAATTAAAGATAATTAATGACATATCCAAATTTTTAACCTCAAAATTTGGTTTTTCGTTCGATTTACATTATCTTTTCGCTTTGCGAGAAGACACTTCCGTTCTCTGACCTAAAGGTGCAGAGTGTGGCGTTGCAATCGAAAATAAAAATAAATCAAAATTTATTTTGCATTTTGCTCACTTATTCGTATCTTTGCAAGAGTAAAGGAATATGGTCAGACGGTGAATAGATAACAAGAATGATAAAGAAGTTCCTCATAGGCATTACGTTGATTATCCTGATGGCAATGGCTTTGGCAGCAATGACGAAGCCAGAGCGCACTGCTCATTATGACACGCTGAAAAAGGGCCTGACGGTGGTCATAGAAAAAGTAGTGGATAGCCATCCGTTGCTTCAGCAGTATAATGCCATCAGCACGATGACGGCATTGAATGCAACCGACGAATACCTAAAACGGAACTTCCTGGTCTTCGAACATACGTTCTATAACGTAGGAACCATCCTCTATCAGGACATGTTCATCCCCGTATCCATTGGCCTCTTCGGACAGGTCTGGCTGACCGTTGGCGAAGACGACCTGCAACGTCTGGCCGAACGCCCCGAGGTGATGCAGATACTTGGCATAGAGGATGCGCTCAAGCAAATCAAAAGCAAACTTCCATGACGTTATTCCCAACAGGTTATCATTTTTTCTTCATGGCATCTTCGGCCCATTTCATTCTGAGGCGAGCTTTGTCGCGGGCCTCTTGGGCCCAGCTGAGGCGAAGGCGGGCTTTCGACATGGCATCATCGGCCCAATCGGTATACATCCGCGACCGCCTGAAATCCTTTTCCTCGGCATACTTATTAGCCTGACGGGTATATTTCTCTGCCTCTTCCGTCAGTCTCTGTGCCTCCCGCTCATACTGTTCCGCCTGCTCATTATACCG
>JBGUIA010000005.1:0-43267 GCA_045112595.1 Prevotella sp. | reverse complement strand
TGTAACTTTGTGCACGAAATAACAACAAACGATAACCAAAACGATAAGATTATGAAAAGAGTTCTATTTGCAATTATTGCATGTATGATTGTGTTTGGTGTTGATTCTTATGCTTCAACTAAGGATGGCCCTGTTATTGAAGTTGTTAAGAGTACAGCCAAAGTCATGAGAGAAAAAGCAACAGCAAATTTAGTTTTTGATTGGAGTAATGCCTATTGGATGGAGAAGGGTCTTATGAAAGACGAACTCTCAGCGGTTGATTATGAGAATTACACAACAAGAGCACCCCAAAAATTCCAAGAGGCTTTTAATGATAATAGCAAAGGGTTAAAGATTGTCGATGATCCCTCAGCAGACTACGAAATTAAGGTTGTTGTGAGTAAAATCGATTATTTCTTTAGCGTTATGAGCGTTGTTCCAGGTCATAAGCATACTTTTTTTGGAAAGGTAATTGTGACGCAAAGGTCAACAGGTGAAGAAGTGTTGGAAGTTAATCTAACGCGTTTTAAAGGAGGCCGCGACTTTGTTAAGGACGATAGCTTTTACGAAATGTTTCTAGATTTAGGCAAAAAAATAAGTTCAATAAAGAAATAAAAGCACCTCGTTTCAGAGGATGTTCACAGTCTCGTTGCTCAGCGGAGCAGAAAACTGAATGTTTCATTAAATAATAGTTTAAAATTTGTGCAACCCTCGCCCGTCGTAAGACGTGCGAGGTTTTTTGTATGAACTTGCTAAAAATATCGCACTACCCAAAAGGACGAATTTGTTTAAGGTGCATTTTTTGCACGTTAAAAAGACATTTGATCTATTTTGATCATTTTTGTTAAGTTTTGATCTATTGAAGGATTTCTCTAGTATTTGTACTAATTTTGCGATTTGAAAACGAACAACTGGCTAACACCAGCTGACTAAATCAAAACAGAATGAAAGCAAATTCAAAAGCAAAACCCTTTATTAAGTGGGTTGGTGGTAAGGGACAACTCATTGAACAACTGGATGCGCAGTTGCCAGCTGACTTCTCGAATTGGGAAGACGTAACATATATTGAGCCTTTTGTGGGAGGTGGAGCAATGCTATTCTATATGTTGCAGCAATACCCTAATATCCATCATGCTGTTATCAACGATGTGAACCCTGATTTGACTACCTGTTATCATACGGTCAGGGACATGCCAGAACAGTTGATAACTTCCTTGATGGAAATTCAGAGTGCTTATAACGCGCTTGAAACAGAAGAAGGTCGCAAAGACTTTTTCCTTGCAGTTCGTGACCGATACAACGAGAAGAATCTTGACCCGTTGGAGAATACCACCAAGTTCTTCTTCCTCAATCGCACCTGCTTCAATGGTCTTTATCGCGTAAACAAGAAGGGACTGTTTAACGTTCCGTTTGGCAAATATACCAATCCGCAGATTTGTGACCCTGTGACCATCCGCAAGGATAGCGAACTACTTCAACACGTGGAGATTCTGACAGCAGATTTTGAAGCCACCTTCGATTATGCCCAGGGCAATACGCTCTTCTATTTCGACCCGCCATATCGCCCTCTCAGCGATACATCCAGCTTCAACGACTATGCGAAAGAAGCCTTCAACGACGATGCGCAGATTCGCTTGAAGGAATACTGCGACAAAATCAACGAGGCTGGCTTCTGTTTTATGCTTAGCAATTCAGACTGCAAGGGTAAAAACGAAGAGGACAACTTCTTCGACGTGCTCTATCGGGCGTATAATATAGAAAGAGTATGGGCTTCGCGCAACATTAACTCAAATCCGAGTAAGCGAGGTAAGTTGACTGAGATTTTGGTGCACAACTATTTAGCGACAAAAGCTTGTCCATATGCAGACAATGAACCAATTAAATTGCAACCATTGTATGCAGCAGAAGATGAAGCACCATATAATAAAGATATAAGGTATGACACAGTTTAAATTTGACTTTACATCTGAAGAACCAAAGGTTACGATTGTAGAAGAGGATTCATCGAAAATCAATGGTGGTCTCTTCATTGCTTTGTACGATGAGGGTTCTTTGAAACTGTATCTTGATAAGGGCTTGTACGGTTTCTTGATGAAGCCTGTTATGAGTCCAAAGCCTAGCGCACAAAGTCGCTATTATGCTATCCTCGCAGACTATGCTTGTAGTCGAGAAGGGACGGATGTATTCTTCTTTTTGAAGCGCAAAATTGTATATGGTGGTAAGATATACGGCAACAAGGATATTGGATCGTTCTATCTGAATGGTCATACAAGTCCGTTAGGTAGAAAAGCCGATGCAGAATTGTTTTGGGATGAATCTGAGCGCAAGAATTATATAGCTACAGATGAGCCTGGTGTATTCAAAATCAGGAAAGACGGTGCAGATAAGGCACAGCCCTTTATGTTCCAGTTCTTTCAGAATGCCGACAGCGGAAAGTATATCATTTCTGATGACCTGTATTTCGAGTTAGGCAAGTATCCATATCCCTTACCATCGAATAGTATGCAGGGAATGGGATTCTGTACGCTAACACCTGGTGAAGTGAAGACCCTCAAAGACCTCATCGCGAAGAGTACAAAGATGATTGAGTTTGATGGTTTGGGCGAAATTGACAAGCAGGGAGAAGAAACGGTTTTCAATGATGACCTCGTTTCATTGGATGAAGACTTGGTTAATGAGGCTCAGTTGGAATTCACAATACTGGCTTCCTTGAAACCATTTGCTGAATTCCTTACAGATGATTATGTTCTATGCCGTCAAGTACCCATATCGCCATTTAAACCATCAGAAATGGATAGAGCCGACATCTGCTTGTACAGCATGAACAATCCCATTAAGAACGGCACCATCCCCAATGTGGTAATAGAATTGAAGAAAGAGAAAGCCACAAAGGCAGCATACGAACAAGTGAACCGTTACCTGAAATGGTTGCAAGCAGTCACAAAAGAGGATGAATTTGCAGACGTCTCAGTTTACATCATCGCGCCGCAAATAGGAAGAATCCGCAGAAATAGTGTGGATTTGACTTATGAGGACAAAATCAGAATGTACTCTATTGAGAATGAAGATTTCGTTGAATTAGTAGGATAAGCGATATGGCAAAAGATTTCAATAAGTTCATGTCTCAGCTTCAAGAGACGAACCAGACATTAGATTTCTTCTGTGATTTCGATAAGATTTCACAGAATGTTGAGGATATTAAGCTCAGCCTTTGTATGCTGAACAGCCTCATTGGTTCTACTGATATGCGAAAATCAGTAGAAACAATATGGAAACGTGATAAGTCCGCTTTTAATGTGATGGACATACTCATCGCAGTTCGTAGTGAGGGCAAGAAAAAAGTCCTTGATAGTCTGGGTAATTGTGTTGTCCTTGACTCCCTATTTAAATCTGTTGATGGCGTAATGGAGTTCCTCGACAATACAGGATTGACAGATATATTCCAATCAAAAAGAATCAACGACCTTGTTGATTATGTATTTGGCATAGAAACTGGTCTGGACACAAATGCTCGTAAGAATCGAAGCGGACATGTGATGGAAGGGATGGTAGCACGTATCCTTGACAAAAACGGCATTTGCTATCGTCAGGAGGTTTATTCAAGTGAATGGCCTAAGATTACAAAAGTCCTTGGTGACGATGAAAAGCGCTTTGACTTTGTTATTGAGACCAAAGATAAAACTTATCTGATAGAAGTTAATTTTTATAGTGGAGGTGGTAGTAAGCTAAATGAAGTTGCACGTTCTTATTCTGATATTGCTCCAAAGATTAACTCCGTTCCTGGTTTTGAGTTCGTTTGGATTACGGACGGCATCGGATGGAATAGCGCCAAGAACAAACTTCAGGAAGCGTATTCTATCATCCCAAGCATCTATAATTTGACTGATATTACTGAATTCATAAACATTGTTAGATAGTTAATATATGATTAAAGGTGGCGTAGGTGGTGGCAACACCATCACAGGTTTAATATATGAGGGTAAGGTTGATCTTGCTACATATCTTTCTCGACAAAAAAACTATGAAGTTAAAGGCTCAGAGGTCTATTATGAGGGGAAAGTTGTCGCTTATGTCTTTAAGAAGCATGCATTCTATAAATTTTTGGAAACAAATGGAGTGAATTGGAAAAAAATCATATCAAGTCAATTGTTACCTGATAACTGCATTTATGTAATTGTAAACAATACTCTTTTCATTATTGAAGTTAAGAATCAGAACGTTGGAGGGAGTGTTGATGAAAAGTTACAAACTTGCGACTTCAAAAGAAAGCAGTATATCAAATTGCTTTCTCAATTGAACATAGAGGTTGAGTATGTTTATATTTTAAGTAAGTGGTTTAAGAATCCGAGATATAAGGACGTCCTCGATTACATTATAAGTGTAAACTGTCAATACTACTTTGATTATATTCCCTTACAGAAGTTAGGTTTACCTGTTCCAGAACAATGATTACCCCCTATTATAAATCTCCCAGCCACGACTTTAATTTAATTTGTGGCGATACGTTTGAGTTGCTGCCACAGTTCGACTTCAAGTTCGACATGATTTTTGCAGACCCGCCTTATTTCCTTTCGAGTGGTGGTATCAGCGTGCAGAGCGGTAAGGTGGTCTGCGTGGATAAAGGCGACTGGGACAAAAGTATGTCTCAGGATGATATCAACGCCTTTAATCTGAAATGGTTATCTCTGTGCAGAGAGAAACTGAAGGATAATGGCACTGTATGGATTAGTGGTACATACCATAATATATTCAGCGTGGCTAATTGCCTAACGCAGTTGGGTTATAAGATTCTGAATGTGATAACGTGGGCCAAGACAAATCCACCACCCAATATCTCTTGCCGATATTTCACTTATTCGACAGAGTTTATCATCTGGGCTCGAAAAAGTGAGAAGGTGGCACACTACTACAACTACGAGCTAATGAAGCGCATTAACGGTAATACCCAAATGACTGACGTTTGGCGATTGCCAGCTATTGCTCCTTGGGAGAAGTCGTGCGGCAAGCATCCCACACAGAAACCCTTAGGCTTGTTGAGTCGTATCATCATGGCATCTACAAAGCCTGGAGCTTGGATTCTTGACCCATTCGCAGGCTCGTCAACAACAGGTATAGCAGCCAACCTCTTAGGCAGACAGTTCCTCGGTATTGAGCGAGAGAAAGAGTTTGCTGCCATGAGTAAGGCTCGCCGTGAGGAGATTGAGCGCATTGAGAACTATGCTGGATATCGCAGGAAGATTCAGGACATCATGAAGGCAGAGGATACACAAACCGACATCTTCAGTTGTTGTGAGCCTGAGCCTTTCGAAGAACTGCCATTCGAAAAGGATTCTGAGGTGAAAAAACTGCACCTCAAAGTCGAAAAGAATAAAATCTACATGTATGCTATAGGGGCTGCTTCTCGTGCTAAAACCGAACCTGTTGGCAAATTGGCTATTGGCATTAAGGATAGCGGTCTTGACCATATACTAGTAAGCGATATTGGCTACATCATGTTCCACTATTGGAAGAATGAGAATGCAACACCATATAAACTAATCAAGTCGCCACGCATAGTGGATGAAAAGGATATCCCGGATGGTTATATGGTACGCATGACGAAAGACTCTCAACGCTTCCTTCTATTGGATTATAAACCATCAAAGCCAGCAAAGATAGGTATATTCGACATCTTGAAGGTTCAACAAAAGGGCAAGTTGAGATATCTGCCGTTTGTTACAACAAAAGAAATGATAGCCAAATGAGATCTTTAAAGGTGATTACATTTTTAAGACTATGAGATATTTGTTTTTTGACACTGAGACTACAGGGGTGCCACAGGATTACAAGGCGCCGAGTTCTGATACCGACAACTGGCCGCGCATGGTGCAGCTGGCATGGATATTGACTGACGATGAAGGCAGCCGTCTGCATTCGGGTAATCTGATTATCCGTCCTGACGGATTCGAGATTCCCGAGGAGACTTCGAGGATTCATGGCATTACCACCGAACGGGCTCTGAAGGAGGGCGTGGCTCTGGAGGATGCCATTTCGGAGTTCAGAGAGGATTTGAAGGATGCTGACTGCATCGTTGGCCATAATGTTTCGTTTGACAAGAGAATCGTTGGTGCCGAGATGATTCGTCTGGGACTGGACGATGAGGTTGACGGCATGAAGAGTCTCTGTACGATGATGGCCTCCATTGATTTCTGCCAGTTGCCGGGCAAATATGGCTTTAAGTATCCGCGACTGCAGGAGCTTTATGTGAAGCTTTTTGGCCATGAGTTCGACGACGCCCACAACGCCATGAGCGACATCGACGCGACGGAGCAGTGCTTCAGGGAACTGCGTAAGAAAGGGCTGATATAAATGAGTAACACACAAAAGATAAACCGTTGTATCTGGCTGATATCGGCTATCAGGAAGCATGAGCGCATCACGCTGAGGGAGCTTAGCCAGAAATGGGTTGAGGAGAAAGTGAGTGACGGCAATGCGCTGCCACGAAGCAGTTTCAACAAGTATCGCGACGAAATATTCGACTTGTTCGGACTGATTATCGATTGTGACGACCAGTACCGCTATTATTTCACCAATCCGCAATCGGTCGACGACCACTCCATCGAGAGCTGGCTGCTGTCGACGATGACGGTGAATACGGCGCTGAGCGACAGTGCGATGATCAGAGACCAGATTGTTCTGGAGAAGGTGCCGGCAGGCGAGCAGTTTCTGCCCATCATCATCGAGGCCATCAAGCTGAGGCGTCGTATGCGCATGGGTTATCAGAAGTTCGGCTTTGGCCCTGGCGAAAGGATGATAGAGCCTTACACGCTGAAACTTTCGCGCAGGCGCTGGTATCTGTTGGTGAGAACGGAGGATCAGTTCAAGACGTTCTCGCTGGACCGCATGTTTTCCCTTGAGATGACGGAGGAACGTTTCGAGAAGATGAAGGACTTCTCGCCCGAGAAATATTTCGCGGAGTATTTCGGCGTTCTTACCGACGGCACTCCGATGGCTCACGTCGTCCTGAGGGCTTATGGCAAGACGGCCAACTATCTGCGTACGCTGCCCCTGCACGATTCGCAGCAGGAAATTGAAAGTACGGAAGAGCATACCGACTTCTCGATTGATATCAGACCCACAGCCGACTTTATTGGCGAGCTGCTATCCTACGATGAGGGCTTGGAAGTGCTTGAACCAGCCGACCTTCGTCTTAAAATATGTGAAAAACTAAAGCGAATGCTTAATAGATATTAAAAGCTAAGAGGGTGTACACGGATTTAGGTACACCCCCTTTTTTATATTTGCACCGTCATTTGATTTATTTACTTTAAAATTTATAGATTATGGACGGTGTATTTTTTCTGTTTGTTGTGTTGGTAGTTGTCGGCAGTTTGCTGGCAGGTTATGTGAACGAGGCTGAAAAGCTGAGCGCGTAAATGAATGTATAACTTAAAAATCAAGGAAACTATGACTAAAAAAGAGTATGAAGAGTTGGTTGCTCTGCTTGAGCAGTCGGGATTGAACGTAAAGTTGTGTGACGCTCCTGTACCTTACTTTTCCGGCGGTGTGCCTGCGGGATTTCCTGAGGCGCCGGAAGACTACGACGGGGAGTATGTGATGGTGCCGAGGGATTTCCTGAAGCTGTGTGATTTCATTGTCAGGGTACGTGGATACTCGATGAAGGATGCGGGCATCGCAGACGGTGACGACGTGATGGTGAAGCACTCCGACCATTATGACGACGGCGACATCGTGGTGGCGCTGCTGGACGGGGACTCGACGTTGAAAGCCTACTTCTGCGACGAGAACAACGAGGAATGGCTGATACCGGACAACGACGACTTCCCGCCTATCCGCGTGGCGGACTACACGACGGCCTATATTCTGGGCAGGGTGACAGGTGTGAGAAAAGATACTCCCCGCACGAAGTTCTCGACCATGCGTCGACGACTGCAGGAGGTCAGGGAGAAGAAGCAGCGGGTGGTGACCGACCAGATGGTAAGCGACGCAGTGACCCAGGTGCTGAAAGACGTCAAGAACGGTCGTATGTGGTTTGCCGTCTATAGGGTGTTGGTCGATGTGGGCTATCTGAAAGCGGGCGACTACGAGGGGCTGAAAACGAAGATGGACGCGCTGTTTCCCGGCAACGACTTCGCCATCAATCCTCGTGACATCAGCCGCATGGACACCCTGTCGTTCAGCAAGAGTGTCTCGCTGTGGAACTCGGAGAATGCTCCCGTGATAGGCAAGCGTTTTAGGGACTACCTGAGGCTGGCCACCGACCTGACAGCACTGCTGAACAATTAAGGCTCAAAAGACGCGAAAAACTTTCCAAAACTTTCGCAAAACTTTCACAAACTCGCGAAAAAGGCCAAAACTTTCGCAAAAACTTTCCAAAACTTTCGCACGATGAAGATTTCCTTTCATCGTGCTTTTTTTATGTCTAATTTCGCAGTCGGAAAGCTGGCCAGCTCAATCCAACAAAACATTATTCATTAAACAAAAAAAGTTATGAAGAAGAAAACAAGGAAAAAGAATGAGATTGCCTGTAAACTTTCAGGGTGGGCGATGGAACTCGCAAACTTCCTGAGGTACAAGGAGGGTTGGACGCCAAAGCAGGCGGCGAATCAGGCATGGCTTTGCCTGCATGCGCTGGAGGCGCTGGGCAAGGGCGTGGTGATGCTGGACTTCAACAAGCTGGACGGCTCGCGTCGCATTGCTCGCGGCACGGTGTGCAAGGGTATTGACGCGCTCTTTGATCTGTATGAGTACAAGGGTAAGAAGGACGAAATCAGCTATCGCTACAACTGGTCGTTCACCTTCTGGGATTTGGACGAGAAGGCTTTCCGCTCGTTCAATGCTGCGCGGCTGAATGAATTTAAAATCATTAATGATTAAGGCTATGGACAATTATCCCCCTGGAGCGGCGTACGACCCCAATGCACCCTACAATCAGAGCGACCCGCCCGAAGTGGAGGTGGAGCTGACGATGGTTGAGACGCTGACAAAGACCGTCCCGCATTGGACCAACAAGGTTTGGCGCGTGTACGACGAGGAAGGCTACGGCAGTTGGGAAAGCGACGGCTTCGACCCCAACGAGGAGTGGACGCAGAACTACTGGACGCTGGAGCAGACGCTGCAGCTGGCTCTCGAGGAGATCACGGCTGTGCGCGCTGGGGCTGAACGCCAGCAGCGGCAGTTGGAAGAACACTACGGCGTGCGTCACAACACGATTCCGGGCTATTCGCATCCGACGGAGTTTGAAGTCAAAAGGCGGCAACAACTGAGCTTCGCGATGGACCGCGTGCGCCACCTGAAAGCCCTCGAAGAGGCTTTGAAGGATTGGGAGTATGAAGACAGGGAAGTAGAATTTAATGTTTAAAACGAAGATGACTAGATCAAGATTATCGGATGGCGAGCTGGCCGCACTGGCGGCTCGCATCCAACGGAACTACGACTACGATTACCACGGTGGACAGCTTGTGAACCGTAAGACGGGCATGGCCGTGCGAGGCATGAAGGATTGTAAAAGAAACGGCAAATGGCGTTATTTGCGTATGCATTTGCGTGTCAGTGGCCTTCGACATGTTTTCTTACTACATCACGTCATCTGGGCATGGCACAACGGCCGTTTCCCGACGTTGCAATTAGACCACATCAATGGCGATGGCTTCGACAACCGCATTGGGAACCTGCGCGAGGTGACGCCGTCGGAGAACATGCGGAACATGGTTTATCCGTGGAAACCGAATGCAAGGACGGGTCTGCCGGGAGTGTGCGTATGCAAAGGCAGCTATCAGATAAAAGTCGCACAGAAATACTATTACTTCCGCGACCGGTTCGAGGCATTCTATCACCTGACCCTGCTGGGGAGAAGATTTAAGTAAAACAGTTGACAGTTTAAAGTTTACTGTTTACGGTTTACGATTAATAATTAACATTTTCGACCAAATGATTTACAATTATGCAAATTTCAGAGTTGGCCTTAGAGAAAATCAAGGCATTTGAGGGCTGCCGACTGACGGCTTATCAGGACGCGGCAGGAGTATGGACTATTGGCTACGGCCACACGAAGGGCGTGAAGCCGGGCGACAAAATCTCCCAGTACTGGGCGGACGACTGCCTGCGACAGGACATCGAGCAGGTGGAGGCGCAGATAGACGAGCTGGGATTGCCGCTGAGCCAGCCGCAGCTGGACGCGCTGGTGTCGTTCGTGTTCAACATCGGCATCGGCAAGTTCAAGGAGTCGACCCTGCTAAAATACATCCGTGAGGGACGTTCAGAGGACGACATCAAGTGGCAGTGGCGCAGGTGGATTTATGCAGGCAATCCCGCCCGTACAATGCCCGGACTCATCAAGCGACGCGAGTGGGAATCAATCCGCTTCTTCAGCGTCTGCTAAAGTTCACGATTAAAAATTATTACAAATATGGAAGAAAAAAAGAACACTTTGCCGAGTGTTGACGAGGCAAAATTACGTATTAAGTTGTACAACGATTTGTGCACTAACTTGAAGGGTATGAAACGTGATGAAGTGCGCAAGATTCTAAACGAGCTCGACAGCTACGTGAAGAAACTAAATTGCCTGAGCAGATTGGACTTAACGACCCACCTGCGTTATATCACATGTGCCCAGTCCGTCTATTTCTATCTCTACAAGACAAAGCAGTTGGAACGCGAAGGCGGTTTTACTGCCGAAACGTTAAAGTACATTGAGGACGTGTTCATTACGGTTTACAAGGATTATGATGCAGATTGAATTGATTGAAGACATGATTGCCCATAAGCTGGAGCTTAGTGGCATGAAGAATGAAGGTGCGGAAGGGCAGTGCAGGGCACTGCTCTACCACCTCTATACGGCAGTGGAATTGTACCGTCTGATGGTGTCTGCCGAGAAGCAGATAGCGAAGGAATGGCACGACGTTTTCGCGAAGGACTTCCGCGTAAATCAGTTCTTAAAAGAGCTAAAAAGCAAAAATAAACAAGAAAAAAAGTCCCCCGCACCCCTTAAAAAAAGAAATAACAAAAAACAAAAACAACAGAAAATCTCTCTCTCTGCCGCGGGCGCGAAGTCGGATTTGCAAAAGAGAAAAGAGGAGTTCTGGGCAGAACTCGAAAAGTTCATCGGCAAGTATGACCGTCAGATGGTTTTACGTTTCTTCTACTACTGGGCCGAGGAAATGAAGGGACTTAACATGATGCGCTGGGAAATTCAAAATTCTTGGAACACAAGTTATCGTCTGGCCGCGTGGTCAAAGAGAAGCTTTGAATTTGATGCCAAGACCTCTGCGCTGAAACTTGAACGTACAAAGGGCAAGAAATCCGCGAAAGCGGCCGTAAACACCTCTGAACAGAAGGTTGCTGCCGCCGAGCGTGAAGCCGCCGACGCCCAGCGCGAGGAGGCCACCGCCAAGGCCAAGGCCGAAAGCATTACGATGGAAGATTACTTAAAGAACAATCCCAACTCGATTCTACGAACCCTTAAAAAGAATGACTGATGAAACATTTATTATCCGCGCCTACGGCAAGAGCGAACTCGCCATGATGTACTTCCCCGACCTGACAAAGGAAGCGGCCGTTAGAAAGCTCAGATTCTGGCTCAGTATCAACCCAAGGCTGCGTCACCTGATAAACAGGAATTTTCGCAATTATACGCCGAAACAAGTGCGTTTAATCGTCGAGGAGATTGGCGAACCCTTTGACACTGAGTAAGTTGCAGAGAAAGAAAGCATCTTCGGACATCTTCGGACGTCTTCGTGCATCTTAGAGCATCTTCGGTCACCTTCGAGCAGCTTCGGGATAACCCCAAAACGAGATTGCATACCTTTGTCGTGCAATTGAGATGCACGACACTGCGGGCTGCGGCTCAGCATAGCTCGAGCGAGCTCGGCTCTGCATTCACCTTGCACCGCAGTTGCAGCGTCATCCGATTTACTGCGTGCCGGGCTCTATGCCGCAGCGCTACCGAATCAAAGGCCACGATTCAAGCAATCTCGACTCGAGATTGGCGGGCAGAGTGGCAGACACTGGCGGACACAGTGAGGGTAGGTGACAAAGTTCAAAATTTCGACCAAGTTATTTCAAGTTATGAGTCTAGTAAATGCACCCGTTCTGGGTATCAATCTGAAGAAGAATGCCAACCCCAACTCTGTTGGTTATGGCAAGTTTTATCCCGAGGTAGCACGTCAGAAGACGCTGACCACCCGCGGTTTCGCAGAGCACATGATTTCTCACGGTTCGAAGTACGGACTGGAGGACATCGTTGCCATCCTGCGTATGTTCTCTACCTGTCTGCCCGAGCTGCTGGCAATGGGTATCGGTGTTAAGTTCGACGGCCTGGGCATCTTCATGCCATTCGCACAGTCGAAGAAGGGTATCACGAAGGCCGAGATGGCTGGCATCACGCCCGCTGAAATCGTCAAGGCCATCCATATCCGCTTCATCCCCGACTCCACCAAGCTGGATAACCTGGCTGGTCCTGCCTTCGCAGACCGCTGCTCAATGGAGATTCAGAATGTGGTCGTCGTCGAGCGTATCAAGGACGCCGAGACCGACAAGGTCAAGGAGGTGCTGCGCACCGAGATCCCCGTCAACACCTTCCTGAGCGAGAACTACACAGGCACTGCAGGCACTGGTAGTGGTTCCAATTCCGGTAACGGTGGTTCCAATTCCGGTAACGGCGGTTCCAACAGCGGTAACAGTGGTTCGCAGGCAGCAACCGTAGCTGCTCCCGTTATCAGTGGTGACACAAGCTTCTCGGACACTGGTACAGTGACCATCACTGCTGAGCAGGGCGCCGAGATTCGCTATACCACTGACGGCACCGTGCCTACGGCATCGAGCAGTCTGTATTCAGATCAGCTGACACTGACTAATACGACCACCGTGAAGGCTATCGCCATCAAGAACGGCGTATCGAGTGAGGTCGCAAGCCGCGTGTTCACCAAGTCGAGCAACGACGACGGCATGGGACAGGATTAAAAGAGTTCGCCCCCTCGCGGGGCAACTCTTTTCCTTTTAATTAAGTTATGAAAAATCTACTTCGAATCATCAACGAAAGCTATGAAGATTTTCAAGATTATCCTCAAGTATTTGGGTTACATCCTCATTGCAGCCGGAGGCGGCTACGCAGGCAACGAGGTGATAACCACACTGATGCAGTAAGCGTATGACGGCTACAAAGAAAATACAATATATCTGTGCTGTAGCCCTTATCGTAACGAGCATCGTCATGGTAGGCTATCAGGTTTTCACCATTCAGGACGTGGCCAATGGTCTACTGATCTACGTCGGACAGGCGTTTCTTCTCGCAGGCTCCATCTTCGGCCTTGACTATTACATCGATAAAATCACGCACATCGTGCGTTCACAATAGAAATCATATTATTCATAATTTGAAACAAGCCCGCAGTGATGCGGGCTTGTTATCGCAAGGGTTGTGAAATGCGCTTATATTTTTAGAAAAACATCGTAGGCAAAGTGTTCTTCCGCTTCTGGGCCAGTTCGCTCTTCATGCGATTAATGGCTGTCTTGATGAAGAATGCTACAAGATGTTCATCTGTTCCCTCAGTCCTAATTTGCTTGAGGGCTGATATATACTCCGAACGGTCTTCGAGTTTGATAATCAACAGCGGATGACCAGCCTTCAACAAGATAAAGTTCGAAAGCAAACGCCCCGTTCTTCCATTACCATCACGGAACGGATGCAGATATTCGTAGTATCCGTGCCATTTTGCTGCTACAATCAAAGGATGCTGTCCGTCATCAAGAGCCCGTTGTGTCGACTCCATCAATTTCGGAACACGGGCTATCAGCGTCTCATGGTCACCAAATACCGTATCGCCTGCAGCCATGTCCTCGGTGGTATATTCACCTGCAATGGCACCTTGGGCACGATAGGCTATAGTATGCTCTGTCACCAGACGGTTCACCTCTTTCAACAGAGCCTCATCAAACGGATGATTCAAATGGCTCACCATATAGTCGAACGCACGGAAATGGTCAGCCATCTCAGTACACTCCAACAGCGAACGCCCCACGGGAATCATCGCCATTCCCTGTTCACGAAGAATCCTCGTATCGTCGACGGTAAACGAATTACCCTCAATGGCACAAGAATGCGCAGAGAATAGAATCTCGTTGTATTCCATCCACTGCTTCTCACCCATCTTATCAGCTATTTTCTGCTGATATTCCTGACGAATGCTCTCGTATTCCTCTATATTCTTTTCGAACATCGCTGCAAAGTTACGAATAAGTGAGCGAAATGCAAAATAAATCACCATTTATTTTCGTTTCCGAACGAGAGTAACTTCTCGCGAAGCGAAAAGATAGGAACTTTTTCGCAAGGCTTGTGAGGGTTTGGAGAAACGGATTTTATTTCGTAACTTTGCAGCGGAATTCAGATTGATAGGTTATGGCAGAGAACATGTTAGATTTTGTGGCTCCCATCGAGGACAAAATGCAGAATATCATCCAGGTGATTGGCGTGGGTGGCGGCGGATGTAATGCCGTGAGCCGAATGGATAACGAGGGTATTCAGGGTGTGGCTTTTGCGGTGTGTAACACGGATAGTGCGTCGCTGAAACACTCGCCAGTGGCCGTGAAATTGCAGTTGGGCGAAGGTCTTGGTGCAGGCGGTGATCCTGAGAAGGGCCGCGAAGAGGCGGAGAGCAGTCTGGACATGATTGAGAAGCTGATAAACCCGCAGACGAAGATGGTGTTTGTGACGGCGACGATGGGTGGCGGCACGGGTACTGGTGCTGCGCCTGTGGTGGCGCGGGTGGCTAAGGAGCGTGGACTGCTGACGATTGGCGTGGTGACCATTCCGTTTTATTTCGAGCATAGGCGTAAGATCGTGAAGGCCTTGAAGGGCGTGGACGAGCTGAGCAGGAATGTGGACGCGATGCTCATCGTGAACAACGAGAAGCTGTGCGACGTGTATAGCGACACGCGGATGTCGTTCAAGGATGCGCTGGGCGAGGCGGACAACGTGCTGAAGAATGCGGTGAAAGGTATCTCGGAGCTGATAACCATCAGTTCGGCGGGTAACATCAATCTGGACTTCCGCGACGTGGAGACGACGATGCGCAATGGCGGCGGAGCGATTATGGCTATCGGCCGGGCAAGCGGTGACCACCGCGTGGAGCGAGCCATACTGGATGCGCTGGACTCGCCACTGTTGCACGGCAGTGACATCAATCATGCAAAGCGTATCCTGTTTAACATCTATGCCAGCGACGAGATGCCGATACTGGTGCAGGAGATGGAGGAGATATCGGAATTCTTCGACCAGCTGGACCCTGACATCGACGTCATCTGGGGCACATCGACGGACGACTCGCTGGGCGAGGATGCGAAGGTCATCATACTGGCTGCCGACATGAGCAGCGAGATGGCGGAAACGAAGAATGAGGTGCACGACGAGGAATACTACCGGCAAATGATGGACATCCTGTATGCGAAGAAGAACGGTGAAAAGGCGGAGGCAGAGCCCAAGCCGGAGCCGGACTTTACGGTGGAGGTGGCGCAGGAGCCTGAGCCAGCGGAGCGTCCGCAGGAGGCGGCAGAAAGCGTGAAAGCGTCGCAGGAGCCTGAGCCTGTCAGCACATTGAGCCGTTGGAAGAAATGGCTGAACGGGAAGTTGGCGGAGATAGCCAGTGATGATTTATAAGTCGCGATGATAGCAGAGGTAGAGTTGACTGCGGAGGAGATGGCGCTGGAGGTCAGACGATTGTCTGGGCAGTTGCTGGCGGCAGGTCGGAAGGACTTGCTGCTGAGGGCTATCGGTACGCCGTTGCTGGAGGAACTGCGCATCGAGGCCGCACGGGCGAAACTGAGCCGTCTGCTGATTACGAAGGACTACCGATTTGTGTTGACGGACTACGGGAAGGAGGTGGAGCTGCAGCCTGTGCACAAGGCGGTGTATCTGCTGTTTCTGGCGCATCCGGAGGGTATCGAGTTTAAGCGGTTGGGCGACTACCGCGAGGAACTGACACGATACTATATGGCCACGGCGAAACTGCTGGACAAGGAAAAAATCGTTGAGGGCGTGGACCATTTGGTGAATCCGCTGGACAACGCCATCAACGAGAAGTGTTCGCGCATCAAGAAGGTGTTCTTCGACATGATGGACCCGTACGTGGCGAGCTATTACATCATCAGCGGCCACACGCAGAAGCACTTTGCCGGTTCTGCGAAAATATGGTACGAGCGGCTGAAGATTATCAAATTACCACGGGAACTGGTAATCAGGGAGGACAAACAATCATTTATTTAGCAGAGGAGCGGAGGTCGAGGATTTGGCGGACTTTGACGTCCATGGGTTGGAGGGCGTCAATCCAGTGAATGGTAAAACCTCGGCGCTCCATGCCGCGGAACCACGTCATCTGGCGCTTGGCAAACTGATGGATGGCAATCTCGAGGCGCTGGAACATCTCGTCGTAGGTGAGGCGGCCCGTGATGTATTCCGTGACGAACTTATATTCGAGGCCGTAATAGATGAGGTCGTCGGCAGGGATTCCCTCAGCGAGGAGGTTGCGGACTTCATCTATCATGCCTTCGTCGAGGCGGGCTTTCAGACGGCGTGTAATCTTCGCACGACGCTCGTCGCGGTCGATATCGACACCAATAATCAGCGACGGGACGGGGGGTAGTTCACGACGGGGAACTGGATGCTCGAGGTTGTACGTCTCAATCTCAATGGCGCGGATGGCGCGCTGGCAGGAATCGACATCGGTCTTGTTGTGCATGTTGGAACCTGTCTTGGCTTTAAGGTCTGTCAGCATCTGGGTGAGTTCGTCCAGCGAACGGCCTTCGAGGCGCGCGCGGAGCTCAGGATTCTGAGGAACAGGAGAGAGGTGATAGCCCTTGAGCACAGCCTCGATGTAAAGACCCGTGCCGCCACAGAGGATGGGCACCGCTCCCCTACCCTGTATAGCCTCGTAGGCGTCGAAGAAATCCTGCTGATATTGGAAGAGGTTGTACTTCGTGCCAGGCTCGCAGATGTCGATGAGGTGGTAAGGAACGGCTATTGGCAATTGGCTATTAGCTGTTGGCTTTTGGCTATTAGCTATTGGCTGTTTGTAGTCTTCTAAATCCTTGCCGGTGCCGATGTCCATGCGGCGATAGACCTGACGGGAGTCGGCAGAGATGATTTCCGCACCAATGCGGCCATCGACCTGCGGCAGGGCTGCCGCAAGGGCTGCCGCCAGCGGCGTCTTACCGCTGGCAGTAGGTCCGAGGATGGTAATCATCTGCTGCATAGTCCTTACGCGGGTTATCGTTTAGCGGTTAGCGGTTATTGTTTCTTGTCGACGACGTCCTTGAAGAAGGCAGTAATCTCCTTGCCCTCAGGAACACGGTCGAGCCAAGCCTGACCTTCGGTCTTGCTCAGGTTGCGGCCGTTGAGCGAGCACTCGTCGATTTCGCCCTCGACCTGCAGACAGTTGAACTTCGCCACCTGCTTGCCACCCTTGAAGGCGATAATCTCCTGCACCCACGCAGGACCTCCGGCAGGACCGCCGAGCTTGAGGTAATAGGTGCCGTTATTTTCAGCGCGCGAAGGCTGATAGTTGCGGTTCTCGATGGCTATCAGCTGGAATTTGCCGTCCTTGCGGATGAAGAAGGCACCGTTCTGGTCGTCCTTGTCGCGCATCCATATCCACTCGTTGTCGTAGTCGATGAAGCAATGAGCCCACTTGACGAGTTCGACGTCCTTATCGCCCATATCGTCGTCAGCATACAGCTTGCGCATCTCGGCAATGTCGCTGTTCCAGACGGGCAACTCCTCGTCGACCAGCGAATGGAAACATTCGTACTCGTATTCGATGAGACGGCCGTCGCGCAGATAAATCATACCAACGCAGAAACTCTCAGGGGCGCCGTGGACGTAGCAGAGCTCGAGACCCTTAGGACCCTCGAAGGCGGCAACGATGTCGTTGGGGATGTAGCCGTCGGCATCGGCATTCCACGTAGCGCCGTACGCCGGGTCGTAGTAGCCCAGCTGTTCGATTTTATAGACCTTGGCGCTATCGATGATGAGTTCGAGGGCGAGGGCAAACTTACGGTCCTCGTCGTATGGATCCTTGGGGGCATTCTTGTATTCGCCCTGGAACTCGATAGTGCCGTGAATATAGCGGTCGCCAATGACGGTAAGCTTTGTCGTACGCGCCGCCTTCATGCCATACTCCTTCTCCATCTTCTTGACGATGTCGGCAGGAAGCGGGGGAATGGAGTCGTAGCTCACAGCACACGACTTCACGGCGAGCTGTTTGCGCGACTTCAGATAGCTGTCGGTGACGAGGACGGGGCCCCACTGCGGGTCTTCGGCATTCTTATCCTTCGGATTGACGAATTCGAAACGGCCGCAGAGCGCAGGAATCCCCTCGAGCGGATGAATCTCGCCGATGCTGGGCGTATAGCCGTCAGGATCCTTCAGCACCTCATCGACAAAGCGCACCTTCTTGATTCTGTCGCCAACGATGAAATTGGTGTACTGAGCGGCGTTGCGACGGAACATCTCCTGAAGTTCCCAACGCTTGTGCAACGACTCAAAGCCCTCGAGCGTGCCACATTCCTCCTTGTACTTATCCGCGTTGGGCTCGTCCAGATTGGCCCAGTAGAGCATGTGCATATACTTGCTGTCACCACCGATGATATACATGGGCAGCGGCGTGGTGTCGTTCTCCTCGATGATGCTGTCGATGACGGCAGCAAGGGTGTCGTTGGTGTCGGCAGGGGCCGTCTGACCCTTGTTCTTACAACCGACGAATGCGGCCATCGCGCAGATGGCAAAAAGGGCGAGTTTCTTCATATCGTTATTCTGAATATTTTGACAGGCCATTATCATTTATGGGTTTGCCGTTTTCGTCGAGCTTCACGGTCTTGGCATAGATGGGACGCATGCCATCCCAGGTAAACGTGTGCTGCTTGGGACCATCATTGCCCCACTCGTCGATGAACAGCGTCTTACCCTTGCGCGGCAGGTGGTAGTATGTCTGCGTGAACTCGCCGCGGTCGCCCCAGCGGAAACCTGTCAGGATGTCGGGCTCAGGGGTGAGCGTCTTCTTTGCGGCGTCGTAGTCGTAGAAGCAGACGAACTCCAGGCAGGGATCGGTGGGTTTACCGATACGGACGGCAAAGAGCTTGTGACCATTGCTGCGGTTCCAGAAACAGACCGACATATAAGCGCCATCAGTTCCAGCATCGTCCACCCCCGCATAGCCGTTCTTGGTATCGACGGTGACGGTGAGCGCCGTCTCTTCGTCGAGCACGCTCTTGGCGAGTCCCTGTTCCATGGTCTCGCAGATAGCGCTGCCCATCCATGTAGGCCACGTGCGGTTGAAACTCTCGAGCATAATGCCGAGACTGCCGTTAACGACGTTGGTGATGGTCTTCGTGCCCCACCCTTTGTCAATCACGTCGAGCGGACAGCTTTCGAACTCACGATCCTGTGCGCTGGCACTAGTAACGGCCATCACAAATAGTAATAAAAAATAGAAATGCTTTTTCATACCTCTTACCTCTTATTTCTTACTTCTTACCTCTCACCTCTTACCTCTTAATTTCTAATATTCGTTCTTGCCGAGAAGCCTCCGCGGAGGTCGTCGACGGTGAGTTCAGTGAGTTCCTGCTTGCTGAGATTCGAGCGGCCTGCCAAGCGGTTTGCCTGTTGCTGGATGGCTTTCTCGAAGACGTTACGTGCATAGCGGGCATTACCGAAGTTGCGGTCTTTATGCGCCACGGCATTGTCGAACTGCTCCTGCAGGAAGTCCTCAGCATCTGGAGCCAAAGTGTACTGATTTTTCTTCATATACATCTTGAAGATATCGGTCAGTTCCGCAGGCGAATAGTCGGGGAAATCGATATAGCGGTTGAAGCGTGACTGGAGTCCAGGGTTGGAGTCGATGAAACGTTGCATCTCGTCCTTATAACCTGCAATGATGACCACCAAGCGGTCGCGGTAGTCCTCCATGCGTTTCAGCAACGTCGCAATAGCCTCCGGACCGTAGTCCTGACCATTATCTCCCTCAGGAACCAGCGCGTAGGCCTCGTCGATGAACAACACGCCATCGAGCGCTTGCTGGACAACGGTATCGGTCTTCAGCGCCGTCTGACCCATGTATTTGGCAACGAGTCCGCTACGATCGGTCTCGACAGTATGACCTTTCTTCAGGACGCCGAGATCCTTGTAGATGCGGCCGACGATACGTGCAACGGTGGTTTTACCAGTACCTGGCGAACCGTAGAACACGAGGTGGTAGGACACCTTGGCGGTCTTCAGACCCTGTGCCTCGCGCTGCTTCTGCAGTTTGACGAAGTTGGCCAGCGAGCGCACCTCTTTCTTCACGCTGTTCAGTCCGATGAGCTCGTCGAGTTCCTGATAAGGGTCGCCCTCGAGGGGTTCGTTGACAATGACGGAGTCTTTCTTTTCCGTCTGCTCCGTCTGTGCGGTCTGTGACTGGTCGTCATCCTTCACTTCCTCGTCGTCGACGAAGATGCCCACGATGACCATCAGAATGACAAAGCCGATGCTAAGGCATCCGCAGCCTTTCAGTAGCTTGCCTGCTCCTTGTTTAACGTCATTTGTATCCATATCGTTTATTTTTTCTGGTCTGGTCCGAGGTTACGGCTCTGGATGCTGGTATCGAAGGGATTGGCAAAGAACTCGCAGTTCTGCTTGGCCGCCATGTTGATAGTACCCAGCATCTCTGTAGGATGATAAATCTTACAATTGTTCATGTAGAATGCCTGGTCGAGATTGAACAGCGGCGCGTCGCCCCAGTTGGCAAACATGCGGCAGTCGGTGAACGTCAGGCCCTCGTTGTTCCAGCCCTCAATGAGCTCGTACTCGCGGTTGTTGAAGAAATCGCAATGCGTGAAATACGTAGCGATGCAATTGCGCATCTGGATGATGCCATAGGTGCAGTCGTGGATGTTGGAATTCATCAGGGTGAAGGCCGTCGTACCCATCAGGTCGAGGCCATAGGTGCCGCAACCGTAGAGGTCGCAGTCCTTGATGAGCGTCTTACTACCACCCTTCACGCCAATGACGCCACCTGAGCAGTAGCCGCCCTCAGTATGTCCGATGGTGAGATTGTGGACTTCGCAGTTCTCACAATTGATGAAATAGATGCAGTAGGAGTAGCGGGGATCGACCTCGATGCTCGAATTCCGCTCGCCCTTGATGATCAGGCCTTTCATGTTGAGCAATGCCAGCTGACGGCCGTCGGTCTCGCTTTCGCTGACCACTAACGGCTCCAAACCCGTATAGTCGGAGGATATCGTCATCCAGCGACGACCGCGAACATTGCGGAAATACTCTTCACGCTCGAGGACGCGCGAAAGGTTCAGGTGCACACCGGCAGCAATGACCACAGTACGATTGTTGCCCAGTGCGTTCAGGAATTCCTGCTCGTTGGTAACGCTATAGTAGTCAACACCATCCACTTCGTCAGGGCCGCGGCCGTCGTCGTCGAGACCACCAGGGAAGTGGCCTTCGTTGAGCTTACGCAGGTCGCTGTTATATTCTGATCCGCTCGCAAAATTACGATAGCCGCGCACCTCGTCGGGAACAGTCTCCTCGCTCTTGATGAGCTGGATGTTCAACTGTTCGATGACGCTGAGTTTGATGGCATTGTTATTGGTGCCAGCCTTGTACCACGGCTGACGTCCGAAATAATCCTGCAGGTCCTTCGACTGGAACTTCCAGCCGTGGCGTGCGAGGATTTCGTTACGCATCAGGCGCAGTTCGTCCTTCGAGAAATTGGCCAGATAGGTGGTATTCATCAGCCAGTGAGACAACAATTCGCTGGGATTACGCTGTTCTGCAGAGCGCTCTTGCCCCAGGCAGTTCTCGAGATTGTCAGGCGTCAGCGTCATCTTCCACACGGCATCACCATTAGGTTTGCGCACGGCAAGGAAATACATGCCGTCCTGACGCACATACTGTACGCGCCAGCCAATCTTCGCACGCAGGGCCTCAGCCTCTGCCTCATCACCCGTAAGGATGTACTCACCCTGTTTACCTGCAACCTTCGTCAGGTGGAAGCGGAAACCGCCCTCGTGTTCACCGATGCCACTCATCGTGACGTTGTTGCCAACGACTTTAGCAGTATAAAGCACTGAACCGTCCCACCAATTGGAGGCATTCTGAATGGTCTGAGCCTGCACGCCACACAGCGCACACAGAACCAACATCATTGAAAATAAAAACCTTTTCATCTTGGTTAAGTTTATAATTATGTTACTTTCGCCTGCAAAGTTACGAATAAACGAGGAAAATGCAAAAGGAAAACGAGTTTTTCTTTTCATTTTCGAGTGGAAGTAACTTCTCGCAAAGCGAAAAGTTACGAAAAGTCGAGCGAAAAAACAAATAAGATACAAAAAAAAGCCACCCGACAAAGTCGAGTGGCAATTATTTTCGCTAATAGCTAAAAGCTAACAGCTAAAAGCCATTTTATTTCAACTCAGCGAGGTACTTAATGGTGCGAACCATCTGAGAAGTGTAAGAGTTCTCATTGTCGTACCAAGCAACAACCTGAACGAGAGAGTTGCCATCACCGATCTTAGAAACCATGGTCTGGTTAGCGTCGAACAGTGAACCGAACTTCATACCGATGATATCGCTAGAAACCAGCTTCTCCTCAGTGTAACCGAAGCTCTCGTTGGTAGCAGCCTTCATGGCAGCGTTGATACCCTCAACAGTTACCTCACCCTTAACAACAGCGTGCAGGATAGTGGTAGAACCTGTAGGAGTCGGAACGCGCTGAGCAGCACCAATCAGCTTACCGTTCAGCTCGGGGATAACGAGACCGATAGCCTTAGCAGCACCAGTTGAGTTAGGAACGATGTTCTGAGCACCAGCACGAGCGCGCTGAACATCACCCTTGCGCTGAGGACCATCGAGAATCATCTGATCGCCAGTATAAGCGTGAACGGTGGTCATGATACCGCTCTGGATAGGAGCGAAATCGTTCAGAGCCTTGGTCATAGGAGCCAAGCAGTTAGTTGTACAAGAAGCAGCTGAGATAACGGTATCAGCAGGAGTCAGAGTCTTGTGGTTAACGTTGTAAACGATGGTGGGCAGGTCGTTGCCAGCAGGAGCAGAGATAACAACCTTCTTAGCACCAGCGGTCAGGTGAGCAGAAGCCTTCTCCTTAGAAGTATAGAAACCTGTGCACTCCAGAACAACGTCTACGTCCAGCTTGCCCCAAGGCAGCTCAGCAGCGTTAGGAATAGCGTAGATGGTGATCTTCTTGCCATCGACAACGATGTAGTCCTCACCAGCCTCAACAGTGTGCTTGTTCTCACCGAACTTGCCACAGAAACCACCCTGAGCAGTGTCATACTTCAACAGATGAGCCAGCATCTTGGGGCTGGTCAAGTCGTTGATTGCTACTACTTCATAACCTTCAGCCTCGAACATCTGACGGAAAGCGAGGCGACCGATACGGCCGAAACCGTTAATTGCAACTTTTGTCATTTTACTTAATTATTTAAAAGGGTTATACTAAAAATTCTCTTTTTTTTGCGTCTTTTCGACACTTTTTTCTGATTTCGAGTGCAAAGTTACAAAAAAATTCTTATATTTGCACGTGATTTCAGTCTTAATTAAAGTGAAAAGTAATGACTGATTGTAAAAAATGAGATATGTCAAGGTCAAATGACCGAGATTGCAAAACGCAGATTGCAAAATGGAGTTAGAAAAGTAATACATTATAAGTTAAACTTTTAAATTTTAGTGTTATGGGATTTATTAAAGAGTTTAAAGAGGTTGCCATGAAAGGCAACGTAATGGACATGGCTGTCGGTGTAATCATCGGTGGTGCGTTTGGAAAAATTGTCAGTTCACTCGTAGACGACATCCTGATGCCGTTGGTGGGAGTCATTACCGGCAACGTAGACTTCACGAAGTTGGAATTTGCCTTTGGCGAAGGTGACATGGCCGCTACGCTGAAGTACGGAACCTTCATTCAGAACACGGTTGACTTCCTCATTGTCGCTTTCTGTATCTTCTTGATGCTGAAGGGCATCAACAAGCTGAACAAGAAGAAGGAAGAGCCCGCAGAGCCCGAGGCTCCTGCTGGACCTACACAGGAAGAGCTGCTGGCTGAGATTCGCGATCTGCTGAAAGCGAAATAAATCAAGAAAACTCGCTATATTATAATACAAGGTGGTAATTTATTTTGCCACCTTATATTTTTTGCATAACTTTGCCACCGAAAATCGAATTTTTAGGATAATGAAGACTTTAGATTTCAAGCCGAAAATGATTTCGGCCGTTAAGAATTACAACAAGAAGACGTTCGTTGCCGACCTCATGGCAGGCATCATCGTCGGTATCGTAGCGCTGCCGTTGGCTATTGCCTTCGGTATTGCCAGCGGTGTGTCGCCTGAGAAGGGTATCATCACCGCCATCGTCGCAGGATTGGCCATCTCGCTCTTCGGAGGTTCGAAGGTTCAGATTGGTGGTCCTACGGGTGCTTTTATCATCATCGTTTACGGCATCATCCAACAATACGGAATGCAGGGACTCACCATTGCCACGCTGATGGCCGGCGTATTCCTCATTCTGTTAGGTGTGTTGCGTTTAGGCACCATCATCAAGTACATTCCCTACCCCATCGTAGTGGGATTTACAAGCGGTATTGCCGTCACCATCTTCACCACGCAGGTGAAAGATTTGCTGGGGCTGACAATGGACAAGGTGCCGAGTGATTTCATCGAAAAGTGGATTGCCTATATATATAATATAGGTACGATAGACAGGTGGAGTGCATTGGTAGGAATTGTCTCCGTCGCACTCATTGCCTCGTGGCCCATGCTGGCGCGTAAGTTCCACCTGTCGCCACTGCGTGCATTACCTGGTTCGCTGGTGGCTATCATTCTGATGACTGTTGCGGCCTTGCTGCTGAAGCAATATGCCGGTATCACCAGTATTGAGACTATCGGCGACCGTTTCAGCATCTCGTCGCAACTGCCAGGAGCCGTTGTGCCGGAACTGTCGTGGGAGACTATCAAAGGACTCGTAGGGCCTGCGGTTACCATTGCCGTATTGGGCGCCATCGAGTCGTTGCTTTCAGCTACTGTTGCTGACGGTGTCATTGGTGATCATCACAACTCGAATACCGAACTCATCGGACAGGGTATTGCCAATATCGCATCACCCATTTTTGGCGGTATTCCCGCTACAGGTGCCATTGCACGTACGATGACCAACATCAATAACGGTGGTCGCACGCCTGTTGCTGGCATCGTTCACGCTGTTGTGCTGCTGATTATCTTCCTGTTCCTCATGCCACTCGCACAGTACATTCCGATGGCATGTCTGGCTGGAGTGCTGGTAGTTGTAGCTTACGGCATGAGCGGCTGGCGTTCGTTCCTGGCAATGGCCCGTCGCAATCCCAAGAGCGATGTCACCGTGCTGCTGATAACGTTCTTCCTCACCATCATCTTCGACCTCACGGTAGCCATCGAGTTCGGACTCATCTGTGCTTGTCTGCTCTTTATGCGACGTATGGCTGAAACCACTGAGGTTCACGCCATTCTCAACGAGATCGACCTCAACGAGGATGCAGAGATGAAGGCAGGCAATCTGGAACATTTGACCATTCCCGAGGGCGTCGAAGTGTACGAAATCAATGGTCCTTACTTCTTTGGAGCCGGCACACGCTTCGAGGATTTCATGGCTCGCTGGGGTCATCATCCGAAGGTGCGCATCATTCGTATGCGTAAGGTGCCGTTCATTGATTCGACGGGATTGCACAACCTCGAAAACATGTGTCGCATGTGTCAGAAGGATGGAACGACCATCGTTCTGTCAGGTGTCACGCCAAAAGTTGATGCCGTGCTTCGCCGCAACAACTTCGACAAGCTGTTGGGCGCAGAGAATATCACGAGCCACATCGATCTCGCACTGGCTCGTGCCCGTGAGATTATCGCCTAAACGCTACTATCGCCTGAGGGCGATATTGTAGTTATAATACTGTGGATTTCCCGTTACGTCCTCAATTACACGGAGGAATGGCGGGAAATTCACACTTTCTTGCTGTGCCACACCCTTCGTCTCCAAAAGGACGAGATTATTGACTGGTTCGTGGAATGTGTCGACTTGGAAGAACTGTCCGCGCCAGATAAAGCTGCGACGTGTCTTACGAATGGTGGCACGATAGGGGTCAGCTTGTTGCAATAACGACTCATAAAGGGCATTGCTCACCTGACGTTCCGTTTCCAGCACTTCCGTCGCTGAAATGCGCTTCTTGGTTTTGTGGACGTTGACCACTTCCCCACCCCAGTCACGACGACGCAGACGTATCTCACAATCAGGATCTGCCACGAGATAGGTCTGAGTTATTTCGCTCTCAATGCTTTCAGGCAACTGGCCCGTCAACTCTACGATATACGTACGCTCGTCCTCGATGGGCTGTGGAATCTCGAGTACGTTCGAAATCTCCTTCAGCACACGGTTGATCTTCATGTCGAAATTATCGTGGTTGTTGATGACGCGCAGATGCGGATGTCCCGTCCACGCCTTGTTCACCTTCTTGTCCAAGTCACGCGCAATACGCAGACCTTCTTCGTTGGCTTGTTCGTAACGCGTCGAGTTGGTAGCTGTGGTATAGTATTGCTCGGCACCATCGGCAGCACTCACCAGGTGCAGCACGGCATCGTAGCGCTTGCGTAACTCGTTGGAATTGGTGCCACATTTCTCACACAGTTCCTCCCACATCGCTTTGTCGATATAGGCTGAGATATCCATCGTGCCGCGGTCGCACACCACAAAAGTGGGTTTGGTGCAGGTCTCGGCCAAACGCATAAACGAGTTTTCCAACGCCAGCTGCGTGCGTAGGATGGCCAACTCGCCCTCGTAGTAGAGGTCGTGGTTGGGTGTCAGATAACTCCATCCTCCCTGGCTATACATCGTGGGAACTTCGGGCACGGTAAATACCTTAAAGCCCAAGTTAGAGAAATGCTCAATAATGCGCACCAGCGCTGTTGTTTTGCCAGCGCAGGGACCGCCCGTCAATACGATTCGCTTGATATCTTTCATCTTGTTTTAAGTTTTCTGCCGACAAAGGTACAAAAAAGTTTAGAGTTTAGCGTTTAAAGTTTAGAGAAATTTGTATCTTTGCAGCAAAATAATTTTTGAAACAATGAAAAGAACATTATTGATGAGCATGGCAATGATAGCCACGAACTTACTGCAAGCACAGGATTTGCAGTATCCGAAAGCCGCTAAGGACGGCACAGTAGATGAATATTTTGGCGTGAAGGTCGCCGACCCCTATCGCTGGCTGGAGAACGACACCTCGGCACAAACAGCAGCATGGGTGGAGGCCGAAAACAAGGTAACGAACGCCTACCTGCAGAAGATTCCTTTCCGCGGAAAGTTGCTGAAACGACTGACCGAGCTCGCCAACTACGAGAAAATCGGTGCTCCGCGCAAACGCCACGGCAAGTGGTACTTTTACAAGAACGACGGACTGCAGAACCAGTATGTCATGTATGTAATGGACGAACTGGGCGGCACGCCACGCGTATTCCTCGACCCCAACACGCTGAGCACGGACGGAACAGTAGCGCTGAAAGGGACCTACTTCTCGCACAACGGACGATGGATGGCTTACGCCATTTCGCGCTCTGGTTCCGACTGGCAGGAATTCTACGTCATCGACCTGAAGACAGGCCAGCTGACTCAGGACCATATTGAGTGGGCGAAGTTCTCAGGTGCTGCATGGCAGGGTGACGGATTCTATTATTCCAGCTACGACCGTCCGACAGAGGGTAAGGAATTCTCGAACGTCAACGAAGGCATGAAGATCTATTATCACAAGATGGGAACGCCGCAGTCGGACGATGTGCTGTTCTATCAAAACCCCGTGAAACCCAAGGTCTTCTTCGAGGTATCCACAAACGAAGAAGAAACGCTGATGTACATGTACGAGGCTGGCGCTGGTGCCGGCAACAACCTGTTTGTGAGAGACTTACGCCAGCAGGGTTCACAGTTCATCCAGATGACTGATAACATGGATTTCCAGTATGGCCCCATCTACGACGATGGCAACAAGATTTACATCTATACCAACTACAATGCACCGAAGGGCTGTATCATGGTGGCTGACATTCGCAAACCAGGCGTCAACGACTGGCAAGTGCTCGTCCCAGAACAGCAGAACGTGCTGGGAGGCGTCGATGTCATCAATCGCCAGTTCATCCTCACTTATGCGCAGGATGCCTGCGACCACGCCTATGTCTATGGTCTCGACGGAAAAATGCGTCACGAAGTCAAACTTCCAATGGTGGGAAGTGTTGGCTTTACGGGTGATAAGAAAGAGCCTGAGTGCTTCTACACCTTCACGTCGTTCACGATGCCTGGCACCATCTATCGTTACGATATGGCGAAGAACGAGAGCACGCTTTACGCACAACCCAACGTGAAGTTCAAGCAGCAGGAATATGAGAGCAAGCAGATTTTCTTTAACAGCAAAGACGGTACGCGCGTACCTATGTTTATTACATATAAGAAAGGACTGAAGCGTAACGGCAAGAATCCCGTCTATCTCTACGGCTATGGCGGTTTCAACATTCCCCTCGGGCCTGGCTTCTCGGCAACGCGTATTCCCTTCCTCGAACAGGGCGGCATCTACGCACAGGTCAATCTGCGCGGTGGTAGCGAGTATGGCGAGGAATGGCACTTGGCAGGTACGAAGATGCAGAAGCAGAACGTGTTCGACGATTTCATCGCAGCTGCAGAATACCTGATTAAAGAGGGCTACACCTCCAAGGAGAAGTTGGCCATCGTGGGCGGTTCGAATGGCGGACTGCTCGTTGGCGCCTGCATGACGCAGCGTCCCGACCTCTTCCGTGTGGCCATTCCAGAGGTAGGCGTGATGGACATGCTGCGCTATCATAAATTCACCATCGGCTGGAACTGGGCTAGCGACTATGGCACCAGCGAGGATTCGAAGGAGATGTTCGAATACCTTCGCGGTTATTCTCCGCTGCACAATTTGAAGCCTGGTACGGCCTACCCTGCCACCCTCGTCACCACAGCTGATCACGACGACCGCGTCGTACCTGCCCACTCGTTTAAGTTTGCAGCAACCCTGCAGGAGTGTCACGAAGGTAAAAATCCCGTCCTTATCCGTATCGATACCAAGGCTGGTCACGGTGGTGGTAAACCCCTCGCCAAAGTCCTCGAGGAACAAGCCGACATCTACTCGTTCATCCTCTATAATATGGGCGAGAAGTTCAAGAAGTGAGAAGAATTCGCAACGCCTCACTCTGCTTCGCAGAGAAGAGGTAAGATAACCCAATAAAAGAATCCCCAACCGTTATGGCTGGGGATCCTTTTTGTTATTCATGTCGGTATTACTCTTTGTCGAGCAGAATCTTCATCATCTCGACAGCGGCCTTAGCCACAGAGGTTCCAGGACCGAAGATGGCAGCGACGCCAGCCTTGTAGAGGAAGTCGTAGTCCTGGGCGGGAATCACACCACCGGCAATCACCATGATATCCTCACGACCCAGTTTCTTCAGCTCCTCAATCAACTGAGGAATCAGCGTCTTGTGACCAGCAGCCAGTGACGAAGCACCAACTACGTGCACGTCGTTCTCGACGGCCTCACGGGCAGCCTCAGCGGGTGTCTGGAACAGCGGTCCCATATCCACGTCGAAGCCACAGTCTGCGTAGCCCGTTGCTACAACCTTTGCACCACGGTCGTGACCATCCTGACCCATCTTTGCGATGAAGATACGAGGACGACGACCTTCCTTCTCTGCGAACTCATCGGTCAGCTTGCATGCCAACTCGAAGTCGCTGTCGTTCTTTGATTCTGAACTATACACGCCTGAAATTGTTCTGATTACTGCTTTATAACGGCCCACGATTTCTTCGCAGGCATCTGAAATCTCACCCAGCGTACAACGCAGCTGGGCAGCCTTGACAGCGAGGTCGAGCAGGTTGTTCTCGCTCTTGCGGCCCTCGTTGAAGTCGCGGACGCAATCGGTAATAGCCTTCAGAGCTGCCTGACAAGCAGCCTCGTCGCGCTTGCTGCGAACCTCCTTCAGGCTCTCCTCCTGCTGTTTGCGCACAGCGGTGTTGTCCACCTCGAGGATATCGATAGGATCCTCGTGCTCCAAGCGATACTTATTGGTACCAACGATGGTCTGAACGCCTGAGTCGATACGAGCCTGCGTACGGGCAGCAGCTTCCTCGATACGCATCTTGGGCAGACCAGTCTCGATAGCCTTAGCCATACCGCCCAGTTTCTCGATTTCCTGGATATGCTCCCAAGCCTTGTGGACGAGTTCGTTGGTCAGCGTCTCCACATAGTAAGAACCAGCCCATGGATCAATCTGCTTGCAGACCTTGGTCTCGTTCTGGATGTAAATCTGGGTGTTACGAGCGATACGAGCCGAGAAGTCCGTAGGCAGAGCGATAGCCTCATCAAGCGCGTTGGTGTGCAGCGACTGGGTGTGACCCAGCACAGCAGCCATAGCCTCGATACAGGTACGACCTACGTTATTGAAAGGGTCCTGCTCGGTGAGCGACCAACCTGATGTCTGCGAGTGGGTACGCAGAGCGAGCGACTTCGGATTCTTGGCACCGAAGCTCTTCACAATCTTCGCCCACAGCAGACGGCCTGCACGCATCTTGGCAATCTCCATGAAGTGGTTCATACCGATAGCCCAGAAGAACGACAGACGGGGAGCGAAAGCATCCACATCGATACCAGCATTCACACCCGTACGCAGATAGTCCATACCATCTGCCAGCGTGTAAGCTAACTCGATGTCAGCGGTAGCGCCAGCCTCCTGCATGTGGTAACCCGAGATAGAGATGCTATTGAACTTAGGCATCTTCTGTGAGGTGTACTCGAAGATATCAGCGATAATCTTCATCGAGAATGCAGGGGGATAGATATAGGTGTTACGCACCATGAACTCCTTCAGAATATCGTTCTGAATGGTTCCAGCCATCTCCTCCAACTGTGCGCCCTGTTCCAGACCAGCTACGATGTAGAATGCCAGGATAGGCAGCACGGCACCGTTCATGGTCATCGAAACGGACATCTTGTTCAAGGGGATACCACCGAAGAGCACCTTCATGTTCTCCTCGTTACAGATCGATACACCAGCCTTACCCACATCACCTACAACACGAGCGTTATCGGGGTCGTAGCCACGGTGTGTCGGCAGGTCGAAGGCAACGGAAAGACCCTTCTGACCAGAAGCCAGGTTACGGCGATAGAAAGCATTCGATTCCTCAGCCGTTGAGAATCCGGCATACTGACGGATAGTCCAGGGCTTGAAGGGATACATCATCGAATACGGACCACGCAGATAGGGCGGAATACCTGCCGTAAAGTCGAGGTGTTCCATGCCTTCGAGGTCTTCCTTCGTATAAACTGGACGCACCTCGATGTGCTCGGGGGTCTTCCAGTTAGCTTCAATACCATTATCTTTAATCCACTTGGCACCATCTTGAGCCTTGATGCCTGCATAGATATCAATATCTTTAAATTGTTTACGCATAATTCATTTGCTTTTGGCCTTTGGCTATTGGCTATTAGCTAAATGCTATCTGCCAACTGCTAACTGCTATTTTACATTAGATACCAAGTTTCTGATTATATTCTTTCAAAGTCTCGAGCACGTTGCACTTCACATGAACGTAGTTCTCGATGCCAGCGGCTTTCAAATCCTCCATACAAGCGGGAGCGCCAGCTACGACGAACATCGCACGACCATTCAAATACTTGAAGGCGGGGATAGCGTACTCAGCATACTCATCGTCAGAAGAGCAGATGACCACGATGTCGGCTCCAGCCTCCAGCGCAGCATCAACACCTTCCTCGACGGTCTTGAAGCCGAGGTTGTCAATCACCTTATAACCTGCGCAAGCCAGGAAGTTGCACGAGAACTGTGCACGAGCCTGACGCATAGCCAGGTTACCAATCGTCAACATGAATGCCACAGGCACCTTCTTAGCCTTCTCCGTTGTCAGGCGCAGGGTCTCGAAGTCAGAGGCCATACGACTGATCTGCAGGGCGGGCACGTCGGCATCGCCAGCGTGGGTTGCGACACAGTCGGCAGGAGCCAACGGCTCTTTGCCTTCGCTCTTCTCGGTGAAGTTCGGGAACTGGTTGGTACCCAGCAGGAACTCCTTTCTCTTGGCAGCATCGCCGTGACGCTTGACGTTCGTGGCGTTGATGTCCTCCTGAATGGTACCCTTCTTGACGGCCTCCAGGAAACCACCCTCGTCCTCCACTTTCAGGAACAGCTTCCAAGCCTCCTGAGCCAGTGCATCGGTGAGGTGTTCGATATAGTACGAACCTGCTGACGGGTCGACGATACGGTCGAAGTGAGCCTCCTCCTTAATCAGCAACTGCTGGTTACGGGCGATACGCTCGCTGAACTCGTTGGGTTTCTCGTAAGGAGCATTGAACGGCGTGACGACCATCGAGTGTACACCACCCAGTGCAGCACTCATCGCCTCCGTCTGCGAACGCAGCAGGTTGACGTAGCTGTCAAACACGGTCTGGTTGTACGTCGATGTCGAGGCATTGATAATCATCTTGCACGCGCAGTCGCACTTGGGCTCATACTGCTTCACAATCTGTGCCCACAGCATACGGCAGGCGCGGAACTTAGCAATCTCCATGAAGTAGTTCTCCGAGATACCCATGTAGAACTTGATTTTCTTTGCAGCCAAATCGACGTCCACACCAGCATCCACCATCTCCTGCAGATACTCGTTACCCCAAGCTAGGGCGTAACCCATTTCCTGCACGATATACGCTCCGGCATTGTTCAGCAGGTCGCTGTGAACCATCACGCAACGCAGGTTGGGATAGTCCTTCAGCTTCTCCACCAGCTTCGGCATGTCGGGCAGCAGGAACGACGAGTCCTTGCCCTTCATCAGCATACGCTCGATGGGGTCGAAACCAACACCACCCACGATCTTCTCCTTGTCGTAGCCCTTCTTCTCAAAATAGGCCACCAGCAGGTCAGCCAGCTCAAGAGCGTGACGCAGGCAGGCACGGTAGCTTACCTCCACGATGTCCAGGCGGATGTCCTTCAACAGGGCGTCGATATACTCGGCGCTCACCTCGTCATGTCCCAGTTTGAAACCGATACTGTCCACACCCTTCATCAGGATGTCCAGCGCCTTTTTGTTAGCTGCCACGGGGTCGCCGCCTACAACGATGTTCTGGCGGACATACCATTCGTTGGTGTCTTTCTTGTTGCCGCGAACGAAGGGGAATTCGCCGGGCAGTGCATCAGGAGTCTTGAGGTCCTTCAGGTCCTCACGACGGTAGAAGGGCTGTACGTTGAAGCCCTCATTCGTTCTCCACACGAGTCGCTTCTGGAAGTCGGCACCTTTCAGGTCCACTTCAATCTTGTCCAACCATTCCTGTTTGGTCGGAGCCTGAAACTCGCTGAAGAGTTTTTCTTTGTTTGCCATAAATGTGTTTATTATATAAGTTGTTTTAAGATTGCATCGCCACACTTCGCACCTTTAGGTCGAAGAATTTCCTGCAAAGGTACACATTATTTCTGAAATAACGAAGAATAATGAGGAATTTAATAAATATTTTGTTTTTATGAAAAATAGTGGCACATTCTTGCACGTTTTGAGCAAAAAAATAGTAATTTTGCAGCCAATTTCAAGAAAAGTACTTTATGGAATCATTTCACTGGTTAAAAGAATTGTTCATTTCGACGGATTCCGTAGCCCACATCGTGCTGCTCTACGCCGTCGTCATAGCCGTGGGTGTCTATCTGGGCAAGATCAAGATTGCGGGTGTCTCGCTGGGCGTCACATTCGTCCTCTTTGCCGGCATCGTCGCAGGACACATCGGATTCACGGCTCCCACACCCATCCTCAATTTCGCACAGGATTTCGGACTCATCCTCTTCGTCTTCATGATTGGTATGCAGGTGGGTCCCGGTTTCTTCGAAAGCTTTGGTACTCAAGGCATTAAGCTCAACGGACTGGCGGCGACAGCCATCCTGCTTAACATCCTCGTCATGTTCGCCTGTTACTACATCTTCTTCGACACTGGCAACAAGATGAACCTGCCCATGATGGTCGGAACGCTCTATGGTGCCGTCACCAACACCCCCGGTCTTGGTGCGGCCAACGAGGCACTGGGCACCGTCTTCGGCTCCAACGCCCCGCAGATTGCCTCGGCCTACGCCTGTGCCTACCCCCTAGGTGTGCTTGGTATCATCGGTGCTATTATATTAATAAGGTATATCTGCGGTGTCCATTTGGAGCAAGAGGAGGAGGAACTGCAACAGCAGGAGGGTACGAAGACCAACAAGAAGCCCTACAAGATGCACGTGGAGGTCACCAACCAGTATCTGGAGGGCAGAACCATTCTTCAGGTTCACGAATTCCTGAACCGCGACTTCGTCTGTTCGCGCATCGAGCATAACGGCGACATCACCATTGCCAACCGCAACACCCAGCTCCATCTGGGCGACAAGATGCTCATCGTCTGTGCCGAGGCCGACTACGAGGCCATCATCGCCTTCATAGGCCCTGTTGTCGACATCGACCTCGAACAGCAGCAACAGGAAGAACCCATGATTTCCAAGGGCGTGCTCATCACCAATCCAAAGATCAACGGCAAGACGCTGGCTTCGATGCATTTCTCCAGCGTTCACGGTGTCAATGTCACGCGCGTCACCCGTCACGGCATCGACCTCTTCGCCTCTGCCAGCCTGCCCTTGCAGGTGGGTGACAAGATTCGCGTCGTAGGTCCCGAGGAAGCCGTCAACCGCGTCGCTATCCGCATGGGCAACTCCAGCAACAAGCTCAATGCCCCCAATATCGCCACCATCTTCGTCGGCATCTTCCTCGGACTCATCTTCGGCTCGTTCCCGCTGATGATTCCCGGCATGCCCGTACCCGTCAAACTCGGTCTCGCTGGTGGCCCGCTCATCATCGCCATCCTCATTGGCCGCTACGGCTACAAGATACACCTCGTGACCTACACCACCACCTCGGCAAACATGATGCTGCGCGAGATTGGTCTCGTGCTCTTCCTGGCCTCCGTGGGTATCAAGGCTGGTGCAGGATTCCTTGCCACGGTGGTCGATGGCGACGGACTGCTCTACGTCCTCACGGGCTTTCTCATCACAATTATCCCGATTCTCATCATCGGCCCCATTGCCCGCATACGCTACAAGTTCAACTACTTCACCCTGGCGGGAATGATAGCCGGTACCTACACCGACCCCCCTGCCCTCGCCTACTCCAACAGCATCTGCTCCAAAGAGGCTCCCGCCCTGGGCTACTCGACGGTCTATCCGCTGGCCATGTTCCTGCGCATCTTCACCGCCCAGATCGTCGTCCTCTTCTTCTGCGGATAACATTTCGCAGGCAGGTCACTGACGTAAACAAAACGACATACAAAAAAAATAGAGAAAAGCTCCGCAGAACCTTTCTCTATTTTTTCTTTTGCTATGTATTAGAAGCAATAAGCAAAACCTGCCTGGAACACTGGGCCCTCCCAAGAAAAATCGGAAAAAATGATAAAAACCGTAGGAATTATTTAATCGTCAATGGCTTATCCCGGATTATTCGCTTTAGCGCGAATACCCGGGAAAAGCCAATTCATCACCTTGCAGGTGAGAGATACCATTGCTCTTTTTCGGTTCCCTTCGACAGGCTCCAATCGAGGAAGTCGGGATAGAGTTTATCGATCAACTTGCTCTCGTTCGCTCTGAGCAGGATGGTGTCCTTGAACGCATCGATGTTTACGCCAGCAAGATAGAACGCAAAGGGATAGTTGCCGCTACGGACAAAGAAGATGTTGTCGCTCACCTTCGAGGCGTCGTCGCCCTTACCGAAATAGCTGAAGTCCATCTTGGCAGTAGGTGCCTCGTAGGGGATGTGTACTTCCCACTCCTGGTCGTTAGCCTCCTTGCGGAAGATGAAAGGCTCTACGGACGCCAGATCGTCCTTCCCCACTCCATCTTTGTAGAAGAGTTCCAAAATGTATGTCGTTCCGAGTTCTGCCTTCACGTCGTTGGTGAGGTAATAGATGCTGCCGTCGTTCTCAAACGTCACTGTCTCCTCGTCGTCAGAGCCACTTCCAATCTTTTTCATCACGATGCTGGTGGGCTTTTTCTTCGTGTTCAGCTTCAGAGCCAGTCCGCTGACAAGTGTGACGTAGTTCTGATAGGTGGTGAGGTAGAACGTCTGATAAATGGTCTTGAAATTCTCGTTGGTATTGTTGCGCGTCATTTCACGCTCGTGCTTGAAATCGACTACCACGTCGTTCATATCGTAGTCGCCCTGGGCAGGCCACAGGTCCTCGAAGGCATAGACGCCCTCGGTGACGACGCGGTCGGATTCAATCTCGGGCAGCGGTTTGAAAGCATCGATGGGCTTAAGTGCGAAGATGACGTCGTCGTAGTCCTCGTCGTTGCAGGCATCCTCGAAGGAGACGATGGCATACTTGCCGCCATCAACGGTCTTGTAGGCAAACTTCGCCGAACGGCTGTCGCCATCGGGATTGGGATACTGGTAAGGCGACTTCTTGTTCTCAAATCCTGCGGGTACCTTGCAATATGACAGTCCTGGTGTTGATGCGCCCCACACGTTATACTTTCGGTCGTTTTCCGCGAATCCCTTGATGACGTAGTCCTCACCCTGCATACCCCATCCGTGGCTCTTCAGGATGAAACCAATCTTGGTGTTAGCAGGGAATACGTTGGAAACTACGCTCATATCGCCATCGGCAATGTTGGGATAGTACATCAGTTGAATGGCATCGCCGCGGTTGACGCCGATGTTGCCGTTATAGTCGTTTTTGCGGCTGTCGAATCTCGCCCAGTTGCCGTCCTGCGTGTTGGGGAACAGCATGATGATGTTCAGGTCTTTCGTATCAGTGGGCTCCTTGCCAACCTCATAATAGTAGTATCCCAGCGAACTGTTCCAGCAGGTGCTGCCGCCGAGCATGGTGATGGTCACCTCTGAGGCCTTGTCCAGCACCAGATCCTCATGGTCGCGGTAGGTCTTTCTGCAGGCCTTGTTGGCATTCAGCACCTGACTTACGGTAGCATACAAGCCTTCCATATCCTCTTCGCTGAAGATGAGCTTTGGGTCAACCTTGCTCTTGTCAATGAGGTAGCTGGGAGCTCCGCTCCTATCATCCCAAGTGCCCAGGGGCGTCTGCCAGTCCTGATAGACGCGCTCGCCGATCTTATTACCGTTGCCGTCGACGTTGTACGAGAGCTGTGGCATCTTTGAAACATCGTTGGTCTGTGCTCCTCTGCGTGTGACAGCACGGCTGGCAGCACGAGTGCCGGCAGACTTGGCTGTGGCCTTGGCACCACCATTCTGTACGTCAGTCTCCATCAGCCGTTCGGTCACAAAGAAATTACCCGTCACCACATACAGGTGCTTGGCGTATGCAGGCAGTTCGACGGTCTGGTTGAAGCGTCCGCTCTTGTCCGTATAGTCCTCGTAAATGGGTTTGATGTTCTCGTCCAGGTGTTCGTCCTCACCCTCACCTACGAAGGGATTCTCATGATAAATACTGAAGAATACCGGTCCGTGGGTGTTGAATGCCGAATAATCCACAGTCAGCATCACATCCTGAACGGTCGAGAAGTCGAAGGTGTTGGCCACTTTCTGTTCCTCACCGGGTTTCACTGCGTTGGGATCGTATAAGTCTTTGTCCTTACACGAAAACATCATAACTGACATCAGCGTCAGCAGCATCATAGTTGATTTTTTCATAACTAATACCTTATTATATTATTTTTTAATGGTAAATTATACACTCGTAAAATTTGGTGGCAAAATTACACCTTTCACCCCAAACGATAGATAAAAATCAAGCAATAAATATATAAATCGGTAAAAATTGACTGATTTTGATGTTTATTTTACGGATTATTTGTAATTTTGCAGCGAAAATATAAATTAATCCAACACATCAATGATAGACAATACATATTATTGGTATGGCGTTTCGATGACGGTTTACATCGTTACCTGCTGGCTGTTTTCAGCCATGAGGGCGTTCCATACCTGTCAGCAACCCAAAAAGAACAGAGCCTACATCTGGCCCGACAGAAAACTGCAGATCATCATCTATTCCATGGCCACATTGCTGTTGCCATACGTTTTCGACCCCACCAGCCCGTCAGCATGGCTGCTGGTGAAGTCATACTTCCCTGCCACCTATTATTTCTATTGCGGTGTGCTCATGTTCATGTTCTTCGGCACCGTGAAGCAGCGGAGCCGATGGAAGAACATCAGCTGGGTCTTCGCCATATTCATCATCATTGCCATGACGCCGCTCGTCATCAATGCATGGGTGCCGGGCGAGGTGCTCAGTGCCAAAGGCATCGAGATGCAGCAGTGGATTGTGCTGGCCGTCAGCCTGCTGTCCATCCCCTACTGCCTCTTTTCCATGTGGAAGGTGTGGGGATGCATTGCCGAGGCCCGCGACGACAACTACTCCAATCCCGACGACTTCCCGCTGGCCTATGCCCAGCGCGTGTGGCTCTCGCCAGTATTCCTGACGCCCTTCCTGTGGCCTGCATTCCTCACCGACAATCCCACGGTGCTGGCCTGCATGCTGCTGCCCCTGTCGGTGTTCAACGTCATCCTGCTGCTGACGGTCATGCCCGTCTGGCGCCGCGGGGTCATCCTGTCAGAGAACATCGATGACGAAACGGAGGCCGATGCCGAGACGGAAGTTCGCGAACACGTACTCATGGAGGAACGCATGAATGAGATTGCCAAGAAGATTGAGGAGTATGTCGACCAGCAGAAAGGCTATCTGAATCCCCACCTGAAGATTGACCAAGTCGTGGAATACTGCGCCACCAACCGCACCTACGTATCGCGAACCTTCAAGGAACGCTTCGGAGGGTTCTTCAACTACGTCAACCGCCTGCGTCTGGACCATTACGAACAGTATATGCAGCAGCACCCAACCGCCACGAAGGATATTGCGGCACAGGAGTCAGGCTTCAGTTCCTATCAGGCATACTACAACGCCTCCCGCCGCTTGCAGTAAGGTTACGAAAAACGAGCCCACCAAATGATGGGCCCGTTTTGGCATATTTAACGAACTCGCCTAGCCCTTCATCAGCCGCACCCGACGCCTGTTGGCGAAGGGGCGCACGGCGAAGTGAATCCAGAGGCTTTTAGCGTTTTGCTCTATCAAGAGCTCGTCGAAGTCCTCCTGCGACTCATCTGCGATGTCTAACAAGATACACGCATAGCGTATCGCCTGTTCCTTGCCCAACACGTGGATATCCACCGCACAGCCCGTCAGGTGGTTCGATCCTGCCACACCACCCACAGCCTTATTCACCGCCTCAGAACGATAACCGCTGTTGATAATAATTGGCTCCTCTTGGTCTCTACTCCCCTCCCTCGACAGGGAGGGGTCGGGGGAGAGTCTTCCATACCGCCTATTATATTCACTGCGAAGCATCTCCAACCACCCGCAAAGCCGCTTCAAATTCTCAACTTGTGCCTCGTTAGGCACGTTTTCAATTTTCGTTTTCGTTTTGGTTAACTCAGCGAGCGTAAAGTGTTCGCTGAGTCGTGCTTGCTTGTTGATTTCTACGTTTGTCATACTACTATTTCCTTAATGATTTTCTTATATTTCCCCTGTTTGATGCGCTCAACGAATCCATGCTTGAGCCAACGATTACACTGTTGATTGGCAGGATTACTTTCGACGTCTAGAATGTTCATCACATCCTTCACCCCGAACATCTCCGGCAGGCTGCGATAGGCATCGGCATTCTTCGAGTTCTTCCTGCGGGGCACGTATTCGCGCTCGGCATTGTCCCACGAATCCTGCAGCATCTGCCCGAAGAAGTAGTCCTGAAACCAGATGACAGCATCATACATCAGCGTGGCAAACTTCAGGTCGTCGTCGGTGATTTCCAGCTCGCCCGTCTTCTTGAACGCGTCAAACTGGCGGGCTACGATGCGAGGCACCGTAAACCATGTGGCATAGAACACCGCACGCTTCCTCAGGTAGTCCAGCACCAGGTCACCGGCAGCCTCCGCCTCCTGTGCTGACAGCTCGCAGAGGTCGTACACGTGGTCTGTCAGTCGCTCCAGCGGCAGCTGGCCGTGTAGCTGTTCGAACTTAAAGCCCCACGTCTTCAGGGCCTCGTTGTTCTTCCAGTCCACCACCTTCTTGCCCACCATCTGGAAGTTCGCACGTTCCATCAGGAAGATGGCCACACGTGAGCACAGTCCGTCGTTGATGTTTCGCAACGTGAATTTCTTGTGCAGCGAGACTGCCGTGCCCGTCGTCACCGAGTTCCAATACACAGGCAGGATGTCGTTGATGGAGTCGCCATTGGCATAGTCCACACCCGACAGCTCGTTGTGGAACGCCTTCAGTTCCAGGTCGTGCTTCCCGATCCATGCACCACCGCTCTGGGCGGATATCGACGAGTCCAACTCCGAGTCGAACATATACAGGTGCAGCGGCATGATGTCCCCGTCTATCAGTTCCTTCGCCCGTTTCAGACGTCGGAAGAAGATGTTGTTCGACGTCTTCGTAGGCAGATAACGTATCATACCCTCCGGCTCCGTCAGCGCGTCCTGCTTCTGCGCCTTCGACGATGTCCCGCGCTTCTTCTGTTCCTGCTTGTAGCGCGTCTCCTGAGCCCTGACCTCCTCGTCCTGCGCACGCATCGAACACATGATCTGGTCGTCCAGTTCCTTGGCAAACGACTTACCCGAAGCAGGATGTCCGATGATCAGCACCTGCGGGTTCATCCGCTGCTTGGCACCGCTGAAATGCTCATACCAGCAGCGCGTCATCAGCGTACAGTACATCGCGCCCGAGGCAAACACCGCACCAATCCAGTTCTGACGGCTCACTCCCCGACAGGCCTCGGCATAAGGAGCGCTAAGGAGAGGTTCCAGCCTCTGAGCGAACTGCTCGTAAGGGATGTCAACTGCTGCCACAGGGCGTCCAGCTGTGCCACCGTCGAGGTCCTGTACACCAGCACTTTCAAGCACCTGTCGCATCCTTTTCGGGATTTCACGGTAGAGTTGACGACCACAAGCCGTATCAGCAACGCCCCGGACTTCCTGTTCTCCCCGCTCGCGGATGACGTCCTGCACAAATCCGCACAGTCCAAGGGTCCTAAAGACCACCTCAGGGTCGTTGTCGCAGATATACCGCAGGTCGAGAGCCAGCTGCAGCATTGTCCGATGGCGGTCTCCAACGGCTGGGGCGCCACCTTGGGCTTCCTGCCACGCTTCGCAGATTTTCTTGTAGCTGACTCCGTGGTAGGAGTCCGGACACTCGGTGGTGGCTGCAACTGGCTTACCACTGACGGGCTCGCTGTCGTCACCCCCATCGAATCCTTCTTTGTGGATAATTGGTTCTGTTTTCCCATCTCTATACGCTTCACAATATTTCTTGTCAAATTCTTCGTTGTAATAGTTCAATAATTCTTCTTCGTTCAGATAATAGATGTCCTCGCGCATGGGCGCATACGAAATCCTCGACGCATCGATGCAGCTTGCATCAGCCTTTACACCCAGAGCCCTGGCCAGTTCTATCTGGTTGTCCGCAATGTTTCCGTCCATATGAGCCTTACATACCAGCCTCAGGCCGTGTCCCGACGAGGTCAGGTGCGCAAACACCACCTCCCAAGGGAAACCCTCCACCTGTGTCCTTTCGAATATCTCACGCGGATTGTCCACGTGGTCAACGTCGAACATGAATAGTCCCGACAGATGGATTCCTGCCAGCACCCTGCGTTTCATGGTTTTCGTGGGGTCTTTCTTCAGGGGCATCTCGTCGAAATCGCGTGCTCCGAATATCAGCGGAGGCAACGATTCCTTCAGCGATGTAGCCCATCGCATCAGCTTTTCCTCATCGGTGAGTGCCTGGAACGCCTCCCCAACCTTCTTTTTCCCAGTTTCCTTCAGGCAGTATTTCTTGAAGTCGGTGTTCGAAGCCCATAGCTTGACGGCCCCGGGTTCCCTGACTGCCCGGATGGTGGTAATCTTCCACTTTACCTTCGCTGAATCAAGGATTTCGTTCAGTTTCTCCGCAGTGCCTGGCACTGCTGGAGAAACATACTGATTGTCTTGAATACAAAACATAGTTAGTTAATCAGTTCAATTTGTTTTTGTGTTAGTTAAATCTCGTCCATGATTTCCTCAATGGTCTTCGTGTGCTTCAGGTAGTCCGTCAGTTCACGAGCCTCGCTCAGCAGCTGGTCAGCAGAACGCTTGCGTCCGATGCTGCACTTCGCGCTGACAAAGATCTTGAATCTGCGCTTGCTCTGACGCAGCCATCCGTTTGCCGACTCATACAGCACAGCATCCGGTGGTGCCACATAACCAGGTTCGCGCGACTTGCGGTTAAAGGCGTTAAAGTCCACCTCACCCGTCCACTTGTCGTAGCCTAATGTTCCTTCCATTCTCCGACTGCCCGATTGCAGTCTGTCCCATGATTCTTGGGAAATTTTTACTTTGATAATCATTGTTTACTTGAGTGTTTTTAGTGAGAGAAGCGTTTTGGAAAGGTGGCCACCTTTTATCGTCTCATGAGACTTCCTCACTCTTCGCTCAAGTTGTTAATAATGTTGTTTTCCTTATCCTATCAGTCCCAGCACAAAGTCGCGCCCTTTCTCCGTCCACACCAGTCGCGACTTCGTCCGACGGTGACCGTTGCGACCGTGATAGATGAAGCTGCGGTCCTCCGTCAGTCCCTGATGCAGATACTTCGGTGTGAGTCGCCACTGGCCTTTCGACCAATGGATGACGCCTTTGTCGCAGAGGAACGAGTTCAGGTCGCGACCTTCCAGTCCGAAGGGTGCACCGATGTCCGTCGGTGTATAGCAGTCGTCGCTGTCGCGGTTCAGCTCGTCTAGCTCGTCGCCGATGATATCGTCGGCCTCGTCCAGGATTTCCTCGTCGCTCACGCCCAGCAGTCGCTGACCCTGCGGACGCTCAATCTGACTCCAGCGAGCCTTCCAGCGTTCCCACTCCAAAGCCTCGCGACGATCCTCCTCCAGCTGCTGCCATCGCAATACCAGTCGTGCGCGCGCCTCGTCGTTGAACTTCGTGGCGATGTACAGGCACTCGGTTTTTGTGAGTAAGTAACAAGGACGTTCCTTGCCTTGAGCGTCCAAGTAAGAGGTCAATTCAAAATGGAATTGGCCGACCTTTAACCAGGCTGGTTCCATGTTACGGATAGCCTTCATCACGTTAAAATGAGTTTTACCCGTGAGCTCTGCAATCTCCATTGACGTCATGCGCTGCTCACCATCCACC
>JBGUIA010000004.1:0-4047 GCA_045112595.1 Prevotella sp. | reverse complement strand
CTTATTAGCCTGACGGGTATATTTCTCTGCCTCTTCCGTCAGTCTCTGTGCCTCCCGCTCATACTGTTCCGCCTGCTCATTATACCGCTGTGCTTATTAACTTACTAAATAATCATTACACAAAATCAATTACACTTTACAAGTATCAACTTGCCTTGCTTGAACAGGGCTTCGCCTTCTTGCATAATAAACCCCGAAAGTTTTTTGTCTAACTTTCGGGGTTCACTTCAAAATTTGCGGGCTTTATTCATAATGTATTCATTACATTTGAAATATCTCGAGACCGGGGATAAGTTCGAGTTCTAATTCATCGTCGAACGTGGGAGCCATACTAGGATCATTTTGGTCACCGGCACCAGGAGCACTGCCTGCCAACAACTGCATGGTGGGCAATGGATAGACGCTCATTGCGGGTTTAATATATGACTTTTTCATAACCTTATTTCTTTATAAACAGTTTGAGCTTAAGCTCGAGCTCGTTCCCGTTCGGAAGAACTCGAGCAAGCTCAGTTCTTCTCTCACTTAATCACGACCTTGCGGCCATTCTTGATATACACACCCTTGGTGGGATTCTCGACGCGACGGCCTTGCAGGTCGTACCACACATCAGACATCATACCTCTGACATCAGACCTCGTTTCAATTCCCGTCGTACCGCCACCATTGCCAATACCGAGGCTGGTTACCGTACGGTCAAACATGTCTGCCTTGAAGAACGGACGGAAGGCCGGACTGCCACCAGTGGCTTTCAGTACAAACTGGTTACCTGCTGCATTGATACAGTAGATATTTTCCGTGCTAACAGCTTTGGTTTCACCAACAAAGCGGTAGTTGCCGCCAGTGACAGACGAAACTTTGCCATTTTTATGAACGGTAGTATTCTGACCGATGAACTTGATGGTCTTGCCGCTCAGGTCGTATTCTGAGCCCCAGTGGTTGCCTGGCAGGGCAATGATATACGGCGTGTTGGCCTTCATCTCATCCGTGAAGCCGAAATTAACCTTTGGAGCAGTTGTATCGTCGCCTGTGAATTCCTTCAACCAGAACTGCTTGCCCGTATCGCTACTGCTGCGGAACCAGTCGATAGGTGTTTCACCAGCCTTCACCAATGTTACATCGAAGGGCAGCATGATGGTGTTCCAACCATTCGTACCATCCGCCCAACGGTCGTTATCGTAGGTGAACTCGATATTCGTGGCCGTGAAGTCAACGGGTGAATAGAAGTCGTTACCATCAGTCAATATAATACTCGAAGCCGAATAAGCCGTACCATCAGACTTGACAACATTTGTCAATCCATCTGGAACAGCGTCACTTGTACCAAGGATATAGAGCGTATTGGGATTGCTGTTCTTGGTGATAGTAGTTACACCAGCGCCCGACATATCCACTGCGACAGCATTGGCGGGTACAATGTAGGAGGTAGTTGGCGCAACAACGGTATAGGTACCATCGGACTTATAGGCCGTAATGCCTGATTTGATGGTGTAGTAACCTGCATTTACCCAATCACTCCAACCGCCATTCTTTCTATAAACGAAAGTAAAATTATATTTACTTCCCAAGTTACCAGTGAATGCCACAGGAATGTCGATGTAACCGCTTGCAGGGATGAGTACATTCTTAGCTGAGCGCCAAACAGGAGTTGAGCTTCCATAGATATAGACGTCGAACTGGAATGTTCCTGAATAGTCATTGCTCGGATCTGGATTGCTTACTCTCAACACGCCGTTAACCTCTTTTCCGTAAAGATCGTAGTTCAACCCTCCTGTATTTGTAGAATTATCAACAGTAAGTGAGCCTGTCAGCGTAATATTGTCTGAAGTAGGATTACCGCCAGCATTAACAGTAACAGTAACAGATTTGGATATGTCAATACCAGCATAGCCTCCTGCCCCATTAGTTTTATATGCTGTGATAGTATAGTCACATGCCTCACTTGGGCGAAATTCAATAACACAATCCTTTGTCGATTTTTGGGGGATTAGGAACATTTTGCCATCGCCCAATCCCTTATCAACGAAGTAAAAACCTATTTCGCCATCGTAGTCGTCATCACTGTTATTAGTAATATTGAAAGTGATATTAGCGGTCTCACCGAGAGCTATAGTAGCCTTGTCTGTGCTCACACTGTTCAGCGTAAGGCTAACGGTATTGGGGTTACTCAGTACGGTGCCCGTGCCGCCTTCCAGCTGGATACCGACAATGGCATTCTGTCCAAAGCCATAACCCTCAGTAGAACTACTGCCGCCAATGCCCTGCGCGTCGGGATCAAGAACCGACAATTTGAAGTAGTCGTCACTCATGCCACCCCAACCCCAGTTGATGTGGAAATAGTCCTCGCCCTGATAGCCGTCGCAGACAAAAGAATGTCCGCCACCTAAGGACTGTCCGCTATAAACGACAGCACGTCCTTGCTTCAGCTCGTTGTAGATCAGTTCAATCCAATTGGCATAGGAATAGTAACTGCGGTCTGCACACTGGGTAGTAGCATCATATCCGAAATAGCTTTTCAAAGCCTTAGCAACATCAGCACCATTGGCAGAAGAACCGCCATGGTCGGTGTCTCTATAATTCATACCTAAAGATACACCACAACATCTCATCAGGGTTGCAACAGCTGTGGCCCCCTCGTCGGTGTCGCTTGAGGTATAGGTATCACGCATCTGATTCCAGTTGATGGTTTCTTCTGCACTAATGCCTGGAACATCATAACTCGATTTGGTTGTGTATCCTGGTATGTCATTTGTAGGTGTACTCGTAGTAAGGCTAGCTTTTTTGGCAGTATAATACATGACCTGTGCCATAGCCGTTGCCACACAACCTGTGACAGCATTCCCAGCATAGTAATAGCCGCTCACTTGGTTGTTATACGGTGCGCTCTGATTCCAGTGTGCCGTAACCAGTGGGGCAATGGGGGCCTTGACAGCTGACGCTGTGCGGCGAGGATTCTGTGACGTTGTGGGCTGGATGTTGTGTTCGTTCAGCCATGCAATCTCGTCGGCATAGCCCTGCAGCCAGGCACGCATGTTGCAAGGCATGTTGTCCGGGTCGAGGGTGCCCGTCTCGCTATAGCCCAGAATAGGTGCCGTGCGGTCGTCGTTCGATACGATGACATAGCCCTGGTTCTGTTCTGCGTTAAACACATAGAGTCCGCTGACACGTCCCGCCATCTTCAGCTGGGGAACCTCAGCCTGGGTCCTCTTCATGCCCGACGGCGTCTGCTGCAGGAATTTCTGAGCCTGTTGCAGTGCCTGCTGGGGCGTCACGTCGCCAGCCGTCATGATGACAGTCATCATAACCGACAGGAAGAGTAGAATTGTTCTTTTCATTGTTTTATTATTATTGATAAGTTTGATTGCTGCCTGCAAAGATAGTGCAAATCGAACGAAAAACCAAATAAATTTGGATTTTTCTGAGATGCAGCCTATTTTTTCCTTGGAAAAAGATACGAATAAATGAGCAAAACACCAAATAAATTTGGGTTTTTCTTTGAAATTTTCTCTCTTATTCGTATCTTTGCAGGGAGTAGCGTAAAGGAATATGGTCAGACGATGAAGAGAAAACAAAAATGATGAAGAAGTTCCTCATAGGCATTACGTTGATTATCCTGATGGCAATGGCTCTGGCTGCAATGACGAAGCCAGAGCGCACTGCTCATTATGACACACTGAAAAAGGGCCTGACGGTGGTCATAGAAAAAGTAGTGGATAGCCATCCGTTGCTTCAACAGTATAATGCCATCAGCACGATGACGGCATTGAACGCAACCGACGAATACCTAAAACGGAACTTCCTGGTCTTCGAACATACGTTCTACAACGTAGGAGCCATCCTCTATCAGGACATGTTCATCCCCGTATCCATTGGCCTCTTCGGTCAGGTCTGGCTGACCGTTGGCGAAGACGACCTGCAACGTCTGGCCGAACGCCCCGAGGTGATGCAGATACTTGGCATAGGGGATGCGCTCAAGCAAATCAAAAGCAAACTTCCATGACGTTATTCCCAACAGGTTATCATTTTTTCTTCATGGCATCCTCAGCCCAT
>JBGUIA010000003.1:0-34133 GCA_045112595.1 Prevotella sp. | reverse complement strand
GGTAAGAAATCGCTCACTGAGCTTGATGATTTGCTCGAGAGTCTGAATCTGTCGTTTGGAACCGATATTTCAAAGTATAAACTGGACCGAGAATAAGGTTCAAAGTTAAAAGTTCAAAGTTAAAATGAGACACGGAAAGAAATTCAATCATCTGGGCCGTACTGCTGATCACCGCCGCGCCATGCTTGCCAACATGGCCATCTCGCTGATTATGCACAAAAGAATCACTACGACCCTCGCCAAGGCAAAGGCACTCAAGAAATATGTAGAGCCCCTCATCACGCGCTCTAAGGACGACAGCACCAACAGCCGTCGTGTGGTATTCAGCTATCTGCAGAACAAGGAAGCTCTGAAGGAGCTCTTTGGCCCTGTAGCACAGAAAGTCGGTGACCGTCCAGGTGGTTACACCCGCATCATCAAGCTCGGCTTCCGCCAGGGCGATGCTGCTGAGAAGGCTTTCATCGAGCTTGTCGACTTCGACGAGAACATGCTGAAGAGCCCGAAGGCTGAGAAGAAGACTCGCCGTTCACGCAAGTCTGCTGCTCCTAAGGCTGAAGCACCCGCTGCTGAGGCTCCTGTCGAGGCACCTGTCGAGGCTCCCGCTGAAGCTCCCGTTGAGGAAGCTCCCGCTGCTGAAGAGGCAAAGGCTGAATAAGCATTCTATTTCGAATCTCGATAAAAAGGACTCCCGCTCATCTGAGTGGGAGTCTTTTTTTGTGCTGTGTGGTTGCACCAGCCATTGTACGGGTGCTTGTTTTATTCCTGTGGCAGGAGGGCAACGCCGTGCTGCTTTTTGCCGTCCATCATGATTTTGATGGGGTGGGGGAAGCGGACGTGGCGCACGTGTTCCGTTTCCTCAATGGCAGGCAGGGCGTCGAGCACGCTGGTTTGCAGGATGCCGTCGCCCGTATAGGTGTTGATGGTAAAGTAACCCACGCCAAACGAGGTGAGGTTCTGGAAGAAGTGCGTGCCCTGCGAGGGGTCTACGTGGTAGTTCTTCAGTCCGGCTTCTACGATGACGCGAGCTGCGGAGATGTGCGGCCACTTCACGGGGATGCCCAGCCAGTAGTCGCTGGAGCCCCATCGTCCCGGCCCGATGAGCACGTAGTTGGCGCCTGTACCGTCCTCCTGGAGGTATTTGCCATCCAGGAACTTCCGGTTGATTTGCTCTATCTCGTCGGCAATCTGTGGGTTGTTGGCAGCCGTAAAGTCCTCGTCCGTCTTGACGTAAACCACATCGACGACATCATTCGAGATGCCGTGTCCCAGTGAGTTATGCGAACGCAGCAGACACTGCTCGTCGGGAATCGCCGCGAGGTCTTCGTCCAACACCTGTTTCGAATCGACGATGGGACGAATCTGCAACAGATAGAAGTCGCCGCTCGCGCCGTCAGGTGCGAGGTTACAGGCAAACTCTATCTCCACGGGACGACGCATCTCCTCCGAGCCGTATTTCTGCGACAGCTGGAGGATTTCCGGCAGTGGGAAGATGCCGTGCTGCAGGACGCCTGAGAACGAGATGACCTTGCGGCCGCCCTCGTAGATGCCGTCGCGGATAATCTGGTCAACGGGGTCGTATGTCGATGCGATACCCTGCAGCGAATTGTCCTTATCGGCCTCTTTGACGCGGAGATTCAGGATGTTGAAGCCGTCGTCCACCTTGAAGTCGTCGCCAATGTGACTCATATCCAGCGCATAGAAACGCGTCTGCGTCTCCTTCAGCGCCGTATCCATCTCCGAGGTTTGCAACACTTGTTTCGGATGATAGGGCGATACGCGCAGCGTCTGTCCGCCGTCGACGATGTATTTCCCCAAACCCAGAGCCAGCGATGCGATACCCTCTTCGGCCAGCTCGTCGCCGATGGGGTAGTAGTTCAGCGAGCGCAGCACACCCGAGAACGTCGGATAAAACCGCGTGTCGTACTGCTTGCCGACGACCTCCTGCAGGATGACCGCCATCTTTTCCTGGTCGATGACGTTCGACGTTGCCGTCATATACGCCTTCGAGTCCTTGTAGTATACTGACGCATAGACGCCCTTGATGGCACACGCCACCATGCGCAGCATCTCGTATTTATCCTCCAGATACGGCACCATATACGTCGAGTATATGCCTGCGAAGGGTTGGTAGTGCGAGTCTTCGAGCAGCGACGACGAACGCACGGCAATCGGTGAGTTGATGGCCTCGAAGAACGTAAAGAAGTCTGCAATCAGCGCGTCCGGCAATTGTGCCCGCATAAAATGCTCCAGTATTTCCTCATCCGGTGCGTCGCTCAGTGCGATGCTCCACAGGTTGTTCTTGTCCATGAATTCATCGAAGAAGTCGGTACACAGCACGACGGTCTTCGGAATCTGCACGGTGGCATTGTCAAACTGGTTCAGTTCCGAATGGCGCTTGATGATGTTGTCGAGGAATGCCAGACCGCGCCCCTTACCGCCTAAGGAACCCTCACCAATGCGTGCGAAGTGGGCGTAGCGGTCGAATTTCAGTCGGTCGAACACCGCCACGACGCCGATATTCTTCATGCGGCGGTATTGCACGATGGCGTCGAAAATAATCTGTCTATGTGCGTCCAGGTCCTGCAGTTTATGCCACGTGACCGTCTTCAAGAACTGCGACACGGGGAAGATAGCTCGTGCACAGAGCCAGCGGCTCATGTTGTTGCGCGACACGTGATACTGGAACGACTCGGCGGGAATCTTGAAGATGTTGTCCTGCAATTCCTTCAGCGAACGGACACGCGCCACCTCTTCCTTCGTCTTGGGGTCGCGGAAGATGAAGTCGCCGAAACCCATGTGCTCCTCAATGAGCTGGCGCAGATCCACGTTCATCTTCTTCGAATTCTTATCGACGAAATGGAAGTGCTCCTTCTCCGCCTTCTCCTTGTTCACGATCTCCGAACTCTGCAGAATCAGCGGCACATACTCGTCGCGCTTGCGGATTTCGCGCAGCAGCTTCAAGCCTGCCTCCGGATCACCCTCCTCGACATGTGCCAGACGGCCGTTCACACCCTTCAACGGGAATCGTGTGTCGCTGATGACGCCCAGCACGTTGTCGTGATACATCTCATACCAATTGATGGCCTCCTCGTAGGTCGTTGCCAGCACCACCTTTGGACGTCCGCGCTTGCGTTGTGCGGCGGCGTGGGGGTTCAGAGCCTCGGTAGAGAAGTTCTTCGACTGCGCGAGGATGTAGTTATACAGGTTCGGCAGTACCGACGAATAGAAGCGGATGTTATCCTCGACGAGCAGTATCATCTGCACGCCGGCCTCCTTGATGTCGTGTTCGATGTTCATCTGATCCTCAATGAGCTTGATGATGCTCAGGATGAGGTTCGTGTTACCCAGCCAGCAGAACACGTAGTCGAAGATGCTCATATCCTCGTTCTCTATGCGCTTTGTGATGCCGTGCGAGAAAGGCGTCAGCACCACGCACGGAATGTGCGGAGCCATCCGCTTTACGTCGCGTGCTACGGCGAAGGCGTCGTTGTCGGCATTACCCGGCATACAGATTACCAGGTCGATGTCCGTCGTCTCCAGCACGTGGCTGGCTTCTTCCGTCGTCGACACCTGCGTGAACGTGGGCGGATAGCGCATGCCCAGTTCCATATATTCGTCGAAAATCTTTTCGTCCACGCGTCCGTCGTCCTCCAGCATGAAGGCGTCATACGGGTTGGCTACTATCAACACGTTGAAGATGCGTCGCGTCATCAGGTTGACGAACGACACGTCCTTCAGAAAGAAGTTGTTGAACTCTTGGGGGATGTTACTCATAACTCACCGATGATTATCACTTAACCACAACCGTCTTGCCGCCGGTGATGTAGATGCCGGGGCGGCTGGGCTGGGCGCTGATGCGACGGCCGTCCAGCGTGTACCAATTCTTGTCGTTCACTGTTTCACGTTCACCGTTCACCGTCGTTATCCCGGCTTCACCGTATTCTGTTACCTTAATCGTAGGCACTCCGAGCACGAAGTCGGCATCCTTCTCGGCATCGGCGTAGAAGGCAATGACGTAATAGCCCGGTTGGGTGATATTGAAATCGAGCGTCGGCTGACGGACGCCGGGGAATTCGTTGCTTGTATTACCGCCGATGTTCTTGGTTGGCTTACAAACCGTCGATGCCACCTCCTGCCCGTTGGTGTCCTCTATGACGACGGTGATGGGCGAGAAGTCCGGACGGTTCCAGTTGTATAACCTGTATCTCACCGTATAGCGGCCGGCAGACAACATCATGTTCGAACGAGCCTTGCTGACGCCGAACTTCGCAAATGCGGTCTTTTCCTTGCCCGCGCTGTTCTGCACGAGCAGACCGTATTCCATACCGCGCGTCTCGTTGGTGAAATGCAGCAGACGGGGACCGTTGGTGTATGGCAGCCCGCCACCCACACGTGTCGACGCACTTGTGCCATTGCTGACGTACCAATCCTGTGGCACTGCGCCCTCCATATTGAAATGGCTGCTCAGACTGTAGACGGTGTTAAACTTCGGGGCTTCGCAGTTTACCACACATTCAGCCTCGCCGGTCTTGCCGTTACTGTCGGTGACCACTGCGCGCAGGGTGTGCTGACCGGCCTGAGGGGCCGTCAGCGTTGCGTCGTAGGTTCCTGATGCTGATGCTTCGGAGGCAGTGGCAAGCAGGTTGCTGCCCTCATAGATCTCCACTTTCTCCACTTCGCCTTTCTGTGCTTTGGCGGTGGCCGCTATGGCGACGTCAGGGAACGTAGCCGTGCCTTCGGGCATGAAGGTCAGATAGGTCGTCTCGCCTTCGGGCTGTGTGATGCGTGCCAACGGCTGGTTCAGCGCAAAGCGCTTACAGAAGTTCCAGATTTCCTTTGAGTTGCCTGATGAAGGGTTGTGCCAGTTGGCGTTGTAAGAGAACAACTCCACCATGGTTCCGTTTTTGCCCTCGCTCCATATTTCTTGGTCACCGGTATTTCCTCCCGGTGTTTTGTAATTAGCGGTCTTTTGGTAAGCCTTACATTCATCCAGTTCTAAAGCTAACGACTTGACGTAATCGCGTATGTTCCATTCGTCATACTTGAATACATCGTCTCCATAAGCATGACAATGAATCACATTGACTGGCTTCGTGCATTTCTGCCACTCCTTACCACCAAAAGCAATACCGCTGGTTGGCGCAAAAGCTGCTATCTTGTTCTGCATGTCAGCCATGCAATGGTAGATAAGTGCTGAACCCATCGAGAATCCCGACCAATATACGCGGTCGCGGTCGATGTCGTAGCGCGTCGCCATTTCGTCGATGGTTTTACTGACGAAGTCCCTGTCCGTTGTGCCACTTACGTCCCATGTTTTATTAATGCCACGAAGGTAGGCGATAACGAATTTTTCGGCGTCAATCAGCTCGTACATCTTGTCTGCCCCATATTGGTATTCAGGGTCTTGGTTCATGCCGTGAGTGACAATCATCAGCGGCGACTTGGCCGGCAGCGTTTTTGGCGTAAACACAATCATGTTGCGCGTCTTGCCGTTGACCTTAATGTCAATTGACTTCTGTTCGTAAGCCCACACCTGCATGGTCAGCAGCAGGAGGAGCGAAACCAATGAAAAACGTGAATGATTCATACTCAATAGTCTTACTTTCATATCGTTAATTATTATATTTTGTCTGCAAAGATAGTGCAAATCGAGCGAAATACAAAATAAATCTCGATTTATTTTTATTTCCGAGGTGCAGCCTATTTTCTCCAAAGGAGAAAGGTATGCAAAAAACTCGAAAAATCAAATAAATACTTACTTTTTCCTATTTTGAGACGTATTTTTCCTACCATGAGACGGTTGTTTCTTGAAGAAAGCCTAATTTTGCACTCAAATTCAATAATACTAACATAATAATAATTAAGTATGAAAAAGATTCTGATGACGCTCGCAGCCGTCCTATGCTGCGCAATGACAACAGTAGTGAACGCTCAGACGGCAGAGCCCGAGAGCAAGATGGACAAGTATCTGCGCCTCTCGAAGGAGGCCGACGAAAACCCCACCAACTGGCAGGCCCAGCTGGAGGTAGGCCACATGCTGCTCGACAAGGAGAGCAGTCTCTACAACCAGTCGCGTGCCGCCAGATATTATGAGCGCATCTACCAGCAGGCCGCGGGTTTCAACAAGGAAGTGCCCGACTCCGTTATCTTCGAGTCCATTGCCATGCTGATGACGGTGGCTTCCGACAAGAAGGACGTGAAAAAGGTGTTGTTCTACACTGACGAACTGATGCGTGCTGAGAAGATGGGTGTGGATGTCAACAGGGACTATATTATTACCTACGGCGTGATGGGCGTTCTGTTCAACCTGATGAACGGTGATCCTGCGAAGGCTTTGTGTAATATGCTGGATGTGCGTAAACTTGCCACTGCCGAAAATAAACCGGGCATTGACTATTCTGACCCGATGACCGTCATCCTGTACGAGAATCTATTGTCGGAATACCGTAAGACGTTTGGCGACAAGCTGCCCGAATTTACCTTTGATGGCAAGAAGTATATTCTCATTGCCATGAACCAGTGGAATGTGGAGATGCCGCTGATGGGTTGGCTGGGTGGCCTTGACGACGAGAGAGCCAAAGGGCTGAAGCTGTTATACGGTGAAGACGGCAAGGTCTATGACGACATGCACGGCGAAATGAACTACAGTTTCAATTACACCAAGGATGGTTTCGTGCCCCAGGAGGGCTACAATGTCCGCATGATTACCGTCACGCCCGAACAGCGCCAGAAGATGGTGGATGCCTATCACAGTTATATGAAGAAGCACCAAGTCAAGCCGTAAGGTGATATAGCATCACAACTCCATCGCCTCGCTGCCCTGATTCGACGGGCGGTGGGGCGTTTTTATGCTCGAAAATTTGCCCGTTTCAGAAAAACTTATTATCTTTGCAGACGGGTAAATAAACGTAAATGAGCAGATATATCATCATACTGACAACTGTTGTCACCATATTGGCGTTGACAGTGGGCTGCACAAAGCCCGACCGCAGCGATGAGGCTGTTGCGCTGAGCAAAGAGATCGTCAACCATGGCTTATCCGACGTTGAACATTCTGTGACGCGTGTGGATAGTGCGGAGCAGGCCGGTTTGTTTACGGCGGTGCGTGCTAATACTACCAAGGCAATTATATATGAGAATGCCGACCAACGGCGGCTGGCGGCCTATTACGCCGAGAAAGCGATTGCTGCAGAGGCGGGACATGCTGTCGCCACTTCTGCAGACAGCAGCCTTTATTGTAAGGCGCGCTGGATTCTGGGCAACGGTGCATACGCCGATGGCGAGTATGGTAAATCGCTCGCCCTCGCCAAGGAAATCCTTACATTTGTGGGTGACGGCACAACGCCAAATGATGTGGAGATGAAGTGCAGGGCAATTATGCAGATGGCAGATTGTGAAAGCAAACTGGGGCATATTGCTGAATCCGAGCAGTTGTTCCTGCAATGCATCGATGATTTGATGGCGAGTACACAGCGCGCCACCGATTATGGGGAGATTGATCCGCTCATCTATACGTTGCTTTCGCTCAACGACCTGTATATCGACAACAAGATGCCTGAAAAGGCGCTGCCCCTGATAGCGAAGATGGATACAGCGATGGCGCGTCTGACACGTTGTCCCAACACTCCCGACTGGGCGATGCAAAAGCGCCGCAACAACGTGACCATCAGTAAGGCGATGGTCTATGCAGCTAATAATCAGAAAGAGCAGGCAGAACCCCTTTTCTGCGAATATCAGCAGTTCCAAGGTCTTGGCGCGCTTGACAAGGCAGCCGAAGGCCTGTATCTGTCGATGACGGGCCGTTACGACGAGGCAGTCCGCTTGTTCGACGAAACCGATTCTATGCTGCGCTCCAATGGTGAACCCGTCATCGACCTCTATGTCAAGACCCTGTTCAATTATAAGTACGAAGCCCTGCAAAAGGCGGGGCGCACGGCAGAGGCACTGGCACTGGGTGACCGCATACGTCAGTTGACCGACTCCATCCGTCAGCAGGAACGGCAGGCCGACGTGGAGCAGTTGCAGGAAATCAAGCAGCAGGAAGAGGAGATTGCCAGCAAGCACCAGTCACTCGTTGTCCACCGCATCATCCTCGCCAGTGCCTTCCTCGTCTGCCTACTCATCGCCTATCTGCTCTGGCGTTCCTATAAATATAATAAGGTACTGACCGAAAAGAACCGCAAGCTCTACGAGGAGATAGAGCAGCGCCGACAGGAGCAGCAGCAGGAGATGGAGCTGTTGCAGGCCGCACCAGAGGAACAACTCACCAACGAACAGCAACTCTTCCGTCGTCTCTGTACGCTCATGGACGAAAAGCAGCCTTATACCGACGAAACCCTGAACCGCGACACGCTGGCACAACTGGCCGGCACCAACGAAAAATATGTGGAGCAGGCCATTCGCCAGTGTTCGAAGGGCGAAACGGTCAGCGACTTCATCAACCGCTACCGTCTGGAACATGTCGCTCGTCTGCTGAAGACCACTAGCGACCCTATTGCCGTCATCGGCGAACTCTCCGGCATTCCCAGTCGCGCCACTCTTGCCCGTCTTTTCCGTAACGCCTACGGCATGACGCCCACCGAGTATCGCAAGATTTAGCCTTGCTTTCCCCGATGAAATGGGGAAGAAAGTAGTTTTTCCTGATTTGAGACATATTTTTCCTCCAGTGAGACATCTGTTTCGCTGGAGGTTCGTAATTTTGCAATCGAAATTGCGAGCTAAAATAACCAATGATACATTTGTGAATTATGAATTACGAAATGATTTTCACCGTCGCTCTCGCCGCCGCTATCATCGTGATAGTGCTTGTTTTGGTTGCCGTCATCGTGTTCCAGCGTTGGCGCATCAGCGACAGCAATGCCCACCTCAAAGAGTTTATCAACGAGAACCTGGAGTTACGCCAAAAGATACGGCAAGCAAGTCTGTCTGTGGCGTTACTCTGCATAACGGCCACAGCAATGGCACAGACACCCTCCGCCATTTCATGGAGGTATGCTGACAGATTTCCAAAGTTACCGCCGTTAAAGGTCGAATTTGATGATGCGTTGTTCGCCCATTCCCATCCGAACTGGCTACAGATGTCTCTGGAAAGCACCCAGAAAAAGGACACCGTCAAAATCGAATCTGTTATGTTTCGTCATCAGGAACATAATTCTACGACACAATATCATTACAAGTCGCGCCCCGATTACACGAAGACGGTCAACCTCTTGGGGGACATCCGCGACAGGGTTGTAAGAAAAAGAAGATGGGATGAAGGACGACCGCTACAGCCACTGGCACCAAGGATGAGATATTAATTATGAATTAAAACGATATGATTATAACTGATAAAAAATAATCGGCATGAACGTGAAATTCAAGATGCCCAAGTTCGGGCGCAACCTGACTGGAAAAGGATGGCTCAAGGAACTGCTGATGACATTCCTCGGCACCACCATCTCCATCGTGCTCACCTTCGGCACGGCACAGTATCTCGAGAATCGGCAGACGGAACAGGCGCGTAGGATGATGGCAATGACGATAATCGACGACATTGACCAAAGCCTTGAAGTCATCAAGAAACGCAAGGATGCTGAGGAAAAAGGACATGAAGCCTCCTGCTACCTGATTGAAAATATAGACCGGTTGGAAAGCATTGGGGAGGATACGCTCCAAATGTTCATCAACTACGTCACATACGCATCGTTCGATTCCGACATGGAGTTCAAGACCATGAACGAAAACATCTTCAATAGCAGTCAGGACACATGGCGCACGCTCAACGACAGGCAGTTCCTGAACAACGTGCAGGAGTTCTACAACGCCAGAGTCGTACTCGAGCAGCAAAGCAAGGATTGGATATGCTTCAAGAAACCCTTCACAAAGGAAGAGGAATACGAAATATTTCTGGGTGGTCAGTTTGAGAGTACAGCAGACATGTGCCGATGGCTGCTGAAAAACAAGCGCCTGAAGAACTACATGGATTTTGTTGAGCAGCGCATGATGGCCTATTTGAATTTCCTGAGATTGACCAATCTGAATGAGGAAAACAAATTTCTGATGAACATTACCGAGCAGGAAATGGAGGAATTCGTCAATCAAACCTACATGGAGATACACCCGGCCAGGGAGAGGGACTTGATAGGAACTTGGAATGCCGTCATGGTGGACCAGAAAAACGAGCTGCGTTACAACCTCAAGCCAGACCATACGTTCACAATGCACGCGTCTCACTGGTATGGAACCGCTTTCTTCAGACACAAGATGATACAGCGTTATTCAATGTCGGGCACTTGGGGCGTCGAAGGCGATTCGCTGGTGATGCATTACGACATGAAGAATTTCAAGATGGAAATCGATGACAGCGAGGTGACCTATCCCGCCCACTTGGCAGACAGCGTCCGCAGGTTCAAGGAAGAACTGGGCAGCAAGATGTGGAGACCCAGACTGGTAAAGAAACTGGACCAGAACAACCGCAGCGCGCAGGCTACGAACCTCGATGGCTCAGGTACGCGACTGGAACTGACAGATGGTGAAGATAATACCATGCACTATCAGAAGAAAATCACCGCCCCACAGCCTTGATTCAAAAAGGACTGTGGGGCGATATTATTGGGGGACCAAAACGCGTTATGTTTCAGAAAATCGCATTTTTCTGACAATTACGCGGGCAATAAACTTGCATAATTCGATAGTTTTGAGTAAATTTGCACCTGAATACGAACAAACGCAATCGACTTATGCCAAGAAAGAAAAGTGGTATGCCCTTTGTCGTGTTTCCTTCACCTATGAAGGGCAAGGACGGGCGCAACATGGTTTACGTGAAACCGCAAGGCGGTGCGAACATGAAACTGAGCATTGACCAGATAGATGACTACTGCGCCAAGTACGGCTCTACGCGTCCCGGCCAGCTGCGACTGGTGCTGGGTGAGTTCATCCATTGGGCCTCCGAATGGGTGGCTAAGGGTTACCGCGTTGACACGCCGATTGGTTCGTTTGCGCCCAAACTCAAGCTGAAGCGCGCCATTACCGATGCCGACGACGTCACCGACAACGATGTGGAGTTCGACGGTATCGACTTCAATCCCGGCAAGCGGTGGGATGAGGAGATCAAATTCTGGATGCGCGACGGATTTCGCAAAGTGGAGCGTTTCAGTTCCACAGAGGTGCTCGACGACAAGGAGAGTCTGGAGCAGGTGTTGCGCGACCTCCTGAAAAAGCACGGCTACGTCACCGTGGAGATGTTCCGCATCCGCGCCTTCATCACCTCCTATTCCGCACGTAAGTTGCTAAACGATTGGACGGAGGGCCCGCACCCAAAACTACTCAAAACCAGACAGGGCCAGACCTTCATCTATACCGAGACGTAAAGACTGAAATTTCCTACGCACTTACATTGATTTGGCTATAGCCGCGTATTGATTTGCCTGTAGGCACACATTAATTTGGCTAGGGCCGCGCATTAATTTGGCTATAGGCAAATCCTTTTTGCCCCCGTGCTTTACCCCGCTTACTACCGTGCTTAAACGCCTTCTGCCGGCACTTCTTCCCCGACAACTGCCGTGCAGTTCTTCATAATGCTCTTTTCTTGCCTTTATAAATGTATATGCCTTTAGCTTTTGGCTTTTGGCCATCCATAATAAGATGGAACAAGGACGTTATCCACGAGATACTCGTAGGTGTAGGCTGAAGGGCTCTCACTGCCGTCCGTGGCGGTGTAGTAGCCCTCGCTGTCGAAGAGGGTGTAGGTCTTTCCGCCGTAGCTGATGTTACTGTCGGCTGCAGCTTTTTGCCCCACGAGCAGCGCTGCCGTTAGCAGCACTGCCGAGAGGACTTGGTTAAGTTTGTTAGTTAGGAATCGTTTCATTGTTTTTATTTTTTAGTTTTCGTTTTTGATTTCGTTATCGTTTTATTCATATTTTATGCAACGGTAAGAGCCGAGAACACCGTTGGCACTTTTAGTATTTGTTGGTCGGTTGATGCTGAATATCGCTGTGCCTGTAGCGTCGTACTCCGTCAGTAAGCGGTTATTAGTGGCATCGTCGCCAGGAATGCCCCAGCCTACAATCATGTTGCCATCGCTAAAGGTGAGTGCACCGCAGGCCTTTGTAAAGTAGCCGTCGTTGAGCAGGATGGTGGATTTGGATACCTTTCCGGAAGTCAGGTCGACATTGAGGCGAACCATCTGGGTACGATTGGCTCCATTGCCATTATTAAATAAGGAGATGGTATTGTCTTTCTGCTGATAGCGAACACAGTGCTGTCCGTGGAAAGCGTAAGAACCGTCATTATCGGCACCAGCCACTCGCCAGAGGATATCGCCCGTATTGCCCTTGCGGTCAATCTTCAAAATTGAACTGACGTGGCGGAAAGAGCATAGCCAGTTGCCGTCGGGGAGCATATCGATAGAATTGAAATGAACATAATCCTCCAAATCGCTGCCATCCTGTGGTTGGAATACTGGGTCCACCCATTTCTCCATCTCTGAATGGTCAATGCTCCACCAATCGAAGACCTTGCTGCCGTTGCTCACTTCCTGCAGATAGGCGGAATAGACCTCCTTGCCTTCTGAATTCTGTCGTTTCAGATAGGAGGACATGATGTAGTGGTCGGGGTTGTACATGTAAAAGTCGTGCCCGTCGATAGGAAAGCCTTTGTCGATGCCGTTTGCAGCCTCAAGCTGGACTTCCTTGATAATGTTATACGATTCGTCCATGATGACGCGCTTGCCGGGATTGAATCCGTTGAAGCTCCAAGAAGCGTATTTTTCGTCGGGTGCATGAAAGCTGTAGTACGTCTTCCCGTCGTCGGCATGATGCTTCTTGAAATCCCACCAACCCGTACTGGTGGTCTCAATCTCTTGTTGCGGCTCCAAGCGGTAATACAGCAGGCGTCCGTTGTTGTCCACCTTCTCAATCAGGCGCTGATAAACGTAAGACAGGTAGAAGTCGCCTGCCGATGTCGCCTTACCGCTGGCTCTTATTTCAGGAATGTTCTTGTGGAGCGTGTTCAGCACGATCTGATGCTGTTTTCCGTCCACAGTGTAACAAACGTCGATATGGTGGGCGTGGGAGATGGCGTCAATCTGAAACGCGCAAACGCCATCGTGAACCCCCTTGCCACCGATGGTCAGGTTATTGAATTGATTAAAATTATCTATCTTGAACTGAGTAGGAAATTCCACGGTCAGCGTCCTGAGGTTCACCGTGTCCTCTCGCGTTAGGTCAATCTCGTAACGCTCGCCACTAACCGTCAGCAACATGGAGGTTGGCGGAGTTACGGTGGGCGAATCACTATTGTCGCTACATGCCGTCAAGCCCAAAAGCATAAATGTCACGGCCAGAAACAAACAATTACTCTTGCGGCGGTAGTGCCAGAGGATGTAAAGGAAGTAGGCGAGTAAAGCCAGATAAACCATGACGAGTGGAATGGAAAGCCACAAGGGTTGTGACAGGAAGTCGTTGATTAAGTTGGTCATAATACTATGGTTTTAATGATTTTCTGGCCGCGAAGTTACGAAAAAGAATCGAAACAAGGTGTCCAAAAAACGCGTTAGGTGTCAGAAAAACGGGGTATAGGTGTCAGAAAATCGCGTTTTTCTGACAATTTTGCCTTCCGTTTGTGCATAATTCGTGTATTTTTTGTACCTTTGCGGAGAAATTCAGAAGAGCGATGATTACGTTAGGTGAGATGCAGATTAGCGGAATGCTGACGATGACGGTGCTGGCGGTGATGCTGGCGCTGTGTGTGCCTCATCGCTCGAAACACGGCAACAGCTTCGGCCGTGGGCGGTGGATGATGGCTGCGGGAACGGGTCTCATCGCCCTGCAGTTTCTGTTGCAACATACGTTCGGTTTCCGACAGATGGGTGTGACGCAGGGAGTATTTCTGAACCTGCTGTTCTTCACTCCTGCGTCGTTGCTGTGCAGCATGGCTATCCTTTACGTACAGCGGCAGGGAAGCGTCACAAGGCAGGAATGGCTGGTGCCATGCGTCATCTGTGGCGTGTCGGTAGTCGTCTTAATAGGTACTGCGTTGCTCGACGGCGTGCCCATTGCCGAGGACTCGTCGGCACTGCGCATGGTGGAATATGTCAGTAGTGTGCTGTATGTGCTGATGCAGACATTTCTGTTCCGGCTTCAGTATGCGACCTACCGACGCATGGAGCTGGCCGTCGATGAATACTACGACCGCGAGCGCCATGACCTGTTCGGATGGATGGGGTGGAGTATGAAGACAATGGCCGTGCTGGCATTCTTCGTGCCCTTGATTATCTTTCTGGAGGGCACGCCGCTGGTGATGTTCTCCATTATCTATTTCTTTTGTATCGCCTATAGTACCATCAGCCTCTATACCTATGGTATCAGTGAGGACCACCAGCGCGTGGAAGTGGCAGAAGACATTCAGGAGAATCGTCCCAGTGATCCTCGCATCGGTGAGGTTGTAGAGCAATGGAAGCAGAGTGGGGCTTACCGAGAGCATAATCTGACACTGGGCATCGTGGCACGACAGATGGGCGTGGCTCAGCGGCAGTTGCAGGAGTGGCTTAGGCAGTCGGAATACGGCAAACTGGCCGAACTGGTGGCGTCGCTGCGTATAGAAGAGGCCCAGCGCGTGTTGAAAGACCATCCCGACTGGTCGATAGAGACCGTTGCCGACCACTGCGGTTTCAACGACCGCAAATACTTCCACGAGGTGTTCCGCCAGCATACGGGGATGACGCCGTTGAATTTTCAGCGTGGATAGGATTGACTAATTATTCATCAATTATTTATATAAGCTAGTATGTTTCATATTTACAAAGGTTATGAGCTTGTAGAAGCTTATCATCAAATGCGAATGGGGCGTCGCTTTCATCCAAGCGGAGCCTTCAAGAAGACCTCGCAGGCCATTATTGTCGCTATCGTTACGCTGCTGTTGTGGAATGCGCCGACTGAATGGTTCGGCATCGATGGACTGACGGTCATCCAACAGCGCATCATCGCCATTTTCGCTTTCGCCACGCTGATGTGGATCATGTCGGTTGTGTCGTCGTGGGCTACGTCGGTGTCTATCATCGTGCTGATGCTTGTGTTCTGTACGGACAGCGGTATCGCGCCGATGGTCGTTGAGGACAAGGTGGGCCCGCTGTTGTCGTACAAGGGAGTGATGGCGACGTTTGCCGACCCCGTCATCATGCTGTTCATCGGCGGTTTCGTGCTGGCCATCGCCGCCACGAAGACCGGACTGGACGCGCAGTTGGCAAAGGTGTTGCTGAAGCCTTTCGGCACGCGGAGTGAGATGGTGTTGCTGGGATTCCTGCTGATTACGGGACTGTTCTCGATGTTCGTGTCGAACACCGCCACAGCTGCTATGATGCTGACGTTCCTGACGCCGGTGTTCCGCCAGTTGCCGCCCGAGGGCAAGGGCCGCATCTCGCTGGCTATGTCAATCCCCATTGCTGCCAACCTCGGCGGTATGGGTACACCTATCGGTACGCCTCCGAACACCATTGCGCTGAAATACCTGAACGACCCTGAGGGATTGAACCTCGGTCTGGGCTTCGGTCAGTGGATGATGTTTATGTTCCCGCTGGTTATCGTCCTGCTGTTCATCAGCTGGCGCCTGTTGTTGAAGTTCTTTCCCTTCACCCAGAAGACCGTCGAACTGAAAATCGAAGACGGCATGAAGGAAGGCGCTCACTCGTGGATTGTCATTATCACTTTCTTCGTTACGGTGGCACTGTGGTTGCTGGATCGCGTGACCGGCATCAATTCCTATACCGTCGCCATGATTCCGTTTATGGTATTCGCCCTGACGGGAGTCATTACCAAGCGTGACCTGGAGCAGATTAACTGGAGTGTCATCTGGATGGTGGCTGGTGGTTTCGCGCTAGGTTACGGACTGAACGCCTCGGGACTGGCTGCCAACGCCGTGAAGAGCATTCCCTTCGGCGAATTCTCGCCGCTGCTGATTCTGTTGATGGGTGGACTCATCTGCTACCTGCTGTCGAACTTCATCTCGAACTCGGCAACGGCAGCGCTGCTGATGCCTATCCTCGCAGTAGTCTGCGGTGCTATGGGTGACAAACTCGACCCCATCGGCGGTACTCCGACCGTACTCATCGGTGTTGCCATCGCTGCATCGTCGGCCATGATTCTGCCGATTTCGACACCGCCGAACGCCTTGGCTTTCGCTACGGGTTACGTGAAGCAGTCGGATATGTCGAAGTTAGGAATTATCATGGGTATCATCTCGATGATTCTCGGTTTCGGATTGGTTTATCTGATGGGCACATTGCGCCTTATTTAAGAGGTAAGATGTAAGAGGTTTGAGATAAGAAAGAGCCTCAAATTAACAAAAAGTAACTTTAAAACAAAAATAATTGGGAATTTCCTTTGCCGTTTGAAGGAAATTCCCTATTTTTGCGTTGTGAAACTATCAATGTGACAAGTCACTAACTTATAAACTCAATAAAGAACTTAAAAACTTTTACTATGAACGTAGAGAAAATCATGCAAGGCTTGGAGCAGAAACACCCTGGCGAAGTGGAGTTCCTGCAGGCAGTGCGAGAAGTGTTGGAGTCCATCAAGGACGTGTACAACCACCATCCCGAATTTGAGAAGGCTAAAATCATCGAGCGCATCGTTGAGCCCGAGCGCATCACGACATTCCGTGTGCCTTGGGTTGACGACAAGGGTGAGGTGCAGGTGAACATCGGTTACCGCGTGCAGTTCAATAGCGCTATCGGTCCGTATAAGGGCGGTTTGCGTTTCCACCCGTCGGTGAACCTGAGCATCCTGAAATTCCTCGGCTTCGAACAGACTTTCAAGAATGCGCTGACCACACTGCCGATGGGCGGTGGCAAGGGCGGCTCGGACTTCTCTATTCGCGGCAAGAGCGACAATGAAGTGATGAAGTTCTGTCAGTCGTTTATGACGGAATTATATAAGATTATCGGTCCGGATATGGACGTGCCCGCTGGTGACATCGGCGTCGGCGCCCGTGAGATTGGTTATCTCTTCGGACAATACAAGCGTCTGACGTCGCAGTTCCATGGTGCTACACTGACCGGTAAGGGCATAGAGTGGGGTGGTAGTATCCTGCGTCCAGAGGCCACGGGTTACGGTGCACTGTATTTCGTTCACCACATGATGGAGACCCACGGTCTCGACATCAAAGGCAAGACCGTTGCACTGTCGGGCTTCGGCAATGTAGCGTGGGGTGCTGCGAAGAAGGCTACCGAGCTGGGTGCGAAGGTAATTACCATCAGTGGTCCTGATGGATACATCTACGACCCCGAAGGCTTGGACGACGAAAAGATAGAGTATATGCTGGAGCTGCGTGCCAGCGGTAACGACGTCTGTCAGCCGTACGAGGAGGAGTTCCCCGGTTCGAAGTTCTTTGCCGGCAAGAAGCCATGGGAGCAAAAGGCCGACATCTATCTGCCCTGTGCTACGCAGAACGAGCTGAACGGCGATGACGCCGACAAGATATTGGCGCAGAAGCCGCTGTGTGTTGCTGAGGTGTCGAATATGGGTTGCACCGCTGAGGCTGTGAACAAGTTCACGGCTGCCCATCAGTTGTTTGCACCCGGTAAGGCTGTGAATGCCGGTGGTGTGGCTACCAGCGGTCTGGAGATGACGCAAAACTCGATGCGTATGGCTTGGACGGCCGACGAGGTCGATATGCGCCTGCATCAGATCATGGCCGGCATCCATGAACAGTGTGTGAAGTATGGCAAGGAAGGTGACTACGTGAACTATGTCAAAGGTGCAAACGTGGCAGGTTTCATGAAGGTCGCCAAAGCTATGCTCGCACAGGGAATAGTGTAGAGCTCGGCGTAAGCCAAGGTCTCTGCATTATGCTTAAACATAGTGTAATGTTAAAGATTAAGATAGCTCTTGTAGCAACACTGATGACCATAGGTTTTACCCCGTTGCACGCCCAGGACGTGCAGCAGGGTAAAGCCTCGTTCTATGCCCAGAAGTTCCACGGACGGAGGACGGCCAGTGGTGAACCTCTGCATAAGGACAGCTTGACGTGTGCCCACCGCTATTATCCCTTCGGCACGTTGCTGAGGGTGTATAATCCTGCCAACGGAAAGAGTGTGATGGTACGCGTCACCGACCGCGGACCGTTTGTTCGCGGACGCATCATCGACCTCTCGTGGCGTGCTGCCAAAGAGCTAGGTATTATCTCACAAGGTGTTGCGGTGGTTACCGTTCAAAAGGCCACTGACATCATCGTGCCTTTCATGCCGCCAGATGAAGACATTGACCTTCCGGAGCTTGAGATGGAAACCAACGAGGGGTCAACAGATATGAAACCCTTGTGGCAACTTATGGCTGAAGAGGCTGAAGCGAAAAGGAAGGCTTCTGCTGACCACCATTCTGCGGCGAAGAAGAAGTAATCCGGATTTCCTTTACACTTTGCCGGGTCGTATCCGATTGCGCTTGGGTGCGGGGACCGGGAGCATCGAACTCAATGCGGTCGTCGCCGCTGTTGTTGGCGTCGAAGCCCGAATCATCAGCGCCGCTATAGTCTTCATCATCTGTGTAACGGGAAGAACGGTTGGCTTCGCGCTGACGGCGATAGTCCTCGTAACGCTCAGCCTCCTTTTTGTCGGCAGCAGAACCAATGGCCGCACCTACGGCTGCACCGCCAGCCATACCGACAATCTCGCCAACATGACTACCATGCCAACCACCCGAGATACCTCCGATGGCGGAACCCAGAATAGAGCCTAACGTTGCTCCTGTGTAAGCACCCTGTCCTGTGTAGGTGCTACAGCTGCTCAGCAACAAGGTTGAGACAGCTAAAACAAACAACATCTTCTTCATACGCGTCACATTGTTAATGATTTACGTTGCAAAGGTACACATTCTTTTTGATATCTGAATGGGGATAATCCCCAAAAGCGTTTAGGGATTCCCCTATTTCTTTTTCAAAGGCCGTTGAGCGCCAGTATTATTGTCCGCCCAGACGCGAAAAGTATTCGATGATATCTTCCCACGTCTTGAACGTTTCCGAGCCGTATTCCAGCACGGTGGCCAAAGACCCCTCCGTCCTCCCCTGTTTAGGGGCGGCTATCAGGTAGTCGCCATAAAGCAGGTCGCGACGGTAGGTGTAGACGGTATGTCGCCAGGCAGGTACGCCGATATGCTCGGTGAGCCACGATTCCGTCATAGCAGTGTCTTCCGCTGGTGCCACGAAGAGCACCTGATAGCGTTCGATGAGTTGTCGTACGGCCTTCTGAACGGACGACACGGGTTTGCGGTAGCTGTCCATCATCGTCTCTATACCTATATATATAATAGGGCGCTCGCGCTGTTGCTGGCGGTCGTCAATCCATCGGATGACGGGCAGGACGGAATGCATAAACGAACGGTCGTTCATGCGGTGCTCGCCATGAAAATAAAGAGCCTGCGGATAGTGTTCGTGGAACAAGTCGTAGGTATCCACCAACTCGTCTTCGTCGCCAAAGAGTCCGTAGACGCGCTGGCGATCGTCGTCGGTCATATTCTGGAATCGCTGTTCCGACACTTCGCGGTATTCCTTGACGAGGGCTTTGTCAACATAGAACTCCTGTACGCCGTCCTGACGAGGATTCTGGAACTGCTGCGTACCCGTCAGGCCGTGAGCACGCATCGTTTCGGCAATGTCGAGGGCGGGATTGACACAGATGCGATCGTAGCCACGCAGCTGCTCGGCAAACATACCTCCCATCGATGTGCCGACGATGAGGTCAGGCTTTTCCTGCTGGCAAACGTCGTGTAACAATGCCAGTACCTCATGGGGATGTATGGGCAAGTCGGGCGCAATGACGCGAGCCTCAGGCAGTACCTCTTGCAGGCGTCGTACGGTACCCGATTGTCCGCTGGAGGCAAAGCCGTGAACATAAAGCACCGTTTTGCCCGCCATCAGATCGGGGAATTGCTTGATATAGGGATTCTCTGTAACCATTTATTTTGCGTAGGACGGATTCCAGTTGTCGTTGATGGTGAACACGCGTTCCAGCGTAATCTGCTGCGCCTCCTTCTTCGTGAGTTGACGACTCCAGGGCACGCGTTGGTCGGTGGCAGCACCCTCGCCGCGATTGTTGTATTCCAAGTAACGGGCAGTCTTGACGGCCTCGGGACGCCACTGGTGCCAACCTTCAGGACGGATGCCACGAGGCAGTTCGCAGTTCATGAACAGCGTATAGCCGTAGTCGCGCCAAGGACGTCCGAGATATACTTTGTCGACGCCTTTGTCGCAGGTGATTCGGCAGTTGTTGAAGATGTAACCATACGGCACGTCCTGCGGTGTCGATGCGGCAGTGATATACGAGTTGGCTTTACAGAAGATGTCGCAACCCTCAAACCACGCCGTCGAGGGGCCGAAGATGAAATCGGTAGTACCCTCGATGTAGCAGTCCTTGAAGAACAGCCTTGTCTTGGCGTTACCCGTATAGACAGTGTCTTGATGACCGAGGAAGCGGCAATTGATGAATGTCAGTTGGTCGCCCTCGGTATGCAGTGCCACAGCTTGTCCCAAGCGTGCGGCGTTGTTCTCGACGGTGATGTTTTTGAGCGTAATCTTGCTGCCCTGAATCTTCAGTGTGAAAGTGCGGAAGGTACCAAGTTTTGGCTGTTGGCTGTTAGCTGTTGGCAGTTGGCTAATGGCTAAAGGCCAATTGCTAAAAGCCATAGGAATATTCGCATGGTCATCCCACGTGATAATGGTATTGTCGCGGTCTTCACCGCAAATCTCAATGTTGGTGAGCGACTGGGGGATGACGAGTTTCTCCTTGTATGTGCCTTTTTTGACGAAGATAACCTTGTGGTACTCCATAAACGCACGGCACACCTCGATGGCCTCGTTGATGTTGCGGAACTCGCCCGTGCCGTCGCGAGCTACGAAGAGCGTGTCGGGGTTGTCGTAACCTTTAGCCTGTGCAATGATACCCCCACAGATTGCACAGATAAAGCAGATTAGTTTTCTCATTGTTGTAGTAGTTTTGTTGTTACATGATTTGTGTGACTTCCTGAATGCCCTCTATCTTCTTCAGCTCATCCATGATAGATTTCGTGTCTTCCCGGTCGTGGACGCGCAACTCGATGCTGCCGTCGAACAGACCGTCGTCGCTGCCGATGGTGAGTTTGTGGATGTTGACGTTCATCTGCGAGGTGATGACTCGCGAGACATCTACGAGGATACCCATACGGTCGATTCCCTGAATGCGGACGGTGGCGTCGAAGAACAGCTTTTTATGCATGTCCCACTTGGCATCAAGGATGCGGTTGCCGAAACCGCTCTTCAACTTATCGGCCACAGGACAGGCGCGCTTGTGGATTTCTATCTGGTTCTTGTTGTCGATATATCCCAGGATGTCGTCGCCGGGAATGGGGTGACAGCAGTGCTTGAACTGATATTGTCCGATAGTTTCCTCGCTAATGTAGATGGGCTTCTTGCGGTTGAACTTCTCAGGCACGGTAAACAATTCCTGCTTTTCCTGCTCCGTCGGAGTTTTCTGCTTGCTACGTCCGAGGAAAGGCACGAGTTTGCGCCAACCTTTCTTGCCGGAATTCTTGCCCAGCAATTCGTCGAGGTCTTTCTCACCGAGCAGGATGGTTTTCTCACCCACTGCCTGATAGAACTTCTCGCGAGTATATACCTCATGGAACGATGCCAACTGGTCAACGATGTTCAGCGTGCATTCTATCTGGTTCTTCTCCAGGAATTCCTTCAACAGCTGCTCACCTTTCTTTTGTATCTCGCGACTGTTACGGCGCAGGATGGCCTGAATCTTTGCCTTGGCCTTTGCCGACGACACGAAGTTGATCCATGCGGGCTGTACGTGTTGCGACTTGGAGGTCAGAATTTCTATCTGGTCACCGCTTTCCAACTTATGGCTCAGCGGTACCAGTTTGTGGTTCACCTTGGCACCGATGCAGTGAGAACCTAAGAAGGTGTGGATGGAGAAGGCAAAGTCGAGTGCCGTACATCCTGTAGGCATTGTCTTAATTTCACCCTTGGGGGTAAAGACGAATATCTCCGACGCAAAGAGGTTCAGCTTGATGGCGTCGAGGAAGTCCATCGCGTCAGGCTGCGGGTCGTCCAGAATTTCCTTGATGGTGCGTAGCCAGTCGTTCAGCTCGTTCTCGTCCTCCGAGAATTCTGCCTGCTCGCCGTCCTTGTATTTCCAGTGGGCGGCAAAGCCCTGTTCTGCCACCTCGTTCATGCGGTCAGAACGTATCTGCACCTCAATCCATCGTCCCTGCTTCGACATCAGCGTGACGTGCAAAGCCTGATAGCCGTTTGCCTTGGGGTGTGACAACCAGTCGCGCAGACGGTCGGGGTGACTCTTGTAAATCTTTGAGATGGCAACGTAAATCTTGAAGCACTCGTTGATTTCCTCCTCTCTCTGGTCGGGTGTGAAGATAATACGCACGGCGAGGATGTCGTAGATTTCCTCGAATGACACGTGCTTGTTCTGCATCTTCGACCAAATGGAGTAGGGCGTCTTTACACGTTCGCGGATTTCGTACTTAATCCCCATCTCTTTCAGTGAGGCCTCGATGGGTTCCGTAAACTGGTCGAACAATTCGTGGCGCTGAGCCTCGGTGTTCTTCAGCTTGTCCTTGATGGCGGCATATTCCTCCGGATGCTCGTATTGGAACGAGAGGTTCTCCAGTTCCGACTTTACCTTGTTGAGTCCAAGGCGGTGGGCCAGCGGTGCATAGATGTACAGCGTCTCACCGGCAATCTTGTATTGTTTGTTGGCAGGCTGCGACTCCAGCGTGCGCATGTTGTGCAGACGGTCGCAAATCTTGATGAGGATGACGCGGATATCCTCGCTCATCGTGAGCAGCAACTTTTTGAAGTTCTCGGCCTGTGCTGAGGCCTGCTCACCGAAGATTCCTCCAGAGATCTTCGTCAGTCCGTCCACAATCTGTGCTATCTTCGGACCGAAGATGTTCGACAGGTCGTCAACGGTGTAGTCGGTATCCTCCACGACATCGTGCAACAATGCGGCACAGATGCTGGTAGAACCCAGTCCCACTTCCTCGCAGGCTATCTGGGCTACGGCGATGGGGTGCATGATGTATGGTTCTCCACTCAATCGTCTGACGCCTTTGTGGGCTTGTTTGGCAAAGTTGAATGCCTTGGTGATGATATCCACCTTTTGCCTGTGACGTGATGCAGAATAGCTGTCCAGCAGTCGCTGGAATGCGTCATTGACCAACTTCTCGTCGGCTCCTTCACGAATCATGTCCTCATCCATAGTCTTATCTCCTTCTCTTTCTGCTTGATGCCTTGCGCTTCTTCGGTGCTGCAGCACGACGCTTGCTGGTCTTGGCAGCCTTGCCGCGCTTGGCAGTTGCTCTGCTACGCTTGCTGGCACGTCCCTTACCGCGTTTGGCAGCACGTCCCTTCTTGCCACGGGCGTAGCGTTTGCTCTTATGATAATAAGTCGGTACGTCGTCCTTTACTTCTACCTCCATGCGCTTGGTCAGCAACTCGTCGGCCTTGTAGTTATATACGGAATCCTCCAAATCGATGAATCGTCCCGTATCTGTCAGCGGCAGACGCAGGGCGCTGGGCTCCGTAGTTCCAGGCACTACATCGCGACGGTACTGTGGATTCAGTGAGCGCAACAGGTCGATGTTCAGTCCCAATACTTCGGCCACCTGTTCCAAGTGTACGTTGCGCTTCACCATCACAGTGTCGCTCTTGGCAGGCAGACGGGTTGTCATGGGACAGATATTATGCAACGAATAGTAGGTCATGATATAGTTGGCAGCGATGAATGCTGGCACGTAGCCTCGTGTCTCGCGTGGCAGATATGGATAGATGTGCCAGTAGTCCTTGTTCATCGGAGCAGCCTCGCCGTCCTCGTTCTTTGTCGTGGTGGCATTGGCGCGGCGAATGGCTTTGTTGATGTTCTCGGGTCCGCAGTTATAGGCGGCGATGACGAGATTCCAGTCGCCGAAAATCTTGTAGAGGTCTTTCAGATAGCGTGCAGCGGCGTACGACGACTTCACTGGGTCGCGACGTTCGTCTACCAGTGAGTTCACCTGCAGGCCGTACTGTTTACCCGTGCCAATCATAAACTGCCACAGTCCCGTTGCCCCCACGCGGCTTACGGCCTTGGGGTTCAGTGCTGATTCAATGATGGGCAGGTATTTCAGCTCCAACGGCAACTGATACATCTCCAATGCTTCCTCGAAGATGGGCATGTAGAAGTTTGACGCACCCAACATATAACTGATGCTGTGGCGCAGACGGCCGCTGTAACGGTCAATGAATTTCTGTACGACGTCGTTGTAAGCCATCTCCATGACGGTCGGCATACGGCTCAGGCGTTCGATATACTCCTCACGGGTGTACGTAGGATTCACGTCTTGCATGTTGCAGTCGTCTGCCTCGCCCAGATAGGTCTGCGACATATAGAGGTTCATCAGTGAGTCCAGGTCGTAGGTCATTGCCTCGGGGAACTCAATGATTTCCTCGTTACCGCTTTGGTCGGTCACCACCAACTCGTCCGCTTCGTCGATGTCGTCATCATCCTCTGCGTCAACCTCCGTCACTACCTGACCCATCGACGCCATACTGGCCATCATCAGGGCATATATCATCAATAATACCTTCTTTTTCATATATCTTCTTTAAAAATTCAACTTACAACTTACGCCCAGCGACTGGCTGTCCAACCAATCACCACCATTGTGGTTCGGCATGACCGCGGGCTCCACTGTCAGACTCAGGTCCTTCGAGATGTCAAACTGCGAGAGTTCAGCGTCCACGTAGGCATCGATGACAGAAAACGCGTAGACACCCAACATGACGAAGAAACTCATGTCGCGCCAACGACGATATTTGTCCTTACGGCTCTTGAATATCTTCTTGTACCGTTCCTCGTCGGCCTTAGTCTGAATCTGTTTGCCCAGGTGCAGGAACTTGTTGTATGAGGCCGTTCCCGGGTCATCGTCCATGAGGTCCAGATAAGCCTGCGAATAGTCTTTATACATCATGTTGTTCCACGTCAGCGCGTAGATGCACCCCATGAATCCACCGTAGATGATGGGCAACTTCCAGAATTTGCGGTTGTATATCTGTCCTGCACCTGGTATGACCATTGCCAACCATAGTGCCCGCTGGGGATTCGGCTTCCACGTGTTCCAGTCACGCTTCGGACGCAGCTTTTTGGCTTTCTCGACGACGACCGACGTGATGCTGTCTGTGGTCTGCACGGCCTGCACCACCACGGAGTCGGCTATAATTTCGTCCTCTTGCTGCGCATAGGCGTTCAGGCCTGCCGTCAACAGCACAACCACAAACAACACTCTGCGTATATAACTTTCAACTTTCAACTTTCAATTATCAATTGTTCACACTGTCCAGTGCATTCATGATTTGCTCCAACTGCTCCTCGTTGTCGAAGTGCACGGTGATTTTCCCCTTGCCCTTAGGCGAACAGGTCATCTGCACCTTCGTCTGGAAGAATTGTGCCAGGCGGTCTCTCAGTATGTTAAACTCCTCGGGCAACTGCGACTTGGCCGCAATCTTGCCCTTGGCGGTCTTTACGTCGTCACCGCTCTTCAGCGCATTGATCAGGTCTTCGACCTTGCGAACGGAATACTGTTGCTGTTGGACTTCGCGGAAGAGCTTGATCTGTTGCGATGGACTGTCGATAGCCAACAATGCACGGGCGTGACCCATCTCAATCTCGTGGTTCTTCAGCGCCATCTGCACCTGTGCGGGCAACTTCAGCAGTCGCATGTAGTTCGTCACGGCGGCGCGGCTCTTACCCACGCGCTCCGAAATCTTTGCCTGCGTCATGCCCGTCGCCTCAGCCAGATGCTGGTAGGCCAACGCTATTTCGATGGCGTTCAGGTCCTCACGTTGGATATTTTCCACCAGTGCCATTTCCATCGCGTTCTGGTCTTCCACCGTCACGATATAGGCGGGAATCTTTGCCAATCCTGCCAGTTGTGAAGCTCTCCAACGACGCTCACCGGCAATAATCTGGTAACGTCCGCCCTCCATCTTTCTCAGTGTGATGGGCTGGATGATGCCCAGTTCGCGAATGCTCGTCGCCAACTCCTGCAGTGCCTCTTGGTCAAATTCCCTACGCGGTTGGTTCGGATTGGGGTCTATCAGTGCGATTTCCACTTCGTTCAGGTTCGACGAACCCTCAGTGTGTACCTCGCTATGGGTGTCTATCAGTGCGTCCAGTCCACGACCGGTGCTGATATCATCCAGCCCGCGTCCCAGTACGCTCCTGTCGAATTTCTTCTTTACTGCCATATTCTTTGCTTTTAGCTTTTAGCGGTTGGCTATTAGCTGTTCTTGTTTATAATTTCTTTCGCCAGAGCCAGATGGTTCTTGGCACCCGTCGAATCGGCGTCATACAGAATGACGGGTAGTCCGTGAGAAGGACTCTCCGACAACTTCACGTTACGCTGGATGACGGTCTTGAACACCAACTCCTGGAAGTGGCGCTTCACCTCGTCGTATATCTGGTTGGCCAGACGCAGACGCTGGTCGTACATCGTCAGCAGGAAGCCCTCAATCTCCAACTGCGGGTTCAGACGCTTCTTCACAATCTTGATGGTGCTCAGCAGTTTCGTGATACCCTCCAGTGCGAAATATTCACACTGCACGGGGATGATGATGCTGTCGGCGGCTGTCAGTGCATTCACCGTGATGAGGCCCAGCGAGGGCGAACAGTCTATCAGGATGTAGTCATACTCCTTGCGTATCGGCTCCAGCGTCTCCTTGATGATGTTCTCACGGTTCTCCATGTTCAACATCTCTATCTCGGCACCTACCAGGTCAATGTGGCTGGGGATGATGTCCAGTCGTTCAATATCGGTTGTATAGATAGCGTCACGCACGTCAGTCTTGTTGACGATGCACTCGTAGAGTGAACATTCTACTTCCTGGATGTTGACACCAAGACCGCTCGAGGCGTTAGCCTGAGGGTCAGCGTCCACCACGAGGACGTTCTTCTCCAGAGTAGCCAGTGAAGCAGCCAGATTGATGGTCGTTGTAGTCTTTCCAACGCCACCTTTTTGGTTTGCTAATGCGATAATCTTTCCCATTTTTTTTCGTCTCTTTTATATATAATAGGCTGCAAAAGTACAAAAAAAAGATGGACTGACCAAATATCACCCCATCCTTTTTAGCTTTTTTATTGTTTCAAAACGGTTTCAAAATGGTCTGTCACCACCGCCAAAGCCACCTCCAGGGAAGCCGCCACCGGGGAAATCGCCGCCCGGAAAACCACCGGGAGGACGGTCGCCACCCCAGCCTCCGCGACCTCTGCGTCCTTCACCACGACCACCGTTTCTGCCGCCAAATAGGTTCAGTCGATAACTGACGTGCAGCATGGCGTACGAATTGATGGCATTCACCTCGTTGTCGCGTACGCCGTTGGCATTGACGATACGTGTGAAATTGGTCTGCTGGTTCAGGATGTCATACCATTGCAACATGACGGTAAGCACTTTTCCACGCAAAAAACTGTGCGACAGTTGCGCGTTCCATAGCAGTTCGTTGGTGTTCAGACTCTCGTCGCTATAGCCGCGTTTACTGAACATGTGCATATCGGTCGATAGGTTCGAACCCCAGGGGAAAGTCACCTTCGTACTGGCACCATACTGGAAGTTCCACGTTGTCAGGTTGTTCGACGCCTGCAGCCGGTTGTCGGTGCGTGCGTAGGTAGTGCGTCCGTTCAGCGAGAAACTGAACCATTTGTTGCGGTAGTTCAGCGAGAGTGCCGGATTGATGTTGTAGGTATGTGTCACATTACGTTCGGCGATGGCCGTGTGGTTGATGTTCACGTAGCCCACGCGGTGATCATACCTTGCATTCAGCGAACCGGTGATATCCCATAGGTTCAGCGTGTCGAGGCTGAAGGTGAAGCCCATGCCGAAGTTGGCGTTCCAGTTGCCGTTGATGTTCTCCGGTCTCGAGATGCGTCCGCCCGTCGTCTCGTTATAGGTCACGACATTGCCTATCGCGTTGGTGGTTATCTGCCATCCGGCATTGCTGTTGAAACTCCAGTTGCGCTGGTTCTTGGGAACCTCGAAACCGTCTGCGTCGATAACGGTCTTCGGACGGCGCATCATCAGGAAGTTTACACGCAGGTTGGTATTGAACGAAGGCTTCAGTCCGGGATTACCGACGGTGATGTTCAGTGGGTTCGTATCGTCATATATATCAAGCAGTTGCGTGATGCTGGGCTGTTGCGTCTGACCACGCATGGTGACCTGCAGATTGGTCTGTTGGTTGAATCGGTAGCGCATGTTGAGCGTTGGCGAGATGTTGGTCACGGTGCGGACGGTGTCCACAAGGCGGTTCAGGTAGTTTTGGACGAAGTGTGAACGTTCAGGCAGCAGCGACACGCCGACGTTCATGTTCATCTTGTCGCGCACATAGCGCAACTGTACCTCGGCGGTATGGCTATACTCCGTACGCTCGGAATAGCGGCTCAGCTCGCGACTGAGATAGCTCTCATAGGGATTGTCCAGGAAGCCGAAGAGTGTCGCCCAGTCGCGGTATTCGTTCAACACCTGGGCAAAGGCCATCTCCGTATAGTCGGGGAAGTCGTAGGTCAAGGGGTCGCTCTTCTGATGGCTGTATTGGTAGCGGTAGTTCAGCTGTAGGAAGAGTCCCTGCTGACCGAATCCGCGTCCATTACCCCTTCCGAAGGGTCCGCGACCACCTCCTCTTTGCGGGGATGCTCCTGGGTTCATGCCTTCGCCAGCGTTTGCTTGCCGCTCCGTGCGCCACGTCAGCAGGGGTTCGGTATAGGTGATGCCCAGCGAATAGTTCAGGTTCTTGTTGGGTGAAACGCTATAGCGGTTGGTTTGATAGAGGGAGTCCAGTCCCATGCTGTTCTTCTGCTGATAGAGGTGTACCGCCGAGAGACTGGCATTCTGGTTGTCACCGTCGCGATAGCTGAATCCGAAGCTCAGCGCCACGTTGCGTCCCTTGCGTCCGATACGGCGGAACAGTTGCAGTTGCGAGTTGATGTTGTTGCCGTCGCCATAGCCCATCGACTTGTTCTGCCGACTGTTCACCACCAGCGAGTCTTCGTCCAGCGTCCTCAGACCTTCGATGCTCAGCGGGTCGCTGACATATTTGTAGGGATCGGCGTTGAACGATGCCGACGTGTTGCGACTGCGACTGTCGTTGGTATTGAAACTGACGTCCGGGCGCCACGACAGGGTGGTCAGCGAGTCGATGGTCCATTGCAGGTTCATGTTACCCGTCCAGTTGTTGGCACGCGAGAAACTTTGGTTGACACTGTTCGAGAAAGCACCGCCACGCGTGATGACAAAACTCTCGGAACCCGTCTTGTTCCAGTTGTCGGCGTCGTTATGGTTCCACGTCACGCGACCGCTCACCTTCAACTTGTTCTGCTTCTCATAGCTCACGTCCAGTGCGGCAGTCTTCGTGGCACGCTGACCCTGACCGGTGCCGCGTCCGCGACCGCCCCGACCAGAGAAGTTACGGTCGTTCACATTGTTTGCATTGCCCATAAACGTATAGCGCACGTCGCCGAAAGGTTTCATGGCCGTCAGACGGATACCGTAGCGGTTTTGCGTGCCATAGCCCACGTCGGGATTGGCCTGCAGACCGCGACGGGCACTGCGCTTCGTCACAAACTCCAGCACAAAGTCGTCGTTACCGTCGTCGATACCCGTCAGCCGGCTCAGGTCGCTCTTCTCGTCGTAGGCTTTCACCTGGTCCACCACGTACGACGGCAGGTTCTTCATCACCGCGTCGTTATTGCCCGTCATAAAGTCGCGACCGTCCATCTTGAAGCGTTTCACATCCTTGCCGTTGATGCTGATCTTGCCGTCGTCGTCAATCTTTGCCCCCGGCAAGGCTTCCACCAGTGCCTCAATCACCGAACCCTCGGGCACCTGGTAGGCGTCGGCGTTATACACCACTGTGTCGTTCTTGATGACCATCTTCGGCACGTTTCTCGTCACCACGACCTCGGCAATGGTGTCACCCTCCAGCGTCTTGACATTCGCCACGCTGTCCTTGCGCGTCTGACCACTCATACCGAGTATTCCCCAGACGCACGCCATCAATAAAAATATATGACGTAGACCCTGCATTTAGTTTTTGTTTATTCCTTTGACGTCGCAATCTCCGAAAGGTTTAGTCCTGCCGCATAAAAAAATCGCTTCGACGTTTGGTAGGTCCGCTTTTTTTTCGTACTTTTGCCGCAGAAAACAATAATTCAACGATATAACCGTCATGAAGATAATCAAGAATACCTTCCTTTTCGCCGTGGTCCTCTTGGTGGGCTGCCAGACCAATGTTGCTCAGAAGAGCATTGTGATACTCTACGAGAATGACGTCCATTGCGGCATCGACGGCTACCAGACAATGGCCGGACTGCGCGACGCCATCAACCGTTCGGATACGGCCTATGCCGGTGCTGTCTGCGTGGGCGACTTCCTGCAGGGCAACACCACCGGAGCCATCTCGAAGGGACAGTATATTGCCGACATCATGCACTTGATGGACTACGACGCCCTGACGCTGGGCAATCACGAGTTCGATTATGGCGTGCCCCGCATGCGTCAGTTGTTGGAACAGATTGGTGCTCCCGTGACGTGCGTCAATTTCTTCGATGCCGGCGCCCCCGAACCTTACTATGCACCTTATGTCATCCAGCAGTATGGCGACAAGAAGGTTGCCTTCGTCGGAGCCTGCACGCCCGAAACGATGATCCTCGAGGGCTATTCCTTCTACGATACCAACGGCATCCTGCTCTACGACCTCAAGCCGAAGACCTTCTATCAGCTCATCCAGCAGGCCGTCGATAAAGCCCGCAGCGAGGGTGCCGACTACGTGGTACTGCTCTCCCACGTCGGTGAGACCACCCAGTCGCTGGGCTTCAATTCCCACCTGATCGTCAACAATACGCACGGCATCGATGTCGTGCTCGACGGCCATTCCCACGAGATTTTCGAGGGTGTGCCCGTCAAGAATCTCGACGGTCGCGATATTATTGTCACACAGACCGGTACCCAGTTTGCCAACATCGGTAAACTGCTCATCACCCCCGACGGTCGCATGACGACACAGCTTCTCAAAACCAAGGAAATCCCCTACGAAAACGCCCGTGTCAGCGCCGTCACCGACAGCATCCGCCAATTGGTGAAAGCCGTCACGTCGAAGCAGGTAGCTCATAGCGACTATGCCCTCGAGGTGACCGACGAGAACGACCAGATGAAGGTTCGTGGCGTGGAGACCAATGCCGGCGACATCGTGGCCGACGCCTACCGCCATGCCATGAAGGCTGACATCGGTATGGAGAACGGAGGTGGCATCCGTAACGACATCCGCGCTGGCAACATCACCTATGGCGACGTCATCGGCATGCTGCCCTACGACAATACCCTGCGACGCATTGCCGTCAGTGGCCAGCAGATACAGGCCATGCTCACGCGCTGTACGGCGATGGCTCCCGTGCTCGACGGCAACTTCCCACAAGTGTCCGGATTGCGCTTCACCCTCCATACCAAGCGCCACTGTGTCACCGACGTCGAGGTGTTACAGGCCAACGGTACCTACAAGCCCATCGACCCCCATCACACCTATAGCGTGGCCGTCACGGACTACAACCACGTAGGCGGCGGTTTCTTCGATTGTTTCAAGCCGTGCCCCGTACTCTACGAGAGCACCCTGCGCTACTACGAAGCCCTTGCCGACTACCTCGGCAAAGTCCTCGGCGGAACTACCGGTACCGCCTACGCCCAGCCTCAGGGCCGCATCCGCATCGTTAACGACTAAGGCATATACTGAATGGCCAGCATCGTCAGGTCGTCGCTCTGTTCAGCGTCGCCTACGAATGTATGTACGGCATTGGCCATCGCATCAATCATGTGCTTCGGCTGGTGACGCTGTTCGTCCAGCAACAGCTTGGCCATATTCCAGATGCGCAAGTCGCCAAACTGTGCATGCTCAAAGTTCTCGGCTTCGTTCAGACCGTCGGTAAAGAGGAAGATGGTGGTCTTCGGGTCGATGCTCACCTCCTGCTGTGTGTATTCGTAGCCTGCCACTACGCCAATAGGCAGATTGGGCTCACACGACAGGGCACCGACGTCGCGCCCCACGAGCAGCGGAGCGTCGTGACCGGCATTGCAGTAACGCAACAAACCCGTTTTCAGGTCGAGCACACCGATAAATACGGTGACAAACATATTTGTCTCGTTGCTTTCCGACATGGCATTGTTCAGTGTTCGCATAATCTCCGACGGAATCGCCACGTGGGCTGAGATGTTGCGGAACAACGAACGCGTGACGGCCATAAACAGCGAGGCGGGAACACCCTTGCCGCTGACGTCGCCAATACAGAATATCAGCTTCTCGTCGCGGATGTAGAAGTCGAACAGGTCGCCGCCGACACCCTTCGCAGGTTTCAGCGAACCGTAGATGTCGATATCGTTGCGCTCGGGGTAGGGTGGGAATGTCTTGGGCAACATCGACATCTGGATGTCGTGGGCAATCTTCAGCTCGCTTTCCATCGACGCCTTCTGCGCCGTGGTGGCACGCAGATCCTCCGTGTAGCTCACCAGCGAACGCTGCATGTTCCCGAACGAGTCGCGCAGACGGTGTATCTCGTCGTGAGTGTTGATGGTGGGCAGCGCCGTCTGGAAGTTACCCTTCGCCACCTCGTCGGCCGTTGCTGCCAACAGCGTGAGCGGTTTGACATTTTTCTTGATGGTGCGGCGTCCGAAGAAGTACACCACCAGCATGCCTATCAGGATGCCCGTGATGGCGAAGCCCGCGGCGATATAGCCAATGATATCGATTATCACAGAGGGAACCGCGATGCCGATGGTCCAGTCGGTATGTTTCACCTTTTGCGCGCAGACAAGGACCTTTTCCCCGTCGATCATTAAATCGTCGTCCAACTTTTCTTCGATAGACATTTGGACATAATTATCGTAGGAACCCTTGGTGATGTAGTCGTATATGTTTTTGCTGACGATGCGTGTGGCGTCCGGGTGCACCAGAATGGTACCCGTGCTGTCCGTCATGAAGTAGTAGAGCTTGTACTCCGGATCCCATTCCTTCTCGTCAGTCGCATGATGGGTCTCCATAGGCTGAATCTTCTCGTTCAGCCACGCCAGCGACAGGTCCACACCCAGTACGGCCACCGCGCGCCGGCTCTTGTCGCGAATGGGCAACAGATACGACACCAGTGGCGACCGCGCGCTGTCGTTGTCGAAGAAAGGCTTGGTCCAATAGCCCTTTTCGCTCGCTATGGCATTCTTAAACCACTCGTCCTTCACATAGTCGTTACCCTGGTCGATGGCGTTCTGTGACTCAATGATGGTCGTGCTGTCGCGCCGTGTGGCGTAGGGCGCAAACAGGCGCCCCTTCTTGGGGTAGTAGTTCTCGATGAAATAGATGCCGCAGCTTCGCATATACGGGTTCAGCTTCACCATCCTGTTGATGATGTCATGCATGCGGTCGGGATTGCTCAGGTCGTCCTCTATGAACGCCGCCGTATTGGTGGACGCCATGTAGAGGTCGGAGGCGATGCGCCGCACCTCCTCCTTCTCACCCTTCAATACACGGTCGCTAATGCCCGTGACGGCCAAGGCCACGATGCCATAGGTTATCCAGAACAGTAGGAATACGGGGATGATCATAATGAGAATCATCCTGAGCATGATGCGCCACGTCAGTCGTTTGGCAAACGACCGCGGATAGCCGGTGATGGCCTTCTTCTTGGAGAACAGTTTCATAACAACACGAATTTGCTAAAGCCTCCACGATTCTCGCGAACGGTGGAGGATAATTGTTTAACAATTTAAATACCTTACTATGTAAATGTATTCTCGGCAAATGTACGAAATTGCCCCCAAACAGCCGAAAAACCATAAAAAGGATTAACATCTTTTGATTTTTCTTAACCCTTCATCAGCCGCACTCGGCGGCGATTGGCGAAGGGACGGACGGCGAAGTGAATCCAAAGGCTCTTAACGCTTTGCTCTATCAGTAGCTCGTCGAAGTCCTCCTGCGACTCGTCCGCGATGTCTAACAAGATACACGCATTGTACTACCCTAGAAAAAGTTGAATGGTTTTTACTTTAACCCTGCCATAGGTTGAATGCCTGTTGGGTACCTTAATCCTAATCCCT
>JBGUIA010000002.1:0-30065 GCA_045112595.1 Prevotella sp. | reverse complement strand
TTTTGAAAAAACGAAATGAATCGCCTGTTTTCAGGCATTCTCAAACGAATATTAATCAATTCCGATTTTTATCGGACAGCAATAATTTCCAAATAATTCTTCAGAAATTGCTTTAATGACAGTATGACGGTATGACAGTGAAAATAGTAAAACTCTCGCGTACCGCGTAGGCGTGCGCGGTACGCGAGGGAGTTCAGAATCCGGCCGTCATACTGTCATACGTCATTGATGAACTGTCGTACTCTGACCTTTGGTCAGAGTGGGACGTGGCAATATCGGCCAGGCTGCGGCGATAGGCATCCATCTCTGCAGGTGTGCGGCGGATGGCAATGTAGCCGCGCTGCGCCGCTGTACGCTTGCTTTCGAATCCCAGCTTGGTGAAGGCCTGACCAATCTTCTCCTTGCTCAGCGTATAGGCGAGGTTGCCGCCGATGATCTGCAGGGCCATGGTGGCTGACACCAGTTCACGGGAATCACCCTCTGCGGGTTTGCGGAAGTGCAGGTCGACGAGTTCCAGTTCCGAATGTACCGTCTCAAACTGGCGGTTATGCTGCGTCAGGCGTTGTATCTCCGCCTGGTCGAACCAGTAGCGGAAACCCTGCTGGTAGAGCGTATAGGCCTGTGCATAGATGGCGTCGTAGTCGAGCGGGTTCTCCTGCGGCGGCTCTATCGACTCCACCTCGAAGGGCAGCCATCGGCGTGTCCCCGTCGTGTCCGACAGGAACTGCACGTTGTTGCCCGTGCCGCAGAACGATGCCAGGTGCGGGCGGTTCTTGTGGTAGCGCTCGTAGGGTGCACGCTCGTTGATGCTCGGCATGGTCATAGTACCCTTCAGCTTGTTCAGCTCCTTGGGCAGCATGGAGTCCAGCTCCTCCCAGCACATCAGCCCGTACTGCGCCAATACGAGGCGGTCGTCCTTCGACAGGATGGAGGCGTCGGTCTTTGTGTAGAAGTAGTCGCGCAGCTGCGGGGGCAGCAGATGTGCGAACCACGTTGTTTTGTACGAGCCCTGCACACCGATCAGGATGAGCATGACGTTGTTCACCACCCGCGGCTCCACCCACGACGCCACCATCGCCACGAGCCACTTCTTCAGGTACTGGTAGAACAGGATCTGCTCGTCGGCATCGCCCCGGACGTTCACCGTCAGCGACAGCCCCATGATGGCGTCGCCCTTGTCCGGCGTCCACGGAGGCAGGTGCTCCAGGTAGTAGCGGAAGGGGTGGTATGCCGGCACGTAGTTGGAATTGATGATGTTCTGCAGATGCTGCTTGATGACCGGCTTCACTGCGCAGAGCTCATCCCACAGCGTGTTTTCTTCACGGTCGTCCAAATCCGTGTAGCCGTCCGTCACGCCGCCCTCACCACCGAAGATGGTCAGCAGTCCCTGGTCGTTCTCGCCGATGGTCAGTCCCTGCGACAGTCGGTGTATCTCCGTCCGGCCCCGCACCTCGTTGTAGCGCAGCATGACCCGCTCAGAGAGCATCGCCTTGATTTCCTCCGGCGTGGCATACGTCTCCTGCCACGATTTCTTGTGACCGCTGTCGCCAGCGTCCGCCGCTTTCTTCTTCCGTTTCTTCTTTTCTTCGTCCATAAATAGCAACTTTAATTCCGGCGGCAAAGATACGAAATAAAAATAAGAAGTACCCCCTGTATACATGGTATAACCAGAGGGTACAACCTATTGGAAAATGACCGGTATGTTATCCGAACAATTCCTTCAATTCATCCTGAAAATCGGAAGTCTGTTGCTGACCGAAAGCTAAATAAAAGTCTTTGTGCATATTACGGCGGTGCCAGAGGGCCTCGAACACCTTCCACTTCTCCTTGATATCCAGGCGCTCGGCCATCGCATCGGCCAGCAGTGCCGCCTGCGTCCGCGAAATCAGGGGCTGGTAGTGCTCGTTCACGTAGCCCGCTTGCTGGGCTTTCCGCCAGAGGACCATGGCCTCGTCGGTGGCAAGCTCGTCGGGCAGGCTCTTTGACATTTCAGAGCTATCTACTCCCCTCGCTTTTTGGAGAGGGGATGGGGGTGAGGCTATGTATTGTTTATCCACATGCTGGGCACCGGGGGCAACATATACTACTTCTATGTGGCTGCCAAAGTTCGTCAAGTCTGCCTGCCGCAGCCATTCAGGCAGACGATCCATAAAGCCTAAGGCTTCGTCGTCGGTAATGTTCATAATAATTCCTTTTTCTATAAGATTAAACGATAAAGTTGTTTCGAGAAAAAGGAGGTGCGTGCTTGTTCCTTTGAGCATAATACCAAATCTACCAGGTTTAGCAGGGACCCACGTACTGATGTTATGCCAAAAAGCCGACACCTCCTAAGAGGGTGAGCTGGCAGACATCCTTTCCTGTACGTTCGCCTGATGAACTGCTAATTCGGTAGACTAGGTAAGAAAGCTGTCAACTTCTGGGTGCAAAGATACGAACTATCTTTGACATTCCCAAATTTTTCTTGGTATTTATGGACTCATTGTTATTTTGTCGTTAATTCACTTTGGGAAAATGATTTTCCAACCCTCGTCACCTACTGTATCTCTTTTGCCAAAGACGTCGACATAGTCAACAGGATTGCCTTTGTCGTCGTAGAGATTGCACATTAGACAAGAATCGTAGGCTCGGTAAATACGATAGACGGTCTCGCCATGAATACCTGTAGCGCAACTGATGCTGTAGAACAAGGTAAGGTCGCCCGAACAGTCCTTGAACTCTTCAGCCAGTGCCTCAGCCTGAGGAACCAGCCATGCCGGCAGTTCGTCGTAACCATTCTTCCCAACGCTTTCATCGTCACTGGAACAGGCACAATAGCCTAGTGTCAAAACCAATGCGAAACAAGATAGAATAAACTTTTTCATAAAAAATTGTATTTTATTCGACTGCAAATATATGAAATTATTTCATATAAACAAAGAAATCACGTTATTATTTTAAAGTATATGTTATTTTCTTTTTATACATCTCAAGATTTTTCCTTTAAAAAGTGCTGCAATCTCCCAATCATATTAGGTGTCAGCCATTTTTAATTCGCCCCTTCTAATGATCCTTTCACTCTGTGATTGCCAGTTTTTGAATAGTACTATTTTCGTTGGCTTTAGCCATGACAATGTATATCCCTGGCTTCCATCCTGTTGTATTGACGGTAATCGATGAACCCTTAACGATTCCGTTATACATCGTCTGTCCCGTCTCATATTGGACGATGGTCAGTTGCCATTGCTCAATCGGGTGCTTCACTGCTTCGCTACCCGCATTCCTATCCTCATCCTGCTCATTCTGCAGCGAGAAGACATAATCACGGCCAGTAGAACTGATGTTCAACAGGAGCGGCGTAGGATCAAAACCCGTAAGGAACCGGAATTTGTATGCCATACAACTTCCTGGCTTATATCCCTCAATAGTATAGTTGTTTCCAGAGAATGCAAAGAATGAAACAGTGTTGTTATTATGATAGATAGTATAATTGCCTGTTATCGTTGCTCCAACGAAGTCATCGGACTGCAGTACGACTTGTTTACCCGCTGTGATATTATATACACTGCATTTCAAGTCTTCAGGTGTGGCATCAGGTGTGTAGGGAGGTAATAGGTTGGATGACTTGTACCATGTGCCATTGAAACCTGCTGCAGAGTTGATGTTCTTTGTCACAGTCCCTAATGTATTACCACCGGAAGAAATTGTTGCAGTAATAGTTCCGTCGGCATAAGTTTGCGCTGATGTCCTGTGCACGCCCAGATAGTTGTTCCCTTCTGTATTAGTCGGAATAATATCCGTAGCCACAGAATATCCCGTTCCAGACAAATTCCACGTCACATACTCTCCAGAAGAATAGCCCTCGACATGGTATAATTCATTTGAGCATGGGCTGGAACTGCCTGATATATATGGAGCACAGATGGTTTTTGTTATCGTAGTGACAGGCACGGCATTATAGGATATTTGCGCAGAAAGAGTCAGGGCAGAAGAACCGCTGAACTCAACATCCGATTTTCGCGTTATCGTACATTGGTTTGCGGACGGAGTATTGTTCTGCACTGTAAAGTTTGAGGCATTGTCTCCTATCAGACTCCATGACACTGTTTTATCATTAGATAAATTAGAAACAGAGTATTCGCCGTAATTCCAAAGGAGTGTAGCTCCTGAAATGCTAGGTATTGCTCTTCTATAAAATTTTTTAGGCATTGTTGTATTATATGGACAAGAATTAGGTGCATGTTCTACTAAAGGTCCTGCTCCCCATTTTGAACGATACAGATTATTTGTTATCCTAGCAGCAGAATGATTTGCGGTGTTTTCATCATAAGATACTTTGGTCGCTAAGGATTCATCGACCTCAACATAACTGCCATCTGTCCAATAGATATTCTCGTCAGTAATAGAATTAAGACCAATCCAAACAGAATCTCCACCTTCTGCTACATTCCAGGCATAGCCATGACAGTTATAGGCCCTTGTCGCCTCTGAAATAATAGTAGCACCATAATTGTAAGATGCAGAATATGCTAATTGCGCCTTATCAACTTCGTCTAATTCGTTTTGATACAGATTCCATGCTAAAACAGGAGACCCGTTTGGTGTATAGATGGTTGTACTATAATAATCTCCTGATATATATCTATTTCCTGAACTTTGTAAAGTATATTTTAACTCTGCTATTGCTAAATTTCCCAAAGTATTTTTAAAAGAAGGATACAGCAACAAAGTTTTGGTATAATCTTCTATAAGATTCAATAGATTATTTCTTTGTTTATTTGTCAATTTCTCTATGACATTTTCACGTCCTATCATATATGCAAGTATGTATATTTTTAGAGAATTGTATCCTATCTCAATTGTTGTTTTATCATCAAGATACATTTTGTCTAATGAGATTAATCCGAATGTCTTAATTAAGGCATCTATTCTGTCTTCGCGTTTCTGAAGTTCACGAAGACCATTAAATTCAGAAACAAGTGAATTAAATCCATCATTAATATCGTCAAAGAAAATCGCATCTGAAAGATATGGGAAATCAAGACAACAAGATATCAATTCCTCAGTAGAAATTTTCGTTAAAACATCTTCAGGTATTTGCAACGCTACTATTCTATCTTGAGGGGTCTTAAACTCTTTCCATTTCTTATCTCCTTGTGAAAAAGGATATCTAAAAGGAGTCTTCTCGTTATTTGTCGCTTGAGCACCTGTGGTGAAGCAACAAATGAGCAATAAAATAAACTGTAAGAATATGTTTTTCATATCAAAAGAAAATAATAATGTTTATCAGATACTGCACTATAAGTTAAAACCTTTTTTATAATAGATACATTTTATGTTTCGATAGTGAACTAAAAAGTTTTTCAAATCATCAATATTGAGAATTTTAAATCTATTGGTTTACCATTCTTATCGAAAAGACGGCCAAGAATACTCGAGTCAAATCCAAAATTAAGGTGATATACGATTTCATTGTTATATGTCCCTACAATAATTTGACAAGGAACCAACTTACTTTTAGGCATGTCCTTATCTTCCAGTGGAACATAGGGAACTTGTATGCCATAATAGTCTATGGTTCCTTGATTTTCATTAACTGACATAATAATATTTTCATCGCTACTACACCCTGTAACTCTTAGCATCATTGCCTTGACCTGTTAGGCTATAACATTATATAACCTGTGAATTTCCAATAACCCATCTGAAGTTCAATCTTATAATCACCAGAGAGACAGGAAGGAAGAACGATACTGGTTGTACCGGTAGGAATAACAACAGAGTAAACAACAACACCATTTTCATCCAACAAACGAAGTGTATAACCATCGCAAGGAGTATTAAAGATGAGAGAGTAGTCATCCAGGCTTACGCTTGGAATCAGAACAGAGCCTTTATGCTGTCCGTCATCTCCATTAATTGGATCTTCATATCCAACTTGCAAAGGGATGTCGATCGGATCAGCATAGACACTCACACTGGTTAATGACAGCATCACCGTCAATAACGAAATAATCAAAAATTGTTTCTTGTTCATATCTTTCACGTTTTAAAAAATGTTGACGCAAAGATACGACTTTCAGAAATTGGCTACAAGGATTTTGCGGATTTAAAGTACATCAGAGTACACATACGACCGTTAACGACTGTTAATAGGGGAGGATAAAACGGCGATTTCAGCGGGTATTTGGGATTCGTTGGACAAAAGTACATCAAAGTTCACATTGATTTCTTTTTGGACTTTGAATCTCTCTCAAGACCATAGATATTGTATCGGACAACCAAGTTCTTACGGAGCGCTCTTGCAGTGGATTCGTTGAAGAGTTTCTTGTTGATATCAGATTTCGCATTCGACGCTCTTTGCTTTGTAGTCCCCAGCAAAATGGCCTGACTATCATTGTCAATGTCCAAGACGGTCATCATGCAGACACGAATGTTTTGAGGCGTGTTACAATGCTGACAAAGGTCTTTGTATAGAGCAGGGAAACTATTCCCAAAGGCTTTTGTCAACTCTTCCCAATAATTCTCCTTCACGGGACCTGTTCGCTTGTCGGCTAGATTAAAGATTTGGGTAACAATCAGCTGTTTCCTAAATGACTCCGAAGTTTCCATGTGTTTGGAAATAGTCTTGTTTGTCTGGAGTTCTTCTATCTTCTTATTCAATGCCTCGTTCGCTTCCAACAGCTGGGCCTTTTCGGCTTCGTAGTCCTGGTTGATCTGCAATATGGCTTGGTCATGTTCCTCCTGAATGTTGCTAATCACAGCCTGGTGGGCCTTTTCCAACAACTGCAATTGGTGGAGGTTATCCTTGTATTCTTCAGTAGCATTTGCAAGTTCGGTCTTTAATTTTTTGATTTTATTCTGATAGTGTCTATAACCGAGAAATACGGCGATGGCAGCAATTCCGACAGCTACAAGAACCATAATCAAACCAATGAAAAACCTGTATGCCTCTACCTCATTATCGTGTGCTTCCTTTTGCAGGCGGTTATAGTTATAGACGGCTGTCATCCGGGCTATCTGGTCACGGTCTTTGAGAGCAATGGAAGAATCGTTGACCATGCAATACAATTGGGCATATTTGGCGATGGAATCAGCCTGATGGCGCTTGCTGAAAACGCTCAGAAGGCCACGATACATAGGGTCTTGATCAACATAAGACATTCCTGGCCGATAAACTTTACGATAGTAGTATTCAGCAGAATCGAGTTGATGAACGCCCTCGAAATACCGACCTTTATAGTCATAATACTGACGTTGTGAAGGGGGGAGCTCATTATGTTTGTCAAACAAGTCTGACTCTGCTTCAAATTGATCCATTAGAGCCTTGACTTCTTCCTGTCGTTGAGGACTTTGTATATATAGGCATATTAATATCTTAGAGTAACGTAACGCCTCCTGTATATAACCGTTTTCCCGATATTGTTTAAGGGCAGATTTTAAGATCATCTCGGCACTATCGTTCTTATTCAATAATATATAGGCACCGGCAGACATGGTCTGATCATATAAAGCCCATTTTTTCTGGTTCGCACGGAAGGCAAAATGGCTTGCTTTCTGCCGGGCTTCAATTTCATACGTCAGCAGAAGTTGCTTATGATAAAGAGTCGCCATCTGTGAATAGGCAGAACTTAGCGTGTAAAAATCAAAGTCTTTTGCCGTGGTGTCAGCAGCATCAATGGCGTCTTGATAGCACTGGAGGGCCATGGGGGCTTCGCCGTGTTCGTGGTAGGCGCGGCCTAGGAGGTAGTGGGCCAGCAGGCGGTCGTTTGCTGTGCCGTGGTCGTCGAAGAAATTGACGTAGGGCTGTACGTCGGCAGCGGTGAAGGGCTGGTCGTTGCGGTTGCGCTGGTTGATGCTGTCCAGCTCAACGCGCATACGGTTGCGGTCCGCCTCTGTGGTACAGCAGGCGAACGCCAGTAGAACGACTATGACGGTCAGCAGATGTCTCATCTAGAATATCTTGATTCGGTAAATCAGGCTCAGTTCCACGCGATTGGTGGATATGTTAGGCAGTTCGATGGCGTCGTTGTAGGTCGTGGTCTTACCGACGTAAGCCAACGAGAGGCGTGCATCCTGCGTGAGGTCGGGAATCCACTGCAGGGCAGCCTGATAGCGCACGTCGCGGAGCGTGGTAGGCTCGGTGGTCAGTCCAGCGGCTGCGGCCAGTAACACAAAGAATAATAGTTTTCTCTTCATTTTATAAATCTGATAGTTATGTTTAGAGATATTCCATCAGTACGTCCCAGACGGCGATGATGTGGCATAGCGAGCCGGCGAGCACGAAGAAGTGGAATACGGAGTGCATGTAGCGGCGTTTGTTGAACGAATAGAAGACGGCACCGGTAATGTAGCACACGCCTTCGGCCACAATCCATACAAAGGCGGCAGTAGATACGGAGTCGATAAGGGGTTTGAAGGCTACGAGTACGCTTAGTCCCATGCCGATGAAGCAGAAGGTCTCGATATGGGAGTGTTCCTTGAGGCGGATGAAGCTGATGACGGTACCGACGATGGCACACGCCCATACAAAGATGAACAATCCCCAGCCCCAGTTAAGGGAGAATTGAAAATTGAGAATTGAAAATTGAGAATTGGCGTTCAGCAGAGCGATTAGCGTCAGGGGGGAGTAGGAGCCGGCAATGTGCCAATAAATGGCGGCATGGTCCCAGTGGCGCAGGCGTTCCTTCCATTTCGAGCGTCGGAGCAGGGTATGGTAGGCAGTAGAGGTGACATAGCTGGCCAGCATGCCAAAGAGGTAGAGACAGACGCCCAGACGCGCCCAGGGATTCTCCCCTCGGAATGCCATCCATAGGAAGATGGCTCCGAAAGCAGCGCCCATGACGATGCCTCCAGCATGGCTCCACGCATTCCAAAGCTCTTCCTTATGGGTATATTTAATGGCCATCGTGTTGATTTTTTTGTTTTTGCTTGCAAAGATACGAAAAAAAATTGTATCTTTGCAAGCAAAAGCGAAAAAAACAAATGACACAGTCAGAAAAAACCCATTTGGAAGAGCGTATCGTGGACGTGCTGAAAACCGTTTACGACCCCGAAATCCCTGTCAACATCTATGACTTGGGGATGATTTACAAGATTGACGTGCAGGACGACAGCAGTGTCGTGATGGATATGACATTCACGGCGCCGAACTGTCCGGCAGCAGACTTTATATTGGAAGATGTACGCACGAAGGTGGAGAGTGTCGAGGGCATCACCTCGGCGACGGTCAACCTCGTGTTTGAACCTGCGTGGGACCAGAGCATGATGAGCGAAGAGGCACGCGTCGAACTTGGCTTTGACTAAATAAGCCAAAAGCTAACAGCTAATAGCAAACTGCCAAAAATATGAAGAACGTCTATTTCCTTTCCGATGCCCATCTGGGTTCGTTGGCCATTCCGCATCAGCGTATGCAGGAGCGCCGACTGGTACGTTTCCTTGACAGTATCAAGGAGAAGGCTGCTGCCATTTATCTGTTGGGCGATATGTTTGATTTCTGGTATGAGTACAAGTATGTCGTTCCCAAGGGATTTACCCGTTTTCTGGGTAAGTTGTCGGAACTGACCGACATGGGTGTCGAGGTGCACTACTTTACAGGCAATCACGACATCTGGGCCTATGAATACTTGGAGAAGGAGTGTGGCGTCATTCTGCATAAGAAGGAAGAGACGACGGAGATTTACGGCCATGAGTTCTTTCTGGCTCATGGTGACGGCATGGGCGACCCGAACAAGTCGTTCAAACTGATTCGCGCCATCTTCCACAGCCGTTTCTGTCAGTGGCTCTTCTCAGGACTTCATCCCCGCTGGGGCGTTGCCTTTGGACTGACTTGGGCCAAGCATAGCTATATCAAGCATAAGGAGAGCGATGAGCCTGTGTATATGGGGGAAGATAAAGAACACCTTGTGCTCTTTGCCAAGAAGTATATTGAGGAACATCCCAATATCGACTACTTTATCTTCGGGCACCGTCATATCGAACTCGACATCAAACTCGCCCGCCATACACGGCTGATGATTTTAGGCGACTGGATCAGTCAGTTTACCTATGCCGTGTATGACGGGGAGCACATGTTCCTCGAAGAGTATATCGAGGGTGAGAGCCGTCCGTAAGGACTATTTTGCTACTTTCGTGGCTCGGATGAAATAGATGATGAGCAGGATGTAGGCTACCAGTGAGCAGAGCTCAGAGAGGGGATTAGCCCACCAGGCACTATAGTCGAACGAGACGCCGCCGAAGCGCAGCAACGCACTGACAACACCCATCAAAGCACCACCGGCAATGAATCCGGAAGCGAGGAGGTTACCCTTTTCGCCACGAGCCTTGTTGGTGGCTTCGTCCTTCGAACGGGTGGTGACATACCAGCTGATGGCACCGCCAATGACCAACGGGACATTCAACTCCATGGGGATGAACATACCAAGTGCAAAAGCCAAAGCGGGTACTTTACATAGTGTCAGCACAACGGCAATGACAGCACCGAGGGCATAGAGCGGCCAAGGGGCACCTACACCATTCATCAGGGGGTCGATGACGGCAGCCATCGCGTTAGCCTGCGGGGCAGCAAGGGCACCAGAAGCAAAGCCGTAGGTTTCGTTCAACAGCATCATCACACCACCCACGGTGGCCGCGCTGACCAATGTGCCGAGGAATTTCCAAGTCTCCTGTTTTCTGGGTTGTGTACCACACCAATAACCGATTTTTAGGTCGGTAATGAACGAGCCCGCCATTGAGAGTGCCGTGCAGACCACACCACCCATGATGAGTGCAGCGACCATTCCGCCCGTGCCTTTCAGTCCGACAGCGACCATCACGACGGAGGCGAGAATGAGCGTCATCAGTGTCATACCAGACACAGGGTTCGAACCCACGATGGCGATGGCGTTGGCAGCGACAGTGGTAAAGAGGAAGGCGATGACTGCTGTGAGGATGATGGCCACAGCGGCGAAGAGTACGTTGCCGTCCATGACGCCAAACCAGAAGAACAGGAAGGTAACGATGATGGTGACGATGGCTGCGATGGCAATGAAGCGGAAGGGCAGGTCATCGCGACCTGCGGTTTCCCCGCTGGCATCCGTCGCCTTCGTTGCCAAACCTACGGCACTCTTGATGACACCCCACGACTTGATGATGCCGATGATGCCAGCCATCGCAATAGCACCAATGCCGATGGATTTACCATACGAAGTAAAGATTTGTTCTGGCGACATCTCACCTACGGCTGTTGTGATGGCAGGATTCCAGTCGTTGAGTACGGTGTCGGAGAACAATAGCGCCATACCTGGTACGACGAGCCACCAGACGAACAGCGAACCCAGCGTGATGATAAGTGCATAGCGGAAACCGATGATGTAACCCAAACCCAAGACGGCGGCACCCGTGTTGTTCTTGAACACCAGTTTGGCTTTTTCGGCCAAGTCGTCACCATAAGGAATCATACGCGAGGTGACGTTTTCGTTCCACCAGCCGAAGGTCGCCACGATGAAGTCGTAGAGACCACCGACGATACCGGCAATGAGCAGGGGTTTGGCCTGAGAGGAGGCAGCGCCAGCGGGAGAACCGCTGGCCACATTGTTGGCGGCGGTTTCCCCGTCGCCGTCTGCAGCACCGCTCTTTAGCACCTGCGTGGTGGCTGTGGCCTCGGGGAAGGGATATTGTTCCTGTGGTGCTTCCACGAAGTAACGGCGGAAGGGAATGAGGAACAGGATACCCAAGACACCACCGAGTAGCGAGGCAATGAAAATCTTCAAGAAGTCGGCGCTCATCTCTGGATACTTCGCCTGCAGGATATAGATGGCAGGCAGGGTGAAGATGGCACCGGCAACCACGGCACCCGAACAGGCACCAATGGACTGGATGATGACGTTTTCGCGTAGGGCATTCGAGCGCTTGGCAGCGGCAGACACGCCAACGGCGATAATCGCAATGGGAATAGCAGCTTCGAAGACCTGTCCGACCTTCAGTCCGAGGTAGGCAGCAGCTGCAGAGAATAGAACGGCCATGAGTACACCCCAAGTGACTGACCATGCATTGACTTCACTTTTTTTCATTTCTTTATGTTTTTAATTCTTTGTAATGCTTCCAACAATAGTGAACGAGGGCAGGCAATGTTGATGCGCAAGTAGCCTTCGCCCGATTGCGGGCCATACATGGTGCCAGGGTTCAGCCAGACGCGGGCCTCGCGGAGGATGTGGTCGCAGTAGGTTGCGACTGAGTCGCAACACACACTGGAGACATCGACCCAGACGAGGTAGGTGCCTTCGAGGGGCATGACGCGCCAAAGGGGGAGATGTTCTGCGGCGAAATCGCAGAGCGCTCTGTAGTTGTCGTGGATGTAGATGTTGAGGGCGTCAATCCAGTCCTCGCTCTCGTTGTAAGCTGCCTTGACGGCTTCGGGGGCAAAGGAATTGACGTCGCACACCTCATTGATATTGATGGCACGATTCAGACGGCGACGGGTTGCGGCATCCCGACAGATGATGTTAGCCATCATCAGTCCTGCGATGTTGAACGATTTCGAAGGCGAGTTGAGGATGATGGCGTCAGCATCCACGGTTCCCATCGGGCAGAATGTATAGCCGGGCATCACCAGTTCGCAGTGAATTTCGTCGGAGACGATGCGGACGTGGTGTTTGTGGCAGATATCAGCCATGCGTTGCAATTCCTCGCGTGTCCAGATGCGACCTGTGGGGTTGTGAGGGTTGCAAAGGAGGAAAACGGTTGTTTTCTCGTCGGCACAGCAAGCCTCGAAGGAGGGCCAGTCGACCTCGAAGCGGTTATTGCTGCGACAGAATCGCAGTACACTTTCGAGGACTTCGCAACCGTTGTTTTTAACGGAGGAGAAGAAGCAGTTGTAGTCGGGCGAGAGGATGAGCACCTTTTCACCAGGCATTGTCAGTGCCTTGATGGCTACCGACATCGCTGGTACGACGCCAATGGTGTATTGTATCCATTCGCGCTGGATGGTCCAATGGTGGCGACGCTGGAACCACGAGATGACAGCATCGTAATAGTCGTCTTGTACGTAGGTATAGCCGAATACGGGATGCTGGGCTCGACGCAGGATGGCCTCCTGAATGGCCGGAGCCACCGCGAAGTCCATATCAGCCACCCACAGGGGAATAACGTCGGGCGAAGGGCTTTCATCCCATTTGACGCAACCTGTGTTTCTGCGGTCTATGAGTTCGTCGAAATTGTATTTCATTTTCTTATTTCAATAACACAGTTGTTCGGTTGGCGGACATGTTCGTCGATGGTGACGGAACCGATGCTGTCGGCAATGATATGTCCGCTGGTGGGATTCTTGATGTTTTCAATATGTCCGCGAATGTCGGCTTCAACGGTGGAATATTCGAACACACGGTCGCAGGCCTTGTCGAAAGTGCAGTTTTCGAGCACGAGGTTTTGTGTATAGCATAGCAACTGCTCGCCTGTTAGGTGACAATTGACCAGACGGACGTTCTTCGAGTGCCAAGCAAGATATTCGCCGTCCAAATCGGAGTCGTAAACGGTAATATTCTCGCACTCCCAGAAAGAGTCCTTCGTCAAGATTCTGGCGTTGTGTACCTCAACGTTCTTGCAATATTGGAAGACGTATTTGGAATCGCTGTTGAGCCCATCGACAAAGACGTTTTCGCAAAACATAAAGGGATATGTACCTCCATGTAAAGTCACATTCTTCAGTCGCAGACCATTGATCTTCCAGAATGTTTCGTCGGCATCAGTGATATTGACATCCTCCAATGTGACGTTTTTCATCTCACGGAAGAATTTAGGGCCATCGATACGACAACGGCGCATCACGAGGTCGTTGGTATACCAGATAGCCGAACGTGAGCCCACAGCGAAATAGCAGTCCTCGATAAGGGCACCATCGACGTGCCACCAGGGATATTTACCATAGAAGCGGCACTCGCTGGCCTCCATATTCTGGCATTGTTTGATGCCACTCTCACCATCTGTAATGGTGACATTCTCCAATCGCAGGTCGTGAGTGGCAAAAAGGGGGCGCTCACCACCGAATTCCTTGTTTTTAATTAAGTCCATGTGTTATTATTTTGTTATTGGGTGCAAAGTTACAAAAAAAAGTCGTAACTTTGCAGCCGTAAAGAGAAAAAGTATGAAGAAACTATATATTGAGACATACGGCTGCCAGATGAACGTTGCTGACTCAGAGGTGGTTGCCTCTGTGATGCAGATGGCAGGCTACGAGGCAACGGAATCGTTGGATGAGGCTGATGCCGTCTTCCTGAACACCTGTTCTGTACGCGACAATGCCGAACAGAAGATTTATCACCGTTTGGACGCCTTAGATGCCATCAAGCGCAAGCGTCCATTGATTATCGGTGTGTTGGGTTGTATGGCCGAGCGTGTGAAGGACGACCTGCTACAGAACCACCATGCCGACCTGGTGGCAGGTCCTGATGCCTATCTGTCGCTGCCCGATTTGATTGCACAGGCCGAGACGGGTCATAAAGCTATCAATATTGAACTTAGCATGAGTGAGACCTATCGCGACATTGTTCCCCAACGCTTGCATGGCGCCAAGATTGGTGGTTTTGTCAGTATTATGCGAGGCTGCAACAATTTTTGCCATTATTGCATTGTGCCTTATACCAGAGGTCGTGAGCGCAGTCGCGACGTGGAGAGTATCCTTCGTGAGGTGAGAGATCTGAGAGACCGTGGGTTTAAGGAAGTGACGCTGTTGGGGCAGAATGTGAACAGCTATCGTCTAGAGAATCTAGAAGGTCAAGATAATCTGGACTTTCCTGGACTTTTGAGGCGCGTTGCAGAGGAAGCTCCAGAGATGCGTATCCGATTTACTACGAGCCACCCGAAGGACATGAGTGACGAGACATTACGCGTCATTGCCGAGATGCCTAACGTCTGCAAACACATCCACCTGCCAGTACAGAGCGGTTCTGACAGAATCCTGAAACTGATGAACCGCAAATATACCCGCGAATGGTATATGGGCCGTGTGGAAGCTATCCGCAGGATTATTCCTGACTGCGGACTCTCTACGGATATCTTTGTGGGTTACCATTCCGAGACGGAAGAAGACCACCAGTTGTCACTCTCGTTGATGCGTGAGGTGGGATATGACTCGGCCTTTATGTTTAAGTATTCTGAGCGTCCAGGAACCTACGCATCGAAACACCTGCCAGACGATGTACCTGAAGAAGAGAAGATTCGCAGGCTTAACGAACTCATCGCCCTGCAGACGGAGATTTCCGCCCAGCAAAACAAGAAAGACGAGGGTAAGGAATTTGACGTGCTCATCGAAGGCTTTTCAAAACGCAGTCGTGAGCAACTCATGGGACGTACGGAGCAGAACAAAGCTGTGGTGATGCCCAAGGCCGGACACCATATCGGTGAGACGGTTCGTGTCAGAATCACAGGCAGTACAAGTGCAACATTATTAGGTGAAATCGTATGAAAGAATTCCTGAATGTGTTGAGACGTTTCGTGCCTCCTTACAAGAAGTATCTGGTGCTGTCGGTGGTGTTTAACATCCTGTCGGCCATCCTGAATATCTTCTCGTTTGCAGCACTGATTCCCATTCTGCAGATTCTGTTTCAGACCAGTGACGCAGAGACAGCTACCAGCTATATGGCGTGGGATTGGGGTAATGTCCAGGCGGTGTTGATGAACAACATGAACTACTACGTCAACGGACTGATAGCCGAATATGGTCAGACGACGACATTGCTGTTGATTGGTATCTTCTTGGGTGTGACGACGTTCTTCAAGACGGGAGCCTATTTCCTCAGTGCAGCTACGATTATTCCAATCCGTACAGGTGTTGTAAGAGACATCCGCAACCAATTGTATCAGAAGATTACGTCGCTTCCTTTGGGTTTCTTTTCTGAAGAACGCAAGGGAGACATCATAGCCCGTATGAGTGGTGATGTGCAGGAGATAGAGAATTCGATTATGTCGAGTCTGGAGATGCTGTTCAAGAATCCAATCCTTATCATTTCCTACTTTGCTGCACTCATCTTTATCTCTTGGCAGTTGACGCTGTTTACGCTTATTATCGTACCCATCATGGGTTGGTTTATGGGTTATGTGGGTCGTAAACTGAAGGCTCAGAGTATCAAGGCGCAGTCCCTATGGAGTGATACGATGAGTCAGGTGGAAGAGACGCTGGGCGGTCTGCGTATCATCAAGGCCTTCTGTGCTGAGGGGAAGATGAACCGTCGTTTCGACAAGATCAATTCTGCCTACAGAGATGACATTATGCGCGTAAATATCCGCCAGTCGTCAGCCCATCCTATGAGTGAGTTCTTAGGTACCATCATGATTGTCATTGTGTTGTGGTTCGGTGGCGTGTTGGTATTGAAATATCAGGCACTCTCAGGTCCTATCTTCATCTATTATATGGTCATGCTTTATAGCATCATCAATCCTCTGAAGGACTTTTCGAAGGCTGGATATAATATTCCCAAGGGCTTGGCATCCATGGAACGTGTCGACAAGATACTGATGGCCGAGGATACCATTCAGGAAGCTGCCCAACCCAAGCATATTGCCGCTTTTGAACATCAGATAGAGTTCCGCAATGTGTCGTTCCGCTATGCTGAACAATGGATTCTGAAGGATATCAATCTCACGATTCCCAAGGGTAAGACCATTGCTATTGTGGGACAGTCGGGTAGTGGCAAGTCAACGCTGGTCGACCTCATCCCGCGTTACTATGATGTGCAGGAAGGCGAGGTGCTCATTGACGGCATCAACGTCAAGGATTTGGGCATTTACGACCTGCGCCAGTTGATTGGTAACGTTAATCAGGAGGCTATCTTGTTTAACGACTCCTTCCGCAATAACATCTCGTTTGGTGTCGATAATGCTACTGACGAGCAGATTGCCGAGGCAGCCAAGATAGCCAATGCCTATGATTTCATCATGCAAAGCGAACATCAGTTCGATACCAATATCGGCGATCGGGGAGGCCGTCTCTCTGGTGGTCAGCGCCAGCGTGTCAGCATTGCCCGTGCCATTCTGAAGAATCCACCCATTTTGATTCTCGATGAGGCCACTTCAGCCCTCGATACCGAGAGCGAACGACTGGTACAGGACGCCCTTGAACGCCTGATGAAGACACGCACGACGGTAGCTATTGCCCACCGTCTGTCGACCATCAAGAATGCCGACGAGATCTGTGTGTTGCACGAAGGCCGTATCGTCGAACGCGGTACCCATGAAGAGCTGCTTGCCACAGACGGATATTACAAGAAACTGAACGATATGCAGTCACTATAGAACGATGAAGGAGAGGGCGCTATATCTATTGAAGACCTACTTGTTGACGGTGGTGATATTCATCATCGCCAAGCCCGTCTTTATGATTTGCAACAGCGCCAGCCATCCGTTCACGTTTACCGACGTCTTGGACGTCATCTATCACGGTCTTTCCCTCGACCTTAGCACGGCACTCTATTTCCTCATTCTGCCCTTCCTGCTGATGGTGGTTAGCCTCTTTTGGAAAAAGCTGAACATCATCGCCACCATTCTGAAAGTCTATTGGGCCATCGTTGCCTGTGCTTTTGCCTTAGCCTTTGTGGCCGACACCTCCCTCTACGAATTCTGGCAGTTTAAGTTGGATAGTACCTGCCTGCAGTATTTGGAAGCGCCCTCTGAGGCAATGGCCAGCGTCAACAGACTCTACATCGCTGTACGGGTGTGTGCGTTTATAATAGTAGTTCGTTGGATTTATAAAGCCTATATGTTTTTAGTCCGTGCCTTACGGACTGCCAGTCCGCTCCCTACGGACCGCAAGTCCGCTGCTTACGGACTTTTGGTGGCTTTACTGCTCGTTCCTGTCTTCATCGTAGGTATTCGTGGAGGCTTGGACGAGTCGACGACAAATATCGGACAGGTGTATTATTCGCAGACGCCTTTCCTCAACCATTCTGCCGTGAACCCTATGTTCAGCTTCCTGTCGTCGTTTGAAGAGACAGCCAGCTACATTCCTGACTATCACTTCATGGATGAGCAGGAACGGGCTTCGCTGATGAAGGGCCTCTATTCCACGAAGAGCGTTGACACTGATACACTGTTACGCAACCAGCGTCCCAACATCATCGTCATTCTGATGGAAAGCTGTGGGGGTATCTTTACGGAAGATATCGGAGGGCGTAAGGATATCATGCCCAATCTGAACAAATTGACCAAGGAGGGCGTCTATTTCGCTAATTTCTACGCTAACTCATATCGTACGGATCGTGGAACGCTCTGCGCCTGGAGCGGTTATCCTTCGTTCCCACGTTCTTCAGTGATGAAGATGCCTGCCAAGGTGCGTTTCCTGCCAGGTATTGCTAAGTCGTTGCTTCAGGAAGGCTACAAGACTAGCTATCTTTATGGTGGCGACATCAATTTCACCAACATGCGCAGCTATCTGGTGACGATAGGTTTCGAGCGTTTCCATTGGTTGAGGGACTATTCGCTGGAGGAGCAGAAGTCGGCAGAGTGGGGTGTTCGTGACGATATTACCTTTGCTACGCTTTACGACGAGGTGAAACGTTTCGAGCCCAATTCTCACTATCTCATTGGCTATTCCACGCTCTCCAGTCACGAACCTTGGGACGTTCCTACCCATCGGCTGAAGGATGAGGTTGCCAATGCGTTTAACTATCTGGATGGTTGTCTAGGTGACTTTATCAATAAGGTGAAGGCGACTCCCCAGTGGGACGATTTGCTCATCGTGCTGTTGCCCGACCACGGATACACCTATTTTGGAGTTGGCGAAGAACATGAGATGCACGACCACGTTCCGATGCTATGGCTGGGTGGAGCCGTCAAGGAACCACGTCGTATCGAACAGCTCTGTAACCAAACCGACCTTCCTGCTACGCTGTTGGGACAGTTGGGCATTGCCCACGACGAATACATCTTCAGTCGCGACGTCCTCAGCAGCAACTACACTTATCCCTTTGCCGCCCATACCTATAACAACGGTATTACGATGAAGGACAGCACGGGTTTTGTAGTTTACGACTTGAATGCCAACCGTCTTATCGTTGACGACAGCAAGGACGGTAACCTGCTGATACGCAAGGGGATGGCTATTCTGCAGACGGCATCGGAACATATGAACCATTTAGGAACGCAAAAGTAAAGAGATATGGCACATTTCCGCAGATTAGGACTCCTCGCACCATTGACAGCAACACTATTCAATCTGTTGCTGCTCTATGTAGTCTATCAAGTGGCGCGCATGGTCTATCTGTTTGTCAACTACAGCTATTTCGCGCAAGGCTTGACTTTTGGTCATCTGATGGAAATGCTGGGTGGAAGTTTGGTGTTCGACACGAGTGCCATTCTCGTCACAAATATTCCGTATATCGTGCTGATGTTGTTCCCACTGCATCTGAAGGAGACACGTGTCTATCATCAGGTGTGCAAGTGGGTGTATCTCGTCATCAATGGGCTGGCGTTGGCAGTGAACCTGTGTGATGCTGTCTATTTCCGCTATACCATGAGACGAACAACAACAACGGTATTCAACGAGTTCTCCAACGAAAGCAATCTGGGTTCCATCTTCCTGACAGAAACGATTCATCACGCTTATCTGTTAGTACTCTTTGCCCTATTGATGTGGGGACTCTGGAAACTCTATCGTCATTCAGGTCAGAAGCCCAAATACTTCCCATGGTGGCGCTACGATGTGGCAATGCTCCTGTCGCTGGCACTGTTTGCTCCTTTCGTGGTAGCAGGCATTCGCGGAGGGTTTACCACTGCTGTACGTCCTATTACCATCTCCAATGCCAATCAGTATGTCGACCGTCCTGTTGAGGCTGCACTCGTATTGAATACTCCCTTCTCGCTCTATCGCACCATTGGTAAGGCTGTATTTGTGGTACCTGACTATTATCAGAACAAGCGGGAAATGGAAACTGTTTATAGTCCCGTTCATCGGCCTAATTCATCAAGTAGTTTTTCAAAGAAGAACGTTGTCGTTCTCATTGTTGAAAGCTTTGGACGTGAGTATATCGGAGCCTTGAATAAGAAACTGGAGAACGGCCAATACAAAGGCTATACGCCCTGCGTTGACTCGCTCATCAGCAAGAGCATTACTTTCACCCATTCGTTCTGCAATGGACGCAAGAGCATTGACGGAATGCCGTCCATCCTGTCGAGCATCCCGATGTTCGTCGAACCATTCTTCCTGACGCCGGCATCAATGAATCACGTCAGTGGCATTGCTTCGTTATTAGCTGGCGAGGGATACCAGACGGCCTTCTTCCATGGGGCTCAGCGTGGTTCGATGGGTTTTATGGCTTTCGCTCGCAGCACAGGATTCCAAGAGTATTACGGACGTGAGGACTATGATGCCGACAAGCGTTTCGGAGGTGACGACGATTTCGACGGTATGTGGGCCATTTGGGACGAACCCTTTCTGCAATACTATGCCACGAAGATGTCGGAAATGAAGGAACCCTTTATGACAGCCGTCTTTACAGCCTCCTCACACCATCCCTATATCGTTCCTGACAAATATAAAGAGGTGTATCCTGAAGAGGGTGTTGTCATCCATAAGTGCATTCGCTATACGGATATGGCGATAGGCAAGTTCTTCCAGCGTGTCAGAAAGGAACCTTGGTTTAAGAACACGATCTTCGTGCTCACCAGCGATCATACCAACCTAACGGATCACGACTATTACGAGACTGACCTTGGAGGGTTCTGTTCACCTATTATAATATATGAGCCTGGACGTCAACCGCAGATGCAGGACAAGATAGCCCAGCAGATAGATATCTTGCCAACGTTGATGGGCATGCTGCACTATCCCAAACCCTATTTCGCCTTTGGCATTGACCTGCTGAACACCCCTGCGGAGGAAACATGGGCCGTCAACTATCTGAACGGCATCTATCAATATGTGAAACACGACTATGTGTTGCAGTTTGATGGTCAGCAGACGAAAGCCGTCTATGCCCTTACGGACTCGTTGATGGAACATAACCTTGTGGGGAGGGTACACCAGCAGAAACCGATGGAACGAGAACTGAAAGCCATCATCCAGCAGTATATGGAACGAATGACACAAGACCGTTTGCAACCTTAAAAAGACTAGCATGATGAGAACCAGCAATCATACTCCCGTTTGGGCTGTCGTGTGGAACATCCAGCTGCTTTATGTGGCTTATGGGGTGACACGTCTGGCTTTCCTGTTGGAGAATCTCAGCACATACGACCATGTGTTTACCCTCGATGCATGGAGCATTGTCGTTGGAGGACTCTATTTCGATACCTCCGCCATTGCCTATACCAATGCACTATATATTCTGATGGTCCTCCTGCCCTGTCACCTGAAGGAGACTGACCTGTGGCAACATATCTGCAAATGGATATATATAGTTGTAAACGCTTTGGGACTGGCGATGAATCTGGGCGATTCCGTCTATTTCCAGTATACCGCCCGACGGACGACAATGGCTTTCTTCAGCGAGTTTGGTGGCGACGACAAACTAGGGACTATCGTTGGTTATGAATTCCTGCGCCATTGGTATCTCGTGTTGCTGTTCGTCGTGCTGATGGTCGCCCTCTACAAACTTTATCGTACGCCTAAAGCCCAAATTCAGCCTCGACGCAGCTATTACGTTGTGCAGACGCTGTCGTTGTTGGTTGCAGGCTATCTGTGCTGGGCAGGCATGCGTGGAGGACTTTGGGACAGTCGCCCCATTAAGATCAGCACCGCCAATCAGTTTATTATCCGTCCGAATGACGCCTCGCTGATTCTCAACACGCCATTCTCTATGCTGCGCACCATCGGCAAGAATTCCTACATCCGTCCTGAATACTATACTGACGAGATTGAGTTGGAAAGCATTTTTACTCCCATCCACCAGCCAGACTCTTCCATTGTTTCCAGACAATCTAACGACTCCAGCTTTACCAGAAAGAATGTCGTCGTCATCTTCCTCGAGAGTTTCGGACGGGAGTATTTCGGTTCGCTCAACAGAGACATATTGCCTGGTTACAAGGGCTATACCACATTCCTGGACTCGTTGATTGACCATGCTGCCGTGACCTATCGCTATACCTATGCCAATGGCAAGGCCAGCATCGACGCGATGCCTTCGGCGCTCTCAGGACTGCCCATGTTTGTAGAGTCGTTCGTGGCTGCTTCCCATGCTACCAACCACCTCGGAGGAATGGCGGCATGTCTCGATAGCTTGGGTTACGAGACGGCATTCTTTCATGGTGCTCCAGCATCCAGTTTGGGCTTCCAGGGTTTCACCAAGTCTATTGGTTTCCAACATGCTTGGAGTCAGGAGGACTTCGAGGCTGACTCACGAACGGAAGGCCGTGCAGCTTACGACAACTGGTGGGGTATCTGGGATGAGCCTTTCCTGCAGTATTTCCGCATGAAGATGAGCGATATGAAAGAACCCTTTATGACGGCCCTGTTTACGTTGACCAGTCATCATCCGTTCCACGTGCCCGACAAATATAAAGAGGTGTTTCGCGAAGAAGAATTGCCCATCCACAAATGTATCCGCTATACCGACAATGCCTTGCGCCGCTTCTTTGCTGAGGCCGCTAAGGAACCTTGGTTCAAAAATACCATCTTTGTACTGACAGGCGACCATACCAATGCCAGCAATCATGCCGAATATAAGAGCGGCATCAACCAGTTCAGCACGTCTATCATTTTCTACGACCCCAGCGGCCATCTGACGCCAGGCATTCACGACGGCATTGCCCAGCAGACGGATATCCTGCCCACGATATTAGGGGCGGTGGGTTATTCGAAGCCGTATATGGCTTTCGGCTGTGACTTGTTCAATACCCCTGCGAAGGACACATGGGCTGTTAACTATCTGGATGGGGTCTATCAATACTGTAAGGGCGACTACGTGCTACAGTTTGATGGCGAACAAACCATCGGCATCTATCGCCTGACAGACTACTGGATGCAGCACAACCTGAAGGGGCTGGTTGCTGAACAAAGTCAGATGGAACGCGAACTGAAAGCCATCATCCAGCAGTATATGAATAGGATGATAGACAATCGGTTGATACCTGACGAATAGCGCCTTTAACGGTGGACGTTATTCTTTGGGATTCAGCAAACGTTTGGAGAAGTAGCGTACAGGATACCATACGCTGAGGAATCCTACGGCAACGACGGTTACGAAGATAAGTATGATGTCCGTAGGATGAACGCTGACGGGGTAGGCATCGACAACAAAAGAACCCTCCGACGAGCCCAGCCGCACAATACCATATTGTTGCTGCAACCAACACAGCAACAGTCCGATGGCAATACCAATCACTGCGCCAATGGCACTGATCATACGTCCTTCGAACAGGAAGATGCGTGTGATCTGATGGTCCGATGCACCCAGGTTACGCAATGTCACCACGTCGTCGCGCTTGTCGATGATGAGCATCGATAGCGAACCGATGATGTTAAAGCAGGCTATCATGAGGATAAACGTCAGGAAGATGTAGGCAATAAGCTTCTCAATCTTCATGATGCGGAAGGTGTCCTCCTGCTGTTCATAGCGGTCGCGAACGTAGTATTTGTCGCCTGCCAACTGTTGCATCTCGCGCTTCACCTGGTCGAAATCGCTGCCAGCCTTCAGGCGCAGCTCCAGTGACGACAACATGCCGTCCTGCGCAAACAGCTTACGCGTGAAAGCGACGGAAGTAAGGATATAGTTCTTGTCGTACTTGCCTTGTTTCATGGCAAAAACGACACCTGGCGAGTAGAGTTCGTCTTCGACGAAGCCCTCCATCGGATTCGCCATATCGAGCTGCCCTTCACGTTTAGGAGCGTAAATCTTCAAAGGCTTGTCGTACGTATAACCCATGCCCAACAAATAAGCGACGCCCAAACCGGGGATGCCGTAGTTCATGTCGGCAGCATGGAGTTCATAAGTACCGTCGCCCTCGAGGATTTCACGGATGTGCGTGAGGCTGTCGAAATTGTCCTCCACACCCTTCACCTTCACCATCAGCTGACGGTCGCCATAGACGGCCAGCGCCTGGTCTTCCATACATTCCGTAGCCACCTCCACTTGTGGCAACTGGCGAATCTTCGTCAGGATAGGGTCATCGGTTGGGGCTGTCTTTCCTTTCGCAGGTATCACCTTCAACTGAGGGTCCATCTGGGTAAAGAACGACGCCACCATGTCGTGAAAACCGTTGAACACGCTCAGCGTTACCACCAAGGCCATCGTTGCCACTGCCACCCCTACGACAGAGATGGCACTGATGACGTTGATGGCGTGTGTCGACTTCTTCGAAAAGAGGTAACGCCGTGCGATATAAAACGGGAAGTTCATATTGGCTATTTGCAGTTAGCAGATGGCTATTAGCTAAAAGCTAAAGGCCAAAAGCTAAAAGCTTATTTTTTTAGAAGTTCGTCGATGCGCTCGATGTAATCCAGCGAGTCGTCAATGAAGAACCGCAATTCAGGAATGATACGCAGCTGATAGCGCACACGGGTGCCCAACTCGTAACGAATCTGCTTTTCGTTCTTCGTGATATTCTTAATCAGCTCTTCGCTCTTCTCGGAAGGGAAGATGCTGAGATAGGCCGTGCAGATGCTGAGGTCTGGACTGATCCTGACCCTCGTCACGCTGACCATGACTCCATGTAAGGAGCGCGTCTGCTCCTGGAAGATAACACTCAGTTCCTTCTGAAGCAGACGCGCTATTTTGTTTTGTCTTGTCTCCTGCATTATTTTTTACCGTCTACTTCGAGCAGTTCAATCTTGAAGATCAGCACAGAGAAAGGCTTGATGTCAGTACCCTGCTGACGCTCGCCATAAGCCAGCTCCTGAGGAATGTAAACCTCCCAGATAGATCCTGCGGGCATGTGAACCAGTGCGTCGGTCCAACCCTTAATCACCTGGTTAGCACGGAAGTCAGCGGGCTCGTTACGCTTGTAAGAGCTGTCGAACACCTTACCGTCGATGGTCTTACCCTCGTAGTGAACCTTTACCAGAGAAGTGTCCTTAGGCATAGCACCAGTACCCTCCTTGATGACCTTGTACTGAACACCGCTGGGGAGCAGCTTCACGCCTTCCTTCTTACCATTCTCAGCAAGGAACTTCTCACCTTCTGCCTTGTTACCGCCGAACTCCTTTTCCAGGTTCTTAGCCTTGATGGCACGCATCATATCCTGAGCAACCTGAGCAGCAGAGTCAACAGTCATCAGACCACCCTTGCCAACAGTACCGGCAATGAAACCAGCCATGAAGTTCTTCAGAGAAATGGTCTTGGTAGAATCCTCACCAAACAGCTCGTGGTTGATACCCTTCACCATCTGGTTGCTAATCTGCTGACCAATCTGAATACCAGCATAGTAAGCGGCCTTCTTCTTGTCGTCACCAGCGTTAGCGCCTTCGTTCAGACCCTTGATGAAATCGTCCATGTAAGCGGTGTCAACACCCAGACGACCTACGAGATACTCCTTCAGACCCTGAGTCTGAGCCATACCGATAGCATAGCTAACGGTGTCTACATCACTCTTCAGGTTAGCCTTCGGAGTGCCATTGCCGCATGCAAACATCATGACGGCAGAAACTGCTGCAAGAGCAGCAAAAGTAAACTTTTTCATTGTTCTTAAAATATTAAATTACATTACTTCAATCAATTCAACATCAAATATGAGTGCTGCGAAGGGGGGAATGCTTGCACCTGCACCACCCTCGCCGTAAGCCAGGCGATAGGGGATGAAGAAACGATACTTGGCGCCCTCCTGCATCAGCTGCAGACCTTCCGTCCATCCGGCAATGACCTGCTGCAGTCCGAATACGGCAGGCTCGCCACGCTGGACGCTCGAGTCGAACACGGTACCATCAATGAGGAAACCCTCGTAGTGGCACTTCACGCTGTCCTTGGCACTGGGCTTCTTGCCGTTGCCTTCCTTCAGCACCTGATACTGCAGGCCTGAGGGCAGGGTGATGACGCCGTCCTTCTTGGCATTCTCAGCCAGATATTTCTCACCAGCCTCCTTATGTGCCTTACCGGCTTCCTGACGCTGCTGGTTGATTTTCTGCTCTTGGGCGGCAAAGAATTCCTGCACAATCTTCTGGGCATCCTGGTGCTTCACCTTCAGTTCATTGCCGGCAATCACGTCCTTGATGGCCTGTGCAAAATCGTCGATATTCAGTTCCGAGGCTCCCATCTGTGCCAGCTGCTGACCGATGCCGAGACCCAAAGCATAACTTACTTTATCCATGTCTTTTCTCTATATTAATAATGTGTAATCTTAAAAAACGGCTGCAAAGTTACAAATATTTCGCGAATTATATGCGATTATTCGAGAAAAATTACTAATTTTGTGCATTCTTAATACTTTGGCGTATGAAAAAGATAGTAATTTTGACTGGTGCAGGCATGTCTGTGGAGAGTGGACTGAAGACTTTCCGCGATGCTGACGGACTGTGGGAGGAGTATCCCGTTCAGCAGGTGGCTACCCACGAGGGATGGCTCAACGACCCCACGCTGGTGACTAATTTCTATAACATGCTCCGCAAGAAATGCTGGGGTGTGAAGCCTAACGAGGGCCACAAACTGGTGGCAGAACTGGAAAAGAACTACGATGTGACGGTGGTGACGCAGAATGTCGACAATCTGCACGAGCAGGCTGGTTCCTCGAAGGTCATCCATCTGCATGGCGAACTGATGAAGGTTTGTTCCAGCAACGACCCTGACGATCCGCGCTATCAGCAACTGCTGACGCCTGACAACTGCGAGGTCACTCCTGGCACGAAGGCTGGCGACGGCTCGCTGTTGCGTCCGTTTATCGTATTCTTCGGCGAGGCCGTTCCTATGATTTCTGCTGCTGCCGAGGAGGCTCAGACTGCCGATATCTTCATCATCATCGGCACGTCGCTCAACGTCTATCCTGCCGCAGGGCTCATCCATTATGTGCGTCCGGGCGTTCCCGTCTACCTCATCGACCCCAACCCCATCAGTGCAGGTGGCAACGTGACACAAATCCAGAAGGGCGCCTCCGAAGGTATGAAGGAGCTAATGAAAATCCTCGTTCCGTAAAATCGTTATTACAACGAGACCGCAGAAGGGATTATTCCGCCTTTTCGCCGTTCAGTATCCGTGCGTATTCACCCTCAGTGGTCAGAATACGTGCGGCTTCTTGTAAGGTCTTGTCGTTGCGCAGGCCGACTTGCAGCTCTCCGCCCTGATAGTAGTAGGCCGACACGATGTCCTGCTCTATCATCTGCTGGATCTCCTGACGGTTCTTGTCCAGGTCGCGGGCCACGTCGTGGTGGTCTATCTTTGCCTTCAAGGCCTCGAATTCTGCCTTTGCATCGTCCATATAGCCCTCAAACTTCATGGCCTTCTCCAGTTCGTCCATCTGCTTCTTGCTCAGCTGGTCGTAGGTGAATCCGCCCTTGATGACGCGCTGCTTGAAGTCGTCGTAGTCGGCATCCGTCAGGTGGAAGTCCTTGGCGGCAGCAATGGTGGGATGCTTGGCAATATACTCCGTCACGTAGTCGAACATCACCTCCGTCGAGTCCAGACGGTCCAGATAGAGTGTGATATTGGCCAGCGTGTCGGGCTTCACCTCGATGTCAGGCTTCAGACCTTCCTTCATATCGATGCCGCGACCACTGGGCAGATAGTAGCGCGACGTGGTCAGCTTCAGGTTCGCATTATACGGCAGGTCGACGTTGGGAATCTGCACCAAGCCCTTCCCGTATGTGCGCGTACCTATTATTATGGCGCGCTTCAAGTCCTGCAAGGCACCGCTGGTAATCTCCGAGGCCGATGCCGTCTCACGATTCACCAGCACCACGATGGGCATCACCGTGTCGATAGGCTCCAGACGGGTCTTGTATTCGCTGTTCGCACGCTTCAGTTTGCCTTTCGTCTCTACAATCTGCTGACCCTTCGGCACCCACATGCTCATAATATCGACACATTCCGACAGCGAACCGCCGCCATTGCCGCGCAGGTCAAGGATCAACTTCTGCGCACCCTGCTTCTTCAGGTCGAGGAATGCCAGACGCATAGGTTTCGCGGGCTCGCCTGTAAAGGTGTTCAGATTGATATATCCGATGCCGTTGTCCAACATGCCATACCATGTAATCTCTGGCATCTTGATGTTCTGGCGGGTAATCTTAAACGTCATCTTCTTGCCCGTCGACGGACGCTCAATCTTTAGCACGAACGTCGTACCGGCCTCGCCACGCAGATGACTGCTCACGTAACGCGTGTCCTTGTCCGTCATCACCGTATCGTCTATCTGCAGGATGATGTCACCCTTCTTCAGACCCACCTCCGCGGACGGCATACCCTCGTACGGCTCGTCAATGACGCACCGCTTCAGCTTCTGGTGGTAGCGAATCAGCGCTCCGATGCCCGCATACTTGCCCGTCAGCATCTGCTTCAACTCCTTCTGGCGCTCCTCAGGATAGTACTCCGTATATGGATCCAGCGAGTTCAGCATGGCGTCAATGCCCGCCGTCACCACCTTGTTGGCATCTAGCGTATCGACATACATCATATCCAGATGCCTGTACAGCGCATTGAATATCTCCAAGTTCTTCGCCACCTCAAGGTTATGATTCTTCACCTCCTGGGCATTCGTCGGCAGTGCCATCAGACAAGCGCCGAACAACATTATCAAGTATCTTTTCATCATCTTTTTCCTTATATTTGCCTGCAAAATTACAAAAAAATACGCATTCCGTGAATTTTTTCGCCAAAAAATTTGCACGATTCAGATTTTTACCGTACCTTTGCACCCGCTAAACAAAAATAGCAGCGCTCTTACAAGTTTAAAACCTGCTTCAGTAGCTCAGTTGGTTAGAGCACCTGACTGTTAATCAGGGGGTCGTTGGTTCAACCCCATCCTGAAGCGCACGAGAGCAAAAGGAAAGAGTTAGATAAAATCTGGCTCTTTTTTTTCGTCGGTCTTCGAAAACCTGATTTTCTTCTCAACTGCTTTTACTTTCAGTGCCATAATTTGTAAAGTTTTTTAGTTAAACATAGGTTTGTTGTCTCGTGTCGCTGATAGGACTTCGTTTTTGCGGCCTGCCCAGGGAGAATTTTCTGCTTGGCCAGGGCGATAATTTTCCGTGCCTGTCGCGTCCATTCCGTCGTTCTCATTGACAATGCAAAAGTACGAAATTTTCATCGTGTTTCCAAATCCAACGCGCCCCGTAGCGCAAAAATTTGTTAACGCACAACTTCATCCCTCAAGCGCCACACGTCCCATCGTCCCAACGTCCCATTAAGCATGTTCGACATGTGCACTGGCCCCCTTATAAGAATATTATTATATTATAATATAATAATATTTATAATATTACTAACTTCTACTAATAACCCTTGTACTCCATCCACCTAGCGTCCGACATTCCCATCGACCTTAATGGGACGATGGGACGTGGGACGCTGTGACGAAGTACGCAAGCTGTGTACTACCCTAGAAAAAGTTGAATGGTTTTTACTTTAACCCTGCCATAGGTTGAATGCCTGTTGGGTACCTTAATCCTAATCCCTGGCAGAAGTTGAATCATTCTCTCTTAACCCTTGTTTTTGTTGAATAGGCTTCGCGGAAAGCCGTTCAATCATATTCAGGGTTTGCGGTGCAAAGGTACATGCTCCTTCTTGAATCTCCAAATTTTCGAGGTACTTTTCTCTGTAACTGATCCATTTCTTCTGTATTTTGCCCATACAAGAGGCTGCCTGACGTGGCGTCATGTTGTTCAGCGACATATGTGGACGCTCGTTGTTGTAGAAGACTATTGCTTTATCCAACGCCCTTCTGAGCTCTCCTATGGAGTGGAATTTGATATCTTTTAGTAATTCGTTCTTAACCGTATTATTCTGCCGTTCAGCCACGGCGTTATCCTTAGGATCGCCGCTCTCAGTCATGCTAATCTTGATGCCTGCCTCCAGAAGCAGCGAAGTATATGCTGCACTGACGTATTGGATGCCCCTGTCAGAGTGGTGGATGAGATTAACGACCTCGTCTACGGGTAGCGTCTCAAGAGCCTTCATGAGGCACTCTACACTGCACCAGGCTTCCATCGTCTCGCCAACATACCAGCTGATAATCTCCTTGGTATAGCAGTCCGTTATCATCGACAG
>JBGUIA010000001.1:0-4161 GCA_045112595.1 Prevotella sp. | reverse complement strand
GCAGCAATATGTCCCGTCAGATAAGGATCTTCTGAATAGTACTCATAGTTACGTCCGCAGAGTAGGTTACGCTGTATGTTCATTCCTGGTGCCAGGAGAATGTCAACACCATATTCCTTCGTCTCGTTACCCATGGCATTACCAACCTCCTCTACCAGTGCGGTATTCCATGTAGATGCTAATATGGTGCCTGTAGGGAAGGCCGTCGTATAATAACGTCTTGTCTCACCACTGCGAATGGTGTCGATACGCAGGCCCGCAGGTCCGTCAGCCATGATGATGGCAGGTATGCCTAAGCGTTCCATACGTTGCGTCTCACCAGCAGCACCTGGAACTTTGCCTTGTACACTACCTGTAACAGGACCGGAACCCGATGCCGCAGGCATTCCGATGCCATGCAGGAACTCTATTTTCTCGTCAAGTGTCATGGCCTTGACAACATCTTTTATGGTAGCTTTCGTAAGCTTGGGCTGAGCAGAGACACCCAGTGTCATCATGCAGGCAGCAGATAATAATACAGTCTTAAGATTCATCATGATAGTTTATATGAGCGTTTTAGATTATAATTTCAACAGACGTACCGGTCCGAGAATACCCTGAGCGGCAAGTCCCGAGTCCTTCAGCATCTTGAACAGCCGGTCGCGGTCCAGGCCTCGCTTCACAAACTCGTTATACTTCGAAGGAGTCACCTTGACGGTAATGGTATTACTGCCCTTTCTCAGATATTGTGTTACATCGAAGAGGAAAGGTGCAAACACGCGTTTTCCAACCTCCTGTCCGTTAACAGTTACCTCCGCACTATAGCATACCTTTCCTAAATCGATGTAATATTCTGCTTTCTTGTCTTTCTGTATGTCAATATCGAATGTATATGTAGCTTCTTTACCACAGAATTCCAGCGTCTCCATGTCGCGCCAGTCTGCTATGGCCTCATTTACAAGCTTCAGTGAATCAATGGTGATTTCTGCATTCTTGATGCTTGCCACCTCCACAGCCTTTGAATAAGCAAAGTTGTTGACCTTGTCAGCAGTCTTTTCCGCCTCCTTTATCTTCTGGTTGGTACAAAGAAGGAATGCTGTTGAGAGCGGGCCGAAGTACTTCATTATTCTTCCCTTGGCATCTTTGGTCGCCTCGACGATAACCCCGTTTTCCGGATTCATCCAGTAGGCGTATGCGTATTTCTCGTCTGCAAGGAAAGTAACGTCTTGCCAAGATTCACTTTCGTTCCAGTAGAACTGTGCTACAGAGCCATCGTCCATCATACGACGGGTCTGACGCATTGTCGGAGCATTGTATAATGTACGCACTGGCATTGTGAGCATTTGAATCCAAGAGGACAGTTTGCCAATACTACCGATGCACTTGACGTTGTAAAACTTCATCATGGCCTTTACAGTCTCAGCAGTAAGACGGTCGTTCTGCTCGTAATCCTTATACGAAGGCTGAACCGTAGGTGCCTCACCCATGATGACGATGTTGCCACCCTTCTCTGCCACAGTCTTGAGATTCTGCGCACTGGCAAGCTGTATGAATGGCGCATGGTAGAGTATCAGACCCTGATACTGGTTACCGCGTACATCGAGTGTGTTGCCCTTTCCGTTACGCAGCGCCTGTAACGACTCATCGTTAATCCAGTCCCATGTTACGCCGGAAGCATTCAGTTTGTCAATGAGCGGCATGACGTTGGTCACCCACTCTGTTATTTCCTTAGTATCGAGATCCTGTTCAGCTCCCTTCTTCAGCACCGGTTCTACATCAGGCAGGTAACCGCGGCAGAGCAGCTCCTTGGGGTTCTGAACGTAATGGGTATAGTTCAGGAACGGGAAGTATATCAGCACGTCGGCATGCGGCTTGCCACTTCTCAGTACGTACTGTGCCCTTTGTACGTAAGTATTCACATCGTCCATGTATTTCCAGAACGCGTTCGTCTCGCTCAGTGCAGAAGAGAAGTTAACCCCTAAGGCACTATTGTAGAACGGGTACCATCCCTCTTTGGGGTATCCGTCAGGGAAGTAGCTGTATGGCGTGCCGTGGTAGATAATCTGGTTGACACCACTGGTCAGAATCTTGTCTATCGTCATGCGCAACTTCTGTGGCGTTGTCAGGAAGGCACGGTTGATATATACGGCAGATTCACAGGTGACAATAGGACGGTTGTAGAGGTGTGCACCAGAAGAGATAATCTTATAGCCACACTCTGAGTTCAGACCAAACTGCATGGTTTCCATCTCAGGGATGGAGGCACTGCCGGCCATTGCCATCATGTCCATATTCAGACCGTATGCCTGAGTGCGGTGCAGCATGCCCTTTGGCTCGAAATATCTCTTCGAAGCCTCCAGCATGTGCGCTTTCAGCAGGTCGCTCAGTGTCAAGTCATAATCGTATCTCAATCGCCAGTCCTGTTCAGAGAAGGCAAACGACGGCTTGGTGTCAGGATTGGCCATGCGATAGTACATGTTGTTATAGCCATACCAAATATTCGCTGGCAGGTATGGCGTAGGATCATAGCCACGGTTCTTCTTGAAAACCGCAATAAAGTCGTCGGTAAAATGACGGTCGGCACGGAACTCATAGCTGTCGTTAAAGGCACAACGTAGTGGCGCACCCATATACTGAGCCAAACCTGTGCGCTCACCGAACCAATGCTCATAGTTCTTCACCACCTTGGTGGAGTCGAAGTGGTTCATAGCGTAGCCACTGTTACGTGCCGCCATGAGCATAGGCGCTTCCATGTCAGCCATCTGCCAGAAGGTGATGATATGCCAGTCTTTCTCCGGCGTGTCGAAGACCACGGCACTATCTTTAATTTGTGAGGTGAGGTCAACAACGCTCTTCTGGTCGAGCCATAACGTAGGCCCCTCATCACCAGATTTCTTGGCTGCGAGGACGGCTACAATCTTTGCCATCGGTCGGTCACCTTTTTCGGCACGAGGCAATGAAACGGGTTTTTTGTTATTAGGAGTAACAGTAATCATACCGTACTCCAGCGTCTGATTGTTGTCCTCTTCTGTCATGTGGGCACCACCTGAAGGCCATCCGCTGCCATTGGTCAGATCCACGATTAATCCTAACCTGCGAGCCTCCTCCATAACAGTTGTGAGGTTACTATAGTAGAGTGGTGTATCGTAACTCATGATGCGGTCCGCCCTGCCTTTTCCTTTGGTAGGCATGACGAGCGACATGGGCTGTATCTCTACACCGGCAAAATGGTTGTCGGCAAAGAGTTGCAGCTCGCGTTTCAGTTCTTCTTTCTCTACATCGTTTCCTGGCCACCACCAACGTGTCAGTGGACCGTACTTTAGTTCCGGTGTACTGAATTTTGCCGGAGAGAAAATGGTTGGACTCAACCATGTCTGACTGCCTTTAGTAGTCTCTGCACTACAATACAGTATATTCGACATACTAAGCATTGCAGCAGCAATAGCGATTGTTAGGATTCGTTTCATATATAGCTTTAGGAAAAAAATAGGGGAGTCAGCCTCACATAGGCACAGACTCCCCTTCATTAAACAAAACTTACTTCTTTTCTATCTTCTTACCCGTACAGTCGAACATGTCGTTCATGCTGCCAGTAATAGTGCCGTCGTCTTCGCGATCCAGGAAGATGGGAACATCATAACCACCACCGAGGAAGTTAACCTGAAGGGTTTCGCCTTTAATAACCACCTTGGTGAGCGTGCTTGTAGCGCTACCGTCAAGACCACCGATAGTACCTGTGAGCTTACCGTTTTCATCCTTCTTGATGACAAGAAGCATGTGAGCATCACCTGTAGGGAGACCTTCTACGAAGAGATCCCAGTTACCAAGGAAGAACTCTTCACTTGAAGACTGTGCGAACGTTGCTGTTGATGCAAGGAGCATCATAAGTGCAAAAAGAATCTTTTTCATAATTGTAAATTTTTAAGAGATTGGAAAATTATAATAGGATTTAACTCCTTTGTTTATTGAATATTAGAACTTGAATGCTGCAGAGAACTCAATGGCACGCGGACGAATCTGCTCAGCCACAAAGTACTTGCCAATCATCTGGCTTTCATCGGTAATCTGGTCGGCACCAATCATCGAGCCTGTCACGCCCTTATAGTTAAGTATATTACACATTTGTACCTTCAGGTCGACATTGCGATTAACCGTCCAGTCGATACCGGCAAACGTCTCCCA